>DATFFH010000056.1:0-26437 GCA_035250245.1 Luteimonas sp. | reverse complement strand
CGGTCGGGGCTGAAGCCCCTCCCACAAATAATCAACCGCCGGCGAAATAACCGCGATAGGCCGGCGCCACATGCGGCAGCAACACGCCCGCCGGCACGTCCACGGTTTGCACGCCGTCCGCATACGGACCGACCTGGTAAGGCGGGAACACAAAGCGCAAAGCGGTCAGCTTGCCGTCGCCGCCCACGATCGGTTCGAACTGCGAAAAATTGTCGGCTTCCGCCTCGCTGCCCTCGTCGATCATCTTGCCCGCTTCGCGGATCATCTCGGCGCGTTCAGCCGGCGGCATGTCGTCCGCGTCGACGCGTTCGGAAAGTTTAGTATGCAGCTGTTCGCGTACGTAATCGGAAATCGACTTCCAGCCCGCGGCCTGCGGCACGAGTTCCTTCGCGGTCAGAAGCTTGTCCTGCTGCGGCAGCCACACGAAGCGCGCGATCAGCGGGCTGCCGTGCGCGCCGCCGGTATAGCTGTTGCCGTCGGCGGCGACCGCGACCATCTGCGGCGTGTCCAGCACGTCGGTGAAGCTCAAGGTCAGATCGTAGGGCGCGCTCGGCTTGTCGTTGCCCAGGCCGTCGACCGCTTCCAGCAATTCGGCGCGCGCGGCGTCGGCGTACTGCTTCAGGTGCGCGGCCAGACCGGGATATTTGTGCGCGCTCGGCGGGTAGCTGATCCCGACCACGTAGCGCTCGTTGGTTTCGATGATGTCCTTCAACTCGGCGACGGGCGCGGGCGGCGGCGCGGCCGTCTCGCCGGTAGCCGGCGCTTGCGGCGCAGCGGGCGCGGCAGGTTCGGCCTCGCGCTTGCAAGCGGACAGGCCCAGGGCCAGCAGCAACACCGATACGACGATCCTCATGGCGCAGTCCTTAGCGACGATCGGAGCAAATTATCGCTCAGGCCGTGATGCCGGCATCCACGCCGGCGGAAATAAAAAGCCCCGGACGTTTCCGTCCGGGGCCGGGTTTCGCAACGAATGCGGGCGACTTACAGCGCCTGCACTTCGTCGGCCTGCAGGCCCTTCTGGCCCTGCACGACCTTGAACGAGACCTTCTGGCCTTCCTGCAGCGACTTGAAGCCGGTGCCCTGGATGGAACGGAAGTGGACGAACAGGTCCTGGCCGCTTTCCGGGGTGATGAAGCCGAAGCCCTTGGCGTCGTTGAACCACTTGACGGTGCCGGTCTGACGATCGGACATTTTTGTTACTCCTTGGAACAGTTTTTGATGGAAACACGGCTTCGCCTTGTGCGGAGCCGAGACTGTCGAGCAAGGGGTAACGCGAGAGCGATGGAGCGGATCGTCCAGACCGGCCGGTGGGCCGGGCCTTGAATCGGGTGATCTACCGCATCGGAGCCACGATGTACCGTGATCCCGGCTTTGAACAGTGCGCGCACCATACCCTACTTTGGGGCGCTTGTGTGAATAGGGGTAAACCCCAGCCGGGCGCCTCTAAGCCCCTCTCCCGCCGGGAGAGGGGTTCGGGTGAGGGTTCGGCGAAGTGAGAGGCTTGAATGACTGCGGGAAATCGTGGACTCACGATTGCAGCCGCAACGGCACCTACTTCGCTTCGCCGAACCCTCATCCGCCCTTCGGGCACCTCGCTCCGCGCCCCGGCCCTTGCACCTAGCGCAAGGGGGTTCGGTCCGCGCGAGCCGGTGACTCGCAAGCAGCGCGCCCTCACCCCGGGGGGAAGGGAGTCTGCTGGCTACCACTCCGTCCGCTGCGGCAATAACCCACGCAGCTCCGCGTCGGTCAGGTTCCGCCACTGCCCGGGCTTCAGATGCCCCAGCTTCACGTTGCCGATCCGCACCCGCAACAACTGCTTCACCCGGTGGCCGAAATGGGCGGCCATCAGCCGGATCTGCCGGTTCAAGCCCTGCACCAGGACGATGCGGAAACCGAAGCGGCCCAATTTGCCGGTCTTGCACGGCAAGGTCGTTTGGCCGTGGACCGGCACGCCTCGGCTCATGCCGCGCAGGAATTCGTCGGTGACCGGATGGTTGATCGCCACCAGGTATTCCTTTTCCAGCTTGTTTTCGGCGCGCAGGATCTCGTTGACGATGTCGCCGTTGCTGGTGAGCAGAATCAGGCCTTCGGAATCCTTGTCCAGACGTCCGATCGGGAAAATGCGTTCCTGGTGGCCGATGAAATCGACGATATTGCCCTTCACCGCCGACTCGGTGGTGGTGGTCACGCCGGGCGGCTTGTTGAAGGCGATATAGACGTGCAGGCGCTTGCCCTTGGCGGCGGTGCGCTGGCGCAGTTTTTCGCCGTCGATGCGGACTTCGTCGCCCTCGCCCACCTCGGCGCCGATCCGGGCGCGCAGGCCGTTGACCGTCACCCGGCCTTCGGAAATCAGCCGATCGGCTTCGCGCCGCGAGCAGAAGCCGGTGTCGCTGATGTATTTGTTGAGGCGCATGGGGCGGGCATTGTACCCGCGCTGAGTTTGGACTTGCTTTGTAGAGCGGGGCTTGCCCCGCTGCCTTTGCTTTCTTCACTGCCGAAAAAACAGCGGGGCAAGCCCCGCTCTACAAAGCGACAGCGCTCAGGCGAGCAGATCGTCGTACTCGCGGTGCTTCTTGAAAAAAACCTCTGCGTAAGCGCAGCGGGGCACCACTTTCACGCCCTGCGCCCGGGCGTATTCCAACGCCGTGCGGACCAGTTCGGCCGCGATGCCACGGCCGCCGATCGCCTCCGGCACCCCGGTATGGACGATGGCGATGCGTCCGGGTTCCAGCTGATAAACCAGTTCGGCCTCGTGGCCGTCGGCTTCCAGGGTGAAACGGTGGCGGACGAGATCGTGGACGATGTCGCTCATGATTCTCCGGAGTCTCGGCTGTCGCGTTTGCCTTGATTGTGCCTGTCCTGGGTGCTGATGCTGCCCTGGATCGCCTGGACCCGGCTTTCGGCCTGATGCAGCTCCTCGGCCTTGGCCGCCGCTTCCGGAGACTGCGGGCCGGGCTGAGGCGTATGGCTCTGCTCGCGATCCAGCGCGTGCCAGGCCTGCGGTTCGCGATCGTGCTGCTTCTTGGCTTCGAGCAAGGCGCGGGTATTGGCCAGCGCTTGCTCGGGGGAAATCTTCGCCGGTTCGGCGATCGCCCCGGTATCCGCAGCCGGACGCGGTGCGGGTGCGGCCTTGGAAACCGGAGCCGCCGGTCGGACGGTCGGAGGCGAAACCGGCTTGGCCAGCTTCTTCGGAAGCGGCTTCTTGGCCGCATCCTTCTTGGCTACCGTTTTCTTGGCTGCTGCCTCTTTTTTGGCCACAACCTTCTTCGCGGGTACTTTTTTGGCCGCCGACCGCTTGGCCGCGGCCTTCTTGGCTACCGACTTTTTGGCCGCCGACTTCTTGGCCACCTTCTTCACCGCTGCCTTCTTCGCAGGCGCCTTGCGGGCGGCCACCTTCTTCTTGGCTACCTTCTTAACTCCCTTCTTGACCGCCTTTTTTGCCGCCGGCCGGCGCTTGGCGGCTTTCTTGGCGACGGCGGCCTTCTTTTTGGCGGTCTTCTTGGCCGAAGCGGACTTGCGGGTACGGGCGGTCGCCATGGTTCCTCCGGAGTCGGGACTGGGGCCGGTGATAGCACTGCCGGCATTCACGAGGAGTGAGCGGTCGACGCCGGCCGACGGCCGGCAGGCGTCAGGCCCGACCCGTATCCGGTCGCTGTGTGACGCGAAGCGTCACTAAAAGGCCGGCCTAAGCCCCTGATTCCGTTGGCATGGATGCTGCGTACTTATGCAGCACTCAGGGGACTTTTGTAGGGGAAACGACCATGTCGGACCACCATCAAGCCGCCGACCCTTCGTTGAGCGACGACATGCTGCTCTCGCGCCTGTTCGAACTGGTCGCCAACGGCCAGCTGGACAGCAACGAACTGGCCCAGCTCGACGCGACCATCAGCCAGCGCCTGCAGCAGAACTACGACGGCAAGCAGCCGGTCATGAAGCTGGTGCGGGCCGCCTGAGCCCGCCCGGCGTCACCCGAACGACGGGCTCGCCAGCTTCTGCACGAAATGGGCCGCCGCGCGCGGCTCCATGATCAGCGTGAACATCACTCCGTAAGCGGCGCCGTACAGGTGCGCGCTGTGGTTGACGTTGTCGCCGCCGCGCTTGTCCATCCAGATGCTGTAGCCGACGTAGAGCGCGGCGAACAGGAAGGCCGGGATCGGAATCGGGATCAGGAACAGATAGATCCCCGACCACGGGTCGAGCAGGATGAAGGCGAACAGCACCGCCGACACCGCGCCGGATGCGCCCAGGCTGCGATAACCCGCATCGTGCCGGTGGCGCATGTAGGTGGGCAGGATCGCGACCACGATCGCCGACAGGTAGAACGCGACGTAGCCGAGCGCGCCGATGTATTGCGTGTAGAACCGCTCCATCGTCGCGCCGAACGACCACAGCGTGACCATGTTGAACAACAGATGCATCCAGTCGGCATGGATGAAGCCGTGGGTGACCAGGCGGTCGTACTGCTTGCCGCGGTCGATCGCCGGCGGCCACAGGATCAGCCTATCGACCAGGCGCGGATTGTTGAACGCCAGCCAGGACACCACGACGGTGACGGCGACGATGACGGTGGTCAGAGAAAAACCCATCAGGCGGCCCGGTAGTTGTCTTGCATCGGATAGACGCGCGCATACAGCGCGAACGCCAGCGCGGCGACGAAAGCGAACACGGCGAAGAAGAACATCAGGAACGCATTTTCACTGAGGCCGGTTGCGGCGATCTGCGCGGTGACCCCTTCGTTGCGGATCGCGACATTGGTCAACAGCACCCACAGGTTGCCGAAGGTTACCGACAGGTACCAGAACGCCATGATCACGCCCTTCATCGCCAGCGTGGCCTGGCTATAGGCGAATTCCAGCGCGGTCGCCGACACCAGCACTTCGCCGAAGGTCAGCAGCACGTAAGGCAAGGTCTGCCAGGCCAACGACGTGGATGCGCCGCTATCGATATGCAGCTGGATCAAACCCGCCCCGATCCAGGCGATGCCCGAAAACGCGATGCCCCAACCCATGCGCTTGAGCGCGGTCGGCTCGAAGCCGATCCGCCGCAGCAACGGGTACAGCACGATGTTGTTGAACGGGATGATCAGCATCACCAGCATCGGGTTCAGCGCCTGCATCTGCGCCGGCTCGGTCACCAGCCAACTCGGCCACCACCAAGCTTCGTGCGGCACGCGCATGGCATTGCCCTGCAGGATCCAGGTGGAAGCCTTCTGGTCGAACAGCGACCAGAACGGGGTGACGAAAGCGAACACGATCAGGATCCGCAGCACCGCGCGCACGCTGTCCACCGCGGCGTCCGGATGCGTACCGCGCGCGCGGCCGAGTTGCATCCAGGTGCCGATGCCGCCGAACAAGATCACCGCGCCCAACGCCAGGCACGCGCTGATGACGAAATCGAACCCCTTAGGCCACCACGCGGCCACACCGATCGCGCTCAACGCCCAGCCCAACAGGATCGCGGCTGCCAGCGCCGCTCCGAGCATCGCCACGACGAAGCCCGGCCTGCCCTGCCCCGCAACGCGTGCGGTCAATGCGCTGCACGCGACGTTGAAGAACGAGTCGGGATCTTTTCCGTATGTCGGCGGCACCCGAACGTACTTGCCGCGGCCCATCCAGAAGATCAGCGTCGCTAGGCCCATCAGGATGCCGGGGATGCCGAACGCCACCGCCGGGCCGAACTCCTTCAACAGCCGCGGCATCAGCAGCGAAGCGAAGAAGCTGCCGAAATTGATCGTCCAGTAGAACGCGTCGAAAACGATCTTCGCCAGATGCTTGTTCGACTTGTCGAACTGGTCGCCGACGAAGGACACCACCAGCGGCTTGATGCCGCCCGAACCGAATGCGATCAGGAACAAGCCAATGTAGAAGCCGGTGCGGTGGTCGTCGAACGCGGCCAGCATGGCGTGGCCGGCGCAGTAGATCAGCGAGAACCACAGCACCGTGTTGTACTTGCCGTAGAAGCGGTCCGACAACCACCCGCCGAGCAGCGGGAAGAAGTACACCCCGATGACGAAGCTGTGGAAAACGTCCTTGGCCGCGCCCTGCCTCTCCGCTTCGGGCAGATAGGACAGCAGGATGCTGCTGACCAGGAACGGCACCAGGATGTTGCGCATGCCGTAGAAGCTGAAGCGCTCGCAAGCTTCGTTGCCGATGATGTAGGGAATCTGCCGGGGCAGCTTCGCCTTGGCGGACGGGGCTTGCGCGGTAGTCGTCGTCATGCAGAGGTTCCGGGCGGCGAAAACCCGCCTAGCCTATCCGGATCGGGCGCCGCGGGGCCAGCCGCCGTTTCAGGCCCACTCGGTCAGGCCTTCGCGTTCGTACAGCGTCCTGAACGTGGGCCTCGCCTTCATCCGCTGCGCCAGCGCGGCCAAATGCGGCCAATCGAGCGCCGTTTTGGGCATGTTGCGCGACCAGCGCATCAGCATGGTCAGATAGAAATCGGCCACGGACGGCGCATCGCCCAGAAGGTACGGCCCATGCTGCGCGAGATGGGCATCGATACGTTCCCATTCCGCTTCGATCCGCTTGCTGACGTGGGAGCGGACTTCGTCGGCCCGCTCGGCGCCGGCCGGTTCGCCCGGGTACCACCATTGCCGGAACAGCGGCTGCACCATGTTGGCCAGGTTGAACATCCATTGGTACAGATCGCGCCGCTCATGCGTGCCCGGCGCGGGCGCAAAGCCGGCTTGCGGGTGCGCGTCGGCCAGATCCAGCAGCAGCGCGGCCGCTTCGTACGAAGGCTTGCCGTCGATGACCAGCGTAGGCACCACGCCGTTCGGGTTCAGCGCCAGGTATTCCGGACTTTTCTGCTGGCGCGCGGCGGTGTCGATCAAACGCAGTTCGTGGGGAACGCCGAGTTCGAGCAGGAGCCAATGCACGACCAAGCTGGCCGAACCCGGAGCGTAGTAAAGGACGTGCATGAGCGAAATCCTCTTCCAAAAGAGGCCAATTATGCCCTGCGCCGCTCTTCGTAAGACCGGCTTTTCGTAGGAGCGGCTTTAGCCGCGAGCTTTTTCCTCGAACCGCGATAGTGCAAGGATTTTGATGGGAAAGCTCGCGGCTAAAGCCGCTCCTACGAAAAGCGGCAGCCCGATGACCACCGGCAGCCGCATTCCGTGCGCCGCGTCGGCTAACATCGGCCGCTTCTTAGATGGGGATGCGACCGATGCCACGTTTGTCCTTGCTCGCCTTGCTGACCGCCCTCGCTCTGCCCGCCTTCGCCGCGGACCCGTCGCTGACCACCGTTTCCGAACGCAGCGGCTTCCTGAAGACCGGCCGCTACGACGAAGTGATCGCGCTGTGCGACGAGTTCGCCAAGCGCTATCCGGATGCGGTGCGCTGCTTCGATTTCGGCGCCACGCCCGAAGGGCGGCCGATGAAAGCTTTGGCGGTTTCGCGCAGCGGCGCACTGACGCCGGATGCCGCGCGCGAACGCGGCCTGCCTGTCGTATTGATCCAGGGCGGCATCCACGCCGGCGAGATCGATGGAAAGGACGCCGGCTTCCTGGCCATGCGCCAGGTCCTGGACGGCGAAGCGGCCGCAGGCAGCCTGGACAAGCTGGTCTGGCTGTTCGTGCCCGTGTTCAACGTCGACGGCCACGAGCGCTTCGGCCGCTGGAACCGTCCCAACCAGCGCGGCCCGGAGGAAATGGGCTGGCGCACCACTGCGCAGAACTACAACCTCAACCGCGACTACATGAAGGCCGACGCGCCGGAAATGCGCGCGATGCTGGGCCTGGTGCAGACCTGGGATCCGATCGCGATGGTCGACCTGCACGTCACCGACGGCGCCAAGTTCGAGCACGACATCTCGATCCAGGTCGAGCCGATCAATTCCGGCGACGCGGAAATGCGTAAATCCGGCAAAGCCCTGCGCGACGACACTATCGCCAAGCTCGCCGACCAGGGTTCGCTGCCGCTGCCCTACTACCCGTCCTTCGCCGAAAACGATGTGCCTACTTCCGGCTTCGTCGACGGCGTGCCCACGCCGCGCTTCTCGCACGGCTATTTCCAGCTGCGCAACCGCTACGGCATGCTGGTGGAAACGCATTCGTGGAAGGATTATCCGACGCGCGTGAGGATCACCCGCAACACGATCGTCGACGTGCTCGAGTTGACCGCCCGCGACGGCGCCGGCTGGCTGAAGACCGCACATGCGGCCGATGCGCGCGCCGAGAAACTCGGCGGCAAGCTGGTGCCGCTCGACTACGCAGCCACCGACAAGGTGCGAACGGTGGATTTCCGCGGTTACGAATACACCCGCACGCCTTCGGACATCTCCGGCGCGCTGATGACGCATTACGACGAGACCAAGCCGCAGATCTGGATGCTGCCGCTGCGCGACGAAGTGCTGCCATCGGTGACCGTGACCGCGCCCAAGGGCGGCTACATCGTCCCCGCAGCGTTCGCGGCGCAGATCGCGGAAAAGCTGAAGGTGCACGGCGTCGAATTCCGCACGCTGGGCACGGCTTCGGCCAAGGCCAAGGTCGAAGCTTTCCGCGCCAGCCAAACCAAGTTCGCCTCCGGCTCGGTGGAGGGCCATCAGCGTTTGACCTTGCAGGGCGAATGGAAGCCGGAAACCCGCGACATCCCCACCGGCAGCCTGTTCGTGCCGATCGCCCAGCCCAAGGCGCGCCTGGCGATGGGACTGCTGGAACCGATGGCGCCGGACGCCTACGTCGAATGGGGCGATTTCAACAACGCCTTCGAGCGCAAGGAATACATGGAGGCCTACGTCGCCGAGGACGTGGCGCGCGACATGCTGGCCAAGGACGCCAAGCTGAAGCAGGAGTTCGAACTGCGCTTGAAGAACGATCTGGCCTTCGCCCGCGATCCGTTCGCGCGCCTGGATTTCTTCGCCCGCCGGCATTCGTCGTGGGACGATCGCTACAATCTGTATCCGGTGCTCCGCGTCGCTATCGCGCCGAAGTAAAGAGCCGTGCATCGCCGCCTTCTCCCAGCGATGGCAGTCCTCTCCCGCTCGCGGGAGAGGGCTGGGTGAGGGCGCGCGCAACCACCGGCTGCGACGTATCTCCGAGGTTCTAGCATGCGCCTCCGCCTATTCCTGCTGACGCTCGCTTTGGCCATCGTGTCGATCCCAGCGAACGCCGCCGACGTCGCACGCCGCGACTTCCAAGTCGCCACCGCCGACGGCATCCGCCTGCACGTGCGCGAAGTCGCCGCGGGCGACACCAAAAAAGACGTAGCGCCCTTGATCCTGATCCACGGCGCGCGCGTCCCCGGCATCGGCTCCTTCGACCTGCCCGTCGCGAACGGCTCGCTCGCCGCCGACCTCGCTCAACGCACCGGCCGCAAGATCTACGTGATGGACGCGCGCGGTTACGGCGGTTCCGACCGCCCTGCGGCAATGGCGAAACCGGCGACGGAATCGAAGCCGCTGTCGCGCGCCTACGAAGTCGTGCGCGATATCGATGCGGTCCTCGCTGCGGTGCGAGGCAAGCACGAGCGTGTCGCCCTGCTCGGCTGGGCGACCGGCGGCATGTGGGCTGCGTTCTACGCTTCGCTGCATCCCGAAAAAGTGAGCGAGCTGATCACGCTGAATGCCTTGTATGGCGGATCTTCCGAACACGCCATGCTCGGCAAGGGTTCGTCGCTGAGCGATCCGCAGCATCCCGACAGGCTGAGTTCGGAAATCGGCGGCTATGCCGAATATCCCGCGACTTCGCTGTTCGGCGTTTGGGATCGCTCGATTCCCGCGGAAGACAAGACGACTTGGCGCGATCCGGCACTCGCCGAAGCTTACGCAGCCGCTGCGCTGGCCAGCGATCCGGCCTCAGCATCGCACGATCCGCCGACCTTCCGCGCGCCGATGGGCGCGATGGAAGACAGCTTCTACCAGGCGACCGGGCGCCGCGTGTTCGACGCCTCCTCGATCGGCGCGCGCATCCTGATCGTGCGCTCCGGCCGCGATTTCTGGAGCCGCCCCGAAGACGCCGCCGCGCTCGCGCGCGAGGCCGTGCGCAGCGCGCAGGTTCAGCGCCTGGACCTGCCGGATTCGACCCATATGGTCCATCTGGATCGCCCGGAACGCGGCCGCGAACGCCTGCTGGACGCGATAACGGCGTTCCTGGCCATCTCGGGGTCCGAAAGCCGGCGCTGAGCCTGCTTTGGCATACTCGGCCCATGCCGACGCCGACCGACAGCGACCAGCTCAGAGACCTGCTGCGGGCCACCGCCGCCGGCGACCGGGCCGCGTTCGGAATGCTGTACGCCCGCACTTCGGCGAAACTTTTCGGCGTCTGCCTGCGTATCTTGGGACAATCCGGCGAAGCGGAAGAGGCGCTCCAGGATGCTTATCTCGCCATCTGGCGCAAAGCGGAAAGCTTCGACGCCGCGCTCGCCAGCCCCATCACCTGGCTGGCGATGATCGCGCGCAACAAAGCGATCGACCGTCTGCGCGCCGACCGCGTCGGCCGCGCATCGACCGCGATCGATCTGCAACCCGAGCTCGCCGACGAAACTCCGGGCGCCTCGGCGCTCGCCGAAGCCGGCGCGGATGGAAAACGCTTGCATCGCTGTATCGACGAGTTGCCCGGCGAGCAGCGCCAGGCAATTCGCACCGCATTTTTCGAAGGCTGCACCTACGAAGAACTCGCCGCGCGCGGCGGCCACCCGCTCGGCACCGTCAAGAGCTGGATCCGCCGCGGACTGCTCAGACTGAAGGCCTGCCTGGAACGATGAACAGCAACGGTCCGACGCCTCCGCACGATCCGCCCGAACACACGATGCTCGCGGCCGAATACGCTTTGGGCGTGCTCGATGCGCAGGCGCGGCGTGAAGCCGAGCAGCGGATCGCGCAGGATCCCGTTTTCGCCGCCGAAGTCGCCGCTTGGCAGGAACGTTTGGCCACGATGCTGGATGAAGCCGAACCGGTCGCGCCGCCGGAGCGCGTGTGGCCGCGCATACGCGCCGCGCTCGGACACGGCGCGACTGAGCGAACGCCTGCCGCACGGCCGTCGCTATGGCGCAGCCTGCCGTTCTGGCGCATCGCTGGCAGTGCTGGATTCGCTTTCGCGGCGGCCGCGATGGTCTACGTCGCCGTGCAGCGTCCGCCAGAAGTCGGCACAGGCGCGCCGCATGTGGCGGCGATCCGCCGCGACGACGGCAGCGCCGCCTACACCGCCACCATCGACATGCAACGCGGCATGGTGGTGGTGATGCCGCTGGGCGGCGCATCCGCGGATCCCGCGCGCGTTCCGCAGCTGTGGCTGATCCCCGCCGACGGCAAGCCGCGTTCGCTGGGCCTGCTCAGGCGCGACCGGGCGATGTCGATGCGTTTGCCGGATGCGCTGCGCGAGGTCGCAGCGGGAGCAATGCTGGCCGTATCGATGGAACCGCCGGGCGGATCGCCGACCGGCCTGCCGACCGGCCCGGTGATGGCCTCGGGGCGCATCGTCCGTATCTGATCGATCCGCGCGGCTGCATCCGAACGGCGTCGGCCGCCGTAACTCCATTGCCCCTGCCGATCAGGGGTCCCACTCAATGGAGAGCCCAGTCATGAACCCGATCCGCAATCGCCTGTCGTTTGCCTGCACCGTATTGTCGCTCGCCCTCGCCGCGACTGCGCCGGCTTTCGCCGCCGACGGCATGTCCAAAGAACGCACCGTCACCGTCGGCGGCGCGCCGATGTATCCGTCCAAGAACATCATTCAGAACGCCGTCAATTCAAAGGACCACACCACGCTGGTCGCCGCGGTGAAAGCCGCCGGGCTGGTGGATACGCTGTCCGGAGCCGGACCGTTCACCGTATTCGCGCCGACCAACGCCGCCTTCGCTGCATTGCCGGCCGGCACGGTCGATACCCTGCTCAAACCGGAAAACAAGGGCACTTTGACCAAAGTGCTGACCTATCACGTCGTCGCCGGCCGCATGACCGCCGACGATCTTATGGCCGCGATCAAGCGCGGTGGCGGCAAGGCGGCGCTGACCACGGTCGAAGGCGAACCGCTGACCGCGATGGAATCCGGCAAGACGCTGTGGGTGGTCGACGCCAAGGGCGGCCGCGCGCAGGTGTCGATCGGCGACGTGCTGCAGTCGAACGGGGTGATCCATGTCGTCGACAAGGTGTTGATGCCGAAGTGAGTTCGGTTTCCCGCACTCGCGTCGCCGCGTGACGATGGCGCGCCTCACCCAACCCTCTCCCGCAAGCGGGAGAGGGCTTTAGAGCCGTCATTCCCGCGAAGGCGGGAATCCAGTGCCCTTGCTCTTTATGTAACGATATGTAACGCGCGCTATAAGCACGATCTGCTATCGGTTGAAGGATAAAATTTCCTTGAAGCCGATCGAGAACACGAAATGCGCGCAATTCGCCTGGCACTTTGCCTGCTGATCTTCATCTGGATGCCTCTTGCGAACGCAGACGACGCCCCGAAGAGCAAGCAAACCCCAGAAATCTCGCTCGTCACCTTCAACCTTTACCACGACAAAGCGGATTGGCCCAAGCGTCTGCCGCTGATCCTGGCCGAACTGCGCCGTCTGAATCCGGACGTGATCACGCTGCAGGAAGTGATCGGCCACGAAAACCTGCGCAATCAGGCGCAAACGCTGGCCGATGCGCTCGGCTACGAATACGCATTCTCCTCAGTCGATCCTGAAAACAAGCCGCAACGCTACGGCAATGCGATCCTGACCCGCCGGCCGATCGTGGCCCGGCATTGGACCCGTCTTCAGCCTTTCGACGACTCCCGCACCGCGCTGCACCTGCGGATGGCGATCGGCGACCGCGTCCTGAACGTCTACACCACCCATTTGCATTGGACCGACGGCGGCGGCGCGATCCGGCAGCGCCAGGTCGCGGATCTGATGCGTTTCATCGCCGACACCTCGGATGGCGCGCCTTCGCTGGTGGCCGGCGACTTCAACGCGGTCGCGACAGCTCCCGAATTGGGAGCCCTGACCGCAAACTTCCAGGACGCTTACGGCAAGCTGCATCCCGACGAAGCGGCCGACCCGAAGGCCAACAGCACGCTCAACCTCTCCTATTACCCGCCGAAACGGATCGATCATGCCTTCCTGCAAAAAGACGCACTGGCGCCGGAAGCGGCCACGATCGTCCTGAACCGCGCCGACGACGAAGGGACCTGGCCTTCCGATCACTACGGTATGTATGTAAGGTTCAAAGTACTGCCTTCGCGCACCGCCAGTGCCCTGCCCAGCGCATCGGCGGACGATTCGCGGCGGAGCATCGGAATCGAACTCGGCAACCGCGATTCTCACGGCGGCTCGGCGCGGCGGCCCGATTAGGCCATACTGCCGTTCCGCCTTCCCCCGGAGCGGTTCGCCATGAAAGCTGCGCACTTCCTCGCGTTGTCGTCGGTTTTGCCGGTGCTCTGCGCTTGCGGACCGCAAGAACAACCGGCCACCGTGTCGGGACCCATAGCGACCGCCCCCTCCGCAACGCCGGCCGAGCCGATGCCGGTCGCCAAGTCCGATCGCTGGCGCTGCGACGAATTGCTCTTGTCGGCGACTTACGCAGACGAACGCAGCGAACTCTTCTTCTCCGGTCGGAAACTCGCCCTGCCGCTCGCCAAGTCCGCTTCCGGCGCGCGCTATGCGGACGAGGGCGGCAACGAATTCTGGACCAAGGGCGGCGAAGGCACGCTGACTCTTGCCGGCGAGGAAAAACGCGATTGCGCGACCACTCAGGACGTATCGCCATGGGAAGCGGCGAAAGAGCGCGGCGCCGTATTCCGCGGCATCGGCCAGGAGCCGGGCTGGTGGGTGGAGATCGGTCCTGGCGATTCGCCGCCGCTGCATGCCGAACTGGACTACGGCGAACGCAAGATCGACGTCGCCAAAACCACGGGCATCAGCAGTACCCACGGTTACGGCGGCCAACTGGACGACGGCACCGCGGTGGTGCTGCGCACCTGGCAGGAATCCTGCAGCGACGCGATGAGCGGCGAACGGTTCGAACAACGCGCCGAGCTCACCGTCGGCGACAAGACCTACCGCGGCTGCGGCGCTTATCTCGGCGACTGATGGCCGCTGCCCCGCCCTCGCCCAACCTGCTCGACGTCAACCGGCGTTTCTACGACGCCCTGTGGCGCGACGCTGTGCTGATCGCGCCGCAGCGCTTCAATACCTGGCCGCTGGTCGACACCTTGGCCGCGTGCGCGCCGCGGCGCCTGGAAGTGGCGCCCGGCTTGCGGCCGCGCCTGCCGGTGGCCGGCACCGCTTTCGCCGACGTCAGCGCGCCCGCGCTGCGCGAACTCGGATCGCAAGGCGGGCTATGCGTGCAGGCTTTGGCCGATGCGCTGCCGTTTCCGGACGCCGCTTTCGACCTGGTCTGCGCTTTCGACATCATCGAACACATCGAAGCCGACGAGGCGGCGGTCGCCGAACTGGCGCGGGTCGCAGCGCCGGGCGCGGCGCTGCTGCTGTCGGTGCCGATCCACATGGCGGCGTGGACGCCGTTCGACGATTTCGTCGGCCATTACCGCCGCTACGAACCCGATGCCTTGCTGGCTTTGCTCCACCGCCACGGCTTCGAGCTGCGACGCAGCGCGGCGCACGGCATGCAGCCCAAATCGACTTGGCTGCTGAAGCTGGGCATGTGGTTCCTCACTCATCAGCGCGAACGCGCGATGTGGTGGTACAACCGGGTGTTCATGCGCTTCGCGCTGGGCGCGCAGGCGCCGCTGTCGCCCGAGCCGGGACTGATCGACAGCGATGGCGTGGACACTCTGCTGCTGGAATGCCGCAAGGCCTGACGGCGGATGCGCCGATCCGGCGCATCGTCTCGGCAGCACGGCCTGCAGCCCTGTCGAATCCGCAAATCGCGACGCCTTAAGCCCAGAACCGAGGCCCTAACGCCGGCGGGTTTCGTTTTTCTCCTCCTAACCTCAAATACGCGCATACTGGCCCTCCCCTTCGGGAGACACGAGTGGACAAGCATGTCCCCTTGTTCAAGCTGCGACTGGTAAGCGGACAAAGCATCGGGCCGGGACCGCTGCGCAATTTATGGGCGCGGGCCTGCTCGTCGAACGACGTAAGCGTAAGCCGCCAGGCAGCTCGCCTCGGCGCCAACAAGCAAACCAGCTATCTGCTGCAGGGGCCGGCGAACACGCCCGATCTTCACTCCGTCGAGCAGCGTCTGCGCGCGCTCATGGACAACTCCAAGTTGATCGGATCGGTCAGCGCACTACATACCTGACAGGGCGTCCAATGAGCTACGACATCGGCATCGGGCTGTGCACCGATATCCAAGGCCGCGAAGTTTCCGTGGGCCTGGACAGTGCCATGCTTAATAAATTCCGACCGGATTCCCCGTGGCTGAAATCCGGCACCGGCTCGTTGACCTTCAGCAGCCGGTTCTGCAGCACCAAGCGGATGCTCAAGATCGGCGACGAGGTCTATTTGGACAGCGCGGCCATCGCAAAAAAGGCCGAGGCGAAGCTCGCCATCACCGGCGCCGCGGAAAGCGTGCAAGTCGATTTGCGGGCTCTGCTTCGGGATTTGGATCCCATGCCGGCTCCGACGCCGCGCCCGAAGCGGCCTTATGGCAGTTTCCCCAACGGAATACGGAAATAGGATGGCCGTAGCCGATCGACTGGAGATCGCCTGGAAAGTGTTGCACGGCGCGCTTTCTTTATCCGATCGCGAGTTTTGGATCGTGTTCGACGAAGTGGAAGCCCGGACGTTGATCGGGCTTCAGGAAAACGATTTGATCCAAGCCATCGAGGGCCTTCATGCCCATGCCGCTCGTTTGAAAGGGCGTGGTCGACCGATCGCCAGCCACCATTGAGTGTGTCGCGGCATTCTCTTCCGGGAATACCCACACCCGTTTAGGCTTCGGTCCGGTTGCGCCCCTTGTTCTTGGCGCGGTACATCGCGCTGTCGGCCAGATTTATCCAATCCTGCACGTTGACCAGCAGACGGTTGGCCTCGGCCATGCCGATGCTGACCGTGCAGCGCATGCCGGGCGCTTCGGTTATCTCCACTTTTTCCACCGCGTTGCGCACGCGTTCGGCGACCTCGCGTGCGCCGTCGGCGCCGGTTTCGGCCAACAGCGCGCAAAATTCGTCGCCACCGAAGCGTGCCGGCGTGTCGATTTCGCGCAGGCACGATCTCAGCACTTCGGCGACCGCGCGCAGCATCGCATCGCCCGCCACGTGGCCGTGGCGGTCGTTGATCAATTTGAAGTCGTCCAGGTCGACCATCATCACCACCGCCGGCCTGCGGGTTCGCAGATAACGCGCCAATTCCCTTTCCGCCGCTTCTTCCCAATGCTTGCGGTTGTACAGTCCGGTGATGTCGTCGATCTGGTTCAAATACTGCAGCATCTGGTTCTGGTGCAGCACTTTTCGCCCCAATCCCCAGGCCGCGGTGCTGATCGCCATCGGGTAGGCGAACAGGAACGGCAGGCAGGCGGCGATCACGAACATGCTGGTGTAGATCTGCACCGGGAACCCCAATGCCGCCCATGCGATGCCGCAGGCCAGCACTTGCGCCGTCGCGGTGCGGCCCAGGAAACGCCAGCCGGCGACGCCGATCTTGTCCATCGACAACATCGCCGCCAGCAGCGCGCTGGGCAGCAGATTGAACTGCATCGCCGCGATCCAGATGCCGCCCATGGCCGAATCTGCGGTCAGGTTGCGGAATTCGGTCCGCGACGGATCGCGCGACCGGTAAGACAGCCAGTAAGCCACGTGTGGCCAGACGTAACCGTTGAGGAACAATGCCACCCAGAACGGCCAGGGCGTCGCCCGCTCGTAGAACACCGAAGCGATCGGCAGCACGCCCAAGCCCAGGCCCAACGCGCGCATGCGATGGATGCGCGACACGAAGCGCAAATCACGCGTCCGCGACTCGGGCGCGATGTCGTCGGCCAACGCTGCCTTGGTGCCTGTCAGACCCAGAAAATCCGCTCCTGAACGCCGCTACTGACGATTCGAGCCCAGCGACCGCCGCAGCGCAACGCCGCAGCGCTGCCGCGATCGCGCAACGTGACGGCCGTCACCCGTTCTGGTACTTCCAGTTGCGCTGCTTGCCCTCGGCGATCCATTCGACGGCTTGCGCCAGGCGCCGGGCCCGGGTGTCCTCGCGCTTGGCCTCGGTCAGCCATTCGATGTACTCACGCTTGTGGCTGGGCGCGAACGCTTCGAACGCGCCGCGCGCCTTGGCGTTCTTCTTCAGCGCAGCGACCAAGTCGGGGGGCGTCGTCGGCGCGGGTTTGGACGCGGCGGTCTTGCGCGGCCCGGCCGTCTTGGCGCCTTCTCCCTGCAAACGCATCGCCTTCTTGATGTCGGCGACGAGCTGCCGTTTCGGCGGCACGTCGGACAGCCGGGCCATCTTGCCGTAACTGCCCATGCCGTCGCGCGGGTTCGCTTCGCCCATCACCTGCGCATGCTTCCAGAAGCCGAACGAGGCGTGCTGCTTGAACGCGGCCATGCCGCACAGGATCTTGCCCTGATAGACGAAGCTGGGCATGCCCCATTTGATCGCTTCCTCCGCCTGCGGGCAGGCCTGGTGAACGACCTCGCGCAAGCGCTGCAGGATCGGCCGAGCGAATTCGGCCGATTTGGCGATGTAGGCGTCGATGCGCGGATCCCGGCTTGCCATACCTGCCTTTCCCCAACCGCGCCTGATCGGCGCTGCGCGCACTTTACCGCCAGAAGGCCCCGAGCCGATAAACTCGGGCGATGCGCAAGCCCGTCCTGCTCGTTATCGTTCTGCTGCTGGTCGCGGCGGTCGTGTTGTGGCCGCAGCGGACGCGAACGCCCGACGCTCCCGCCACCGCGACCGGAACGACGGCCTCGCAGCCGGCGCCTGCTGCGGCACCGCTCCCCGGCGAACTGCCCGCTCCGCCCGCGACGACCGTCGCCGACGCTTTACCGCGCGAGGCCCACGACACGATCGGACTGATCCAGCGCGGCGGCCCCTTCCCGCACCGCCAGGACGGCAGCGTCTTCGGCAATCGCGAGAACCGGCTGCCACGCAAACCGCGCGGCTATTACCGCGAATACACCGTCGACACGCCTGGGCTGAGCCACCGCGGCGCGCGCCGCATCGTGACAGGCGGCGATCCGCCCGAGATCTGGTACTACACCGACGACCATTACGACAGTTTCCGGGCCTTCGATCCGGGAGAAGGAAAGCGGCGATGAGCGAATCCGGTTTCGATCTGGGCCTGTCGGATCCTCAGCGCGCCGGCGTGTTCCTGGTCGCCACCGACGATTTGACCACGCTCGACGCCTTGGCCCGCGACGACGGGTTGCGCACCTGGCGCATCGATCTGGGCGAATGCCGCAACAAGGCCACTTTGCTGTTGCGCTTTTCCACGACGATGGAATTTCCGGGCAGCTTCGGCCGCAACTGGGACGCGCTCTCCGACGCGCTGCGCGATCTGAGCTGGTCGCCGGCCGCTGGCTATGCTTTGTTGCTGGAGGGCGCCGCCGACCTGCGTGCGGTCGATTCGGGCATTTTCGACACGCTCGTCGACATTCTGGCCGAAGCCTCGCGCGCGTGGGCCGAAAGCGACGTGCCGTTCTGGGCCTTCGTCGCCTTGCCGGACGATGTGTTCGAAACCGCTCTGTAGAGCGTAGCTCACGAAGGTCAGAACGGTTGTAGGGCGGAACCGCCGTAGGCGATTCCGCCAATCCCGGCGACCCATGGCGGAATCTGCTTCGCAGGTTCCGCCCTACGAGTTTTTGTAGAGTCGAGCCTGCTCGACTGCTCTTTGTAACGAAGATCAAAAGCAGTCGAGCAGGCTCGACTCTACGAAAGCGCGAATCAGGACAGAAGGTCGTACGGGCCGCCTTTTTCCAGGGCACGCTGATAGGCCGGCCGCGCGCGGATGCGCTGCACGAAGGCCGCCAGGTTCGGATGGCGTTCGTAGCCCATCCGTGCGGCACCGGCCTCGACCGGGAAACTCATCTGGATGTCGGCGGCGCTGAATTGCGTGCCCGCGAACCAGCCGTGCCGCGCCAATTCGCTTTCCATGTAATCGAAATGCAGCTTCAGTTGCGGTCCGACGTATCCCTTCAAAACCTTGTCCGCGATGCCGCGGGCGATCGGCTTGGCGAAGAACGGCATCGATGCCGACTTGATCCGGCGGAACGCCAGGCTCAGCAGCAGCGGCGGCATCGCCGAACCTTCGGCGTAATGCATCCATTTGCGATAGGCCAAATGTTCGGGCGTTCCCGGCGGAGGCGCCAAACGATGGCCGGTATCGTGACGTTCCAGCAAGGTTTCCAGCACGGCGCCGGATTCGACCAGCACGTCGTCGCCATCCACCACCACCGGCGACTTGCCCAGCGGATGCACCGCGCGCAGTTCGGGCGGCGCCAGCATCGTCTTCGGATCGCGCTGGTAGCGCACGATGTCGTAGTCCAGGCCCAGTTCTTCCAGCAACCACAGCACTCGCTGCGAACGCGAGTTGTTCAGGTGATGGACGACGATCAAGGCGAATCCTCCAACGCCGACCAGCGTGCGTAGGCTTCATCGAGTTCGGCCTGCGCGGCGGCCAGCGCATCGTTGTGGGCGACGATGGCGGCGCCGTCGCGCTGATAGAACCCGGGCTCGTTCATCGCCTGAGTCAATTCGGCGATGCGCGCCTCCAGCGCCTCGATCCTGACCGGCAGCGCCTCCAGTTCGCGCGCATCCTTGTAACTGAGCTTGCGCTTGGCGGGCGCGGGTGGCGGAGGGGCGGCGGTCTGCGGCTTCGGCGGCGCCGCTACGGCAACGGGCGCGGATGCGACGGGTTTCTGCCGCAGCCAGTCGCTGTAGCCGCCGATGTATTCGCCCACCCGCCCGTCGCCTTCCATGACCAGGGTGGAGGTGACGACGTTGTCCAGGAAATCGCGATCGTGGCTGACCAGCAGCAGCGTGCCCGGATACTCGGCCAGCAGTTCTTCCAGCAATTCCAGCGTTTCCACGTCCAGGTCGTTGGTCGGCTCGTCCATCACCAGCAGGTTCGACGGCTGCGCGAACAGCTTGGCCAGCAGCAGGCGGTTGCGTTCGCCGCCGGACAGGCGCGTGATCGGCGCCCGTGCGCGTTCGGGGGTGAACAGGAAATCCTGCAGATAGCCCAGCACGTGCTTGCTGCCACCACCGACATCGACGTATTCGCGGCCTTCGGCGACGTTGTCCAGCGCGTTCCAATCCTCGCGTAAAGCGGCACGGTATTGGTCGAAATACGCGACCTGCAATTGGGTGCCGATCTTCACCTCGCCCGCTTGCGGCGCCAATTCGCCCAGCAGCAGCTTCAGCAGCGTGGTCTTGCCGCTGCCGTTGGGGCCGATCAGGCCGATCCGGTCGCCGCGCATCACGGTGGTCGAGAAGTCGCGGACGATGCTGCGGCCGCCGTAGCCGAACGAAACCTCGCGCGCTTCGAGCACCTTGCGGCCCGAAGCGCCGGCCTGCGCCGTCTGCAGGCGCACGTTGCCGACCGCTTCTCGCCGCGCTTCGCGCTCGCGCCGCATCGCCTGCAGGCGGCGGACGCGGCCTTCGTCGCGGGTGCGTCGCGCCTTGATGCCTTGGCGGATCCAGGCTTCTTCCTGGGCGAGCAGCTTGTCGAAGCGGGCATTCTCCTGCGCTTCGGCGTTCTGCCGTTCTTCGTTCCGGCGCTGGTAGTTGGCCCAGTCGCCGGGCCAGCTGGTCACCCGGCCGCGGTCGATTTCTACGATCCGGGTCGCCAGCGCGCGCAGGAAGCGGCGGTCGTGGGTGACGAACACCAACGCGCCGGACCAAGCCTTCAACAGGCCTTCCAGCCAATCGATCGCCTCGATGTCCAGATGGTTGGTGGGCTCGTCCAGCAGCAGCAAGTCCGGCGCGGTGGCCAAGGCCCGCGCCAGCAGCACGCGCCGCTTCATGCCGCCGGACAGCGCAGCGAACGCGGCGTCGCCGTCCAACCCCAGCCGGGTCAGGGTTTCTTCGACCCGGCGGTCCAGCGACCAGCCGTGCGCGGCTTCGATCCGGCCCTGCACGTCGGCCAGGGCCTGGGTGTCGACCGTGTCGGCATGGATGAGATGGTGGTATTCGGCCAATAGCGCGCCCAATTCGCCCAGGCCCGCGGCGACCACGTCGAACACGCTGCCGCCCGCGTCCGCCGGCACTTCCTGCTCCAGGCGCGCGACCCGGCGCCCGCTTTCGCGGCGGACGTCGCCGTCGTCGGGCACCAATTCGCCGGCCAGCAGGCGCAGCAAGGTCGATTTGCCGGCGCCGTTGCGGCCGATCAGGGCGATGCGTTCGCCGGGTTCGATGGCCAGGTCCACCCGCTCCAACAACAGCGGACCGCCGACGCCGTAATCGACGCCATTCAGTGAGATCAGGGGCATGCGCATAGTCTAGCGGGCCGCCGCGGCCCGCAGTACGCTTAGCGCGGATCGACCCACCACCGGAGCGCGGCCATGGCCAAAGGCATGGACAAGAAGAAAGAAGAGAAGAAGAAACCCGAGAAGACGCTGAAGGAAAAGCGCGCAGCCAAGAAGGAGAAAAAAGCCGGCCGTTGAGCCGGCTTTTTTCTGCCCCTCGGGGTTCTCCCCCGCTTTTCGTAGGTGCGAATTCATTCGCACGCTTTTTGTTTTTTGCGCAAGAGCGTGCGAATGAATTCGCACCTACGAAAAGCGGCTTTCAGGAACTGCAGGACAGCATCGAACACCCAGGCCGGTCGCGGGCCCAATCCGGGCGTTTCTGCGCGAAAGCCTCGCGGCCTGGCTGCTCGTCGTACGGCCGCCGCATCACTTCCAGCAGCTCGGCGATGCCGCTTTCGTCGCCCTGCTCTGCCCGGTCGATCGCCTGCTGCGCCAGATAGTTGCGCAGAACGTACTTGGGATTCGCGGCATCCATGCGTTCACGCCGCTCGACCGGCGACAGCGGATCGTCGCGCAGGCGCGTCGCATAGCGCGACAGCCATTCCCCGAAGGCCGATTCGGCGTGCAGGCGTTTTTCTTCGTCGTAAAACGCCTCGGTTAGCGGCGACAGGCTCGGCGACTCGGGATCGACCTGAGCCAAGGCTCGGAAGAAGATCGTCATGTCGACCTCGACATCCTGCATCAGGGCGTGGAGATCGCGGGTCAAGTCCACGTCTTCGTCCCGGCATTCGGCCAACCCCAGCTTGCGCGCGATATTGTCGCGGTCGGCCTGCGTGTACGCCGCCGCATAGCGATCCAGGCCGGCTTGCAGCGGCTCGACCGACGAGAACAGCGGCGCCAGGGCCTGCGCTAGCCGCGCCAGGTTCCAATGCGCGATCTTCGGCTGCCAGCCGAAGCGGTAGCGGCGCCCGTGCGCATCGGTGGTGTTCGGCGTCCAATCGGGATCGTAATCATCAATCCAGCCATAAGGACCGTAATCGATGGTCAGGCCGAGGATCGACAGGTTGTCGGTATTCAGTACGCCATGCACGAAACCCACCCGCATCCAGCCGGCGACCATGCGCGCCGTGCGTTCGCAGACCTGCGCGAACCAATCCGCGTATAAAGCCTCGCCATCGCCTTCCAGTTCCGGGAAATCGCGGGCGATGGTGAAATCCGCCAACCGGCGCAGCAGATCGACGTCGCCGCGCGAAGCGGGCAATTCGAAATGGCCGAAACGAACGAATGAAGGCGCGACCCGGCAGACGATCGCGCCGGGCTCGGCACGCGGATGGCCGTCGTAGAACATGTCGCGGACCACCGCTTCGCCGGTGCCGACCAGGCACAGCGCGCGCGTGGTCGGCACGCCCAGATGGTGCATCGCTTCGCTGCAAAGGAATTCGCGGATCGAAGAGCGCAGCACGGCGCGGCCGTCGCCCATGCGCGAATACGGGGTCAGGCCTGCGCCCTTCAATTGCAACTCCCAGCGCCGGCCGTCGACGCCGATCGCTTCGCCCAGCGAAATAGCCCGGCCGTCGCCGAGTTGGCCTGCCCAATGCCCGAACTGATGTCCGCCATAGTTCGATGCGTATGGAAACATGGCTGCAGACAAAGCATTGCCGGCGAAGATTTCGGCGAACTCGGAACTTGCGATATCGTCTTCGCCAATGCCGAGCGCTGCGGCCATCTCGCGCGAATGCGCGATCAGCCGCGGCCGCGCGACGGGCGTCGGCGCCACCTGCGACCACAGCGCACCTTCCACTTGGCGCAGCCGTGGGCCGGTTTCCGGATCGCCGGGCAGCTCGCGCACGAAGCGGTTGTCGAAATTCAGGGCCAGCATGACCTCATCATTCGGGCGGCCGCCACGAATCGCAAGGGCGACGAGCTTCGCTTTAAGCCGTCATTCCCGCGAAAGCGGGAATCCAGTGACTTTGCTCTCGTCCGTCTTTCTCGGAAAGCCAAGTCGCTGGATTCCCGCTTTCGCGGGAATGACGGCTTAGTGCCATAAGCCAACCAAGATTTCGCGCAGACGGCTCTACACTCGCAGTCAGAACGGCCTAGGCAAGCCCAGATACGGCGCGATCAACCAATAGCCGCCGAACAACAGCAACGCCCACAAACCGAGCTTCAGCGCGAAGCCCACCACCTTGATCGCGAAATACAGCAGCACCAGCAACAAGGCGATCCCGATCACCGTACTCATGCGCCAGCCTCCTGCGCTTGGGCCAGCGGCCGCAATTGCGGATCCAGCGCGATCCTTTCGTCGAACACGAAGCAATCCCCCTCGTAATGCATGCCGCCGACCTCTTCGAAATAACCCAGGATGCCGCCGTCCAGCTGCAGCACATTGTCCATGCCTTCGGCGCGCATCCACAGCGCGGCCTTTTCGCAGCGGATGCCGCCGGTGCAGAAGCTGACCACGATCTTGCCGGCGAGTTCCTCGCGATGCGGCGCCAGCGCTTCAGGAAAATCGACGAAATTGTCGATGGGCAGGACCAGCGCGCCGGCGAAGGTTCCGTAACCGGTCTCTTCGCGGTTTCTGGTGTCCAGCAACATGAGCGGCTTGCCGTCGTCATCGCGCCCCTGCGAAATCCAGCGCGCAAGATCGGCTGGCGCCACCGCCGGCGCGCGCTCGGCCAGCGGCGAGGCGTTTTCGCGACGGAAGCTGATGATTTCCGGCTTCACTTTCACTTTCAGCCGCGCGAACGGCTGGGTGCCGCTTTCGCTCAGCTTGATGCGGATCGCAGCGAAACGCGGATCCTGGCGCAGCCAAGCGACGAAGCCGTGGATGCCGTCGGCCGCGCCGGCCAGGAAAAGGTTGATGCCCTCGCCCGCCACCAGGACGCTACCGAGCAATGCGCCGTCTTCGGCCCGCGCCCGGACGCGCGCAGCGAGCGCTTCCGGGTCGTCGACCGGCGCGAAATGGTAGGCGGCCAGATTGAGGATCATGCCGTCATTCTAACGGCGGATGTCGAGCTAAGCCCCTCTCCCCTCGGGAGAGCGGCTGGGGTGAGGCTACGGTGTGCGATCCGGCTCCCGAGCGTGAGAGAGAAAGCCATGCGGCGACCGTGACGCACGCTCTTTCGCCGAACCCTCATCCGGCGCTGCACGCCACCTCGCTTCGCGCCCCGGCCCTTGCGCATGGCGCAAGGGCGCTCAGGCGTGCGCGAGCCATGGCTCGCAAGCAGCACGCCTTCACCCCGGTGGGAGAAGGGAAAATCGGCGGCTCGGCTTCGCCAAGCCATAAAAACAGAACCCCTCCGACTGGGAGGGGTTCTGCGGATCTCGAGTTCTTGGAATCCGTCAGTACTTCTTCTCGAGATTCAGCATCACGCCATTGTCGCTTTGGCCGTCGCCGTCGAACAAGGTGCGGAACTCGACGCGCAGCCGCAGATCGTGCTCGGTCTGCAGCGCGAAACCGAGGCCGAAGATCGTCCGGTTGCGGTCCAGGTTCTGCACCAATGCGCGGTACAGGGGCCCGGCCGGGAAATCGGCATAGCCCATGGTGGCGCTGCCGTCGTCCTCGAAGTCGTGCTGGAACTCCAGGCGCAACTGCGGCGAGAACATGCCCCAGGACAAGTCGTGGCGGTAGTCCATGCGCAGACCCAGGCTGGTGGTGGTGGTTTCCACGTTCTGTCGACCGTAGGTCAGCGAATGGGTCGGATCGCCTTGCTCGGTGTAGCCATCCAGGCGAGCGCGTGCCACGTCCAGGCGGGCGTACGGCGAGAACGTCAGCCGGTCGCTGCGGTAATCCATACCGGCCGCCAACGAAGCCAACCATTGCTTGCCGTCGCGCTCGCCGCGTACCAGGCCGCCGGTATCGGTGACGAAGCGGCGGTTGTCGAACGAGAGCCACTGGTAGCCGAGCAGCGCATCCAGATAGAAGCGATCGCCCGGATGGTAGCTGGCATACATCGCCACGGTGTACGCGTCCGATTCGCTGCGCGTGCCGGAACTGCCGATATCGGTATCGTCGCGTCCGTAGCCAATGCCGGCGCCGAGCGCGAACGACGGGCTCAGGCGAACATCACCGCCGGCGCTGACGCCGCTGGTTTCGAAATCGAAACCGCTGACGCCTGTGCGCGGATCGCGATCGCCGCGATTCACCGAACCGCCGGCCCAGAAGCCGAGCGGATTGCGCCCGCCTTCGCTGGCGCTCTGCATCGGCGCCGGAGCTGCAACCGGCGCGTCTTCGTCGCGGAACGCGGTTTGCGCGCATTCCGGATCTTCGTAAGCGCGCCGAGTGTTGGGACTGCAGCGCTGCGTGCCGGCAAAGCTGATACGGTTCTGGAAGCCGCCGCGGCCTTCAGCACCGCCATGCATGCTCTCCATGCGTTGCTGGAAGTTGCCGATCTGCGAATTCGCGAAACGCCGTGCGGCCGAGGCTTGGGCTTCGAGCAGGCCCAGCACTTCCGGATCCTTGGACGGATCGCTGCGTCCGGCGACCTGGATCTCGACGGTAGCCGGCGCCGATACCGCGAACGCGTTGCTCAGCGTGAAAGTGACGGTGGCCAGGCCGGAGAAACCGACAGCCGGGACAAAGGTCAGTTCGTAGGCTCCGCCGCTGCCCGAGATCGTCGCCGTGCCGGAAGACGCCGGCGTCAGCGAAACCAGCGTGGCCGCGGTGAACGGTCCACCCGTGGCCCCCGCGGTCAGATCGACATGCGCGGTCGTGCTGGCGGCGACTTCGATATGGCTCGACACCGCGACCGGAACCGGATTCACCGTCACCGTGACCGTCGCCGGCGCGGAAGTGCCGCCCGGCCCGATAGCGGTATAAGTGAACGTATCGGTGCCGGAATAGCCCGCAGCCGGTGTGTAGAGCACGCCGAGTCCGCTGGCCACGGCCGTGCCGTGCGCCGGCGCAGACGCCACCGCAACGCTGGTGATGATGCCGGTGTCGTTCGCCGTGACAGGTACGGTGACCGCAGCGCCTGCCAACGTCGTCGCCGTATCGGCTACCGCGACCGGCACGGCATCGGCGATCACGATCGTGTAGGCGACGGTGGTGTTGAAGCCGTTATCGTCGGTGGAACGGATATCGAACGCATAGCTGCCAGCCAGCACCGGCGTTCCGCTGAACGCGCCCGCCGAACTGAACGCCACGCCGGCCGGCAAGGCGCC
>DATFFH010000055.1:0-10236 GCA_035250245.1 Luteimonas sp. | reverse complement strand
ACCGCGCGGCGCGCGCTTCGCGGCGGGCAATCGATTCGGCCAGCGCCGCGGCGAAGGCGTCGCGCAGACCTGCGTCGGCCGGGCTGGCCTGCCAGCGCCGCCACAATCCGTGCAGGCGCGCGGCATCGCGGCTGCAGGCGCCGTCGATGGCGCGCCGCGCCTGCGTTGACGCAGCGCTTGCATTCGTGGCTATAGGCTTCATCGATCGTTCCGACAGCGATATTGCATTTCACACATCCGCCGCCACGTTCTATTGTGACGCATCCCTCTCCAGGAGAAACCCGATGGCCAAGACCAAGACCGCCAAGCCCGGCAAGACCAAGCCCGCCGCCGCACCCAATCCGGCCGCTTCGCCCGGCCCCGGCGACCGCGGCCCGGCCATCGATATCGGGATCGACGCCAAGGATCGCAAGAAGATCGCGCAGAACCTGTCGGTCTACCTGGCCGACGCCTACACGCTGTACCTGAAGACCCACAATTTCCATTGGAACGTCACCGGGCCGATGTTCAATGCGCTGCACCTGATGTTCGAGACCCAATACACCGAACAGTGGAACGCGCTGGACGAAGTCGCCGAGCGGATCCGAGCGCTGGGCTTCAACGCGCCGGGTTCCTATGCCGAATTCATCAAGCTGGCTTCGATCAAGGAAGAGCCGGGTCTGACCGAAGCCCCGGATTGGCGAGAAATGGTGCGCCAGCTGGTGATCGGCAACGAAGCGGTGTGCCGCAGCGCGCGCAAGGTCCTGGAAGTGGCGGACGATGCGGACGACGATCCGACCGAAGACCTCATGATCCAGCGCCTGCAGACGCACGAGAAATATGCATGGATGCTGCGGTCGTTGTTGCAGTGATTTTAGACACGGATCAAATCGAAAAAAGCGGATAAGAGCGGCATCATTCAAACCGCCTTATCCGCCTTCATCCGCTTCCAAAATGCTCTACTGCCGATCGGAATAGTCCGATCGCGATTCGAGAATTCCCCTTAGCGCCGTCCGCCCCGCGGCGCTATCCTTCCCCCATGCCCTCCCGCGCCCGCGAACTGCTCCAGACCGTCTTCGGCTACCCCGATTTCCGCGGCCAACAGGGCGATATCGTCGAACACGTCGCCGCCGGCAACGACGCGCTGGTGCTGATGCCCACCGGCGGGGGCAAATCGCTCTGCTACCAAATCCCTTCGCTGCTGCGCGAAGGTTGCGGCATCGTCGTCTCGCCGCTGATCGCGTTGATGCAGGACCAGGTGGAAGCGCTGCGCCAGCTGGGCGTGCGCGCGGCCTATCTTAATTCCACTTTGGATGGCGGCGAGGCCGCTCGGATCGAGCGTTCGCTGCTGGCCGGCGAATTGGATTTGCTTTACGTCGCACCGGAACGCTTGCTGACGGCATCGTTCCTGTCGTTGCTGGAACGGAGCCGGATCGCCCTGTTCGCGATCGATGAGGCGCATTGCGTATCCCAATGGGGCCACGATTTCCGACGCGAATACCGCGAGCTGACCATCCTGCACGAACGCTGGCCGCGGATCCCGCGCATCGCGCTGACCGCGACCGCCGATCCGCCGACCCAGCGCGAGATCGCCGAGCGCCTGCAACTCGAGGATGCGCGCCGGTTCGTCAGCTCCTTCGACCGGCCGAACATCCGCTACAACGTGGTGCAGAAGGACAACAGCGCGCGGCAGCTGCGCGATTTCCTGGCTTCGCACGTCGGCGAGTCGGGCATCGTCTATTGCCTGTCGCGAAAGAAGGTGGAAAAGACCGCGGAAACGCTGTCCGACATGGGCATCGACGCCCTGCCCTACCACGCGGGTCTCGAGTCCGGGGTGCGCGCCGCCAACCAGCGCCGCTTCCTGCGCGAAGACGGCGTGGTGATGGTCGCCACCATCGCGTTCGGCATGGGCATCGACAAGCCGGACGTGCGTTTCGTCGCTCACCTGGATCTGCCCAAGTCGATCGAAGGCTACTACCAGGAAACCGGCCGCGCCGGCCGCGACGGCGAACCCGCCGAGGCCTGGCTATGCCAAGGCCTGGGCGACGTGGTGCTGCTCAAGCAGATGATCGAGCAGTCCGAAGCCGGCGAAGAACGCAAGCGGCTGGAACGGCGCAAGCTGGATTCCCTGGTCGGCTATTGCGAGACGATGCGCTGCCGCCGGCAGGTACTGCTGGCCAGTTTCGGCGAGGACTATCCGCAAGCCTGCGGCAATTGCGACAACTGCCTGCAACCGGCCGAAACCTGGGACGCGACCGTCGCCGCGCAAAAGGCGCTCAGCTGCGTGTACCGCAGCGGCCAACGATTCGGCGCGATGCATTTGATCGACATCCTGCGCGGCGCCGACAACGAACGCATCCGCCAATTCCGCCACGACCAGCTCAGCACCTTCGGCGTCGGCCAGGACTTGGATGCGGGCGTCTGGCGCAGCGTGTTCCGCCAATTGGCCGCAGGCGGCTGGCTGGAAGTGGACGCGGAAGGCTTCGGCGGCCTGCGCCTGACGCCCGCCAGCAGGGAAATACTGCGCGGCGAACGCACCGTGATGCTGCGCCGGGAAGCGCCGCGCAAGAAATCGCGCGAACGCGACCGCACTTCACGCGCGCCCGCGGTCGCGGTGCTGCAAGCGGCCGACCAGCCCCTGTTCGAAGCGCTGCGCGAACTGCGCGCGCAACTCGCCCGCGAGCAGAACCTGCCGGCTTACGTGATCTTCCACGACAGCACGCTGCGCAGCATCGCCGAACGGCGTCCGGCTTCGCTGGACGAATTGGCGACCATCGGCGGCATCGGCGGCACCAAGCTGGCGCGCTACGGCGAGCAGGTGTTGGCGGCGGTGCAGGCGGCTTAGCTCGGATTTTGTCCCTCTCCCCTCCGCGGGAGAGGGACAGGCGCGAATCGCCAGGGAGAGGGCTCGGCTTTTTCGCGAGAGCTTGCCCGCAGCAAAAGCACCCTCGCTAAGCTCGCGCACCCTCTTCCGCCCTGCGGGCATCCTCTCCCACAAGGGGGAGGAAAAGCGCACTCAGGAATTTCTCAATTCACCGTGCAAGTGAACGTCAGCGTCACGAAATTATTCGGCGCCGACGGCGTCGGACTTACAGCGATGCTCGGAATCGTGATGCCTCCGGCACCGAATAGGTTCGTCGTGGTGAGCACGCCCGCCGCCGGACAGATGGTGGCGCCTGCCGGCGAACTGGTAGGCGTACACGTCACCACGGTGCTGCCCAACGCGCCGGGACAAGTAAGACCGATGCCCGGCGTGTCAGTCACCCTTGCGTTCGTCACCGCGTCCGGGCCGATATTGACCACGCGCAGCGAATAGGTGGTCGCAGTGCCGCTGACGACGGTGTCCGCGGCTTGATCGCTGGGCCCGGCCGCCGGCGTGTTGGTCTTGAAAATCGCCAGATCCGAGCACAGCGGGTCTACCGAAGCGGTGGCGGTGTTGTTGGCCGTACCGCCGGGGATCGGCGTGTCGAAACCTGATTGGCTACTGGTCGCTTCCTGCACCGGCGCGTTCGCGGTCACGGTACTGGTATTGGTAGTGGACGCGCACTGCGTGGCCGCAATCGCGCCTGTGATCGTATAGGTCAAGGTTCCGCCTGCATTGCCGCTGTTGCCGGCAGGCAAAGTAGCCGGCGTATTGACAGGCCCGCTGCCGCTAGCGGCCGGGCATGCGGGTGCAGGGGTCCCGCTCGCGGCGCAGGTCCAAGAGAACGCGGTGAAGCCGGCAGGCAACGCGTCGGCCAGGGTCACGGCTGCATCATGCATGGTCGTGTCGCCCACCGTCGGCCGTGCCGTATTGTTTTGGTAGGTCACCGTGAATACGGCGTTGCCGCCGGGCGCTGGCGTGGCGGTATTCACGGATTTCGTGGTGCGCACATCCACATCGTTGTCGAGGATGGTCAACGTGGCGGTCGTGGTCGGCGCGCCGCCGCAAGTGGCCGTTGACGATAATGTGTAATTAGCCGCGCTCGGCTGCAGCGCGATCGTGACCGTTTCGTTGTTCTCGACGATGGCGTCGTTGACGATGCCGCTGATCGGCACGTTGAATAAGCTATTGTCGTATACGCCGGCCGGAACGCTTATGTTGACCGTAGCCGTGGCGCTGGCGGTGGTGTAATCGGTGCCGAGCGTCGCCGTGCCGCCGCTGATCGTGGCCAAGACGCTGATGCCGCCGGCCGGCACGGTACCGCTGATGCGGATCTGCGGCACCGCCAAGGCTTGTCCTTCGCGCGCGCTGAAGCCCGAAGCGCTGAATTCCACGTACGGGCGCAAAGTCACCTGGATCTCGTCCAGGAAATTGCCGGACCCGACGCCGTCCGTCGCTTGGAAACCGAAGTTATGGTTGCCGGCGCTGCCGTTCCAGATGAAGCTGCCGGAATAGTCGCGCCAGCCGTTGGGCCCGGCTGCGAAGGCGCAGCTGAGGTTGTCTACGCCTCCGCTATCGGGGCACAACGGCGCGAGGCCGCCGCCGTTGGTGGTGGTCGCCAGTACAGCCACGGCATTGGCCGTGCTGTCGATATTGAAGCTCATGGTGTCTGGTACCGTGGCGCTGTTGCGTCCGCGGTGGCTCAATCGCCAGTCGATCTGTTCGCCGGGCGTCAGGCAGATCGTCTGCGACAGGCGCGAGGCTTCGTACGCATTGAGCTCGGCGTGCTGATTGCCGGCGCGCGGCGGCACGCCGCCGAAATTCGGGCCGCGCCAGAATTCGATAGGCTGGGTGATAGCCGAGCCGGTAGGGAAGCCCGCTAACGTGCAACTTCCCTGCACGACATTGTTGGTGTGGTTGGTGACCCAACCGTCGACCGCCGTCGCTGAAAAGATCAAGTAGCAACTGCTGCCCGTCAGCGCCGGCTGCTCGAAGCCGAGGTTGACGAAGCTGCGTTGCTGGGCGAGCGCCGGCAAGGGCAGGACTGAAGCGAGCGCAAGCATGGCCGCGGCCCACTTGATTCGGATGGCGCTGTCTTTATTCACGGTGTCCCTGCCTTGCCGTATCAGTACTTGCCGACCACGTTGAGAAAGAACCCTTTGTGGTCGTAATCGAAATCGGTCAGATCATCGCTGAATTCGGTGAAGTTGTAGCCCACGCCGATGCGGAAATTGCCGCCGATGTCGCGATCGATCCCGACCAGGAAGCCGCTGCGCGAACCGCCGCTGGTCACGTCCAGCCAACGGTACTCGCCCAGGGCGTGCCAGCGGTCGCCGAATTCATAGCGGACCTGGCCCGCGGCGAACGTGGCGGCCGCGTCGGCCCACTGCCCTTCCAGCCGCCCGAACCGCACCTCGCCTTCGCGCCGCATCAGCTTGCCGGCGAATTCCCATTCGCTGTCCGGGTTGTACACGCCCTCCAAGGACAGCACCTGGCTGCGCTGGTCGTAGAAGGCGACGTTGTCGCCGACCTGGTCCAGCGACGACACGTCGTACAGATAGGTGTACTTGCCCAGCAAGGCCCAGCGCGTGCTGTCGAACGGGCGCCAGGCGAAGCCCAGATTGCCTTCGACGAACTTCGCGCCCGCCGCCGCCAGCAACTGGTCTTCGGTCTTGGAATAGTTGATCCGCGCCGCGATCCGGAAGCTTTCGTTGACCTTGTGCAGCAGGCGGTTGGTGGTGACCCACTGCTCGCGGCGTTCGGCGCCGGTGTCGCGACGCCATTCCAGCTTGCTCTGCCATTGCGTGTCGACCGAAGTGCGGCCGCCGCTCAGGCTGACGGCATTGCGGTCGACCTGGCCGACGCTGTTGTCCAGTTCGGCGGTCTGCAGGGTGAAGCCCAGATTCCAGCCTTCGCCGGGATAGAAATCCATGCCGAAGGTGTGCGCCAGGCCGGATTCGCCCGGCGCTTTCAGGTACTGGCTTTCGTTGAACAGATTCACCTGGTTCGACAGACGCCAGCGCTGGCCGAGCGTCCAGCCGGGATTGAGCCGGCTGTTGAACAAGGGATCGTAGTCGGTGGTGTCGGTCGAATAGGTGTAGGCGCCGTACAGCGAATGCTCCGGCGTCAATCGGTATTCGGCGTTCACTTGCGCTGCATCGCCGCGATCGCCGCTGGTCAGCTCGGCGCCGATCGTCGACAGATCGCCGAACAGGTACTTCGCGCCCAGGCTCAGCGCATCGTTGTCGGCGTATTTGCCGCCGTCGTCGTCCACCGTCACCTGCGCGGTGCCGTACAGCTCCAGCTTGCTGCCGAAGCGGTGCAGATAGCGGAACGCCGCCAGCGTGCCGACCGCCGCGCCGATGCTCTGGTCTTCGTCGATGCGGCGCAGTTCGCCGCTGACCATGCTGACTTCGTTGATCCGCCACTCGGCCGTGAACTGCGCCTGGGTCAGCGATTCGGGGCCGCGCTCGGCCTTGCTGTAGCGCGAATAGATCTTGAAGTGGTCGGTGACCATGCCGAGCAATTCGGCCCCGTGCTCCTCGATTTCGTAGCCCTGATCGAAGCGCGCGACCGAGAAGCCGGCATCGGCCTCGCGCCACCAGGTGCCGGCCGACCAATCGCGCTGCGTCCAGCCCAATTCCTTCAGGTTGATCCGCGCTTCGACGCTGGTCGCGTCGCCTTCGCGTGCGCCCAATCCGGAATTGATTTCGGTGAAGCTCAGGCCGCCGTTGTCGGAGAAGAACACCGGCACGCTGGTCGATTCGGACTTCGCCTTCTCGACCTTCAAGTACGTGCCGCGGCCGGCTTGCAGGGTGATGTCGGCGCCCTTCAGCGAATAGTCTTCGCCGGCGCGGTTCTCGTCGACGTAGGTCGCGCCGACCGCGAGGTGATCGCCGAACCAGTGCTTGCCGCGGAAGCCCGCGGTGACTTCGTCCGGATCGAAACCGGTCGGCACGTATTCGTAATCGGCCAGCAGTACCTGGGCGAAGCCGTCCAGAGGCGCGTCGCGGGTCAGCGTCGGAATGTTCTCGCGCGTGACCTGCGCCAGTGGACGGGTGAGCAGAATGCGGCCTTGCAGCTCGTCGATTTCGTAATCGGCGCCGCGCACCAGTTCGACCCGGTTCTCGACCCGGCCGGTGGTGCCGTCGCGGATTTCCAGCACCAGCCGGTCCGAACCCGGCAAAACGTCGGTGTGCTTCAGGTAGTACAGGCTGCCGCCGGTGCCGATGAATTCGCTATGCCCGGGCGCGGTCTGCGCTTCCGAACCGAAGGCGCGGAATTCACTGCCTGGCTCGCCGAGCACGGTGTTGCGCTGCGAACGCCAATTGAACGCGCCGCCGTACAGCGCGCGCGAATACTGGCCGTATTCGGTGCCGGTGATGCCGGTGTTGAAATTGCCCCACAGCGCCTGGTTCTTGTCCCAGTCCACGCGCAGATACAGCCGGCCTTGGGTGTCGACGTCGCGGTAGGTCGTGGAATCGTCGCCGTAGACCGGATAGTAGAGATCCGGATCCAGGCGCCGGAACACGTCCTGCGGATTGGCGTCCCAGAAGCCGTTGAACAGCTCGCTGACTTCGCGTTCCTGGGTGTCGGCCTGGGCGGTGACCAGGTATTTGCCCTTGATCTTGCCCTTCAAATAGAACGCGAGCCGGCCTTCGACCAGGAAGCTGTCGTCGAAACGGTCGTCCGCAGCCAAAGGTTCCACCGAACCGCTGACGCTGTTTTTCGAAGCGGTCAAATCCGCCAACGCGACCGCGAACATGTAGCGGCCGCTGACGTCGATGTCGAGCGTGTGCTTGATGACGCGCTGGTCGGGACCGGCGAGTTCGACGTCGAAGGCGTGCTTGCCGATCGGCACCAGGTATTCGGCGACCAGCTTGCGTTCCATGTCCACCGGCTGGCTCTGCCCGTCGATGGTCACGCCATAGCCTTCGGGCAGATTGCGACCCTGGATCCGGATCCGCGAACCGTAGATGCCGATGTTCTGCTGGCGCAGGCTGTTCTGGCCGAAGCTTTGGTCGATCAGGCTCTGCTGCTGCGCCTGTTCGACGCCGAACGCGGAGCCGAACTTGTCCTCGATCTCGCTGCGCAGCAATTGCTGGCCTCGCTCGGCCTCTTCCGGCCTGACCAACTGCAGGCGGCGCGGATAGGTTTCGTCGAAGGATTTGCCGTCGCGGCCGTAGGCGCGGACGATGTATTGCAGCTCGTCGCCGGCGCGCAGGGCCAGGTTCTGCGGCAACGCACCGTCCCACTCCGCATCGCTCACCGCGCCGACTTTCAGCGGCACGGTGGCGATGGGCGTCACCAGATCGGCGTCGGTGGCGCGATAGACCAGGATCTCGGCGCGCTCGATGAAGTCCGGATAGTTGTTGTAGACGTAGAACTGCACCGGCTGGGCGATGCGGTTGCCGTCGAAGGAAACGAAACTCGGCGCGGACGCGTTGAGCTCGGGCGTGCCGAGCGCGGGATCCTCGGTCGCCCAGATCACGCCGCCGTTGGGCAACTGCACCGACCATTTGCCGATTGCCAGCGCCTTGCCGGGCTTTTCCTTTTCGACGGTGACGCGGCGGTCCGGCTGCAAGGCTTGCGTGGTGGACGCGTTAGCGGGCGTCGTCGGCTCGCGCTCGCCGCGGGTGCGCACCCGCATCAGCAACTCGCCTTGCGCGGAAGCGCATGCGTCGCCGCTGCAGTCCACGTTCGACGCCGGATCCTGCGGCGCAGGCACGGGCGCGGCGCCGGCTTGCGGCGTCGCCTGTTCTTGCGCCGATGCGAGCGGCGCGACGCCGGCCAGCAGGCAGATCAGCGTGTAATCGAGCAGTTTCATCTTCATGGTCGTCGCCCCCTCACCGGCCACGCATGCCGACAGGGGCTGTCGGGTTGTCGCTGATGTCCACGCGCAGCCTGGCGCGCACCTCCGGGCTCAACTTGGCCGCGATCGCATCGAACACCGCCTGGGCGCGGCGCAATCCGAGCGCAGCGTTGTAGGTGTCGCCGCCGCGCTTGTCGGCATGGCCGATCACCCCAACCGTGCCGCCCTTCATCCGCTCGATGTCGGCGGCGATCTTGTCGATCAGCGGCGCGTATTCGGGCTTGATCCGGGCCTGGGCGGTGTCGAACAGCAGCGTGCCGAGCACCGGCGATTCGCCGACGGCGACCATGGAACTGGCCGGGTCGTCGACGTCGGCGCGCAGATCGACGGTCAGGGCCTGCGCCTGTTCGGGCGTCAGCTTCTCGACCAGCGCATCGCGCACCGCCTTCGCGCGGTCGTAGGCCAGCGCCTGGGTTTCGCCGTCCGCGGCGATCAGCACTTCACCGCCGCCATGCGCGCGCACCTGCTCGGCCATCTTCTCGATCACCGGCGCGTATTCGGCGCGCAGCTTGGCGCTGTCGGCGTCGAACATCACCGCACCTAGCTCCATCTCGACCGTTTGCTTGCCGCCTGCGACTAGGCCCGACGGCAACTTCACCGCGAAGTCGAAGCGCACCGGCACGCCCGGGGTGATACGTCGCACCAGCGGGTTCTCGCTGGTGAACTTGCTGCCGGGCGGCAAGGTGGCCGGATCGACCTTGAGGATGAAGTTGCGGCCGCGTTCCCACGGACCGCCGGCCACGCCTTCCAGGTGGTAACGGCCGTACTGGTCGGTTTCGATCAGCAAGCCTTCCACCGAAGCGATGCGCACGCCGGGGATGCCGCGTTCGTCGATACCGGCGTTGCGGATCGCGTATTCGACGCGATAGCCGCCCTCGACCCGGCTGACCCGACGCTCGACCTGCGGATCGGCGCCGCTGCTGGCCTTGGCCGCGGTGCCGCTGCGTTCGACGCGGGTGTTGCCGGCCGCATCCATGCGCAGGGTGTGGCCTTGCGCGCTGGTCAGCACGAAGTCGTCGGTGAAATCCAGCGAAGACAGCGTTTGCGCGATCACGACTTCGTGCGCATCGGCGGTTTCGGCTTCGGATTGGCGCGCAGCGACTTCGCCCACGTCGATGCCGTGCAGCAGCGGCGCGCTGGCGTCGGCCTGCGGCGCCGGGCCGTCGCCGCGATCCATCGTGGTGGAGTTGGCGACGTAGGCATTCGGCGCGAAGCCGCCCTGCACCTTCACGCCGCCGAGCTTGGCGCTGTCCTGCCAGCCGTCGCCGTCGCGGTCGTCGAACACGGTGCCGATCAGCAGCGATTCGTCGAGCAGCGGATCGGCCACCAGTTGCACTTCGGCCGTCGCTTCGTTCGACACCACCCGGCCGCCGTCCTCGACGCGCGCCCGGTTGACGTGCCCGCCCGGTCGCACGCCCGCGCCGACGCGCAACAGGTATTGCACGGTGGCGTGTTCGCCGACGCGCACGTCGAGCCGGTCGACGCGGATCGGATACGTGCCGATCAGGCGGCCCGCGCCGTC
>DATFFH010000054.1:0-27859 GCA_035250245.1 Luteimonas sp. | reverse complement strand
CATTACCGAAATCTGGACGTCAGCACGATCAAGGAACTGGCGCGGCGTTGGGCGCCGGATGTGCTGGCCGGCGTGCGCAAGGAAGCCGCGCACACGGCCCTGAGCGACGTGCGCGATTCGATCGAGGAGTTACGGCATTACCGCGCCGCGATGGGCCGCTTCGCATCGCCCTTGTAGAGTCGAGCCTTGCTCGACTGCTTTTCGATCCGGCGCTGTAGACGCACCAAAAGCAGTCGAGCAAGGCTCGACTCTACATAAAGCGGTTTAGTTTTTGGCTTTGGATTTGGCCAACTTCAGCCAGGTATCGACCACGGTATCCGGATTCAACGACACCGATTCGATCCCTTCCTGCATCAGCCATTCCGCCAGATCAGGGTGGTCGCTCGGGCCCTGGCCGCAGATGCCGACGTACTTGCCCTTGGCCCGCGCCGATTTGATCGCCAGCGACAGCAGCTTCTTCACCGCCGGATCGCGCTCGTCGAACAGGTGGGCGACGATGCTCGAATCGCGGTCCAGGCCCAAGGTCAGCTGGGTCAGGTCGTTGGAGCCGATCGAGAAGCCGTCGAAGATCTCCAGGAATTCGTCGGCCAGCAACGCGTTCGACGGCACTTCGCACATCATGATGATCTTCAGCCCGTCCTGGCCTTGCTCAAGGCCGTTCTTTTTCAGGACTTCGACCACCTTGCGGCCTTCGTCCAGCGTGCGGACGAACGGGATCATCACCCAGAGGTTGTCCAAACCCATCTCGTTGCGGACCTTGCGCACGGCCTTGCATTCCAGCGCGAAGGCTTCGGAGAACGACGGGTCGACGTAGCGGCTGGCGCCGCGGAAGCCGATCATCGGGTTCTCTTCATGCGGTTCGAAATTCGAACCGCCGATCAGGTTGGCGTATTCGTTCGACTTGAAGTCCGACAGGCGAACGATCACCGGATTCGGCGCGACCGATGCGGTCAACGTGGCGATGCCTTCGGCCAGGCGGTCGACGTAGAAATCCACCGGCTTGCCGTAGCCGGCGATCTTGGCGTCGATCTTCTTTTTGGTTTCCGCATCCTGCTTGTCGTACTGCAGCAGCGCGTTCGGATGCACGCCGATGTGCGCGGCGATGATCATCTCCAGCCGCGCCAAACCGATGCCGGCATTCGGCAACTGGCCGAAATCGAAGGCGCGTTCGGGGTTGGCCACGTTCATCATGATCTTCAGCGGTGCCGGCGGCATCGACGACAGGTCGGTGGTGATGCGCTCGAAGGGCAGCGAACCCGCGTAGATGAAACCGGTGTCGCCTTCCGAGCAGCTGACCGTCACTTCCTTGCCGTCTTCGATGGTGTCCAGCGCATTGCCGGTACCAACCACGGCCGGCACGCCCAGTTCACGGGCGATGATCGCCGCATGGCAAGTGCGTCCGCCACGATTGGTGACGATGGCCGCGGCGCGCTTCATCACCGGTTCCCAATCGGGATCGGTCATGTCGGCGACCAGTACGTCGCCGGGCTGCACGCGGGCCATGTCGTCGAGCGAGCGCACCACACGGGCGACGCCGCTACCGATCTTCTGGCCGATGGCGCGGCCCTCGGCGATCACGTCGCCGCGCTGGGACAGGTGGAAGCGCTCGATCTGGGTGGCCTTGGCACGCGATTTCACCGTTTCAGGGCGTGCCTGCACGATGAAGAGCTTGCCGCTGACGCCGTCCTTCGCCCATTCGATGTCCATCGGGCGCTGGTAGTGCTTTTCGATGGTCAGCGCCTGGCGCGACAGTTCCTGCACGTCTTCGTCGCTGATCGAGAATTGGTTGCGCAGCTCGGCGGGGGTGTCTTCGTTGCGGACGCGCTCGCCGGGTTTGTCGGAATAGACCATGCGGATCTGCTTGGCGCCGAGCGAACGGCGCAGGATCGCCGGCTTGCCTTGCTGCAGCGTGGGCTTGTAGACGTAGAACTCGTCCGGATTCACCGCGCCCTGCACGACGTTCTCGCCCAGACCGTAGCTGGCGGTGACGAAAACCACGTCGCGGAAGCCGGATTCGGTGTCCAGCGTGAACAGCACGCCCGACGAACCCACGTCCGAACGCACCATCAGCTGCACGCCGGCGGACAGGAACACGTCCTCGTGCTTGAAGCCGTGATGCACGCGGTAGGCGATGGCGCGGTCGTTGTACAGGCTGGCGAAGACTTCCTTGACCTTGCGCACCACGTCGTCGGCGCCGGTCACGTTGAGGAAGGTTTCCTGCTGGCCGGCGAAGCTGGCGTCGGGCAGGTCTTCGGCGGTGGCCGAGGAGCGCACGGCCACCGCAACTTCGCCACCGCCGTTTTCGGAACAAAGCTTGGCGTAGGCGTCGCGGATGTCCTTGTCCAGATCCGGCTGCAGCGGCGCGTCGATCACCCAGCCGCGGATTTCCTTGCCTGCGGCGGTCAGGGCGGGCACGTCCTCGACGTCCAGCTTGGCCAGGCGGTCGAAAATGCGCTGGTGCAGGTCGTTATGGGCGATGAAGGCCTTGAACGCGTCGGCGGTGGTCGCGTAACCGCCCGGGACCGACACCCCCAGCTTGGCCAGGTTCCCGATCATCTCGCCCAGGGACGAGTTCTTGCCGCCCACTTGGGCCAGATCGGTCAGTCGCAGGTCGTGCAGCCACAGGATATTGGCGCTCAAAACGGGCACTCCGGGTTCGAATGGGGCAAGGGGAGGGGCGGGCAGGGCCGGCCGAAGTTGTTATTTTAGCAACCCGGCCCGCCGCGGCGCCTGTACCGACCTTCAGGAAAACGTTTTCCCATGGCCATGACGCGTCCGGTTTTCTATGTTTCCGACGGCACCGGCATCACCGCCGAGACCATCGGCCACAGCCTGCTGACCCAATTCACCGACCACCGCTTCGTCACCGACCGCATTCCCTTCGTCGATACGCCCGAGCGGGCGCGGGAAATCGCCGGCCGGATCCGCGATATCGGCCTGTCGCACGGCACCCGGCCGATCGTGATCAATTCCTGCGTGGATCCGGAACTCTCCGCTTTGGTGGCCGAAAGCGGCGCGCTGATGCTGGATGTGTTCGCGCCGTTCATCGAGCCGTTGGAGCGCGAATTGGGCACGCAGCGCCAATCGCGGGTCGGCTTGGCTCACGGCATGGCCGATTTCGAGACCTACCACCGCCGCATCAACGCGATGAATTTCGCCCTGACCCACGACGACGGCATCGCCACCAGTTACGAGGATGCCGACGTGGTCCTGGTCGCCGTCTCGCGCGCCGGCAAGACGCCCACTTGCGTGTATCTGGCGCTGCATTACGGCATCGCCGCGGCCAACTATCCGTTGACCGAGGAAGATTTGGAGCATGATCGGTTGCCGGCGCGGCTGCGCAACTACCGCCAGAAACTGTTCGGACTGACGATCGATCCGAACCGGCTACAGCAGATCCGCCAGGAACGCCGCCCAAATTCGCGTTATGCCCAGTTGGAGACCTGCAAACGCGAGGTTGCGGCGGCCGAGGCCCTGTTCAGGGCCGAGCGGATTCCGGTGCTGAGCACCACCCACACCTCGATCGAGGAGATCGCCAGCAAGGTGCTGACCACGCTGGGCATCCACCGCGAGATGTACTGACGCTTTTTTGTAGGAGCGGCTTTAGCCGCGAGCTCTTCCCGCAAAATCGCAGCCTTTGTCGCGATGGGATAGAAAAAGCTCGCGGCTAAAGCCGCTCCTACAGGAAGCTAAGAACGAAAAAAGCCGCCCGGAGGCGGCCTTTTTTCTTTTCGCGAAGGACTACTAAGCTACCGCCAGAATGCGATTTCGTCAATGCTGCCGCGCGCAAGATTTCGCGTGTAGCATCGGCCCATGCGCACCGCCGTGCTCCGCCGCAAAAGCGTTCCCCGAATCGGCCGTTTCGGTTGGTTGATGGGTTTGTACGCGGAAAACCATTCGAAGCTGACACGCCTGTTCGAACCCGGCGATCTGGCCGAAGGCGTGTACCGCTCCAGCATCGGCGACGGCTTGGATCTGCAGCTCGACGTGATCGAGCAACACCGCTTCACGGTCGAACTGCGCCTGACCTATGCGCTCGCCGATCCGCTCACCGGCGAGCCCGATCCGTCCGCGTTCGTGCGCCTGTACCGCGACGCGCGCCAGGCCGAGGCCACGCATTGCTACGTGGGCCGTCGCTGGCAGGACGTGATCGGCATGTATCCGCCGCCGGACGCGGTGATCGGCCATCGCTTGCGGATGAACACCTTCCTCGGCAAATGGCTCGACTATCTGGCCGAACGCGGCCATGGCGTGGCTACGCTGCAGCGGGTTCCGTAACCGACGCATCGCCCATTAGTTTTGTGGCAGGCTGGAAATGACCTTTCCGGCTCCATCGAGAAACTCGAGCTTCGGCGTGCCGTCCGCGGCGACCTGCATCCTGATCCTGGCTTTGCCGGCGATGTCGCTCATCACGAGCATCGTCGAGTTGTCTTTCCTTTTGCCGAGGAAAAGGCGTTCGGAGGTCAGTTCGCCTTTGGCGAACATCGCCTGCACCGCGGCTTTCCGTTCCGCGTCGGGCAAGCTTCGGGCCGCCTCGTAATTGGCGATTTGCTGGTCGACGGTGACGTTCGGGCGGTTCCACATCTTCATTCCGGTTTCGTATTCGCCGCTTTTGTCTTCGCTGTAGTAGGTCGCGAAAATTTGATCGTTGCGCAACTTGTCCCAGGACATCCAGCCGGTCTGGCCGGCGCTGCCGTCCTTGTTCTCGCTGTTGTCGCCGAAGACCAGGCCGCCCATCTCGTCGCCGATGTGGTTGAAGAAGATGATGCCCGGCGGGCGCGGCGCGTCGCGCTTCAAGACCTTGCCGTTGAGAATTCCCGGGTGCTGGCGCGCCTGGTTGGAAATCACCATGCGCAGCTTTCCGTCCCGTTCGACGATATTGATCCGTTCGACGTCGATCTCGGCGAATTTCTGTTTCTGCGCGGCGAAGCCTGTCAGCAGGAAGATCGCACACGACAAGATCATGGCGCCGCACAGCAGCTGCAGCCGGAATACTTTCTTTTCCAGCCCGATAAGTTTTTCGTCCATTCCCCCGGATCCCGTTTTATTTGCCCGGCACGCGTTCCAAATCGGTCCAGTACGGATAGATCGCCATGTGTTCGGAAGTCAGGCGCCAGGCGACGATTTCGCCGTCGATGCGGTCGCCGCGCAGCTTCAATCCCAGCGACAGCTGGTCCAAGCCTTCGCGCCGCGTATCAGGACTGCCGACGTCGCCGTGGCTTTCGCCGGAAAGCACGCCGTCGATCGTGCCGAAGTCGGCGATCGGACGCGCCGGGCCTCCACCTACCGACAACGTCCCTTTGCCGTCGTCCGCGATGGCGAGTACGACCGGCACGCGCTTGCCTTGCGCGAGCATCGTGCCGCGCCACTGTCCGCGGTAGTCTTTCACCGGTTGCAACGGCTGCAGCGGCGCATTCGGGGTGAAAGGCAACGCCGTCCAATCCGGCACGACGGTTTTCAGCAACCGATCGCGCACACCGTCGATGAATCCCTTCGGTCCGCGCCGGTTGCTGAGCACGACCACGGCGGCGCCAGCCGATGGCACCAGCACGAATTCGGCTTTGACGCCGGACTGGCCGCCGCCGTGATACAGCACCTCGGCACGCTCTGGTTGTCGCAGCACTTGCCAGCCCATGCCATAGAAGTAGCCGCCAGGTGCGACGGTGGTTTCGGGCCGATGCAGTTCATCCAGCCGCGCCTGGTCGAGGATCCGCGCGGAATCGTCGAGGCCCTTGCCGCCGAGGTGCAACATGGCGAAACGCGCCAGGTCGTGCGCGCTGGCATACATCTCGCCCGAGCCCGGCGTCGCGGTCGTGTAGAAGGGCAGGGCCTTGCCGTCGTCGGCGTAGCGCGTCGCCATTTCGGGGCGCCGCGACAGGTCGGTATCGAAGAAACTGTCCTTCATGCCCAGCGGTTTCAGCACGCGGTCGCGCAAGTATTCGCCGAATTCCTGTTTGGATTGACGGGCCACGATCTCAGCCAGGATGCCCATCCCCAGATTCGAATATTCGTAACGTTCGCCGACCGGCGCGACCAGACGGCCGTAATCGCGGATCAGTTCGGGGATGCCCGGTTGTTTCGCATTGCCGTTTTCGGGATACATCGCGAAGAAGGTCGGCAGGCCAGCGGAATGCGTAGCCAACCGGCGCAAAGTCGCTTCGCGCGACGGGCCGTTCGCGTCGACGATCTTTTCCGCACCCAGATAGTCGTTGGCCGGGCGATCCAGGTCGACCTTGCCATCCGCGGCTAGTCGCATCAGCGCGGTGGTGGTGAACGGCTTGGTCGTGGACGCGATCGAAAACGCGGTATGCGCGGTGGCCTGCTTGCGCGCGTCGCGATCGGCCCAGCCGAAGCCTTCTTCGCGGACGATCTTGCCGTCCTTGACCAAGGCCACCGATACGCCCGTGAGCCGACCCGCCGCGATTTCTTTTTCGATGTCGGCGCGGATCGATGCATAGGAATCGGGTTTGACGGACTCCGCCGCGAACGAAGCCGGAGCGAACGACGCGGTCAGGAGGATGCAAAGCAGGCGAAGCTTGCGTGCGGCGCTCATCGGGCTTCCGTGTCTGGCGTTACCGATAGGATGCGCCGAAGAAAGGCAAGGTTTAAGCCGCGGTGCATACGCCTTTAGCCGTCATTCCCGCGAAAGCGGGAATCCAGTGGCTTTGATTTCGGATCGCAAATGACGGCTGAAAAGCAAAAAAAGGGCCCGGTTTCCCGAGCCCTCGATTCTGATCAAAAGTTGGCGTCCCCACGGGGATTCGAACCCCGGTCGCTACCGTGAAAGGGTAATGTCCTAGGCCTCTAGACGATGGGGACGCTGTGTAACCGGTATAAGGCGGCGAGGCTGCCGCACTATTCCTTCAAAAACTTGGTGGAGCCAGGCGGGATCGAACCGCCGACCTCCTGCATGCCATGCAGGCGCTCTCCCAGCTGAGCTATGGCCCCACGGGCTGGAAAGCGCGAAATTTTAACGGGCGGCGTTTCGCATCGTCAAGCTAAAACCAAAAACGGAAGCCGGCGACCCACTGGCCCTCGCTGCGCTCGCCGCCGGCGACCTGGGCCAGGTCGGCGGTTTCTCCGAAACGGCGCGTCCAGACGTAGCCTAAATATGGCGCGAATTCGCGGCGGAATTCGTAGCGCAGGCGCAAACCGAACTCGGCGCTGCTCAGGCCGCGGCCGATGCCGTTTTCCGGGTCGTCCTTCGAATAAAGATCGGCCTCGACCTTGGGCTGCAGGATCAGCCGATTGGTCAATAGCAGCTCGTATTCGGCCTCCACGCGCGCGGCCAGGCGCCCGGATTCGCCCACATAGGCCGTGGCCGCCACTTCGAACTTGTACGGCGCCAGGCCTTGCACGCCGATGGCCAGCCAGTCGCGCGGGCGGCCTTCGCCGAAATCGTGGCGCAGTCCGACCACCCGATCCCACCACGGGCCGGTGGCGTGGCCCCAGAGCAATTCGACGTCGCCGTGCTCGGTGCGGCCGTCGCGGCGTTCGCCTTCGCTGCGCAGCCAGGCACGGTCGTTCACGCCGCCCAGCCAACCGCGCAGGTTCCAGGTCAGGCCGGCATCGCCGCTGCCATCGGCCGGGTCCTGCCATTCCAGTTGGTCGAACTGGAGCGAGCCGATCAGCGGGTCGTCGTCCATGTGGTCGCGCATGTCCATGCCGTGCAGATCGGGGAAGGCCGCGGCGCGTTCTTCGGCGGTCGGCGGGGGCAGGGGAGAGGGCTGCGCGGGTTGGGCTTGTTCGGCGGCCGGCATCGCGTGGCCCATTTGCGAATGGTCCATGCCGGCATGGCCTTCGTGTTGCGCGAAGGCAGATGCGGAGAACGCCATGCACGCAAGCGCCAGCGCTTTTCGTAGGAGCGGCTTCAGCCGCGAGCTCTTTCCTTCAAATCGCGGCACCGCAGGGTTTCGAAGGAAAAGCTCGCGGCTGAAGCCGCTCCTACGAAAAGCCGAATCCGCATAGGCGAATGGCATCTCGCTCATGCCTCCACCCTCACTTCGCGGAACATGCCCAGCTCCATGTGCAGCAGCATGTGGCAGTGATAAGCCCAGCGGCCCAGCGCATCCGCGGTGACGCGATAGCTGCGCACATGGCCCGGCGGCACGCTGACGGTGTGCTTGCGTACGTGGAAACCGCCGTCGGCGTCTTCCAGGTCGCTCCACAGGCCGTGCAGATGGATCGGGTGCTCCATCATCGTGTCGTTGACCAAAACAATGCGCACCCGCTCGCCGTAATTCAGCTGCACCGGTTCGGCTTTCGAAAAAGGAATGCCGTCGAAACCCCAGGTGTAGCGTTCCATGTTGCCGGTCAAATGCAATTGGATTTCGCGGCCGGGATCGCGCCCGTCCGGATCTGCGAACATGCTTTTCAGATCGGCATACGTCAGTACACGCCGGCCGTTGCCGCGCAGGCCGATGCCAGGATCGTCCAGCGCGCGCGACGGCGTCATCGTTTGCATGTCGACGGCGGGATTGCCGGTTTCGCTGGCCGGATGCGCGATCATCGCCGCGCCCATCGCCGCGCCCATCGCGTGCGCGCCGTGATCCATCTTCATGTTCGCGCCGCAGCCGCCTTCCATGCCTTTCATCTGCGACATGTCGTGGCCGCTGTGGTCCATGCCGGACATGCCGCCATGGCCCATATCGGCCATGGTCAGGATCGGCCGCGCATCCAGCGGCGGCACCGGTGCTTCCAGGCCCATGCGCGGCGCCAGCGTGGCGCGCGCGTAGCCGCCGCGGTCCATCGCCTGGGCGAAGATCGTGTACGGCTGTTCGGCGGGTTCGACCACCACGTCCAGCGTTTCGGCCACGCCCAGACGGAATTCGTCGACGCTCACAGGATGCACGGGCTGGCCGTCCGCGGCCACCACGGTCATCTTCAAGCCGGGAATGCGCACGTCGAAGAAAGTCATTGCCGAGCCGTTGATGAAGCGCAGCCGTACCTTCTCGCCGCGTTCGAACAAAGCCGTCCAGTTGGCCGCGGGCGGCGCGCCGTTGACCAGATAGGTGTAGGTGAGCGAAGTCACGTCGGCCAGGTCGGTCGGACTCATCCGCATCGCGCCCCAGGCTTTGCGGTCGGCCATGGCGGCGCTCAGGCCGTCGCGTTTCGCATCGCGCAGGAAATCGCCGACGGTGCGCTTGTGCAGGTTGTAGTAGTCGGCCTGGACGCGCAGCTTGCGGACGATGGCGTGCGGATCGGTGTCGCTCCAATCAGACAACAGAATCACGTGATCGCGATCGGCCGCGACCGGATCCGCATCGCGCGGCTCGATCACGATCGCCCCATACACGCCCACCGCCTCCTGCAGGCTGGAATGCGCGTGGTACCAGTAGGTGCCGGCCTGGCGCAGCTGGAACCGGTACAGATAGCTTTCGCCGGGCCGAATGCCGTGGAAGCTCAGCCCCGGCACGCCGTCCATGTTCGCGGGCAGCAGGATGCCGTGCCAATGCAGCGAGGTGTCTTCGTCCAGCCGGTTCGCGACGCGCAGCTCGACCGTATCGCCCTCGCGCCAGCGCAAGGTCGGCGCCGGCAGCGTGCCGTTGACCGTCTTGGCCCAGGTCCGGCGGCCGGTGAGGTTGACCGGGCTGGTGCCGATCGATAACTCGAAACGGGTGCCGCGCAGCTCGGGAACCGCGGCGGCCGGAGCCTGCGCACGGCCGTTTCTCGGCCAAGCCGCCAACAAAGGCAGCGCCGCCAATCCGGTGACGAAGCGCCTGCGCTCGACGTCGAAACGATAAGGCTTATGAGTCATGCGGTTAGGAAGCTTTCTTCACGTCATGAGCCAGAACGGCATCGATGATCGGGCAGCCCTTGACCGGCCCGGAACCCGAGCATTGCTGCACCAGCCGGCCCAGGCTGTCGCGCATCGCGCTTAGCTGGGCGATTTTCTGTTCGATGTCGTCCAGCCGGTGCTTGGCCAGGGTCATGACCTCGCTGCGCTCGCCGGCGCTGTCCGAGGCCAGGCGCAGAAGTTCGCGCGTTTCATCCAGAGTGAAACCTAAGGCCTTGGCCTGCCTGATGAAACGCAAGCGCTCAAGATCCTCCGGCCCGAAGGTCCGGTAGCCCGAAGCCGTGCGCTGCGCGGCCGGCAGCAACTGCATTCTTTCGTACAGCCGGACGGTATCGACGCCGACGCCGGCCCGATCCGCGACTTCACCGATACGCATGACAGCCCATCCATCGAGGGGAGGGCGCTAGTTTGAACCCTGGACCTGAGTCCAGAGTCAAGGTGGAGTTATTTCTCTCGCAGCCGGTGGCTGTCACCGGCGCCCAGGTCCAGGCCGTAGACCCGCTTCAGGTCGGCGACCTTCTTCAGCGTGGCGGGCGAGAAGGGCGGTTTGTTCTCCAGGGCGTGCAGGGCGATGCCTTCGATCAGGTCGCCCAACGACAGGTCCAGCGATTCGGCCAGGCCCTTGAGCACCTTCAGCAGGCGCTTTTCCAGGCGCACGCCGGTCTGGATGCGTTCGATCTCGGCGGCGGGCTTGGTTTTGGCGGGTTGTCGGGTCGGGCTCATGGTCGGCGTTCCTTGTATTTCGCGGGCAGCATGGCTGGCCTGGACGTTATCCGTCAACTTTGGTACATATGTACCAATATAACGAACGGAACGAACATGAAACGCATCGCGTCGATCCTCGCTTTTCTCACCGTCTGGAGCACTGCCATGGCCGCCGAGCCGATGACCAACCGCCGCAGCTTCCGCCTGGACGCGCCGTGCGCGCAGGTATTCCCTTTGTTCACGGCCGAAGGCGAGAAACGCTGGGCGCCGGGCTGGGATCCGCAGATGCTCAGCGGCGACACAGCTCGCGGCACGGTTTTCAAAACGGTGAGCCACCGCGATGCGCGGGAAACGGTCTGGATCGTGACCGCATATGAACCCGAGCATCACCGGGTGAGCTACGCGCGCATTGCGCAAGGTTCGAACACGGGCCTGGTCGATGTGGTTTGCGCGCCGTCGGGGCAGGGCGCCGAAATCTCGGTGCGTTACACGTTGACAGGCCTGGATGCGCCCGGCGCAGAATTCGTGCGCGAATTCCTGTCGGACGCGCGTTATTCGGATTTCATCGAGGAATGGCGGGTGGCGTTGGTAAAGGCGCTGGCGCAGAGCTAGTTCCCGGTTCAAACTGCAGTCACCCAGGATCAGCTACAGGGCGCGCAGATCACGCCGCTCGGCAGTCGCGTGCGCCTCGTATGCGTGTAGGCGATCCTGATTCCCGCCACAAGTCAGGAGAGTCAACCATGGCGCTCAAATACATCAATCCCAGCGAGTTGCCGCCTCAGCAGAGCTACACGCAGGTCGTGGTCGCGACCGGAAGCAAGATGGTGTTCGTCTCCGGCCAGGAACCCGAAGACATCAACGGCAACCTGGTCGGCCATGGCGATCTCGCAGTCCAGGCGCGCCAGGTCTACGCCAATCTGGGCCGCGCGCTCGCCGCCGCCGGCGCCGGGCCCGAGCACGTCGCAAGAATCACGATCTACGTCGTCAACTACAACCGCGACAAATGCTTGCCCATCATCGAAGCCGCCCGGAAGACGCTGTTCGGCGATTACAAGCCGGCGGACGTGGTGCTTGGTGTGACGTCGCTGTCGCCGGGTTATCTGATTGAGGTGGATGCGATCGCGGTTATTGATTGAGCGCGATAGTTATACGTCGCTCAGCCGTCAGGAGGCCGCGATACCGTTGTGGCGGTAATCCTGCAGATCCACAACGATCACCTTGACGCGGGCTCCCGTGCCGGCTTCGGCGCGTCGCCGCGATGCAAAGCCAGCACGTCGCAATTCCATCGCATCTCGCCACGCCAAACCGCGCAGCCGTTGCGGTGTCATTCGATCGCCGTCCGGCGTCACCAAGTAACGACCTGCAAAACGGAATCCCCGCCATTCGGGCGGGGTATCCGTGAGGATTTCGACGATGGCGGGGGTATCAGTTCTGCGCATAGGAGAGCCTCAATCCAGGGGGTAAGGAGCGTAGCTGCCAGCCCTAGGCCGACGACTCCTATTTCTTATAACATAATATACATTATGCGAAATTATATGGAGCTATTGCCGAGGCATGGCCCGGCTGGCGGGATGGTCCTGGTTCCATAGGATTAGGAGGCGTCGTCACCATGGATCGTCCACCCTGCTGGCCTGAGGGCCAGCGCTGCCTGAATACCTGCGCTGAGCAGCTTTGCCAGCGTGTCATCTACAAACCACACGCCGCTCTACGCGGGCCTTGGGCCGGTTATCGGTTTGCCGGTCCCGCCTGATGGCCAGCGAGCGGGAACCTCTGCAGGACTACAGGCACCATGAAGTTGCAGCGGCCTGAGACACGCTCTGTACACCACTAAGGCCATCTGAGCCACAGAGTACGCAACGCATTCAAATAGGCCTGACAGTTAGCAGCTGACCACATTATCGGGGAGTCACCTAGTAGACGGTGTATTCCGTTGGCGCATTTGAATTGGGTTCGATCTGAATCATTGATGTAATCAAAAGTCGCAGCAAATGTGCGCTGGAAATTTCCACCGAAGTTCTCATTCGGAACGTTGTAGAGCATGCCTTCGATAAAATATGAAGGAGCAATTCCGTCTGTCAGCAAACCGTTGTCAATCATGTAGTTGCGCATGTTTTTATACAACCTAACTGTGCGTTTGAACCAATTGTTTGTAGCTTGATGCTTAACAGTACAGTTAGCGGCGTGTTGCTTTGGGAAATTTACGATTTGCGTTCCGTTGGGCAGATAAAAACAGATTCCACTGGCATATGACTGATCAAAGAAGCTATTAAATCTGTAGTAATAACGGTACTCGATGGCCGGCAGCACATCACAGTCGCGACGGTTCTGCCCAGCGGGAATAAAGATTGCTTTTTGGCCTACGCGTACTGTTGCACCAAATTTTTGGATTAGCCATTGCGCTACATCTAGTTTGTATTGGTTGTATGTATAAGGCGCAGGCCCAGGGAATGCCGCTTCGAAGGCTTGGCGCTGGTCGGTGGCCAAGGTATGTGCGTCATGTGCAAATGTTGTAGAGATCAATGCAATTACGTCAACGTCACTGTCCCTGGCGACATTCGTATCGTTAGCGTAAGAGCCTTGAAGAAATATCTCGGGTTTCTTGTCAGCAAAAGGAGCGGTAGGGTCTTCAAGGGCAGCCCTCACCGCTGTGTAAGTATCTCGGGATGGGCCTGTGGCACCTTGGTGTGACCATGTTTCCAACTGTGCTTCAGGTATCGCCACAACCTACTCCTTAAAGAAGCTGACGCAATGAAGTTTCGTTTTCGCGATATGACTCTCGACCACGTTGATAAAGCTGGTCTAATTTGCTGAGGTCTGCTTCAAATAAATCAGCCGCCATTTCTGGTTCGGTGTAAGCCTTACTTATCCGGAGCGTATGTACATCGTTGAATAAAACATGGCGCAGCTGGTTCATTGATTTTGTATTGATTTCCAACACCTTCTGAAGTAACCGCACGGTGAATAGGTAGCCTGCCCAATGCGACAAGGTTAGGTGACGTCGCGGTGTTGGATACTCGCCGACACCTACGCTTACAACGCGAACATATTCGCGTTGGCACCCGAGTGAACCCACAGCATCTGCTATGGCATAAAGCGTTGGATTGTTCGCGCAGAACCCTCCATCGACCGCAAGGATTTTTTGTCCATCATCCGTGACTATTGTCTTCTTGCTGAAGAATGGATATGCGGAGCAAGACGCTTGAACGGCATCACTAATGGTGCACCCAAACCCCGGGCTGAAGTTTCCGTGGTCGCTGTAGGTCTGCTCCACAGAGGTTTTGAATATTAATGGCGTTTCAAAGGCCCAGCGGGTAGATACAATTCCTACGTCAGTCAAAAAATCAGTGAAAAGCTTGTCCCCAAATATTTGGGTAGCTAACCGATGCAGCGCCTCTGATTTTGACGATGGAAGCCACTCCCCCATTACCTTTACAACGTGCTCCCTATAAAGCGCATGGATTTCGTCTACCGAGTGGCCCAGGCAGATTAGCGACGCGATTATGGATCCCGTGCTTGTTCCGTATACCAGGTCAAAACACTCATGCAATGGGCGGCCAAGCATCCCCTCTATTCCCTTCAATACACCAATCGTATAGAAGCCTTTGGCACCGCCGCCGTCTAAACTCAAAACCCGGCACGGGCGATCCGAATTAAAGTTCAATTTATTTCGATTCATGTCGACGCATTTAACGATGGTGCTTGGACTTGAACTGTATCCAGTACGCCATATAAGAAAATTCCCAAGAGCCTCTTCATGCCCCCTGGCGGCGGAGCATACTCCCGGCAGCGGTCCAATGCATGAGACAGGCCATAGTCGCCCTATCCCAATGCTCCCCGATGGCTTCGAGTGGATTCAGACATGGATGCTTCTCGCATCGGCACACTAAGCAGCAATAAGGAGTCCGCGATGCCTCCCCTCCCCCGTTCTTCGTTGGCCCTCGTCTTCGTGGCAATCCTGTCGTCAGTTTTCCTTTCCGCCTGTGGCGAACGGCTCCCAGTCGCCTTGGCCGATCCTCAGCCGAAGCCAAAACGCATTTCACAGGGTTCTTTGCCTGCGTCGGAACCTTTGGAGGTGCCGTTATGGCCAGAGGATTCGAAGGTTTTGCAGAACGGAGTTCGAGAACTCACCGGCAAGGAGAATGCCGTCACGCATCCGTCGTTTCTCCTTTACTCGCCGCGAGTGCATTCCGCACGGGTCGCAATCCTCGTCTTCCCCGGAGGTGGCTTCAAAGCGTTGGCGATCGGCAGGCAGAGCACGATCGGATTCAATGGCGCCGATGTATGCAAGTGGCTGACTGATGCGGGCGTCACCTGCATCCTGGTGAAATATCGGGTTCCCAACACCGCATGCAACTGGAACCAGGCTACCCGCAGGCATGAAGCGCCCGACATTCCAATGGCGCTCCAGGACGCACAAAGAGCGATCTCGTTCGTTCGGCATCATGCCGGAGAATACGGCATAGACCCGAACAAGATCGGTGTCATGGGTTTTTCAGCCGGCGGGAACTTGGCGGTGCTTTCCAGCACCGGATTCAAAGCGAGGTCTTACAGCCCCATCGACGATGTCGACCAAGCGAGCAGCCGTCCCGATTTCGCGATACCGGTGTATCCGGGGCACATGACCATGGAGCACAAGAACAAGACTCCAAGGGAAATCGCCGCCCAGGAACTGAATACCGACATCGTCATTTCAGCGGAAATGCCGCCGACTTTGCTGATTCACGCGAAGGACGACGCGGTCGATCCCGTCCACTACTCCGAGGTGTACGCAAGGGAATTGCGGAAGGCCGGGCTGGACGTGACTCTCAACCTCTACGAGACAGGCGGCCATGCTTTCGGAGTCCGCAAGCAAGGCAAGGATACGGACCGGTGGATGGACGACGCCATCGATTGGATGAAGAAGAAGAGGATCCTCTGATATCTCCGTTTCTGGCCGGCCTGCTCGCCGTCAATCAGGTTGTGAGCTCGCCTGAAGGTAATTTCGAATCGCTTCAGGCATCTGTTCGATCGTCCGATGCGGCGGATCATCGGCCCGAAGCTCAACATACATATCTACCGCGGCAAAAAGCGCACTACGCACCGATGCCGCATCGAAGGCCGGCATCGTGCTCGCCAAACGTTCGACCGTGGCCGCATCCAGCGTTTCGATCCTCCGGACGCCGCGTTGCGGGCGGCCTGCCCGGCGATGCAGCATCGGGCCCAGGATCTGCTCCCGAAAGAAAGCCAGCATCCCGATCGCCTCGAACAGTTCCCCTCGGCCCAGCTTCGTCGCGGCGTAATGCAGCCAGATCCATGCGCGCTGTTCGAACCAGTCGGGCGATGCGTTCGGCCATTGGATGACAGCCGCATCCAGGCGCGCCTCAATCTGCGGCGGGTTGCGTTCGAACAAAACAGCGGGCCGTTCGATCAGCCGATCCAAGTCCTGCAGCTTCACGAACTTGAAGTCGACGTGTATCAGCGGCGGGCCGTAGAGACAGATCAAGAGCCTCGGCTCTCCGACGTGCTCGCCGGTGAACGCCGCCAGTAATCCGCCGACGCCGCTTGCGAACGTCTCCCGCGAGGACATGACCTCGCTGTAGCTCACTTCTTCGACGACTACGACGAAATCCAGGTCCGAATGCCCGTCGAACCCGCCGTGGATATACGATCCGCCGGCCAATAAGGCGATCAAGCGCGGATCGCGCTCCACCTCGCCGCGGATTCTTTCCACGAACTCTCGGTGCAACGCGGGTAGTGCGAGTGTGCTGGGCATCATCGTTCTCCAAGCCAGCACTTCAGATTACTAAAGCCTCGACTAAGCGCGCAAGACAAGCCCGCCAGCTCGCAGCCACTACTCTGCCCCGCTCGCTGTCAGCCCGCTGACCTAGTCGGCAGCCGAAACCATGACCTTCTGAACGATCTTCCAGGTTCCGCCGATCTTCAAACAGGACAACAGATCCGTGAACCGGCGCGGCGGAACCCGCAGTTTCAGCTTCAAAAGCGCGAGCCCGCTCTCGGCGTCTAACGACACGATCTCGTCTCGGCGCTCGAACCCTTGCTCCTTGGGCGCTTTGATCGTGCGCACGGCCGCCAGCCATGCCGCGATCGGCATCGCGGCCACGTCGCCGTCGTCGCCGATTCTGGTGACGGAGCTCGATGGATGGAAAATGGAAGCGAATTTGTCGGCGTCCATGTCGTAAGCGGCATCGAAATAGGTCTGCGCCAAAGCGCGCAGAGCGAGCGTATCGGTATTCATGGTCGTCCTGAGTGGTGTCAGCGGATTCTGCAGAAATCCTATGGCACGGCATCTGATGAAACTAGGCGTATTGCAAGCAATGCCGTTATGAGCCACATTCATGGATCATGAAAAACGAACTGAACGAACTCGCCACTTTCGCCGCGGTCGCCAGCGAGCGGAGCTTTACGCGCGCTGCGTCGAAGCTGGGCGTTTCCCAATCCGCGGTCAGCCACGCGATCCGGGAACTTGAGCGGAGGCTTGGGCTGCAACTTCTCGCGCGAACGACCAAGAGTGTTGCGCCGACGGCCGCGGGCGCGGCACTTTTGGAATCCCTGTCCCCGGCGCTGGAACAGATCGCCCATGCCCTCGACCGGGCCCGGAGCCTTCGCCACCGTCCCGCCGGGCGCCTGCGCATTGCGATGTCCCGATCGGCCGCCGTAATGGCGCTGTTGCCGCGGTTATCGGCGTTCGCCGACGCCTACCCCGACATCGCGCTCGATGTCGTCACCGTCACGGGGCCGGTGAATCTGGTTGCCGGCGAATTCGACGCCGGTATCCAGCTCGGCGAATTCATCCAAAAAGACATGGTCGCAGTCCGCGTCACGCGCGAATTGCGGTTGGCGGTGGTCGGGTCGCCGCGTTACTTTGCCTCGCGAGACGTTCCCGCGAAGCCCAAGGATTTGAACGAACATCGCTGCATTGGCCTGCGTCTTCCGGGCGGTCCGTATCGATGGGAGTTCCAACAGGGACGAAAGGCGGTCACGGTCGGTGTGAACAGCCGGCTCACGGTCGACGATACCCATCTGGCGATCCGGGCTGCGCTGGCCGGTATCGGCATCGCGCTGGCGTACGAGGAACAAGTCGCGGAGCATGTCGCGCAGCGGCGCCTGGTTCGTGTGCTGGAGGATTGGACTCCGCCGTTTCCCGGCTTCTATCTTTATTACCCGAGCCGCCGGCATCAGCCGGCCGCTCTGTCTGCGCTCGTGGACGCGTTGCGGTTCTAGCGTTGCCGGCGCGTTCGCTACTCGTCCACCAGAACTTCGATATGCGGAAAATGCGCGGCGAGGTCCCGCGCCCATGTTTCGGGATGGTAAGGAACCGAATTCTCTTCGGGAAAATCCAGACGCTCGCCGTCTTTTCGATAGATGAAGACCTTGTCGCTGCTTTCGCTGCGGCGGTTCACGACGACCTTCGCCACATCGTCGAGAGACACGCTGCGTGCATCCGCAGACACCGCACTGTCCCACCAGGACAGCCGCCGCCCGGCAAGGTCCAGCCGGCTACCCCATTTCCGGTTCCGAACCAGCGCAAGCATGCCGCCCAGAGTCGCCAATACGCCGATGCCGAAGGCGATCGGCACCAGCCAGGGCGCGCATTCGCGGCCGCTTTCGTCGCAATTGGTCGCAGGATCGACCGTGGCGCCCGCATACACGAAAACCAGGCCGAAAATCAGAAGCAGATAGATGCGGAAATCGCGCCTGGACGACATGGCGTGTTCGAGCTTCTTCATGGTGAGCAGGTCCCCTGCCCTGCGTCCAAGCCCCGGTGCAACCATTCTCCGCGAAACACGGCTTACGGGATAGATCGCCGTTTCGAATCGTGAGCAGGCATGTGTCGACCGCAGGGCGACCGTCGCGTAGGATCAATCCGAAAACCGGAGCTTTCGTCGATGTCGCTCGAGTGCATCAATCCCAAAGACTTGCCCATACCGGAAACCTATTCGCATGTGGTCGTCGCGACAGGCAGCAAGCACGTTTTCGTTTCGGGACAGGAACCCGAAGACCTGCAAGGCAATCTGGTCGGCCGCGGCGATCTTGCCGCGCAGGCCCATCAGGTATTCGCCAATCTAGGCCGGGCGCTCGCGGCGGCCGGAGCGCGGCCCGATCAGGTGACCATGCTCACCATCTACGTGGTCGGGCACAAGCGCGAATATCTGCAGCCGATCGAGGACGCGCGGGTGTCTCTGTTCGGCGAACACAAGCCGGCCGATGCCTTGATCGGGATCGCGACGTTGTCCAATCCCGAGTATCTGATCGAAGTGTCGGCGATCGCGGTGGTGTGATTGGCTTGGCTCTCGGGCCATCTTTGCTTTAAGCCGTCATTCCCGCGAAAACGGGAACCCAGTGACTTGACGGCTGAAAAAAGCCTACGGAACCACCCGATTGGAAAAATGCAGCGAAGCGAACGGGAAATCCACCGTTCCCCAGCGCTTCAGCGCCCGGAACAGCTTTTCGTAATAACCCCGTTCGTACGCCGACGGCGTCACCCACCAGCTGACGTCCGCGTCGTGCTTGGCCAATTCCTCCGAAAGCGGCGTGCGCTTGCCCAGCGGATAGAAATAGCAGCAGCCCAGGTATTCGCCGGCGTCGGTGTGCACCGCGTAACCGAAGGAATAGCCCTCGCGGAATTCGCATTCGTGCCAGACCAGGTCGATGTAGTTGCCCGCCTCGGTCACGGCTTCCGTCGGCCAGCCGCCGCCGCGGGTGCGGCGGATCAGGTCCAGGCTGGCGTTGATGCCGGCCACATCCTCGTGCAGGTGATCGCGGTTCAGCGCGCTGGCCACGATGTCCTCATGCATCAGGCGCGCTGGTGCGACGAATCCGGCGGGAAGCGGGATCGGCTTGATCAATCCTGCGTATTCCAAGATGCCTCCGTCCAATGCCCGAGTGCCGCAAGCTTAGATCATTCGGCGACACGGACCACTAGCTTGCCGAAATTGCGTCCTTGCAGCAGGCCGATGAACGCCGCGGGAGCGTTCTCGAGCCCGTCGACGCGGTCCTCACGCAGCTTCACCCTCCCCTCCTCCAGCCATCGGCCCATTTCGCGGCGGAAAACGTCGAAACGTTCGCCGTAATGGTCCAGGATGATGAAGCCCTGCATGCGGATGCGCTTCTGCAGCAGCGCGGACATCAGCAGCGGCAACCGGTTCGGACCCGGCGGCAGGGCTTGATCGTTGTAGTGCGAGATAAAGCCGCACACCGGCACGCGGGCGCCGACGTTGAGCAGCGGCAGCACTGCGTCGAACACTTCGCCGCCGACGTTCTCGAAGTAGACATCGATGCCGTCCGGGCAAGCGGCCGCCAGCAGCTCGGCGAAGCGCGGATCTCGGCGGTCGATGCAGGCGTCGAAACCCAATTCCTCGACGGCGTACCGGCATTTGTCCGCGCCGCCCGCGATGCCGATCGTACGCGCGCCTTGGAGCTTGGCGATCTGCCCGACCGCGCTGCCGACCGCGCCCGTTGCTGCGGCCACCACCACGGTTTCACCTGCTTCCGGTTGTCCGATGTCGAGCAGGCCGACGTGCGCCGTGAACCCGGGCATGCCCAAGCCGCCCAAGGCCAACGATGGCTGCGGCGCATCCCCCAGCGGCATGAGGTCCGTACCGTCTGATAACGCGTACTCCTGCCAACCCGCATTAGCCAGCACCAGATCGCCTTCCCGGAATTTGGGATGCTTGGACGCGACTACGCGATTGACCGTACCGCCGGCCATCGGCGCGCCGATCGGAATCGAAGTCGTATAGATCGGCGCTACCGGATCCATCATGTTGCGCATGTAGGGGTCCAGCGACAGGTACAGCGTCCGCAGCAGTACCTGGCCATCACCCGGTTCGGGAATGGCGGCCGATTCCAGGCGGAAATCGTCGGGTGTAGGCAAGCCTTTCGGACGTGCGGCGAGAATGACGCGGCGGTTGACGGTATCGGATACGGGCATGGGAGTTCCTCGGAATGCAGGGATACGCCGGCATCGGTCGCCGGCATTCGTTATGGGTGCACTTGTGGGAAGGGCTTTAGCCCCGACAGATGTCAGTCGGGGCTAAAGCTCCTCCCACAAAAAACCAAAAATCAGTGGGATGTCGTGTCCGCGCCGTCTTTCAGCTCCACCGCGATGCCGTGCGCTTCGGTTCGGCCGATGTTGACCGCGGCATGCGTCGTATCCTCGCGCCATACGGTGTCGCCGGCCTTGACGGAAGCTTCCACGGATTTGCCGTCGGCCGAAGAACTCAAGAACGTGGCATCGGAGAAGTAATGCACCACGCCCGCTGGATGGCGATGCATGGGCTCGCTTTCGCCGGGTTTCAATCGGTACTCCAGGACGCGGACGCGTTCGTTGTCGATCAGCACTTTGTAGAACTGCGGCGATTGCTTCACCGGGTCCTCGTATTTTTCTTTCGCGGCGAAGGCCAGCGAAGTCAGGAGGACGCCGGCGGCCAATCCGGCCAGGGCGTAAGCGAATTTGATCATGGAGGGCTTGGTGTAGTCGCGTTCGCGCGACGATAACCCGCGGCGCGGACAATTCGGCGCCAGGGAATGAATCACAGAGTTGCAGCCATATGTTCGATGGGTTCACTTCGGCCGAAGTCGATGCCGGCGCAGCGACGATCTTCGTCCGCCAGGCCGGTTCGGGACCGCCGTTGCTGCTCTTGCACGGCTTCCCGCAGACGCATGCCATGTGGGCCCAGGTCGCGCCGCGATTGACGGACAAGTTCTCTGTGGTCTGCGCCGATCTGCGCGGCTACGGACGCAGCGGCTGTCCGTCTTCCGCGCCCGATCACGCGCCGTATTCCAAGCGCGCCATGGCCCTGGACATGGTCGGCGCGATGCGCGCGTTGGGCTATGAGCGTTTCGCTGTCGCCGGCCACGATCGTGGCGGCCGGGTGGCGTATCGCTTGGCTTTGGATCATCCGGAGCGGGTAACGGCGCTGGCCGTGTTGGACATCTTGCCGACTGAAGAGGTCTGGCGCCGCGCCGACGCGCGGTTGGCGCTCGCTTTCTGGCCCTGGTCGTTGCTCGCGCAACCCGAACCGTTGCCCGAACGGTTGATGGCTGCTGCGCCCGAAGCGGTGGTCGACGACGCATCGGTGCAATGGGGATCGGCCAAACCGGTTTTCTCTGCCGATGCGCGCGCGGCCTACATCGAGGCTTTGCGTGATCCGGGACGCGTCCATGCCATCTGCGAGGAATATCGAGCCGCGGCGACGATAGATCGCGATCACGATCGGGAAGATCTTCTCCGCGGCAACCGCATCGCCTGCCCGACGCTCGCGCTATGGAGCCGGAGCGGCGCCTTGCAGACTTGGTACGAATCCGAAGGCGGTCCGCTGGCGTTGTGGCAGCGATGGTGCGATCGCGTCGAAGGCGAAGCCGTGGACGCAGGCCATTTCTTCCCCGAAGAGATTCCGCCAGCAACGACGCAGCGTCTGAGCGATTTCTTTCAGCGCACCTGCTTTTGATACCAGTCCATCAGCGCGGCAGGCAAGCAATCGTGCAGGGGCAACCGAAAGGCGCGGTAAGCATCGATCGTATCCAGCATCCGCTGACGAACAGGGTCCATCTCCGGCCGGCCCAGCGCGTCCGGATCGCCTTCCACGCCTTCCAGCAAAGCGCAGGCTTGCGAGTACAGCAGATCTCGCTGCGCCAACAGACCGGTGCGCAACCACACGCTCAACGGACGATGGATGATGCTCCCCTCCTCCGCTTGCTGTTCCATGTCGCCGGCCAACGTATCGTAGGCGCCACGGAACCATTCGGTTTGCCCGCCGGCGGCTGGGCGGACCGTGAGCGGTGAAGGCGCGTTGTGCTCAGCGAACTTGCGCTTCAAGCGCAATTCCAGGCTTCGGGCCTCGGCAACGGTATCGGCTTCGATCAGGAAACCGCGGTCCAGGTCGAAAAATTCGTAGTAGCGCGGATGCAGCGATTGCAGGCGCGCAAGCGGATCGCGGGAGAAGCCGAGCTTGAGCAGGTCCTCGTACGCGCACGGAAAGACGTAGACGTAGGACAAGCCTTCGCTAGCCGTGTTGACGATTTCCGGAGCCGAAGAACGCATCGGCCCATGTTAGTCCTGATGGGGTCGATTTTTCTCTGCCGCGGTCGCTACTTCCGACGCGTATCGACCGCGATCCAATTCGATTCCCAAGTCTTGCCGCCGTCGTCGGAATAGAACTGCTCGAAACGGGCCGAGTCGGCGGTGATGTCGGAGATCACGAAGCGAACCAGGATGGTGCGCCCGCCGAACGTGTCGACGCCGTAGAACACGCCGCGTCCGTCCCGGAATTGGCCGTGCATCGGCGGCGTCAGCATGCCGTCGCGGCTGTTGGCGAAATTCAGGCTCCATTGGCGGGTTTCCGGGTTGTACAGCCGCCACGACGCGCCCACGATGCGGCCGGCCGGGCCCGACACATCGAGCTCCACCAGGTTCGCCCGACCTTCCCAGACTTTGCTTATGACCGAAGTGCCTTGGTATTCCACCCATTCGTCGGATCCGCTCAGCGGATGCAACCGACGTTTCAAGTGGGTGTCCCAGGCACCGAATTCGAAGTCGAAATCGTGCTGGCCGTCGCGCGGCGTCTGCTGTTTTTGGGTTTCGTTTCGCGAATCCGCAAGGGCGGGAGACAATATGCTCATTAGAAGGAGTGCGGGAAGGAAATAGCGGCAAACTTGAATTCTGGCGGCCATGATGTTTTCGCAAAGAAAGCCGAATCGAAGTCTAAACAGTCGCATCGAGCCCCGGCGATAACCATCTCTGTCTGGCGAGATTGGATTCCATCGTGCCAATGCCATGCCATTTACCGCCGATGAACTAGGCCACATCGGTTTGCAAGGGCCATAACAAGGTTGAGCGTATGCTTGCCGCGTCCTCGCTGAATAGGCCGGACCGTTGCCCAAGAAGGACCGCTATTCGATGCCGGTCAAGGGAATGGGCCTTCAGAACGCAGACCTTCTCGAATGCCTGCTGCGGGTGGATCGCGAGGAACCGCTGGACGAGCGCTCCGCGGGTTTGATCGATCGGCTGCTCGATGGCGGCCTGCTCGAGCTCGTCGAAGGAAGCTTATCGTTGACTTGTGCGGGTGTGGAACGCTGTCGCTCGCTTCAGCATCGTGTGGCGAGCGACAAGGAAGCGACCCGAGTGCTGGCGGAGCGTGTTGCCAAGAAGGGCGAGCCTCCTGAAGGTCAAACGACCTGACGGAGCGAGAGCGACGAGCAAAACCTGAATGGCGGCTGCGAACTACCCAATCGCCATGACTGCACGGCGAAGCGCGGCGCGAGCCAAGAGCCGCGTGGAATCCAATGTCGGCAACGGCGAATTCGTATCGTCCAGGATCAGCGGAATTTCGGTGCAGCCCAGCACGACCGCATCGCAGTCTTGCGCCTTCATCCTCGCAATCACGTCCTGGAAATAGGCGACGCTTTCCGGCTTGAATACGCCGCAGACCAATTCGTCCATGATGATGCGGCCGATTTCCGCGCGCTCCGCCGGAGTCGGCCGTACCCATTCCAATCCCTGCGCGGCGAGCTTTTCCGGATAGACCTCGCTGTCGACCAGCCAGCGCGTGCCGGTCAAGGCCAGCTTGCGGTAGCCGCGTCGCGCGGCTTCCTCGGCAACGACTTCGGCGATGTGCAACCAAGGCAGCGGCGAACGCGGCAGCACGTGAGGCAATGCTTGATGGATGGTGTTGTCCGGGCAGATCAGGAAGTCGGCGCCGATTGAAGCGAGCTTATCGGCCGAAGCCAGCATCAGTTCGCCGACGCCGGCCAGATCGCCGCGGTCCAGGCATTCGACATACGCGGCCAAGGGCGGCGTATGCATCGAAACCTCGGGGTGGCCGTGCGGACCCAGGAATTTCGCGCCTTCCGCGCAGATCGTGCGATAGCAGAGCGAAGCGCCTTCGGCGGAACAGGCGACGATGCCGATGTGCTGGGTCATGGGGCACCAAATAAGGCCATTTGCCGCCCGATGCAAGCGCTGGCGCAGGCGCTTTTCGTAGGAGCGGCTTCAGCCGCGAGCTCTTCCCCTTAAATCGCGGCTCGGCATGGGGCTTGATAGAAAAACTCGCGGCTGAAGCCGCTCCTACGAAAGGCGGAACGCATCAATACGAAGTCGGCAATCGCGCGGTCAAAGTCACATCCGGCGTGTCGCGGGTCACCCCGACGCCCAGCGACAGGTTCAAGGTGCTGCGCTCGTTGTAGCGATAGGATGCGCCCAGCAGCAAGGTGCCGAGCACGACCCGCACCGATCCGGGCGCGTCGCGGCCGTTCTGTCGCGTTTTACCGACGACGCTCTGGTCGTAGCCCAGGCTGATCGAAGCTTTTTCGTTCAAGGCCAGACCCATGCCGACGTTGAAGCCGAAGATGTCGCCCGCTTCCACCTTCCCCAGCGGTTCCTCGGCGCCGCCGAGCACACGCCGCGTCACGTTATCGCGCGGGAAGTTGTAGAGGTAGCTGAAGCTGCCGAAGAACACGACCGGATCGGTGGGATACAGCCAGGTCACGCCCGGCTGCAGCGCTTCGAAGCCCGTACCGGTGGGCAGCTCCAACGGCAAGCCGGTGCCGGTCGCATTGCCGACGCAACGGGTGACGCAATCGGTGACCACATCGAACAAATCCTTGCCGGTGCGGCTCTTGTAACGCAGCCAGCCGACCCAGAATGCCTTGTCCGGGCCGCCGCGGTTGAGTTGGTAGCGTGCGGTTACTTCTGCGTCGCCCAGACCGTGGCCTTTGGCGTCGAACACGCGATCGACCGCGCTGCCGGTGAATATCTCGCGACTGATCGTGTCGCTGCGGGTGTAGACGTAGGGCAGCTTGGCTTCCAGTTCGAAACGGTCGTTGAAACCGTAGCGGCCGGTGAGCGTGGCGATGCCTGAAGTGGTCTTGACCTGGCGCACGTCGATCAAACCGATCAATAGCGCAGGTATGACGGTGTAGCCGACCAGCGCCACGCGATCGTTGGACCAGTAGCCGAACTGCAGCGACGGCTCCAGCACGAATCGGCCACGCGGGGTCAAAACGCCGGGTTGATCGAAGATCTGCGCGACTTCCGGCGGACGCGTTTCGGGTTCGGGCGCGCGTCCGACCGGTTGGGACGGTGTTTGCTGGATCACTAAATCTTGTGGTGTGTTTGCGGGAGGGGCTGAAGCCTCTCCCACAAAAGCCCCACTAACAGGAACGTTGCCTCCCCTGCCCCGCGCGTTCGCCAGGCGTTCTTCGTTCAAGGCGCGCTGCAGACCGGCGACGTTGCTTTCCTGTTCGGTCATCGCTTGCCGGAGTTGTTCCAACTTTAAGGTCTGCGTATCGATCTGCTGCTGCAGTTCGTCCAGGCGCGAAGGCGAGCCGGTCTGTTGCGCGGTAGCTGTGCTGCTAGCCAGTGCCAAGGCCAGGGTGAGCGCGAGTTGCGATCGCGGCGCGGAAAAAAAGCAGTCGAGCAAGCTCGACTCTACAAAAAGCAGGGGGTGCGAGAGACGTTTCATGGGGTCCCCGGGGCGGCGATCAGCGCGTCCTGCATCGCCGCCTGCGCGTTCAAGTCCTGGAACAGGCCGAGCGTGTTCGTGCCGATATCGAGTGTGGTCGTCGCGTGGATGTCCTGGCCGTCGAGCGTGTTCTGGATCACCAGGCCGCCGTTCGGCATGCCCTCTGCGCGATTGCCGTCGCCGATCTGCAGCAACTGGCCGCGTTGCACTTCGGCCAGCGCTTGCGCCTGTTCGGGCGTCATCGCGGCGACGTCGGGAATGCTGACACGGGTGCTGGCGACCAGTTCGCCGTTGACGTAGACCACGCGTTCGAAACCGAACGAGGCCAGCAAGCCGGACGGCATTTCGAAACCACCGCGCGAGCTTTCCAAACGATCGAAGGCGATCGGCCGGCCGAATGCGGTGCTGGTGTCGGCTTCTTGGGCAAGTGCCGGGCAAGACCAGAGCGTCGCAATCAAAAAAATGCATTCGATACCCGGGGCTGGGTCACGACGTGTTCCCGGGTATCGCTTCGCTCCACCCGGGCTACGTGCGATTCGCGATCGAAGGGGCATCAGATATCCCCCGGCCCGCGGCGCGGCATGACGATGTTCTGCAGGCCGCCGCGCTGGATCGCGAGCTCCAGCGGCGCCGCCGGCGCGGCGCGCCAGTCCCGCTGCGCATTGAAGCTGGCCAGCTCGCGCCGGTTGTGGACCACGAACAGGACACGGTTGTCCCATAATTTTTCGAAGCGTTCGCGTGGCATCGCGCGCGTGCCCATCGCCGGATCCCCGATCAGTACGCGTCCGTCGCGCAAGCCTTTGACGACGACGAAATGCCGATAGCCGCGCTCGTTGAGCAGGACGATCGCCGGCAAGCGCTCTTCGGCCAGTTTTTCCAGCGGCAATTCGAAACCGTCGGCCTGGTAGCCGAGCGATTCGAAATAACGCCGCATGTCCAATAGCGAAAAGCCTTCTTGGCGGATCTTGGCCTGGTCGCCGCTGGCGTACATACGCATGAATACTTCGGTCTCGGCGACCGGCTGTCCGTATTGGTAGGTGAGCAAGGTCGCGACCGCGGCCGAGCCGCAACTGAAGTCGTAGCGCTGGCGGATGGTGGTGCGGAAGCGCGCTTCCTTCAGGCTGGTCAGGCGCACCGCGTACGTGCCGCCATCGGCGCGCACTTCGGCGGTGCCGGCCTGCCCGGAAGCAGACGCGCACAACAGCAGCGATGCGGCCAGCACGCCGGCCTTCATGGGTCGGAGCCGGCGAACTGCACGTTGACCACCATGCCGTTCTGGATCAGCACGTTCGAGCCGCTGTTCTGGATGACGGTGGCGATGCCGCTGGCGTTGGCGAAGGCGCCGCCGCCGAGCGTGTTGCCTCCGCTGACCGTGTTCTGCGCAGTATTGCCGTCGACCTGACCGTGGATGTCGACCTGGTTATCGACGCTGTCGCCGCCGCGCAAAGCCGCCAATGCATCGGGATTCAGGCGCGGACCCAAGCCTTGGACCGGGTCGGCTGGCTCAGGATCGGTTTCCGCAACTACTGTCTGGGGACCGGTCGCAATGGCCGTACCCGCCGGCAGCCCCGCGCATGCGGCGAGTGCGGCGAGCATCAATGATTGGGATGCGAGCATGGTCGTGCTCCTTTGCCATGCGTACCGCACGCGCGCGTTCGCAACGGACGCACGCGTGCGCGATGCGCCGCGCAAGGCCGCAGCCTGCGCGGTGCATCTGGGCGAGCGCGCTACGGAGCGCTGGGTCCGACGGTCAGGTTGGCCTGCACGGTCACGCCCTGCTGGATCAGCGAAGCGAAACCGCTGTTCTGGGCCGATACCATGATGCCCGCGGCCGATTGGCCGGCGCCGGTCATGTCGTTGTGCATGTCGAACACGCCTGCATCGACCGTATTCGTGC
>DATFFH010000053.1:0-3839 GCA_035250245.1 Luteimonas sp. | reverse complement strand
GAAAGAGCTCGCGGCTAAAGCCGCTCCTACAAAGAGCAAGGCCTCCGCCGCGTGAAGGCGCAACGCCTTCGCCATCGTGCACAATCCGCCGATGGTCGACACGCCCGCCCCTGCCTCCGCGCCCAAACGCACACGCGAGCACCCCAGCCTGCGCGAACGCTTCGACGCGATGCGCAATCTGCCGCCCTTCCTCAAGCAAATCTGGGCGACCAGCCCCGCGCTGACGCTGACCAGCCTCGGCTTGCGCCTGATCCGCGCGCTGATGCCGGTGGTCACGCTGTACATCGGCAAATTGATTATCGACGAAGTCGTTCGCCTGGTCGGCGCCGGCGTGACGTTCGAAAGCCTGCCGGCGGCTTGGCAAAGCGGCCAGCTGAGCCATTTGCTGACGCTGCTGGCGCTGGAATTCGGTTTGGCGATCGCTTCCGACCTGTCAGGCCGGATGGTCGCATACGCCGACGGGCTGCTTTCGGAACTGTTCACCAACGCCACCAGCGTGCGTTTGATGGAGCACGCGGCAACGCTGGACCTGGAGGATTTCGAAGACCCCGACTTGCAAGACAAGCTCGACCGCGCCCGCCGCCAGACCATGGGCCGCATGGGCCTGATGAGCCAGTTGTTCAACCAGGCCCAGGACACGATCACCGTGATCAGTTTCGCCGCCGGCCTGCTGGTCTACGCGCCATGGCTGATTTTGCTGCTGGCGGTGGCGCTGATTCCCGCCTTCGTGGGTGAAGCGCATTTCAACGCCATGAACTACTCGCTGAACTTCCAATGGACGCCTGAGCGGCGCCAGTTGGAATACCTGCGCCAGATGGGCGCCAGCGTGGAAACGGCGAAGGAAGTGAAGATATTCAATCTGCACACCTTCCTGGTCGAACGCTATCGCACGCTCGCCGAGAAATTCTTCAAGGCCAGCCGCGCGCTCGCCCGCCGCCGTGCTTTCTGGGGCACGGTGCTGGCTGCCTTGGGCACTTTGGGCTACTACATCGCCTACGCCTACATCGCCTGGCGCACGGTGCGCGGCGATTTCAGCATCGGCGACCTCACTTTTCTGGCCGGCAGCTTCCGCCGTCTGCGGCAGTTGCTGGAAAGCCTGTTGATCGGCTTCTCGCAGGTGGCCGGGCAAGCGCTGTATTTGGACGACTTGTTCTCGTTCTTCGAGATCAAGCCTGAGATCGCCTCGCCACCGAATCCGTTGCCGGTGCCGCGTCCGATTACGCGCGGCTTCGTGTTCGAAAACGTCGGCTTCCGCTACCCCGACGCCGAACGCTGGGCGCTGCGGGGCTTGAACTTCGAACTACGCGCCGGCGAAGTGCTGGCCCTGGTCGGCGAGAACGGCGCCGGCAAGACCACGCTGGTGAAGCTGCTCGCGCGGCTGTACGACCCGGACGAAGGCCGCATCCTCCTGGATGGCCGCGATCTGCGCGAATACGGCCTGGACGACTTGCGCGCCAACATCGGCGTGATCTTCCAGGATTTCGTCCGCTACCACTTGAGCGCGGGCGAGAACATCGGCGTCGGCCAGGTGAGCGCGATGGACGACCGCGTCCGCATCGAAGCGGCCGCGCGCCGGGCGATGGCCGACGAGGTGATCGCCGGCCTGCCGAACGGCTACGACCAATTGATCGGCCGCCGTTTCAAGACCGGCGTGGATCTCTCCGGCGGCCAATGGCAGAAGATCGCCATCGCCCGCGCCTACATGCGCGACGCGCAGGTGATGATCCTGGACGAACCGACCGCCGCGCTGGATGCGCGCAGCGAATTCGAAGTGTTCCAGCGCTTCAAGGAGCTCAGCGACGATCGTACCGCGGTGCTGATTTCGCATCGGTTCTCCAGCGTGCGGATGGCGGATCGGATTCTGGTGTTGGCCGAAGGGCAGTTGGAAGCCTCCGGCACGCATGCGGAATTGATGGCGCAGGGAGGGAGGTATGCGGAGTTGTTCGAGCTGCAGGCCGCCGGCTATCGCTGATTGGTTCTAAGCCGTCATTCCCGCGAAAGCGGGACTGCGAAGGCAGGATGCCGGAGCGAACATTGGCGAAGCCGATGGCCCGAAGGGCGCGCCGCAGGAGCGGCGCGTAATCCAGTGACTTCCGGTCAGCCGCATCGATCGAATCGAAGAGCAAAGTCACTGGATTCCCGCCTTCGCGGGAATGACGACGTCGAGAGTGCTGGATTCGTCGACTACAAGAGGCTTCCCTGAGCCGGCTCCGGCGACGAATAAACAAGCCGCCCATCCACGATCCGCGCCGCCGACGTATACGGGTGCTCGTCTTCGCGTCCAGGCGCCATCAAATGGATCACCTTCCACCCGCGCGATTTGAAATCATCCGCGATCAAGCCGCGATGGCACTGCCACCACACCGCTTCGGCGCACATCACCGCCGTGCGTTCGCCACGCGCCATCGCTTCCAGCTTTTCCCGTGCCGCCGCGTATTCGGCGGTCATCATGTAATCCGCGTAGCCGCGGAAGCTGTCGTTGCGCCAGGCGGTGTTCGGCGAATCGGGCAGGGCCGGCCTGCGCCCGCCCAGTTCGGGCAGCGGCCAATAGCGGATGCCGGCCTCCGCGAGCGCCGGCCCCATCGCCTGGCCGGAAAACTGCGGGTGCCGACGCGATCCCGCGAAGCGCCGCACGTCCGCCAGCACCGCGATCCGTGCCTCATGCAGCATGCCGACGAAAACGTCCCAATCACGGGTGGAATGGCCGATGGTCCAGAGCGTGTCCATAGGCCGAGGGTAGACCGGCCGAGGTGCAGAAGATGAGAACCGATCTCATCCTTCGGGTACAATGGCGGCAGCTCTCCCCTTCCCTACCCACGGCATGTCCTCCGCGTTTGGCACCGAAACGGTGCTGGATGTCCGTCACTGGACGGACGATTACTTCAGCTTCACCACCACCCGCGACGACGGTTTCCGCTTCGAGAACGGCCAGTTCGTGATGATCGGCCTGGAAGTGGACGGCCGCCCGCTGCTGCGCGCCTATTCCATCGCCAGCGCGAATTGGGAGGAACAGCTCGAATTCTTCAGCATCAAGGTGCCCAACGGCCCACTGACCTCCCGATTGAAGGAGATCAAGCCCGGCGACAGCGTCCTGATCGGACGCAAACCGACCGGCACCTTGTTGATCCACGATCTGCATCCCGGCCGGAATCTGTATCTGCTGGGCACCGGTACTGGTCTGGCTCCCTGGCTGGCGGTGATCAAGGATCCGGAAACCTACGAACGCTTCGACAACGTCGTGCTCGCCCACGGCGTGCGCAGCGCGGGCGATCTGGCTTACCGCGACTACATCGTCAACGAATTGCCGCGCCACGAATTCCTGGGCGAACAGATCGCGGCCAAGCTGAAGTATTACCCCGCAGCGACGCGCGAGGATTTCGTTTTCGACGGCCAAGCTCGGCGCGGCCGCCTGACCGAGCTGCTGGACAGCGGCCGGATGCAGGAGCAACTCGGCCTCGATCCGCTCGACGGCGAACGCGACCGCGCCATGATCTGCGGCAGCCCGCAAATGCTGGCCGATTTCCGCGCCATCCTCGACGCCCGCGGCTTCAATGCGGCACCGCGCATCGGCGTGCCTGGCCAGTACGTGTTCGAGCGCGCGTTTGTCGAGAAGTAGTAACCCTCTCCCTTTACGGGAGAGGGACAGGCGCGAAGCGCCAGGGAGAGGGTTCGGCTTTTTGAATTCTTCCCTTCCGCTGTGTAGAGCGGAGCTTGCTGCGCTGCATTCGATTGTCTCCTTCCCCTTCAAGGGGAAGGCCGGGATGGGGATGGGTTCAGATCGCGACGAAACCCATCCCCACCCAACCCTCCCCTTGAAGGGGAGGGCTTAAGGGCAGCGG
>DATFFH010000052.1:0-85420 GCA_035250245.1 Luteimonas sp. | reverse complement strand
CGGCCGCGCCGCGACCGCGTCCTGCGCGGCGGCGAGGATGCGGGCATCGATCGCCGACGGCGGTCCGGCGCTGGGGCCGAGCCGCGACAGGCGCTGCGCCCACTCGCGCTCTTCCGGCGTCAGCGGTTCGCGATCGGGTTGTCCGGGGCCGGTGTTCATTCGTGCAATCTCGACCGCAATTTATCCATTGCGTACCGCAGGCGGGATTTGACCGTCTCCCGTCCCACCCCGGTAATGCTGCCGATCTCCTCCAAAGTCAGTTCTTGTTCCAGCCTCAAGGTCAGCACTTCGCGCTGTTCGTCGGGCAGCTCGTCCAACGCCATCTGCAGCCGCCGGCGCTGTTCGAATTCGGACAGCGTGCGCTCCGGGGTGTGAGGGTCCGGTACGCGCGCGGCGCGCTCGTCCGCGTCGTCGGGCGCGGCGGGGCGATGCTTCTGCGCGCGCCAGTGGTCGTTCATGCGGTTGTGCGCGATCCGGAACAGCCAGGTCGAAAACGCCGCATCCGGCGTCCATTGCTGGCGCGCGGCGATCACCCGCTGCCAGACGTCCTGGAAGATCTCGTCCGCCAGCGCCGAATCGCGCGCCTGGCGCAGCAAAAAGCGGTACAGCCGGCCGCGATGGCGCGCATAGAGCCGTTCGAACGCGGCCACGTCGCCGCCCGCGTAAGCGAGCATCAGCGCGTCGTCGCCGGGTTCCGTGGCTGCATCCATGACGCGCAGGGTAAGCGCAGAGGCCGTCGCCGGGAAGCAGGTGCGCGGCATGGCCCACCCCGCGTCGGCGGGCAGAAGGCAGTACATGAACAGACAAACGCTTGCGAAACAGGGATGGGGTTGGCCGTTCGCTCGGGGCGGTGCACGTTATCCTTAGTGGCATGGCAGGGGGCCAGGTACCGCAGCGGATCGAACGGATGGCCGACGAAGGGCTACTGGCGCAGCTGGGCCTACCCAGTTCCGGCTTGGCCGGCATGCTGGTCGAGACCTTGCCGACCGGCTCCCGGCTGGTGGTGCGCTGGCGCGACCCGAACGGCCGCGAAGGCAATGCCGCCACCGCCGGCGCCGCTCACCTGATGGATCGTTCGGCGCGATTGCTGGCCGGCGAAGCCGTGGCCGCCGCCAGCGACGAGATCCTGGAAACCTGGACCGCGGACGACGAAACCCGGATCGCGATCGCCGCGGCCCTGGCCGAATCGCTGCCGGCGGCCTCGCAGCAGGCTTGGCTGGCGTTGGTGCGGCGGACGGTGTCGGCGACCCTGGCCTCGATCCGGGCGCAGGCGCGGATCGAATCGCTGCAGAAATCCGAACGCCTGCAACAAGCGCTGTACGAGATCGCCGACCTGGCCGGTTCCGGCCAGGAGATGCAGGACATGCTGCGCCGGATCCACAGCGTGGTCGGCCGGCTGATGTACGCGCGCAACTTCTACATCGTGCTGTACGACGATGCGTCGCGCACCCTGCGCTTCCTTTACTTCGCCGATCAGATCGACGCGTTCAAGTCCGAGCCCGACCGCGCGATCCCGATCGGCGAGATGCCCAGCAGTCTGACCGTGGGCTTGCTGCTGCACGGCGAGCCGCTGCGCGGCCCGTCCGAAGAGATACGCGACAAGTTGGGCATCGCCCGCGACCCCGAACACGGCCCGGACAGCGAGGATTGGCTGGGCGTGCTGATGCGCCGTGAAGGCCGGGTCAGCGGCGCGATCGTGGTGCAGAGCTACGACCATCCGGCCAGCTACAGCGACGAGGACCGGGTGCTGCTGGAATTCGTCGCTCAGCACATCCAGACTGCGCTGGACCGCAAATACGCGCAAGTCGAACTCGAACGCCGGGTGGGCGAGCGCACCCGCGAGCTGCAGCGCGCGAACGAAGAGCTGCAAGGCGAGATCATCGAACGCCAGCGCGGCGAGGAGCTGCAGCGGGCGCTGTACAAGATCGCCGAGTTCAGCGCCGCCACCGACAGCCTGGAACGGTTCTACGCCCAGGCGCACGCGGTGGTCGACGAATTGCTGTACGCGCGCAATTTCTACATCGCGATGTTGTCGGCGGACGGCAAGCACCTCGAGTTTCCGTATTCGGTCGACGAACGCGAAAGCCATCGCAAAACCCGGCGCCTGTCTTCCGGTTTGACCGAGTACGTGTTGGCCACCGCCCAGCCGCTGCTGGCGCACCGCACCGACATCGCCGCGCTGGAAGCGGCGGACAAGGTGCGCAGCTTCGGCGAGCAGGCGTATTGCTGGCTGGGCGTGCCTTTGTTCCGCGGCGAAACCGTGGTCGGCGTGATCACGGTGCAGAGCTATCATGAAGGCGTGGGCTTCACTCTGCGCGATCAGGAACTGCTGACCTTCGTCGCCCACCAGATCGGCAGCGGCCTGCAGCGCAAACTGGCGCAGGACGATCTGAAGGCCGCGCATATGGAATTGGAACGTCGCGTCGAGGAGCGCACCCGCGAACTGGAGGAGAGCAACCACAAGCTGCTCGCCCAGATCGGCGAACGCTTGCGTGCGGAGCGGCGCCTGACCCACCAGGCCCTGCACGATGCGCTGACCGGCCTGCCTAATCGCGCGCATCTGCTCGATCGCATGAACGAAGCGATTTCGCGCGCGATCGACGATCCAGCGTTCAAGTTCGCGGTGCTGTTCCTGGACCTGGACCGTTTCAAGCTGGTCAACGACAGCGTCGGCCACGCATCGGGCGACGAGATGCTGGTCGAAGCCGGCAGTCGGATCGTCTCGGCCGTGCGTCCCGACGACGTGGTCGCACGCTTGGGCGGCGATGAGTTCGCGGTGCTGGTCGAAGGCGTGGACAGCGTGGAAGGCGCGGAGAAGCTTGCGACGCGGATACTGCGCGCGCTCGGCGCGCCGGTGTGGATCGCCGGCCGCGAGCTGTTCCCGGCAGCCAGTCTGGGCATCGCCATGTGGCAGCCGCGCTACCGCAACGGCGAGGAACTGCTGCGCGACGCGGATGCCGCCATGTACCGCGCCAAAGCGCTCGGCCGTGGCCGCAGCGCGGTGTTCGACGAGCACATGCGCGAACACGCGATGCGCCTGCTCGACCTGGAGGCCGACCTGCGCCGCGCGATCAACAACGACGATTTCGAACCCTGGTACCAGCCGATCGTGTCCCTGTCCGACGGCAAGATCATCGGTTACGAAGCGCTGTTGCGCTGGAACCACGAGCAGCGCGGCGTCTTGTCGCCCGGCGACTTCATGGGGTTGGGCGAGGACAGCGGCCTGATCGAGCAAGTCGACTGGATGCTGTACCAACAGGTGGCGATGGAGCTGGCGGCCGGCGGCGAAGGTTACGTATCGGTCAATGTATCCCCGCGCCATTTCCGTTCGGCCGATTTCGCAGATCGTCTGCTGCGCATGCTCGACGTCTGCGGCGCCGATTCGCGCCGGCTGCGTATCGAGATCACCGAGGTGGCGCTGCTCGACGACGCGCCGCGCGCGCTGCGCATGCTGCGTACCTTGCGCGACCACGGCGTGCTGGCCCAGTTGGACGATTTCGGCACCGGTTTCTCGGCGCTGTCCTATCTGCACAACTTCCCGATCGCCACGCTCAAGATCGACCGCAGCTTCGTCGCCGGCCTGCACGGCGAATCCAGCCCGGAAAGCATGGCGGTGACGCGCGCGATACTGGCCCTGGCCAGCGCGCTGGGCATCGAGACGATAGGCGAGGGCATCGAGACCGATGCGCAGCGCCTGGCGCTGCGCGATCTGGGCTGCCAGTACGGGCAGGGTTATCTGTTCGGTCACCCCGTCCCGGCGCCGCGTCGCGGCTGAAGCCGCTCTTGTAGAGTCGAGCTTGCTCGACTGCTCTTGGTGCCGGTTCCTGGCATCGGATCGAAAAGCAGTCGAGCAAGCTCGACTCTACAAGAGCAAGGCGGCGCAGGTTTTCGCCTGCGCCGCCTAGGATCAGAACCGGAAATCCAATCGCGCGTAGTAACTGCCGCCGTTCATGCCGAACGGCATCGTTTCCCAGCCGTAGACGAAGCCCGCCTGCGGAAACGGGAAGCCGGCGTCCGGATCCCACTTGTCCGGGTACACGTCGAAGATGTTGTTGCCGCCGATGGTCAGCTTGATCTTGTCGCTGAACTTGTAGGCCACCGCCAGATCGGCCAGCCACTTGCCGTCCGCCTCGTACGGCCCGAAGCCCAGGCCCGCCACCTCGCCGAAATAGTTCTCGCGCACGGTGACTTCCCATTTGTCGTTGCTGTATACGCCCTGCAGCACGTGATGCTCGCGCGGCTGGCCCTGTTCGATCAGGGTTTCCTGCACCACGCCGAAGATCGACGCTTCGGGAATGATCGGCGATTCGGAATGCACGTCGGTCACTTCGGTCTTGTTGAAGTGGAACAACGCGGTCAGGTTGAGGTTGGCGCCGCTTTCGAACTTGTGGCTGGCGTTGGCGACGATGTCCAGGCCGGTGGTGCTGGTGTCGATGGCGTTGGTGAAGAACTGGACCACGCCGGCGCGGAACGGGGCCAGTGCGCGGGCGATGGGGCAGTTGGTATTGCTCGCGTCGCACGGCAGGCCGTCGGTGCCTGTCGTTTCCGGGGTGATGCCTTCCGAGTAGACCAGGCGGTCTTCGATGTCGATGCGGAAGATGTCGGCGGTGATGGAGAAATTCTCGATCGGCTTGAAGATGATGCCGAAGGATTTGCTGAGCGAGGTTTCCTCCTTCAAGGCCGGAATGCCCAGCGCGTGCGCCACGTCGCTGTTGTTGCGTGCGGTCAGCACTTCGGTCAGCACGCCGCCGTTGAGGTTGGTCGACACCTGGCTGAAGAAGGCCTGCTGCACGCTGGGCGCGCGGAAGCCGGTGGAGATCGTGCCGCGGAACGCGAACACGTCGCTGGCGTCGTAGCGCAGCGACAGCTTGCCTTTGGTGGTGTTGCCGAAGTCGGAGTAGTCCTCGTAGCGCACCGCCGCGCCGACCAGGAATTTCTCGGTCAGGTTGGTTTCGGCGTCCAGATAGACCGCCATGCTGCGGCGGCCGTCGTCGACCGCGGTGGCGGGCGTGAAACCGGGAAAGCCTTGCGTGCCGGACGGCGCGGGATCGCCGGTCTGGCCGAAGATAGGCACGCTGGGATCGTTGGTGCGGCCATAGGTGTAGGACACCGGATCGCCGGCTTCCATGAGGTACTGGTCCTTGCGCCACTCGAAGCCGGTGGCCAGATACAGCGGACGATCGCCCAAACCGCCGACCTGGCCGCTGAAATCCAGATTGAAAGTCGTCTGCCGGAATTCCAGCGCGCCGGTGTCGGCCGAAGTGGGCGTCTGGCCGTAGATGCCGCCGCCCGGGGCCGGCTCGTAGAACCAGCTCACGTTGGCGGTGCTGTGTTCTTCGAATTCGAAGCGGTTGCGGCCGTGGTTGATCGACACGTCCCAATCCCAGTTGTCGCCGAGCGGCGCGCGGTAACCGACCGCCAGCGACGCGTCCTCGGCGCGGGTGACGATCTGCGGCAGGAAGCCGTCGGAATAGATCGAGGGAATCGTGCGGTTGTCGTCCGGGCCGCGATAGAAGCCGAAGGATTCGCCCTTGCGCTGCGACAAGCCGCCGAACCAGTACAGCGCGCCGGCGCCGATCGGGTATTCGCCGTTCATCCACAGATAGGCGTCCTTGGTGTCGGCGTCGCCCAGATGCAGTTTGACGTCGCGGCGTCCGGCGTCGAATTCGGCCTGGTCGTACCAGCCCAGCACGTTGGTGGTCGCCTTGCCGGCACGGTTGGTCTCGCCGCGGTCGCGGTATTCGGCGGTAAGGTTGATGAAACCGCTGTCGCCCAGTGCGAAGCCGGTGTTGACCGAACCGTGCAGCACGCGGCCGTCGCCCTTGAAGGTTTCGCCGCCCATGATCGACACGTCGGTGTGGTCGGTCTGGGTCTTGAGGATGATGTTGATGACGCCGGCGATGGCGTCCGAACCGTATTGCGCCGCGGCGCCGTCGCGCAGCACTTCGATGCGTTCGATCGCCGATACCGGGATGGCGTTGAGATCGGTGCCCGCCGAACCGCGGGCGATGGTCTGCTGCACGTTCACCAGCGCCTGCTGATGGCGGCGCTTGCCGTTCACCAGCACCAGCACCTGGTCGGGGCCGAGTGCGCGCAGCGTGGCCGGGCGCATGATGTCGGTGCCGTCGCTGACCGTGGTGCGCGAGAAGTTGAAACTGGGCTCCAGCAGTTGCAGCGCCTGGCCGACTTCCATCGCGCCGGTGTTGGCCAATTCCTCCTGGCCGATGATGTCGACGGGGGCGGCTGTTTCTTCGGCCGTGCGTCCTTGTACGCGCGAACCGGTCACGGTGACTACGTCGAGCTGGGTCGGTTTGGTGCGGGCGGTTTCGCTGGTTTCCTGGGCATAAGCCGGTAACGCCAACGCAGCCGCGAGGGCGACGGGCAGGGTGGCGAGAGCAGGTCGAACGGGACGGCGCGAGCTGGGCATCGGGGAATCCTCATGTCGGTCGTGAAAAAGCGCGGCCCCTGCCCGCATCCGATGCATCGGGCCACGCTTGCTTTTCACGGATCCCCCGTCACCAGGTTGTAACACTCCGTTCCACGGACGGGAAACCGGAATTTCGGCCTGCAAACGGTTACAGGCCCTCTGGCCCGGGCCCCGAAACGAAAAAGTGTGAAGCCGGCTGCATTTCCGGCACGGCCGCTGCAGGTCGAGCGATGCCAGACACCCGCCGTGGAACGGCCGAGCGGGTCGCCGCTTTCCGCTCTCGTAGAGTCGAGCTTGCTCGACTGCTCTTCTTGAATCGGAAAGCCAAAGCAGTAGAGCAAGCTCGACTCTACGGAGCGGATGGTTTCGCTGGCGGGCGCATCCGCATGACCAAAGTCATGCATTGCCGCTAAAAACGTCGATGTGACGAGCGTGGGGCGAATGGTCTTTACCCCGCAACCCAAAGCGGTATTATTTTCGAGCGCCACAGGACGGGCGCTTGGCATCGGGGGGATGCTTTGCAGGGGGATCGCACACCAGGGAAGGTAGTGGACGACACGTCCACGGCCGGGGGGGACGATGCGCTGACGTGTTTCGTCGCGCTACTCGGCTATCTCGGCCGGCCCGCCGATCCGGATCAACTCCGGTACTTGCTCGGCAAGGGCGGCGTAACGCCCGAACCGCAGGATTTGCTGCGTCTGGCCAAGAAGCTGGACGTTAAGGCGCGCTTGGCCAATGCCGCGCCGGAGAAACTCGCCGACTATCCCTTGCCTGCGATCGCATTGCTGTCCGGCGGCCGCTACACGCTGCTGCTGAAAGCCGACGACCGCCAGGTCTTGGTGTTCGATCCAGCCCAGGAGCGCCCGGCCGCGATGGCGCGCGAGGCTTTCGCCCAAGACTATGCGGGCGAGCTGATCCTGATGACCACGCGCGAACGCGTGGCCGGCGCCGCGCGCGCGTTCGACATCAGCTGGTTCATTCCGGCGCTGATCAAATACCGCCGCCTGCTGCGCGACGTGCTGGTCGCCTCGTTTTTCCTGCAGATCCTGGCGCTGATCACGCCGCTGTTCTTCCAGGTGGTGATCGACAAGGTGCTGGTGCACAAAGGCATCACCACCTTGGAAGTGCTGGCCATCGGCCTGCTGGTGGTGTCGTTGTTCGATGTGATGATGGGCGGCCTGCGCACCTATCTGTTCTCGCACACCACCAGCCGGGTGGATGCCGAACTGGGTTCGAAACTGTTCTCGCACCTGACCCATCTGCCGCTGGCCTATTTCCAGGCGCGCCGGGTCGGCGATTCGGTGGCCCGCGTGCGCGAATTGGAAACGATCCGCGAGTTCCTCACCTCGTCGGCGCAGACGGTGGTGCTGGACCTGTTCTTCGCGATCGTGTTCCTGGCCGTGATGTGGCTGTACAGCCCGGCCCTGCTGCTGGTGGTGCTGGTCACGCTGCCGCTGTACGCGATCGTGGTGGCCGTGGTCGGACCGATGCTGCGGCGCCGGCTGGACGAAAAATTCATACGCGGCGCCGAAAACCAGTCGTTCCTGGTCGAAGCGGTGACCGGCGTCGAGACCTTGAAGGCGATGGCGGTCGAGCCGCAGATGCAGAACCGCTGGGAGCGGCAGCTGGCCGGCTACATCCAATCCAGTTTCAAGGCACGGATGATCGCCAACTGGGGTTCGCAGGCGATCCAGTTGATCCACAAACTGGCGACGGTAGCGCTGCTGTTCTTCGGCGCGCGCCTGGTCATCGACGGCAAACTGACCGTCGGCGAGCTGGTGGCGTTCAACATGCTCGCCGGACAGGTCGCCGGCCCGGTGCTGCGCCTGGCGCAATTGGCGCAGGATTTCCAGCAGGCGCGCATCGCCGTCGATCGTCTGGGCGACATCCTCAATTCGCCGGCCGAGCCGACCGTGTCGCCGTCGCGCGCCAGCCTGCCGGACATGGAAGGGCGGATCAGCCTGGAGCGCATCGGCTTCCGCTACCGCCCCGACGGCCCCGAAATCCTCAGCGACGTCAGCCTGGACGTGGCGCCGGGCGACATCATCGGCGTGGTCGGCCCTTCCGGTTCGGGCAAATCCACGCTCACCAAATTGATCCAGCGCCTGCATACGCCCGAACGCGGACGCGTGCTGGTGGACGGCGTGGATCTGTCGATGGTCGATCCATCCTGGCTGCGCCGCCAAGTGGGCGTGGTGCTGCAGGAAAGCCTGCTGTTCAACCGCAGCGTGCGCGAGAACATCGCCCTGGCCGATCCGGCGATGCCGATGCCCAAGGTGATCGAGGCGGCCAAGCTGGCCGGCGCGCACGACTTCATCCTGGAATTGCCGGAAGCCTACGACACGCCGATCGATGAGCGCGGCGGCAACCTGTCCGGCGGCCAGCGCCAGCGCATCGCGATCGCGCGCGCGCTGGCCACCGATCCGCGCATCCTCATCTTCGACGAAGCGACTTCCGCGCTGGACGCGGAAAGCGAGGAGATCGTGCAAACGAACCTGCGCCAGATGGCAGCGGGCCGCACGGTGATCATCATCGCGCACAGGCTTTCGGCGGTGCGGTTGGCGAACCGGATCATCACGCTGGAGCGCGGACGCATCGTCGAAGCCGGCACGCACGAGGAACTGCTGCGCAGCGGCGGACGCTATGCGTCGCTCTACACCAAACAAATGGGATTGCCGGCGCCCGCGCCGGCGATGGGGAAGTTGTCCTGACATAAGGCTCGCAAGGATGTGGGAAGGCGTTAAACGGCATTGGGAAGTGCTCCGCGAAAGCCTGCGGCTCGACCGCGAGCAGGCGCGCGATCGCGCCGCTTCGGCGGAAACGGAGTTCCTGCCGGCCGCATTGGAAATTCTGGAGACGCCGCCCAATCCGGCCGGCCGCGCGGTGCTGTGGTCGCTGATCGCGTTCCTGGCGCTCGCCTTGATCTGGGCCTGCCTGGGCAAGATCGACATGGTCGCTTCGGCCGGCGGCAAGGTGACGCCGCGCGGCAGCGTCAAGACCATCCAGCCTTCGGATTACGGCGTGGTGCGCGCCATCCACGTGGTCGAAGGGCAGAGCGTCGCGGCCGGGCAACCGTTGATCGAACTCGACCCCACGGTCAGCAAGGCCGAAGTCGAACAGGCGCGGCAGGCGCTGATCACCGCCGAACTCGACGTGGCGCGGACCCGCGCCCTGGTCGACTACGCCGGCGGAAAAGGCAATACGTTCCGCGCGCCGCCGGAAGCCTCCGAGGCCATCGTCGAGATCCAGGCTTCGCTGGTGCGCGCCAAGATCCGCGAATACGAAACCTCGCGCGCCGGCCTGCGCCAGGAACTGGCCCAGCGCCACGGCGACGCCGGCATGGTCGCGGCCGAGGTCGCCAAACTGGAAGAACAGCTGCCGCTGGTCACCGACCAGCACGACAAGCTCGAATCGCTGAGCAAGAACAATTACGTGCCGAAGCTGCAGGTTTCCGAAGTGAAGGAACGGCTGGTCGGCATGCGCCAGGACCTGGCCATCCGCCGGGAGGAAAGCGCCAAATCGCGCGCCGGCGAGCGTGCCGTGCTGGAACAATTGGCCAAGGCCGAAAGCGAGTTCGCGCGCGAAGCGCTGGATGCGCTGACCGAGGCCGAAGCGGCCCGCGCCTTGCGCACCGAAGAATTGAAAAAGGCCGACGAAAAAGCCGGGCGCACCGTGCTGTCCGCACCGGTGGCCGGCGTCGTGCAGCAATTGCAGGTGCACACCATCGGCGGCGTCGTGAAGCCCGCCGATCCGCTGATGGTGGTGGTGCCCAACGACGGCGAACTGATCGTCGATGCGATGGTGCCGAACAAGGACGCGGGCTTCATCCGCGCCGGACAAGCGGTCGAGGTGAAGCTGGAGGCGTATCCCTTCACCCGCTACGGCGTGGTCAACGGCGTGGTCGAACACATCGGCCGCGACGCCGTGCAGACCGAAAAGGAAGGGCTGCTGTATCCGGCGCGCGTGCGTCTTGAACAGGCCTGGATCGAGATCGGCGGCAAGCGCACGCCGCTGGCGCCGGGATTGGCCGCGACGGCGGAAATCAAGACCGGCGACCGCCGCATCATCGAATACCTGTTGTCGCCGCTGGCGCGACGGGCGCAAGAGGCCGGGAGAGAACGATGACGCCCGGCGCCGCCACCTTTCGCCAGCGTCGCGTTGAAAACGCCGGCGCGGACGCGAAGCCTTGCAGGCGAGGCGCGCTGCGATGAGGGCCGCCTTGGCCGCAGTGGTCCTGATCGCATCCGCGTTCGGCGCCGGTCCGTCCGCCCGTGCCGAAGAAGCGCTGGCGGACGGTCCGCGACGCCCGCCGGCGGCCAAGGAATGCGCGGGTCCCATCCCCGGAAGCCTGGTCGCCGACAGCGATGCGCTGGCTTACCTGCAGGTCTGTTCGCAGGTCAAACCCGGCTACCCAACCGCGTTGCACATCGTGCGGTTCGAGAAATCCCGCACCCAGCATCGAACGTATCAACTCAGGGCGATCCGGCCGAAGCTTCTGTCGATCGACGACGAGCGGGTCAGATGGCTGCAGGTCGGCCCCGATCTGGGATACCACGCAGGCGATCGGGTGCAACTGATCGAGTTGGATCTTGCGGCCGGCCGTACCGTGGAACTCGCCGCGATCGATCTGCCCTTCGATGGCTGGCTGATGCAGATCGACCGCGGCGAAGGATGCACCGTGGTACGTGCCGAGCGCGGCCTGCGGGACGCGGCGTTGCTCGTGGCGCAAGGAGCCGATCTGACGCTGACCGAGGCGAAGAATGCCGAGCGCGTGATGTTTTGGGATTCGCCCTCGTCCGGTTTCGTGGTGGGCGTAGTCGGCGCGCCGGCCGCGCGCGCGATCGATTGCCGCGGCCGTGCCGTGCCGGTCAGCGCCGCCGCACGCGGAGTGTTGTCCGCGCCGCGCCACAGGTTCGATCGCTTTTTCAGCGCGCCCGAAGCGCATGCCATCGCGATCCAGCCGTTTCGCGACGGAACGAAAGCCAGCCTGCTTTTCGCCCGAGCCGGGAAAGCGGGGGTGCCGGTATACCAGGCCGAACCGACCCTGGATGCAGTGCGCGGCCTGGCTTCGTCCGCGGCCGGCGATCGCGTCGCGGTTCTCGGCAATTCAAGCGTCGACGTCGTGGCGCCCGGCGGAAAGCGCCGCGTCCTCGACATCTCGACGATTCGCAGTTCTGGCAAGCAAACGATATTTCTCGAGCGCCGTCCGGTATTGGCCGTGCTCGGCAATCTGGGCGTAACCCTTTTCGACACGGAGGATTGACCATGGCAGGCCGCGTACTTCCGAAAATCCCGAAGCGCAGCAGAGAGGTCATGGACCCGGTCCTGGCCAATTTGCGCAATGCCACGGACATCAGCGCGCATTCGATCCAGCTCACCCTGGCCGAGTACACGCAGCTGCTCGATCCGTACAACCGTGCGAACAGCATGTCCGACATCCCGCCGCTACCGGCGGGCTGGAAGCTGATCAAATTCAGCAACGATCAGAGCAGCGGTTTCCAGGCGTACGCGTTCTACCACGAGGCCAGCAATTCGCTGGTCATCGCCAATACGCCGACCCAGCTCAAGCCCTTGGACGTGCGCGACATCATCACGGACATCCAAGGGGCGATTCCGAACATGCTGTCGCCGGCGCAGCTGGATCGCGCCATCGATTTCGTCGACCAGCTCTTCGGCGAGTACCCGGCGGCGGGTTACTCCAACATCTATTTTCCGAGCTTCTCACTGTCCAACGCGCTGAGCATGGTGCAGCTCCACTATGCGCACTCCAAGGGTTGGCTGGATGGCGTCAATTTCAGCCACGTATCGATGGGCTCGGGGTTCTTCGGCACCGACATCGACGCGGCGCTGGCTGATCGCGGCGTGTTCATCGGCGCGGCCGAGAAGCAGTGGGCCAACGACAACACCACCCACTATCTCGACGACAACGACGTCGTGACCTCGACGCGCTTCATCAACGGTTCCGAAGGCGAGATCAACGTATTGCCGCCGCTGTACCAGCAGGACTCGCTGGGCGGCTACCACCTGGTCACCGACGTCCAGGCGCATGCCGGCCAGGCCTATATCTGGCGCGTCAGGCAGATGGAGGCGTTGGGAATCAACCTGGAGAACTTCGCCACGGTGGTCTATGCCGGGGCGGATGGAAAACCGACGTTCAAGCTGGTGCCGAAATCGGACATCACGCTGGTCATCCCGTCCGATCTGGCGGCCAATTCGCTCGCTCTGCTGCCCGAAGGCTTCATCCTGGACGGCTCTTGGAAAGAAGTCGGCGCATCCTGGGTGCGCGGCGTGTCGATGAGCGGCGACTACGTGGAAGTCCATAGCGAAGACCTCGACGGCGACGGCGTTTACGACCGCGTTACCAAGACCTACTCGAACCTGCTGACCCGGCAGACGCGGGAGACCTACAGCTACCGCCGCTACGCCTTGTCCGACGGCATCGGCGAGGACGATTACGTTCTGGTAGGCGAGGTCAGGGTCGACGCCAACCATAACGGCGTTCCCGAGCGGGTGCAGACGGTGTGGACCCGAGGCGGGCTGCGCGTGAGCGTGGAGAAGACCCACAACGAAGCGACCGGCCAAGACACTTTCCAAGACACGGTCGAGTTCTACGGCATCGACGTGTCCAAGATCGGGTCGGCTTTCGGCAGCGCGCTGGGCAATGTGCTGTTCGACGACCAGTTGGAACAGGTGCTGGGTTCGCCGGTGCTGCAGACGATCGGCGGCAACCTGGCCGAAGCGGTCGGCTTCCTCGCTGTCGGGCAATCGGGCGTCGAAGCGTTCCGCAACGCGTTCAGCGGTTTCGCGGCCGAACTGGGCACGAACATCGCCGGCTCGGTGTCGTCCTATATCGTCGCCGAGATCATCCATGCCGCCGGCCTGGACGGCACCGTCGTCGGCGATCTGGGCCAGTCGCTGGCGGCGCAGACGCTCACCACGATCATCACCAACATCGCGACCCAGGTTCCCGCGTTCCAGGGCATCAACCTGAACCTGGCCAACATCGCCACGATCTTCGCGACCTATGTCGGCACCAAGCTCGCGTCGAAACTGGTGCAGTTCGATTCCGTCGAAGGCCAGATCGGCGCTTCGCTCGGCGCCACTATTGGGGCGGCGGTCGGCACATCGGTCGCGTTGTCTTGGGCGGCGGCCGCGGGCAAGGCAGGATCGGTGTGGGGACCGATCGGCGCGGCGATCGGCGCTTTCGTGGGCTATATCCTCGGCGGCCTCATCGGTTCGATGTTCGCCAAGAAGCCGCAATCGGGCGCGGACGTGGTCTGGGACCAGTACGGGCGGAAGTTCGCGGTCGGCAACGTCTGGACCAAGGCCAAGGCTCCGCGCGACAGCACGCGAAGTCTGGCCGAAGCCGTCGCCGCCAATCTCAACGGCGCGCTCGAATACCTCGGCGCCAAGCTGCTCGATCCGTACGCGGTCAGGGCCGGCAATTACGGCATCAATGGCAAGGATTTCGTTTACCGCGTCAATGGCGCGATCACTTTCCGCACCCGCAAGGCCGATCAGCTGATCAGCTTCGGCACTTATTTCGGCCTCTCCAGCGCGTTGCCGCAGCTGGCCGGCGGAGACATCCACGCCAAGCGCGCGTTGTCGGGCAATCTGCAGATGCTGGCCTCGAACCCGAGCGGGTTTTCGATGGACACGCTGCTCGGCGACCTGACGATCGCTTCCGACTACTCGACCTATCTCAGCGACCCGTCCGGCATCAATGCGCTGATCGCCGCGAATCCGGATTCGGCGTTCGCGGCCGGTTGGGCGGCCACGTTCGCGCGCGTTTTGGAGCTGGGCGTCGACAAGCGCGCGGCCAGCGATTGGGTCGGCGGCTTTGCGGTGCTGTTCGACGAATTGCCCGACGGCGAGTTGGACGGCAGGGCGCTCGGCCCGGGCAACGTCGTGCTGAATCTCAAGGACCGCAAGGAGCGGCGCTACGACGTCTACGACGGCAATGGCGTGCTGGTCGGCGGCCTGGGCGACACCATCGATCTCACCGCCAAGGATTCGATCGTGGGCGGCGCCGGCGCGGACACGATCGTCGTGGACGGCGATCGCCTGGCCAACGCGTCCGGGCTGACCGTGAATGGACAAGCCGGAGCGGCGGGGGCGTTCAAGATCGACGTCGCCGCCGTGATCGACGGCGGGGCCGGCGACGATTTCATCTCCGGCGGTGATCTGGGCAACGATCTGCTGGGCGGCGAAGGCAACGATACGCTGGTCGGCGGCAAGCTCGACGACTGGCTGTTCGGCGAGGGCGGCAACGACGTGTTGTTCGCCGGCAAGGTGGCGAATACTGGATTTTCGATCGGCGACCTCGCCGCGGAAACCGCGGCGGTGGGCGCCGACGGAGGCAACGGCAATCTACTGCACGGCGGCGCCGGCAACGATCGGCTCTACGGCAGCAAGGGTTCCGATTGGCTGCGCGGCGGCGAAGGCAGCGACCGTCTGGTCGGCGGTGCCGGCGGCGATGTGCTCGAAGGCGGCGCCGGCGACGATCGCGGCGCGAACGGCGAAGCCACGATCCTCGGTGGCGCGGGCTCGGACATCTATCTGTTCGGCCGCGGCGACGGCAAGGACGTGATCTTCGACGAATCCGATCCGGCCGGCACGTCGGGCGTGTCGAGCGACTCGATCGCTTGGCGCGTCAAGCAACTGGAAAACAGCCCTTGGGGCGAGCTCGACTGGGCGGGCAGGGGCGACTACGAAGTCGACGGTTCGGTGAAGGGCGGCGAGGACGCGGTCGCGTTCGGCATCGGCATCAGCATGGCGAACCTGCTGATGCGGCGCTCGGGCAACGATCTGGTGATCCAGCTGATGGCTGTGCGCGCGAACGGCCAGAGCGTGCTGACGGGCGACGAGCTGACGATCCGCGACTGGTTCGAAAGCACGCGCCGGGTCGAGTGGCTGCGTTTCGCCGACGGCGAAGAGGTCCGCCTGGGCGATCTGACTTCGTTCGCGATCGGCACCGCCGAGAGCGACGTCATCCTGGGCAGCTACGGCGCCGATTTCATCTACGGCGGTGGCGGCGACGATGTGATCCGCGGCCTGAGCGGCAACGACTTCGGCAACGGCGGAGCGGGCGACGACTTCGTCGCGGGCGACGGCGACAACGACTGGGTGCTGGGCGGTTCGGGGAAAGACCAGGTGATCGGCGGCAGCGGCCACGACACGGTGTTCGGCGACGATGGCGACGACCGTGCGTACGGCGGCCAGGGCTCGGATCTGGTCGTGGGCGGACGCGGCAACGATGAAGTGGTGGGCGGCGCCGGCGACGACGTGTTCCGTTACTCGCGCGGCGACGGTCAAGACGTGGTGATGGACGACTACGTCAACAATTGGGATCTGGTCTGGCAAAACGGCAATTACGTCAACGGCTACGTATTGCAGTCCAACGGCACCGTCACCAAGAACGGCGTGGTGTATTTCGACGGCTCCAAGTGGCTGGGCCAGTACGACTGGAACGACGAGCAGAAGATCCTGACCCGGCACGCGGGCGCGGTGAACGGCGTCGCTTCGGCCGATGTCGGCACCGATACGCTGGAGTTCGGCGTAGGCATCGACATCCAGGATCTGATGCTGGGCCGTTCGGGCAACGACCTGCTGGTGGGCATCGGCGAAGAGAACGACGCGTCTGGCCTGGAGCAGACGGCCGATCGCATCAAGATCAAGGATTGGTACGCGCTTGGCGCGCCGATCGAAAACTTCGTGTTCGCGGCGACCGGGCGGCATCGGGTCAGCAACATGTACCTCGGCGGCGGCACCGATGGCGACGACGCGCTTGCCGGCACTTCCGGCATGGACTGGCTGACCGGCAACGGCGGCGACGATACGCTCGACGGCGGCGCGGGCACCGACATCCTGGCGGGCAATGCGGGCAGCGATACGCTCAAGGGCGGCGCCGATGCCGACGTGCTTTACGGCGGCAGCGGCGGCGACGTGCTGGATGGCGGCGCGGGCGCGGATTTTCTGTTCGGGGGCGAGGGCATCGATATCGCTTCCTACGCTTCTGCGGGCAATGTGCCGGCGTTCGTCTATCTCGACCCGGGCGCGGCTTTCGCCAACGGGCACGATGCCAAGGGCGATGTATTCGACAGCATCGAAGGCCTGCAAGGAACGGTACGTCAGGACCGGCTGGGCGGCGACGCCGGCGACAACGTCCTGATCGGGAGCGGCGGCGACGACACGCTGATGGGCGGGGCCGGAGACGACGTCTACCAATACGACATCGGCGACGGCCACGACACGATCCGCGAAGGCCAGTATTCGGTGGAGGAACTCGTCACCGTCGACGGCCAGCTGAACACGCAGCTCTTCGCGGCGAAATGGGAATACCTGGGAACCGCGCTCGGTTCCGGCGAGGAACAGTATCGCCTGACCATCACCCGCAACGGTACCGGCGAAGTGGTGTACCGGAGTCGCGACGGCATCGATTTCCTCTACAGCACGCCGGTCGCGCCGATGCCGCCGCCCAGCGCCTGGCCTTATGCGGGCTTCCAGCCCGGCGTGTTTTACGGCCGCAACACCTACAACGGCCAGCAAATGGTGCGCGAAGTCTTCGGCGCCGGCGAGGGCGGCGTCGATACCGTGCATATCGGCGCGGGGCTGAGTCTGTCCAGCATCATTTCGTCGATGAAGAACGGATCGGACCTGCAACTGCTGTTGCGCGCCAACGACGGCCAGAGCGGCGGGCTGACTTTCACCAATCACTATCTGGCTGGCCGCGCAGTCGAGCAACTGCAATTCGCCGACGGTCTGGTAGCCGATCTGCAGACCTTGCGTCTGGCGGGCGCGGCAGCGACGGCCGGCAGCGATCTGATGCTGGGCGACTTGAATGCCAATACGCTGTCCGGGTTGGACGGCAACGACGTGCTGTCCGGTTCCGACGGCAACGACCAGCTCGCCGGCGGCAGCGGCGACGACGTGCTCGAAGGCGGCGCGGGCGCCGATACCCTCGACGGCGGCGACGACAGCGTCACTCTGGGCCAGGCCGCGCAAGCGGGCGCCGAATACGGCGACACGATCCGCTACGTCACTTCCGATGCGGCGGTGACGATCGACCTGGCCGTTTCGACCGCCGCGGGCGGCTACGCTGCGGGCGACGTGCTGGCGAAGAACGCCAACGGTGTCAGTACGATCGAGAATGCGGTCGGCTCCGCCAACTTCGGCGACACCTTGCGCGGCGATGAGCGGCGCAACCGGCTATTGGGCTTGGGCGGCGACGATTGGATGCACGGTGCCGGCGGCGACGATGTGCTGTCCGGCGGCGACGGAGTGGACACGCTATTCGGCGGCAGTGGCGACGATGCGCTCTCCGGCGACGACGGCAACGACAGCCTATACGGCGGCGACGGCAAGGATCTGCTCGCCGGCGGTGCGGGGAGCGACAACCTGCAAGGTGAGGGAGGCGACGATCAGCTCAGCGGCGATGTAGGTGACGACAACTTGTCGGGCGGTGCGGGCAACGACGTGCTCGGCGGTCAGGACGGCAACGATGGGATGAGCGGCGACGCCGGCGACGACAAACTGGCCGGCGGCGCGGGCAACGATTTCCTCCTCGGCGGCGCCGGCGCCGACATCCTGGCCGGCGACGGCGGCAACGATATATTGGAGGGCGGGGCAGACAACGATACTTATCTTTTCGGCAAGGACACCGGCTCGGACCGGATCGAAGACGCCGAGGGCGCCAACCGTATCGTGATCCAGGACGCCGATTCGTCGACGGTCTGGCTGCAGCGCGTGGGCAACGACCTGATCGTGAGCGTGATCGGCGGTTACAGCACGATCAACCTGGTGGGCTATTACGCGGCCGACCCGACGGCGCGGATGCGCGAGATCGCCACGGCGAACGGCTCCTTGTTCCTGGGCCATGCCGAGCCTCTCATCCAGGCCATGACCGCGGCCTCGGGCGGCGTGCCCGGCACCATGCCCGAAGGCGTCCGGCAACTGCTCGCGCAATACTGGCACAGCATCGGGAAAGCGGTACCGACGGTCGCGGACCAAACGCTCACGACCAATGAAGACGTTCCGTTGTCGGGCCAGGTCGGCGCAGTCGACCACGACGACAACATCGTGTCCTATACGGTCGTCGCGCAACCGGGCATAGGCAGCGTGGCGCTGAATGCGGCCACCGGAACCTGGACCTATACGCCGGGCGCCAACCGCCACGGCAGTGATCGGTTCGTGATCAAGGTGACGGATGCCGACGGCAATGCCGTGCAGCAGACGATCAACCTCACCGTGGTGTCGGTGAACGACGCTCCGAGCGACATCTACGCGCCGGGCGAACTGCGCGTGGACGAGGCCGCCGGGAACGGCCTGTCGCTGGGCAACTTCACGCACTTGGACGTAGACGGCCCGCAAGACCTCGGCACGTTCCAGTTGGTGGACAACGCGGGTGGGCGCTTCGCGATGACCTCCGACGGCAAGCTGACGGTGAGCAACGGCGCCGCGCTCGACTACGAAGCGAACACCAGCCACACGATCCGGGTGCGAGTCACGGATCAGGCCGGCGCCTGGTTCGAGAAGAGCTTCACGGTCGTCGTGAACAACGTCAATGAAGTTCCCTACATCGTCACGCCGCCGGCGACGACGGTGCCGCTGATCGCATCCGAGAACGCCACCGGCGGCACCGTGGCGAGCTTCGTGATCGGCGATCCGGACAACACCACGCCGACCCTGCAGCTGGTCGACAATCCTTACGGCTGGCTGGAGGCGGTAGGCAACACGGTGCGCGTGAAGTCCGGCGCGCAGATCGATTTCGAAGCGCTGGCCGCGGCCGGGGCGACGCTGGAGGACACCGACGGCGACGGGATCAAGGAGATCCGCTTCAACGCCTCGGTACGAGCCACCGACGGTGAGTTGAGTTCGGCGCAACCTACGTCCTTCACCTTCCTGATCGAGGACGTCAACGAAGCGCCGACCGCGATCGGGTTCGCCCCGGCGGTGTCGAGCATCGTCGAACGCGACCGCCCGGCGGCCGGAACGTCGCTACCTGCGATCCTGCTCGGCACTCTCAGCGCGACCGATCCCGACGCGGCATACGGATCGCTCGATTTCGCCACTTTGACTTATGCGGTGGACGATGCCCGCTTCGAGATCGTCAACGGCAATCAACTGCGGCTGAAGGCCAACGCTGCGCTGGACTTCGAAGCCGGGGCCACGGTGACGGTGAACGTCACCGTCACCGACCGCGGCGGCAGCGGGCTGAGCTACACCCGCGCTTTGACGTTCACCGTAACCGATGCGGATGACTACCTGTACGGCACGGCCAGCGCGGATGCGCTCAACGGACAGGCGGGGCGCGACTTGATCTACGGTTACGGCGGCGCCGATACGCTGCTGGGCGGCACCGGCAACGACGATCTGTACGGCGGCGACGGCAACGATCAGCTCGACGGCCAGGATGGCGACGACAAATTGCTGGGCGAACTGGGCGACGACGTTTTGACGGGCGGCCTGGGCAACGACACCTTGCATGGAAACGACGGCGTCGACACGCTCAACGGCGATGCCGGCAACGATCTGCTTTACGGCGACGCCGGCAACGACATCCTGCGCGGCGGCGATGGCGACGACGTGCTCGAGGGCGGTGCCGACAACGACGAACTGTGGGCCGGGCCGGGCGCCGACTATCTCAAGGGCGGCGATGGCGACGATCTGATGTTCGGAGGCTCGGGCGCCGACCGCTTCCTGGGCGGCGCCGGCAGCGATACGTTGACTTACGCCGACTCCGGATCCGCCGTAGTCATCAATCTGGGCGACGGCACCACCGGCGGAGCCGCAACGGGCGACGTGCTGGAAGACCATATCGAGCACCTGATCGGTTCGGCCTATGCAGACACTTTCACCGGCTCAGCGAATGCAGACCATATCGTCGGCGGCGCCGGGAACGACACGATCCTGGGCGGCGCGGGCGACGACGTGCTGGAAGGCGGCGACGGCAACGATACGATCGATGCGCAGTCGGGCAACGACCGGCTGATCGGCGGCACAGGAAACGACATCCTGATCGGCGGCGAGGACAGCGACGTCTACCTGATCGACGTCAACGCCGGCGCCGACGAGATCCGCAACTACGATGCCAACGGCGACGACATCGACGTCATCGGCTATCAGGATATCGACCGCAACCGGCTCTGGTTCGCGCGCAGCGGCGACGATTTGGTCATTTCGGTGATCGGAACCGGCGTCCAGACCACGATCAAGGGCTGGTACCTGACGGCGACGGGGTCGGATCGGGCCAATTACAAGATCGATTTCATCATTGCCGGGCAGCATTACTCGGACACGATCAACGCCGAGGGCCTGGTCGCGTTGATGGCGGGTTACGCGAAGCCGGCTACGCAAGCCGCCTACGACGCCTTGCATGCCAACGCCGCGTTCGAGAACCGCTGGAGCAATTACTGGGCTGGCAATGCCGACCCGGTGATCTCCACCGTGCTCGATCAGACGCTGGCCGAAGACGGCACGCTGACGATCCAGTTCACGGTCAGCGACGACATCACCCCCGTTTCCGGAATGACGGTGGTCGCCACTGCCGGCAACGATCGGGTGAATGCGCCCACGCTCAGCGGCCCAGACGCCAACGGCGTCTATACCTTGACCCTGAAAGGCGCACCGAACCGCAGCGGCGATGTCACCATCACCCTCAAAGCCACCGATGCCGGCGGCTTGGTCAGCCAGCGCAGCTTCGTGCTGGACATCACGCCGGTGGCCGATGCGCCAGTCATCACCAAGGCCGTTGCGGTGGGCACGACTTTGGACGGCGGTTCGTTGGCGCTGGATGTGCAAGCGGCATTGGTCGATCAGGACAGTTCGGAGAGGCTGGAAGTGCGTATCTCGGGTCTGCCGAGCGGCCTGACCCTCAACAAGGGCACGAACCTGGGCAACGGCGTGTGGTCGCTGACCGCCGCGCAATTGGCCGGGCTGGCGCTCGTCGGCCCTGCGACCTGGTCGCAAGACCTGAATTTGACGGTGACGGCGATCGCCAAGGAAACCGCGAGTGGCCAGACCGCGCAGCGCACGGCGACGCTGTCGGTACCGATCAATGCGCGGCCGACAGCCATCACCAACGACCGTACGCTGGCGGTGAACGAGTCGACGGCAGGAGCGGTTGTTGCCAGCGGCACGCTGGTGGCGAACTTCTCCGCGACCGATCCGGACGGCGATGCGCTGACCTTCAGTCTGGCGAACAACGCCGGCGGCCGCTTCAAGATCTCCACCGCCGGCGTGCTGACCGTGGACAACGGCAGCTTGCTCGATCGCGAAGCCGGGGCTTCGCACACGATCCGCATCCGCATCACCGATGCGGGCGGGTTGACCTACGAAAAAGACTTCACGGTCACGGTCAACAACGTCAACGAAGCGCCCGGAACGGTAACGGCGACGATGGTGCTGGCCAATGGCTTGGGCGCGGAAAACAGCGCCCTGGCCGGGACTGCCCTGGCCAATCTGGCCGCTGTCGACCCGGACGGCACTGCGCCGGCGTTCGCGATCACCAGCGATTCGCGCGGTTGGTTCGAAGTGGTCGGCAACCAGCTCAAGTTCAAGGCGGGGCTGAGCTTCGATTTCGAAGCATTGAAAGCGGCCGGGTTGACGGTCAGCGACATCGACGGCGACGGCCGCCAGGAAGTGGTCTATTCGGCCAAGGTCAAGGCGACCGACGGCGCGCTGGGTTCTGCGGCGGAAACCACCGTCACCGTGCGCATCGAAGATGCGAACGATGCGCCAAGCGACATTTCCACGGTGGGATTGGCGGTGAACGAGAACGCGGCCAACACGACGTTGGTGGGCAGTTTCACCGGTGCCGACCAGGATGCCGGCGATGGGCTCACTTTCAGCCTGGTCAACGATGCCGGCGGGCGCTTCGCGGTCGACGCCACCGGCAGGTTGACGGTGAAGAACGGAGGCTTGCTGAACTACGAGGCGAGCACCAAGCACACGATCACGGTTCGCGTCACCGACGAGAGCGGGGCGTTCAAGGACAAAAACTTCGACGTCACCGTCAACAACGTCAACGAAGCGCCGACCACGCCGGTGGTGACCGCTTGGGGCACCCGTACGATCCAGGAAGGCGCGCCAGGCGATCTGCATGTCGCCACGCTGGCATCCGCCGATCCGGACGGTACCGTACCTAGCCTGACGGATTCGTTCGATCCTTGGGATTGGTTCTACGTTTCCGGCAATCAGTTGCGGCTGCGGCCAGGGCTCAACTTCGATTTCGACAGCCTGATCCAGAACGGTACCGACTGGTGGCGCAGCATCACCGATTCCGATGGCGACGGCCAACTCGAATACAACTATGCGGTGGGAGTGTCCGCCGGCGACGGCGCGCTGGGATCGCCCGAAAGCGCCTGGGTATGGTTCGGCATCGAAGATTCAAACGAAGGGCCGTCCACCTGGAACCAGAGCTTCGGTGTGGCCGAAAGCGCGCCCGGTGCGGGCCAAACCCTGGTCGGCCAGTTCAACTTCAGCGACCCCGATTCGCAGGGCTACAACCGCGATCACCGCTTCGCCATCACCGGCGGCGCAACGGGCATGTTCTCCATCAACCAGACCACCGGCCAAATCTACCTGCAGGGTCAGTTGAATTACGAGGCGGCGACCAGCTACCAGTTGCAAGTCACGGTCACCGATCGCGCGGGCAGCGGCTACTCGGCCAGCAGCTGGGTCACGATCAATGTCGCCAACGTCAACGAAAGCCCCTACTTCACCGTCGAGCACAACCGTACGTACATCGCGTCCACCTCGACGTTCACGCTGTCGGCCGTGGATCCGGAAGGCACCGCGCTCAGTTACACCCTGATTTCCTGGAGCGCGGATTGGGGTACGGTCACTTTGAACGGCAATCAACTGACCATTCCGGCCTCGACGCGACGCTACGAGCCCTACTACTCCTACGCGACGGTCAAGGTCGTCGACGCCAGCGGCCTGGAGAGCATCAGAACCTTCAGTTTCGTGGCGCCCAGGAACCAGGCCGGAAACCCGCCTGTCGTCCTCGACCTCGACGGCGACGGCGTCGAATTGAAAGCCTTGGCCGGATCGACCCTCCGCTTCGACATGGATCGCGACGGCGTGCGTGACCCGTCCGGTTGGATCGGCGCGGACGACGGCTTGCTGGTGCTCGACCGCGACCGCAACGGCCTGATCGACAACGGCGGAGAGATATCCTTCGCCGGGGACAAGCCCGGCGCCGTCTCCGACCTCGAAGGCCTGGCCGCCTACGACAGCAACGGCAACGGCCTGTTCGACGGCGGCGACGCGCGTTTCGGCGAGTTCCAAATCTGGCAGGACCGCAATCAGGACGGCATCAGCCAAGCGCAAGAATTGTCCACGCTTGCCGCGCGGGGCATCGCCTCGATCGATTTGCACGGCGTTTGGACCGGCGCGGATTACCGCAATGCGGAGGACAACGTGCTGTATGCGACGTCCCGTTTCACGCGCGCCGATGGCAGCACGGGGCAGGTGGGCGACGTATTCCTGGCGTTCACTCCATCGAATCAGCGCGTCGGCCCGCCGGATGGGAATGGGACTCCCGAACAGGTCGATCGCGGGCGCAAGAACGGCGGACGTGGTATGGAGGACGACGGCTTCGGCGATGTCGCCTCCGGTCGCGTCGACCGCCGCGCGCACCGCGACTTGACCCCGGCCCAGATCCTCGCGATGGCCATGCGCGATAGCGCTTTGCGGGAATCCGATGCCCCCGAGCGCCGCTCCGAATTGCAACCCGCGACGTCCGCGGGCGGCCCGCAGGAACCGGCATACGATGCCGAGCAGGCGCGGCAGGACGAGCGTTCGGGATCGCGGAACGGCGCCGACGAACGCATGCATCCCGCGGACGACTATCAGCCGGATACCTCGCTTGCGCGGTCGGCTTTGCACGATCAGCTGGCGCTGAGCGAGAAGAAGCGCTTCCAGATGATCGAAGCCATGTCGTCGTTCTCCGCGCAGCCCTACGCCGAATTCGGGTTGGGCACCGGCAAAGACCCCAAGACCGTCGAGTTGTTGACGGCCCTGCCAGACTTTAGGATTAGCCGATGATCGACATCGCAGACCGCAAGACCGAAATCGCGTCGCCCGCCGGCGCGCCCAAAACCGTGGCGGAAGCGCTCGGCCAGGTGGTTTGGCTGCTGAGCCAATCGCCCACGCATCGCGAGTTGAAATTGAAGGACCTGGAATGGTCCTTCATGCCCGCGATCCTCAACGAGCAGTTCCGCATCTTCCGCTTCGGACCACTGCCCAAGGTCGGCGACGCCGAGCCGCCCGATTTCCGGGTGGCGGGCTTCAGCAAGGAAGGCATCGAACAGCTTCCGCTGGGCGTGGCGATCTGGGCACGGCTATCCGAGGCGGCGGAGGCCAAGCTCGAAGCGGGCGAGCATCTCGACGCCGCGGACTGGAAGTCGGGCGATCGGCTGTGGCTGGTCGAGTTCGTGACGCCGTTCGCCACGCCCGAGAACAAGCTCGGCGAGACGATGATGCTGGACTTGATGGGCGGTCCGTTCCGCGGCAAGACCTTCCATTTGCATCGCACCGATCCGCAGACCGGCCGTCGCGACAAGGTCAAGATGAACGGACTTCCGGCCGAAACCCCGCCTGCGGGTTGACCGGCTTTTTGTAGAGTCGAGCCTGCTCGACTGCTTTCGGTTTCGCATTTTGGAAAATAAAAGCAGTCGAGCAGGCTCGACTCTACAGGCGCTTATTGCTTGATGACGAGCAGGCGCGGCTCGGTCATATCCTCAATCGCGTAACGCACGCCTTCGCGTCCCAGGCCCGATTGCTTGACGCCGCCGTAAGGCATGTTGTCGACGCGGAAGCTCGGCACGTCGCCGACGATCACGCCGCCCACTTCCAGCGCGTCCCAGGCGCGCATCGCATGCGCGAGGCGTCCGGTGAAGACGCCGGCTTGCAGGCCGAAATCGCTGTCGTTGACGCGCTTTAGCGCCTGTTCGAAATCGTCGAAAGCTTCGATGCAGGCGACCGGGCCGAAAGCCTCCTTGCGGTTCAGCTCGCTGTCGCGCGGCACGTTCTCGATCAGCGCGGCGGACAGCAGGTTGCCCTTGCGCTTGCCGGACACGAGCGCGGTCGCGCCGCCCTTGACCGCGGCGGCGATCCATTTTTCGACGCGCTTTGCCGCGTCTTCATCGACCATCGGCCCGATAAAGACCTTTTCGTCGCGCGGATCGCCCGTCTTCAGCTTGGCCACGGCTGCCGCGAGCTTCTTTTTCAGTCGATCGTAAATAGCGGCATGTGCGTAGATGCGCTGCACACTGATGCAACTCTGGCCGGATTGGTAATAGGCGCCGAACACCAGGCGTTCGACTACCACGTCGAGATCGGCGCCCGGGTCGTCGTCGACGATGCAAGCTGCGTTGCCGCCCAGTTCCAAAGTCACCTTCTTGCGGCCCGCGCGTGCTTTCAGTTCCCAGCCGATCAGACCGCCGGTGAAGCTGAGCAGGGCGATGCGCTCGTCCTCGACCAGCAGGCCGGCGTCTTCGTTGGAGCAGGGCAGGATCGAGAACGCGCCTTTCGGCAGATCGGTCTCGGCCAGGATCTCGCCGATGATCAACGCACCGACCGGCGTCTTGAGCGCGGGTTTGAGCACGAAGGGGCAGCCGGCCGCGATCGCCGGCGCCACTTTGTGCGCAACCAGATTTAGCGGAAAATTGAACGGCGTGATGAAGGCGCAGGCGCCCACCGGCACGCGTTTGACCATGCCGCGGTAGCCGCGGGTGCGCGGGCTTATTTCCAGGTCGACGAGCTGTCCGCCGAGCCGGATCGCCTCGCCGGCGGCGATGCGGAAGGTGTCGATGAGGCGGGTCACCTCGCCGCGCGAATCCTTGATCGGCTTGCCGACTTCGATGCACAAGGCCAGCGCCAGCTCTTCCTGGCGCTCTGCGAAGCGGCGCACGCAATGTTCCAGCACGTCGCGGCGCCGGTCCGGTGCGAATTCGGCCATCGCCGATCGCGCTTTGTGCGCGGCGACGATGGCCTTGCGGACCGCGGCCGCGTCGGCGAACGCAGTGCGCGTGGCGCGTTCGCCGGAGTACTTGTCCAACACATCGAGGTCCTTGTTGGCCGCGACAGGCTGATTGGCGAGGTAGTAGGGGTAAGACTTCTTCAGCATCAGGTTCTCCGTAGGGTGGGCCTTGGCCCACCAGCGCCATGCGGCACCATGGTGCGAAATTCGGTTAGACGATATTTCTTAGCATCGAATAGCGAGGGTTAATTTCGCGTAGGGTGGGCCAAGGCTCGCCGCCGGTGCCGCATGAGATGGGCGTAATAACCGGGTGCGCTTCGATCATTGTTCGCCGTTGGCGCAATGTGGCGGTGGTGGGCCAAGGCCCACCCTACGGTTTTTCGACGCGCACGCGCAGGCTGCCGTCGGACAGGCGCGCCTCCAGTTTCTCGCCGACCGCGGCATCGCCCACGCTGCGTACGATGCGCCCGTCCTCGCGCTGCAGGATGGCGTAGCCGCGCGCGACGGTGGCCAGCGGGCTCACCGCTTCCAACGAGCGGGCCAAAGCGCGGAGGTGCGCAGCCTGTTGCTGCAGCTTGCGCACCGTCGCGGCTTGCGGGCGTTGCGCGATGGCCGCCAGTCGTGCCCGCAACAGAGCCAGGCGTCGGCGCGGATCGCCGGCGCGCAGGGCGGCGGCCGCATGACGCAACTGCGCGCGGCGGCGTTCCTGCTGGGTGCGCCATAGCGATTCCAGGCGGCGCCGGGCTTCCATTTCGCGCCGATGCAACATCTGCAGCCGCGCTTGCGGCCGTTGCGCATTCAGGCGTATCGCGGCGCGGTCGGCGCGTTGCGCATCCTGACGCAGACGTTGCCGGACCAGGCTGCCGATCCGTCGCTGCATCGCCTCCAAACGCGCGTAGATTTCGCGCTGGTCCGGCGCCAGCAATTCGGCCGCGGCCGAGGGCGTCGGCGCGCGCAGGTCGGCGGCGAAGTCGGCGAGGGTGAAATCGGTCTCGTGTCCGACGGCGGAGACGACCGGCGTCGACGATGCGGCGATCGTCCGCGCCAGCGTTTCGTCGTTGAACGCCCACAGATCCTCCAGCGAACCGCCGCCGCGGGTCAGCAGCAGCGCGTCGTAGCGCTGCGATCGATCGGCGCGCTTGAGCATCGCGGCGATCTGCGCCGCCGCGCCGGAACCTTGCACCGGCACCGGCAGGATCTCGACGTCGGCCAGCGGAAAACGCCGCCCGATCACGCTCAGCACATCGCGCACCGCGGCTCCGGATGGCGAAGTGATCACGCCCAGCCGGCGCACGTAGGCGGGCAGGTCGCGCTTGCGATCGTCGTCGAACAAGCCTTCGGCGGCCAACCTTGCGTGCAATTCCTCGTAAGCGCGGCGCAGCGCGCCTTCGCCGGCCTCTTCCATGTGGTCGAGCACCAGCTGGTAGTCGCCGCGCGCTTCATACAAAGTCAATCGGCCGCGCGCGAGCACGCGCAGGCCTTCGTGCGGCTGGAAGCGCAGCCAATTGCTTTTCGGCTTGAACATGGCGCAGCGCACCTGCGCCCGCGCGTCCTTCAGGTTGAAATACAGATGGCCCGAGGACGGGCGAGACACATTGCCCAGCTCGCCCTCCACCCAGATCAGCGGAAAGGCATCTTCCAGCAGGTCGCGTGCCAGGGTGTTGAGTTGGCTCGGGGTCAGGATTTCGCCGGGATCGGCGGCAGGGGCGTTCATCGGCGTCAGGTTAACGCGGCCGCGCTTTTTGTGCGTGGCTTTTGTAGGAGCGGCTTCAGCCGCGAGCTCTTTCCTTCAGATTGCGGCGTCGTGCGGGGAAGAGCTCGCGGCTGAAGCCGCTCCTACAAAACCCGGGCCATGCAGCTTGGTGCCAGCGGTGGCTTTACAATGAGCGCCATGAGCGCCACCCCCCTGAACGCGGAACACGGTCCGACCCCGACCGGCACCCTGGCCGACTGGAGCTTCGGCCCCTCGCCGCGCCGCGTCACGCGCCAGGTGAGGATCGGCCAGGTAGCCGTGGGCGGCGACGCGCCGGTGGTGGTGCAGTCGATGACCAACACCGATACCGCCGACGTCGCCGCGACCGTGAAGCAGGTCGCCGAATTGTGGCGCGCCGGTTCCGAGCTGGTCCGCGTCACGGTCAACAATCCCGAATCGGCCGCGGCCGTGCCGCGCATCGTCGAGAAGCTGGCGATGATGGGCGTGGAGGTGCCGATCATCGGCGACTTCCACTACAACGGACACCAGTTGCTGGCCAACGAACCCGCTTGCGCGGAGGCGTTGGCGAAATACCGGATCAACCCCGGCAACGTCGGTTTCGGCAAGAAAAAAGACACGCAGTTCGCGCAGTTGATCGAATTCGCGATCCGCTACGGCAAGCCCGTGCGCATAGGCGCCAACTGGGGTTCGCTGGACCAGGCATTGGCCGCGCAGCTGATGGACGAGAACCACACGCGCGCCGAACCTTGGGACGCCGCGCGGGTGATGCGCGAGGCCTTGATCCGTTCGGCGTTGGATTCCGCGCATCGTGCGGTGGATCTGGGCCTGCCGGCCGAACGCATCGTGCTCAGCGCCAAGGTCAGCGGCGTGCAGGAATTGATCGCGGTGTACCGCGATCTGGCCCGGCGTTCGGATTTCGCGTTGCATCTGGGCCTGACCGAAGCCGGCATCGGCAGCAAGGGCATCGTCGCTTCCAGCGCCGCACTGTCGGTGCTGCTGCAGGAAGGCATCGGCGACACCATCCGCATTTCGCTGACGCCCGAGCCCGGCGCGCCGCGCACGCAGGAAGTGGTCGTCGCTCAGGAATTGCTGCAGACCATGGGCCTGCGCGCGTTCACGCCGATGGTCACCGCCTGCCCGGGTTGCGGCCGGACCACGTCCGAATTCTTCCAGGAATTGGCGAAAGTCGTGCAGGAACACGTGCGCGCCAAGATGCCGGAATGGAAGATCAGCCACCCGGGCGCGGAGAATCTCACGCTCGCGGTGATGGGCTGCGTAGTCAACGGCCCGGGCGAATCGCGCCACGCGAACATCGGCATCTCGCTGCCCGGCACCGGCGAGGCGCCGGCCGCGCCGGTGTTCGTCGACGGCGAGAAGACGGTGACGTTGCGCGGCGAGAACATCGCACGGGAATTCGTCGCCCTGATCGACGGTTACGTCGAGCGCCGCTACGGCCGTGGCGCCGCCGCCTGATACCGGCGATGTCCTGAAGCAGGAAGCGCGCTTCGGTGCGGCTTTCCTGCGCGTCCACGGCTGGCGGCTGCTGTTGTTGTTCGTCTGCCTGCTGTTGCCGCTGTGGGGTTTCATCGAACTGGCCGACGAGGTGCACGAAGCCGAGACTTTCGGCTTCGACGAGCCGATCCTGATGTTCGCCCACCAGATGGCGCGCGCCGGTTTCGACCGCTTGTTCCTGTTTTTTTCGGCGATCGGCTATCAATACGGCGTGGTGCCGTTCGACGTGCTGCTGGTGCTGGGCCTGGCGCTCGCGGGACGTTATCGCGAAGGCTTGTTCGCCGCGATCGCGCTTGGCGGCTCGGCGCTGTTGAATCTGGCGACCAAGCAGTTCTTCGCACGTGAGCGGCCCAGCCTGTGGGAATCGATCGCGCCCGAGCACACCTTCAGTTTCCCCAGCGGCCACGCGATGGGTTCGGCCACCTTGGCCTGCGTGTTGATCCTGCTGGCCTGGCGCACACGTTGGCGTTGGCCGATGGTCGCCACAATGCTGCTGTTCGTGGCGATGGTAGGTTTGTCGCGCGTCTATCTGGGTGTGCATTACCCGTCCGACATCCTCGCCGGATGGGCGGCGGCCACCGCATGGGCGGTCGGCTGCTACGCAGTGGTTTTCAACGGCCATCTGCGGCCATGGAAGCGGCCGTAGGGCGGAACCCGCGCAGCGGATTCCGCCATCGTGTGTAGGCGAGCGATTGGCGGAAACGCCTTCGGCGGTTCCGCCCTACGTCACTTCTTGTTCGACAGGTATTCCTTGGGGAGCGGCATGGTTGGGGTTTCCGCTTCCCAGAACACGGACACGATCCACCAGCGCGTGCCGTCGTTCATCAGCTGGATGCTGTTGATGCCGCGCAGGTGCACCGATGCGTCCTTTTCCATCACGCCTTCGTAAGTGCTGAAGACGTGGGCGATGTGGCCGAATTGCTCCGTGCGCCGGGCCAGTTCGCGTTCGGTGAAGCCTTTTTCGAACATCAGGGTGCCGGACGTGGCGATGAAGTCGTTGACGCCGAGCAACCGCATGGCCACTTCGCCGCTCGGCCGCTTGCCGGTCGGCATCAGTTTGGCGTCGGGGATGAATAGCGAACGCATCCGGTTCCAGTCGCGCGCCTTTCCGGCCGGCCCGGAAATCACGTCGTAAAGCGCGGCGACTATGGCATCGATGCTTTCGACGTCCTTGGGCGCCGCGGCGGGAATGGTGACCGCGACCGGCGGCTTGGCGGTGGGCGGCGGCGTCTGCGCGAAGGCGGGCGCGGCGAGGGCGAGCAGGGCTAGCAGCAGATATGGACGCATGGAGGTTCCCCGGGGTCGTGTACGTGGGTGCATGCGTAACATCTCCATGTGCTGCCCGCAAAGTGCCGTACGGCGTGTGCCAGCGCTTAAAGCCCCTCTCTCCTCGGGAGAGGGGCTGGGGTGAGGTTCGGCGAAGCGACGTTGGCTGAATTGCTATGGGAATCGTCAGCCCACGATTTCAGCTTCCATCCGGGCCGACTTCGCTTCGCCGAACCCTCATCCGGCGCTGCGCGCCACCTTCCCAGTGGGAGAAGGGAGGCGCTAGCGATACGCCCGGATGCGCTCCTGCTCCAACCGCTGCCGCAGATACTCGTCGCGGCTCAATCCGCCCGGGATCTCGCTCATCGCCATCACTTCGGCCACCACCGCGCGTTCGCGAGCCTTGTAGTCCTGGAAACGCGGATCGTTGCGCTGCTCTGCTTCCCAAGTCGCTTCGCGGCGCGCGGCAATCGCACGATATCGTTCTGTGACCTCGGCGATCCGTTCCGCCGCTTCGGCATCGTCAACGCTGCTGGCGCGGATCAATGCGACGCGGAGCATCAGCGCTTCGCCGGCGGACATTTCTTTGGCCTGTTCGTAGGCGTCGATCGATCCGACGAGCGCGCGTGCCCGTTCGGATCGCGTGACCGAACCCATCTGCGCCGAACTGCGCAGGAAATCGCGCGTTTCGCGCTCGAAAACCTTGCGTTCCCGGTAAGCCCGCGCCTGCGGCGTGGCCTGCAGTGCGGCTTCGCGGGCATCGGCTTTTTGGTTAGCAGTTGCGGCATTCCGCAAAATCGGTTCCGTTTTCGGCGGCCGCGCGAATGCCCACACCATCGCGATGGCGACGGCCAGGCCAAAGAGCGCGGCCCATCCTTTGCGGCTCATCGCGAATTCCCAAGGGAAGGCCGGCATCGCCGGCCTTCCGAACGGCACGCCGGTCTCATCCGAGCAACTGATCGACCAGCCAGTACAACAGGTTGAACGGCTTGTTGCGGTCGGCCGCGTCGCTTTCCTCGGAAGCGTCGACTACGTTGCCTTGGCCGTCGAGCACGCTGTCGATGAAGTTCTTCAGCTGCAGGTTCTGCGCCTGCACGTCGCCGTTCTTGAAGTCCACGATCGTGGTGCAATGGCTTTCGTTCAATGCCCGGTATTGCGGGAAATAGCCGCCGAAATTGCCCAGGCCGTTGAGCTTGGCGCTCAGCCGCTGCGTGTCCTGCGCCCATTTGCCGTGGATCAGCTCTTCTTTCGCGGCCTGATCGGGCGCGTTTTCGATTTCCGGGAAGAAACGCTCGTACGAATACGAAGAATAGTTCAGGTCCTGCCAAAAATGGGCATGGCCGAGCCGGTCGTTCTGATACTTCGCGGACAAGGCGTTGTACAGCGTGCCGAGCTGGGCCAGATCGAACTGCGGCAGTTGCGAAGCCAGATAGGGCAAAGGTCCGTTCGGCGCATCCAGACCCCAGACCTGGCGGATATGCGCATGCAGCGGCTGCGAGGGATATTGCTGCGGATCGCCGAGCGCGGGCGTGTCGAAAATCGGACCCGAATCGTCGATCAGGAAGGAGCGGTTCGGCGCCATGTCGCGGCGCGTGGGCGCGTAGCTGGTCAGGCTGCCGGCGCCGCCGGCGCTGCAGCCGGTGGAGAGCATCTGCGTAGGCCGCGGCAGATGATCCTTCAGCCAACCCACCACTGCGCGCGTATTGCGCAGACCGTTGTGATGCCAGATCAGCGGCTCGTTCGCGCCGCTGGGATCGGCGTACAAGGCCACGCGATCGCCGCTGTAGATGTCGCCGGTGCAATAAGGCACGTAGACGATGTTCCAGCTCTGCGTCTTGACCGCGTCGAACGGACTGACCCGGGTCACGAACGGGCTGACCAGGCTCGAACCCGGATTGAGCAGGCTCATGTAATCGTCGGGAATGCCGTTGGGATTGCGCGCGCCGCGCACGCCGGTCTGGCCGGTGCAACTGGCGTAGTCCCAGCAGGCGCCGCCGCCTTCCATGTAGATCAGCGTATTGCGCGTGTTCGGCACGCGATTGACGAAGAACTTGTACGGCGAGCCGTTGCCGCAGACCGCGCCTGTCTCGGGCGCCATTTGCACGGTCTGCCATTCGTAGTACGCCGCGGGATCGAAACCGTCGTCGAAACCGGCGGGATTGGCGAGCAGCGGATACTGGCCCTGCCGCTGCGCCGGCGTGACTTTGTTGTCCGGCGGCGGCGGATTGACCAGGTTGGCGAGCGTTTGCCAGAAACCGTAATCGCCTTCTTCGGCGTGCAGCGGTTGCGATGCAGCGACGGTGAGTGCGGCGGTCGCGATGACGACGGAAATGCGCTGGGACGAGGGCACGGTCCACCTCCTTGGGAACAGTCGGTTATCCGCGGCACGCCCCCTGTCGCGATGCCGGCTTCCATACAGCGGCGAATGGAGTAGCACCCTCTCGGGCGAAGGGTCAATCGCGCCTGCACGATCGGCGGCGAATTGGCCGGAAATAGGCGCAAGCCTTGCCGCTTTCGCCCTTTATTCCGCGATCGCGGCGCGCAGGCTTGCGCGCTGCAGCATGGGCTATTCGCCGGGCTTGGCCGCTTCCACCGGCGCGGTGGTGGCGGCGCGTCGCGCGAGCTGGGCTTCGCGGTGCGCGATGTAGGCGTTGGCGGCGAAGATGATGCCGGCGCCGATCAGCGTCCAGTGCGAGATATCTTCGCCGAACAGCAACCAGCCGGCGGCGGCGACGATCGGCAATTGCATGAAACTGATCGGCGTCAGCGCCGACACGTCGCCGAGTTTCAACGCGCGCGTCCACAACAATTGACCGCCGGTGCCGAGGATGCCGGCGCCGATCGCCCACAGCCAGGCGATGCCCTGCGGCCATTGCCACACGAACAGCGCGGGCACCAGCGAGATCGGCACCCAGAACAGATAGGTGTACAGCACGATGGTGTCGGCCGAATCGACCCGCGACAGCTGCTTGATCTGGATGGCGACCAAGCCGCTGAGCACGGCCGCGGATAGCGCCACCAGCGTGCCGAGCGTGAAGCTCGCGCTGCCGGGGCGGACGATCACCAGCACGCCGATGAACCCGATGATCACCGCGGTCCAGCGCCGAAGACGCACCTGTTCGTGCAGGAAGATCGCCGCGGCGATGGTCACGAACAGCGGTGTGGAATACGACAGTGAGATCGCTTGCGCCAACGGCAGATGGCCAATCGCCCAGAAGCCGCATAGCATCGACACCACGCCGATCGCGCTGCGCAGGAGATAGCGCGGCAGTTGCTGCGTCCGGAGCACCGCCTTCCCGCTGCGGTGAAGCAGCGGCAGCAGCGCCAGCAAGCCGAAGAAATTGCGGAAGAAGGCGATTTCGAAGGTGTGCATGGATTGCGAGGCCATGCGGATGGTCAGCGCCATCAGGGCGAAGAACACCGTGCTGGCGAGCATCAGCAAGGCGGCGCGGGTGTGCGGGGAGCGGGGAGGGGAGGGCATGTTCTTGTCGTTGTTTTATGCCGTCATTCCCGCGAAAGCGGGAATCCAGTGACTTGGCTTCGGCTTAAGCCCTCCGCTGCGCGGGAGAGGGTTGGGTGAAGGCGCGCGTCGCCGCATGTCTTTCTGGAGAGGCTAAAGTCACTGGATTCCCGCTTTCGCGGGAATGACAGCTTAAAAGCAGAAGCGGGAGCAACCTCTACCATCTCGCGCCGACGATCCTCGGCTCCGGCTCCAGATCCACGCCGAAGCGCTTGCGCACCGAATCGGCGATCCGCCGGGCCAGGTCCAGCAACTGCGCGCCGGTCGCCGCGCCGTGGTTCACCAGCACCAATGCGTGCTTGTCCGACACGCCTGCATCGCCGTCGCGATGGCCTTTCCAGCCGCAAGCGTCGATCAGCCAGGCGGCAGAGAGTTTGCGCGTGGCTTCGCTGTCGCCGCGGAATACCGGCAATGCGGCGTATTCGGCGGACAAGGCTTCGGCCGCGGGTGCGGGCACGATCGGATTTTTGAAGAAACTGCCGGCGTTGCCGATCACGGCGGGGTCGGGCAGTTTGCGCCGGCGCAAGCGGATCACCGCTTCGGCGACCTGCGTCGGCGAAGGCGTGCCGTCGAAGCCCATCGTGGCGAGTTCGTCGCGGATGCCGGCGTATTCGACGTGGACCGCCGGATCGCGCGACAAGGCGAACTCCACCGCAGTGACGACGAAGCGGTCCGGCTCGCGCTTGAACAGGCTGTCGCGGTACGCGAACTCGCAATCGGCCGGCGCGAAGCGCAGGCTGCGCCCGGTGGCGGGCTCGAAGGCTTCGACGGCATGGATGCGTTCGCGCACTTCGACGCCATAGGCGCCGATGTTCTGGATCGGTGCGGCGCCGACCGTGCCCGGAATCAATGCCAGATTCTCCAGCCCGTTCAAACCGCGGGCGAGCATGGCCATCACCAGCGCATGCCATTCCAGGCCGGCGTCGGCGCGGACGGTCGCGGTAGCGCCGTCGTCCGACACGATTTCGCTACGGGTGCCGGTGAGCGCGAGCAACGCACCATTCGGGTTTCCTGCGAACAACAGATTGCTGCCGCCGCCCAGCACCATCGGCCGTGCCGATTCCTGGGCCAGGGCTTCGCGCAACGCGGCGGCATCGGCGATTTCGATCAACCTTGATGCGCGTGCGCCGATCCGAAAGGTGTTGCGTTCGCGCAGCGGTGCGTCGTGCAGGACCCTATAAGGCGCATTCATAGCCGCTCGACGCCGCCGGTGCTCGGCGCTTCCTTGCGACGGCGGATCGCTTCCACGCATTCGCCGATCAGCGCCGGCCCGCGATAGATCAGCCCGGTGTAAATCTGCACCAGGTTCGCGCCGGCCGCGGTCTTGGTGACGGCATCGGGCGCCGAGAGTATTCCGCCCACGCCGATCAGCGGGATCGATTCGGGCAGGCGGGTGCGCAAGCGACGCAGCGCCGCCGTCGCTTTGCCCATCAGCGGCGCGCCGGACAGGCCGCCGGTCTCATTGGCGTGGGGATGGCCCTGCACCGGGAAGCGCGACACGGTGGTGTTGGTGGCGATCACGCCGTCCACCTGCAGATCGGCCAGCACGCGGCTGGCGGCGTCGAGATCTTCGTCCGACAGGTCCGGCGCGATCTTCACCAGCAAGGGCACGCGTTTGCCGTGCACGCCGGCCAGGCCTTCCTGCGCTTCGCGCAAGGTGCCGATCAGGCGCCGCAGCGATTGCTCTTCCTGCAATTCGCGCAAGCCGGCGGTGTTGGGCGAAGAGATGTTGACGGTGACGTAGTCGGCCAGCGGATACACGCGCTCCAGGCAGACCAGATAGTCGCGTTCGGCCGAATCGTTCGGCGTGTCCTTGTTCTTGCCGATGTTGATGCCGAGCACGCCGTCCTTGCGCCGCGATTTCTCGACGTTGCGCACCAGCGCGTCGACGCCGCCGTTGTTGAAGCCCAGCCGGTTGATGATGGCCTGGTGTTCGGGCAGGCGGAACATGCGCGGCCGCGGATTGCCGGCCTGCGGCCGCGGCGTCACCGTACCGATTTCGACGAAGCCGAAGCCCAAGGCGAGCAGGGCGTCGATGTGGGCGCCGTTCTTGTCCAATCCCGCGGCCAGTCCGACCGGGTTGGGAAAAGTCAGCCCGAACGCCTTGGTGGGAAAGGGCTTGGGCTTGCGGCCCAACAGCGGATTCAGGCCGGTGCGGTAAGCCGCTTCGATCGCCCGCAGGCCGATCTCGTGCGCATGCTCGGGATCCAGGCCGAAGAGGAAAGGTCGGGCGAGGGAATACATCTCAGTGGTGCGATCCCAGCCAGGCCAGGCCGCCGAAGAACAACACGAAGGCCACCACCGTCAGCACCGCGATCGCGATGCCCACATAACCGATGACCAGGCCGATCACCGCCAGTCCGTCGCCCTGGTACAACTCGGGCTGGCGCCGGATTTCGGCGCGCGCCAGATGGCCGGTGATGACCGCGACGATGCAGCCCAGCAGCGGCATCAACGTCCAACCCAAAATGCCTGAAACGAGGCTGACGATGGCGTAGGCGCTGGTCTGGCGGATGGTGGCGTTCATCGCTTTCCCCCTGTGGTGTCGGCGGGCGGACGCCCGCCGACAGTATCTCAAAGATCGAACTTGATGCCCTGGGCCAGCGGCAACGCGTCCGAATAATTGATGGTGTTGGTCTGCCGGCGCATGTAGGCACGCCATGCGTCCGAACCGGATTCGCGGCCGCCGCCGGTTTCCTTCTCGCCGCCGAACGCGCCGCCGATCTCGGCGCCGCTGGTGCCGATGTTGACGTTGGCGATGCCGCAATCCGAACCGGACGCCGACAGGAAGGCTTCGGCCGCTTTCAGGTTGGTGGTGAAGATCGACGAGGACAGGCCCTGCGGCACGTCGTTCTGCAGGTGCAGCGCCTCGTCCAGCTTGGAATACTTCATCACGTACAGGATCGGCGCGAAGGTTTCGGTCTGCACGACCTCGGCTTCGTTCTTGAGCCCCGTGACCAGGGTCGGCAGCACGAAATTGCCCTTGCGGTCGTCGAGCGCCTTGCCGCCGCTTTCGATGGTGCCGCCGGAGGCCTTCGCCTTTTCGACAGCGGCCAGGAAACCTTTCACCGCATCCTGGCTGTTGAGCGGGCCCATCAGATTGGCGGGGTCGGTCGGATCGCCGATCTTCTTTTCGACTTGCGCATAGGCCGTCTTCAGCTTGCCCAGCACGTCGTCGTAAATTTTTTCCTGCACGAACAGGCGCCGCGTGGTGGTGCAGCGCTGGCCGGCGGTGCCGACCGCGCCGAACACGATGGCCGGAATCGCCAGCTTCAGGTCGGCGGTCTCGTCGACGATGATCGCGTTGTTGCCGCCCAGTTCCAGCAGGCTGCGGCCCATGCGCTGGGCGACGCGTTCGCCGACATTGCGGCCGATTTTGGTCGAGCCGGTGAAGCTGATCAGCGGGATGCGCTTGTCGTCGACGAAGTTCGTCGCCAATTCGGTGCCGGCGTCGTTGAACAGGAAGAACAGGTCGGGGAAGCCGCCTTTCTTCAGCGCCGCGTTGCAGATCTTCATCGAAGCGATCGCCGACAGCGGCGTCTTCGGCGAAGGCTTCCAGATGCTGATGTCGCCGCAGACCGCCGCGACGAAGCTGTTCCAGGCCCAGACCGCGACCGGGAAGTTGAATGCCGAGATGATCCCGACCAGGCCGATCGGATGCCACTGCTCGTACATGCGGTGGCCCGGACGCTCGCTGTGCATGGTCAGGCCATACAGCTGGCGCGACAGGCCTACGGCGAATTCGCCGATGTCGATCATTTCCTGCACTTCGCCATCGCCCTCGGGCTTGCTCTTGCCCATTTCGAGCGCGACCAGCGAACCCAGCTTGTCTTTGTTGGCGCGCAAGGCTTCGGCGCACAGGCGGATCGCCTCGCCGCGGCGCGGGGCCGGCGTGGTGCGCCAGACTTTGAAAGCGGCCTGGGCGCGTTCGACGATCGTCTCGTAATCGGCCTGCGATGAAGCCTGCACCCGCGCCAGCACGCTGCCGTCGGTCGGATTGACCGGCTCCAGCACGCCCGCGTCCGCGGTCTTGGCCCACTCCCCGCTGCCGAGATAGGTGCCGGATTCGTTGTCGGACAGGCCGAGGGCGGCCAGAACAGCATGAGTCATGGGAAAAGCTCCTAAGCATTGAAAAGTCCGGCCAGGGATGGCCGGGCTCTAGCACATGGATGTGCGACCTGTGCACAACTTGGCGGCCCCGATACGATTCGAACGTACGACCTTCCCCTTAGGAGGGGGACGCTCTATCCAGCTGAGCTACGGGGCCTTAAGCCTCGAATTATTCCAGATAGGCCTAGCCGACGCAGCTATGCTTATCGCATGAAGTCCACTTTCCCTTTTATTTTCGCGGGCTTGGCCGTGCCGACGGCATACGCCCAAGACCCCGGTCGCGAGCCGGCGAGGGCCTTGGATGCGGTGGTGGTGACGGCCACGCGCAGCGAGCATGACCCGCTGCAGGTGCCGGCCGCGATCGATCGGATCGATGCCGATGCCATCGGCCGCGCGCAGCCGCGGGCCGATTTGTCCGAATCGCTGCCGCGGGTGCCCGGCGTGTTGGCGCGCGATCGCCAGAACCGGGCGCAGGACCTGCAGATATCGGTCCGCGGTTTCGGCACCCGCGCCAGTTTTGGCGTGCGCGGCATGCGGCTGTACAGCGATGGCATCCCGGCGACCATGCCGGACGGGCAGGGCCAGGTTTCGCATTTCGCGCTGGAAGCCGCGGACCGGATCGAAGTGCTGCGCGGCCCGTTCTCGGCGCTGTACGGCAATTCGTCCGGCGGCGTGATCCAGATCTTCAGCGCGCCGCCGCCGGACAATGCCGAAATCGCCGGCGCTTTCGCCGCGGGTGCCGACGGCTTCAGGCGCGGCAGCCTGTCCTGGCGCGGACCTTGGCCGGCGGGCGAAGGCGGCTATCGCTTCGATGCCGGCACCGTGCGCGACGACGGCTATCGCGACCACAGCCGCGCGCGGCGCGATTCGGCGCAAATGGCCTTGCAAGGCGCGTTCGGCGCCGACGGCGAATTCCGCGCAGTGGCCAATACGCTCGATTTGGAAGCGGACGATCCGCAGGGCCTGACCCGCGCGGAGTTGGCGGGCGATCGCCGCGCCGCCAGCGCCGGTGCGCTTCTGTTCGACACGCGCAAGACCGTGCGCCAGAGCCAGTTGGGGTTGAAGCTCGCGCACGGCGTGGGCGTGGGCCGGTTGGAAGCCGTGCTGCACGGCGGCGGCCGCGACACCGAACAAATGCTGTCGATACCGGTGGCCGCGCAAACCAATCCGCTGAGCAGCGGCGGGGTGGTCGATCTGGACCGCGGCTACGGCGGCGCGGACCTGCGCTGGCAATGGCGTGGAGAACTGGCGGCGCGACCAGCCGGCGTCACCGTCGGCGCCGAATACCAGCGGTCCAGCGAACGCCGCCGCGGTTACGAGAATTTCAACGGCTCGCGACTGGGCATGCGCGGCGCTTTGCGTCGCGACGAGCGCGACCGCGTCGCCGGCAACGATCAGTACGCGCAGGCCGATTGGCAATTCGCGCCGCGCTGGCGCATCGATCTGGGCCTGCGCCGCAGCCGTATCGCCTTCCGTTCTCGCGACGATTTCGTCACTTCCGCCAACCCCGACGACAGCGGCCGCCTCGAATACGCGCAGACCACGCCCGTGGCCGGCTTGCTGTTCCGCGCATCGGACAACGTCAGCCTTTACGCCAATGCCGGGCGGGGCTTCGAAACGCCGACTTTCAACGAATTGTCGTATCGCAGCGACGGGCGCAGCGGTTTGAACGCCGCGCTGCGTGCCGCGCGCAGCGACAACGTCGAAGCCGGTTTGCGGATCCGCCGCGGCGAAGAGCGTTTTGGCTTGGCCTTGTTTCGCAGCGCTACCGACGATGAGATCGTCGTCGTCGCCAACCAGGGCGGGCGCAGCACTTATGCCAATGCCGCTTCTTCGTTGCGCCGCGGCGCGGAATTGTCCTGGTCGGGCGAATGGTCATCGCGCTGGCGCTACGCAATCGCTTACACGTATCTCGATGCGCGTTATCGCGATGCATTCCTGGTCTGCGGCGCAGCGCCGTGTCCCCGGCCGAACCAGACCGTCGCCGCCGGCAACCGCATTCCCGGCCTGCCTCGGCAACAGGCTTGGGCGGAATTGCGCTGGCTGCCGAGCGACCGGCTGGATTTCGCGATCGAAGCGCAAGGCATCGGCCGCGTATTCGCCGACGATGCGAATGTTGCGGCGGCGCCCGGTTACGCCGTGTTCGATCTCAGCGCGCAGCGGCGTTGGCGAATCGGCGGCGTGGAAGCGACCGGCTTCGTGCGGATTCAGAACCTGTTCGACCGCCGCTACATCGGTTCGGTGATCGTGAACGAGAGCAACAGCCGTTATTTCGAACCCGCACCCGGCCGCGGTTGGCTGCTGGGCATCGATTTGAAACCCACACCGTAGGGTGGGCCTTGGCCCACCGTTGCCGTATCGAAGATCGCGACAGGATCCCATCGAAACGGAGGCAGGTCGGCTTCGCCCATTGCTCGTCGCGTGCGGGCATGGCGATGGTGGGCCAAGGCCCACCCTACGTAAATGGCTGTTTTCGTTGAGGTTGCCGGGAAAAGCGGCAGCGGCCGTTTTACCTGTCTAAAGTGGGTGCGCAACGCCTACCCGAGCCAAGCGCGAAGCCCGGTCGTCGTTGCGTACGATGCCGCCGCATGAACCGCAGTTTCCGCGCGCTGAGCGATACCGTGATGCCGGCTGCCGTCTCCGACCAGGAAGTGCGCGCCCAACTCGAACTGCTCTCGCAGATGATCGAGGACATCGCCGGCGAGCTGGCATTGGAGCCGCTGCTGGGGCGGATCGTCGAACGCGCCTGCACGCTGATCGGCGCCGACGACGGCGTGATCGGCTTGTACGTGCGCGAGACCGATTCGATCCGCACCGCCGCCAGCTACAACATTCCGCAAGAACAATTGCGCGCGGTGCTGGCGCGCGGCCATGGGCTCACCGGGCGCGTGCTGGAACTGGACGCGCCACTGCGCTGCCGTTACGGCGACTTGCCGCATCCCAGCCGCGACGCCGCGCTGGACATGGACATGATCGGCATGCCGATCCGCGCCCACGGCAAGTTGGTGGGCGTGTTCGGCATCGGCGTGTGGCCGCCGAGGCAATTCCATCCGCACGCACAGGATCTGCTGGACCTGTTCGCGCGGCACGCCGCGATCGCGATCGAAAACGCGCAGCGCTACGCCGAAGAGCAGCGCCGCGCGTCGCGCTTCGCGCTGATCGCGCGGGTGGCGGCGATCGGCGCCACCGGGCCCGATCTGGACACGCTGCTGCAGCACGCGGCCGACGCCATCCACGAAACGCTCGAGTATCCGAACGTGGATATCCCGCTGCTGGATCCAGAACAGCCCGATACGCTGGTGATCCGCATCCGCGGCGGCGACTACAAGCGCCTGATCCGGCACGAGGACCGGCTGCCGACCGCCACCGGCATCATGGGCGCGGCGGTGCGCGAGCGTCGCGTGCAGATGGTCAACGACGTCGCCCGCGATCCGCGCTACATCACTCCGCCCGGCGTGCGCCCGCCGCAGGCCGAGCTCGCCATCCCGATCGTGCACGGCGGCAGCGTGCTGGGCGTGCTCAATGTCGAAGCCGACCGCGCATTCGACGAATTGGACCGCGTCAGCCTGGAAATCGTCGCCGAGCATCTGGGCGTGGCCATCGTCAACGCGCGCTTGTTCGAGCGGTCGACCCAGGTCGCCCTGCTCGAAGAACGGCAGCGGCTGGCTCGCGATCTGCACGACAACGTCACCCAGATCCTGGCCTCGATGAGCCTGATCACCCAATCACTGGCCGAAGCCTGGCACCGCGATCCCGGCGAAGGCGAGCGCCGCGCGGCCCGTCTCGGCGAGCTGGCGCAATTGGCCTTCGCCGAATTGCGCGGCCTGTTGCGCGAATTGTCGCCGGGCGCTCCCGAGCATGCGCGCGAGGCGATGCCGAACGAGCTGCCGGATGCGATGCGGCGCTTGCTCAAGGCCATGGTGCCGGGGCACATCCGCTTGAACCTCAATGCCGAAAACTATCGGCCGCAACAACAGGCGCACGAGCACGCGATGCTGCGCGTCTGCCAGGAAGCCGCCTCCAACGCGGTGCGCCACGCCGAACCGAAACGGCTCGGCATCGTGCTGTCGGTCGACGCCAACGCGATGCGTTTGCGCGTCTGCGACGACGGGAGCGGCATTCCCACCGCGGCCGAACCCGGCATGGGCCTGGCCAATATGCGCGAGCGCCTGTACGAACTGGGCGGCGAATTGCTGATCACGACCGGTACGCCGCACGGCACGCGTATCGACGCCTTCCTCCCGCGCGCCGATCGCGAATCGACCTGAGGAATTCCGATGAACGAACGTTCCATACGCATCCTGCTGGCCGACGACCACGCCGTGGTCCGGGAAGGACTGCGCGGCTTGCTCGAACAGCAGGCCGACATGCAGGTGATCGGCGAAGCAGAAGACGGCTTCGCCGTGCTCGACCGCCTGGCCGCGGACGTGCCCGACGTGGTGGTCCTGGACATGAAGATGCCGGGCCCGCCCGCGGTGGAGAACATCGCCGCGATCAAGCGCGCAAGCCCCGGCGTCAACATCCTGGTGTTCACCAGCTACGCCGAGGATTCGCAGGTGCGCGACGCATTGGCGGCGGGCGCTACCGGTTATCTGCTCAAGGACGCGCTGCGCGACGATCTGGTGCGCGCTGTGCGCGAAGTCGCCGCCGGCCGCGCCTGGCTGCATCCGCATGCGCAGCGGCAGATGCTGGACTGGATGCGGCGCGCGCCGTCGCCGATCGACCGGCTCACCGCGCGCGAACGTTCGGTGCTGGCCCTGCTCGCCGAAGGCATGAGCAACAAGCAGATCGCGCGGCAACTGGATCTGACCGAAGGGACGGTGAAGGGTTACGTCAGCCAAGTGTTGGACAAGCTCGGCGTGGCCGATCGCACCCAGGCCGCGTTGCTGGCGCACAAGGAAGGCATGGCGAGCTGATCGTGCCGAAAAACTCTCCCGGGGCCGTCGAGGGGTGCTTCGAAGAGCCGCGCCGCCGGGAGATAACCGGATGCCGTACATCGCTGCGGCGTCTAGCAGGGCCGGCTACTCAGCCTGATGGCGTAGCGGTCTATCCGGTAGTGCTAAGCGCGGGGTACGCGACCTGTCTTCGGTCAGCGAGACGTAGCCCGGGTGGAGCCGAAGGCGATACCCGGGAAACATGGAGCGGCGTTAGCGCGTTCTCCGAATGGGTTACAAGCGACATCCGAGTTTCCGCTTCGGTGGTCGGATTCGGCTTGCTTCGTTCGGAATTGCAGCCGAATGCGGGATGGCGATCCCGGGTATCGCCTTCGGCTCCACCCGGGCTACGCCGCTCCCACAGGTCTTCTGTTCAGCCCGCCGCTTTTTTCACCAGCGCGGCGATCTTGGCTTCCACCGCGCCGGTCAGTTCCTTCAATGCGAATGCGGTCGGCCACATCGCGCCGTCGTCGAGCTTGGCCAAGTCGTTGAAGCCGAAGGTCGCGTACCTGGCTTTGAACTTGTGCGCGCTTTGGAAGAAGCAGACGACCTTGCCGTCCTTGCCGGTGGTGTAGGCAGGCATGCCGTACCAGGTCTTGGGCCAAAGGTCCGGCGCGCTCGCCGTGACGATTTCGTGCAAGCGCTTGCCCATGGCGCGATCGGCCGGCGGCATCGCGGCGACGGCGGCGAGCAGGGCGCGTTCGCCTTCGGCCCTTCCCGCGCTGGCCTTGAGCTCCATCGCCCGTTCCTTCATCGCGGCCTTTTCCTCGGCCGAGAATCCTTTGGATGGTTTGCCCGCGGCGGCGCTTTTTGCGGTTTTCGCGGGAGTTTTCTTGGTCGCTTTCTTCGCGGTCTTGGCCATGGTCAATCCTGAGAGTGGTTATCGAATCGAAAAAAACGGGCGTGCGTTAATCGGCGGTGCGCTTCCCACCGCGCCATTTCGCCGTATACGGCAGCGCGAACAAATACAGGCCGGTCAACAAGAGCAGGGCGAGCGGGAACAGCGGCACGTACGACACCCAGATCGCGGGTTTTTCCTGCTGCAATGCGAAGAAGGTGAGGACGACGGTCAACGTAAACGCGATGGCCACCCAGCGGTGGAACTGCCGAATCCACTTGCTCCAGTTCATCGTTGCCTCCCGGCGGTGGTGGGTGTTGTTGCGGCTGCTTTTGTGGGAGCGGCTTCAGCCGCGAGCTCTTGCAGTCGCCGCAACGAACCTATGTTTAGCAAGAGAAAAGCTCGCGGCTGAAGCCGCTCCCACAGAAGTTTCGGTTCAGCGCAATTGCTGGATGCGGACCAAATTGCCGGAAGGATCGCGCACGGCGCAGTCGCGCACGCCGTAAGGCTGATCGACGGGCTCCTGGACGATTTCCGCGTTCTTGGCCTGCAGCCGCTCGAAAGCGCCGTCCAGATCCTTGGACGCCAGCAGCAGGCTGGCGTAGGTGCCTTTGGCCATCATCTCGGCGATGGTGCGGCGTTCGTCTTCGGTGATCCCGGGAGAAGCTTCCGGCGGATACAACACGATGGACGTGCCGGGCTGGCCGGCGGGTCCCACCGTGATCCAGCGCATGCCCTGATAGCCGACATCGTTGCGCACTTCGAAACCGAGCGTGTCGCGATAGAAGGCCAACGCGGCATCCGGGTCGTTGTGCGGGAGAAAACTGGCGTGGATGGTGATGTCCATGGCGATCCGTCCGTTGGTGGTTGAGGTGACGGGATCAGTCTAGGGGCAGCTCGGCGACCGGCGCTTCTCGATTCCTGATCGGTCGCGTGACTTGTTTGGCCACGCATGGCGGCATGCCTTCGGCGGCCCGGCTTTCGCGTGCCTTGTAAACGCTGGGCGAAACGCCGACCAGTTCGGCGAAACGGGTGCTGAAAGTGCCCAGCGATGCGCACCCCACCGCGAAGCAGACCTCGGTGACGCTCAATTCGCCTTGGCGCAGCAGCGCCATCGCGCGTTCGATGCGCCGGGTCATCAGATAGCTATAAGGCGATTCGCCGTAGGCCTGCTTGAATTCGCGGCTGAGATGCCCGGCCGACATGTGCGCGCCGCGTGCCAGCGCTTCCACGTCGAGCGGCTGCGCGTATTCCCTGTCGATCCGGTCGCGGACGCGGCGCAGCCGCGCGAAATCGCGCAAGCGCACGTCTTCTGCGGAGCGGGTGGCCATGGGCGCGATCCTGCCATGCCGGACCGCGAAAGGGCGAGAGACGGCGGCCGCAATTCCGCGGAGGAGCACCGGTCGCGGCTTCGACTGCTATTGCGCCAAAAGCAAGAAAGCCCCGGAAACAGGTTCCGAGGCTTTCAAGGCTGGATGAGTGGTGGAGCGGAGGAGGATCGAACTCCCGACCTTCGCATTGCGAACGCGACGCTCTCCCAGCTGAGCTACCGCCCCACGAAGCGCGCAATTCTAGCGGCCCTGCGACGGGGGCGCTAGCTGTGCGCCGCGGACGGGCCGAGTTCTCGCGTCTTTCCGAATCCTATGCGCCTTCGTCGATGCTTTCTGCTCGCAGCCATCGTTCGCTTGCATCGTCCGTTCCGTCGCCAGCAAGCCGGTCCTTCAGCCGTCATCCCAGCTCAGCATCGCGGAAACCCGACAGTCGTGACCCACCTGAGTCCTGGCCTCGGGATAACGAGAGGGTGGAGCTGCCAGCCGACGAACGGTATTGAATTACTGTGTGACACAATGTACTGTGCGTATCAATTCACAGGGCGAGACATTGTGGATACCCGCGAAAACCCATTGCCCAAGCTGGAATTGGAGCTCCGACGCGGCGTTCTGGTGCTGGCGGTCCTGTCCCAGCTCCGGGAGGTCCAGTACGGCTATTCCCTGCGCCAAGCCTTGGCCCAGCGCGGGATGCCGATCGAGGAGGGGACCCTGTATCCCTTGCTCCGCCGACTGGAAGGCCAGGGAGTCCTGGCCTCCGAATGGCGCATCGAGGAAGGCCCCCCGCGCCGCTATTACCGCTTGAACGACGCCGGCGAGGCGCTGCTCGCCGAACTGACGGCCTCCTGGAACGCCCTCGCGGCGACCATGGCCGGATTGCTGGAAGGGAACGAACGATGAACCCGAACGACGTGATCGAAGCCTACGTGGTCGATGTTGTCCGCCGTTTGCCGCGCAAGGATCGCGAGGAAATCGGCTTCGAACTGCGCGGTCTGCTGTCCGAAATGCTCGCCGATCGTGCGCAGGCCGAAGGCAAGGCCGCCGACGATGCGATGGTGCTTGCGATGCTGCGCGAATTCGGAACGCCAGCGGAAGTCGCCGCGCGCTACCGCCCGCCGGGCACGACCATCATTCCGGCCGACCAGACCAGGACGTTCGCATGGATGGCATTGGGCGGCGTCGCTCTGCAGTGGGCGCTGACCCTGCCGCGCGTGTTCGAAGGCCAGCATTTATCCACGTGGTGGCTGACCTGGGGCCTGGGTTCGTTCTGGTGGCCTGGTTTCATGGTGACGATGGCGCTGCTGGCCGCCGGGTTGCGGCAAACGGGGCTTTTCAAGCCGGCCTGGAAGCCGCGCGTCGTCGATCCCGACCGGATCGAACGCCTGCCTTCGATCTTCGGCCTGGTCTGCATCGCGGTCGCCGTAGTCTTCATGGTTTGCCTGCCTTGGATCGCGAAGGCGATGCCAGGCCCGTTGCCGCAAATTTTCGCTTTCGACCCGACTTTCCTGCGCGTGCGTGCGCCGTTCGCGTTGCTGCTGTGGGCCGGCTTTTTCGCGGTGAGGATCGTGGTGCTAGCCAAGGGGCGTTGGTCCGCTGCGACGCGGCGCTGGGAAACCGTGGGCAGCCTGGCTTTCGCCGTGGTGCTGGTCTGGTGGATCGCCGCCGGCGACATCTTCCAGGCCAAGCCGACCGATGACGGCGCGAAGGCTGCGCTGGCTTTGGTCGTCGTCATGATCGTCGCAGCCCTGATCTACGAGCTGTTCCGCCGGCGCCCGCAATTGCGCGCGCCGAAGATCGCCGGCTGACAACGCAGCCGCATTCCAACCTCCAACTCGAAGGAGTCCTCGCCATGCTTCGCGCATGTCTGGTTTCGCTCGCCCTGATTTCGGCCTCGACCTCGTCGTTCGCGCAAACTTCTGCCGCTGCGCCGACCGAGGCGGCTGCTCCCTACGTCTACGTACAACCCGCACCGCCCGGCGAACTCGTCGACATCGGTGGGCGCCGTCTGCACATCGATTGCAAAGGCGAAGCGAAAGGGCCCGTGGTGATCTTCGAAGCCGGGCTGTCGCAGTTCCCGGCCCATTCTACCTACAGCAAGGTGCAGGAACTGATCGCGCCTTTCGCACGCGTTTGCGCTTACGACCGCGCTGGTTTCGGCTGGAGCGATCCGGTCGCCGGCAAGCGCACCCAGCAGGACATGGTCGAAGATCTGCACAAGTTGTTGGCCGCCAAGAAGCTCAAGGGGCCGTTCGTGCTGGCCGGCCACTCGATGGGCGGCCTGTACGCGCGCCTTTACGCCAAGCGGTATCCGTCGGAAGTGGCGGCGATCGTTTTGATCGACGCGACGCCCGAAGCGTATCTGTACGGTCCGGGCGCGGCCGAGGTACGCAAAGGCATCGTCGCCAAGATCGCCGAAGGCCTGAAGCAGGGCAAAGAAGGCGTTCCCATGGTGCCCATGGAGCCGGGAACGCCGGCCGAAATGGCCATGTCGTTCACGCCGAAGATGTTCCGCACGATGCAGCAGGAGTACGAAGCCATCGACCTAGTGCCGGAAGCGCTGCGCAAACCCGCCGGATACGGCACGCTCGGCGACATGCCGCTGGCAGTGATCCGCCGCGACATCGCCAGTCCGCCCGCCGCGGCCGACGAAGGCTGGGCCGAGTTGCAGCAAGGGTTGGTCGGGTTGTCTACGCGCGGCTTCCTGGTAGTGGCCGAGAAGTCCGGCCACGTGATCCCTTACGAGAATCCGCAAATCGTCGCCGATACGGTGCGGCGCGTGCTTGGTGAGATCGGGAAACGCTGATCGCGGAGTGCCGAAACGCTGTATCAGCCCTCTCCCGCTTGCGGGAGAGGGTTGGGTGAGGGCGCGCGGACTCGAAGATCGCGACAAGCAACCGGCATCCGACGCTTCGAGCCCCCGCGCGGCTTCAGGTTTCCACTGAGGCTTCCGGCGCTGCATCCGCCGGTGCATCTTTAGCCACAACGCTGGTCGCAGTCAGATCGGCGGTGACGTTGCCGAGTGTGGCGAACACGTCGGGAATGGTGTCCACGGCCAACAGGATGCCCAGCGGTTCCACCGGCAGCCCCAATGCCTGCGTCACAGGCATGTTGGTTGCCATGAAGCTGGCCTGTCCCGGCAGGCCGACCGAGCCCATGCTGATCACCACCGACAAGGCGATGGCCACCGTCCACTGCGCCACGCTCAGGTCTGTGCCGAACACCCAGGCCAGGAATGCGGCCACGCTGATGTACTGCACCGGGCTGTTGATCCGAAACAAGGACACCGCCATCGGCAGCACCAGCGAAGTGACCGACAACGGATAATTGAGCCGGGTGCGCGCGCTTTCGATCATCGCCGGCAGCGAGGCCAGCGACGACTGCGTGCTGGCGGCCACCACCTGCGCCGGCAGGATCGCCGCGGCGAAGCGGCGCAGATGCGCGCCGCCGAAGAACACGGCCACCGGATACATCAGCAGGGTCACGGCGAAATAGATCACGCATTGCAGCGCGATGTAATAGCCCAGCGCGCTGATCATGCTGAGGCCGACCCGCGCGCAGACCGCGAACACCAGCGCGAACACGCCCAGCGGCGCGGCCCACAACACCCAGCGCACGATCACGATCATGGCGTCGGAGACGGTCTGCAGCAGATCGATCATGCGTGCGCGACGCTCGCCGTCGACCCGGGTCAGGGCGAAGCCGAAGAACAGTGCGAACACCACCAGCGGCAGCATCGCGCTCTGCGCGGCGGCGGCGATGGCGTTGCTGGGTACGATCGAGCCGATCCAATCGCCCAGCGAAGCCGGCGCGGACGCCGCGGCGGCCGTTCCCGTTGCGTGCAGACGCTCGGCCAGCAGCGGATCGCGCGGCACCAGCGACAACAGGAACGTCGACGCGATCGCGGTGAACGCCGCGGCGGCGGCGAGCAGCACCACGAACACGATCATGGCCCTGCGCGCCGTACGCCCGGATGCGGCGGCGTTGCTGGCGGTGTTCACGCCGATCACCACCAGCGCCGCCACCAGCGGCACCACCGTCATCTGCAGGGCGCTCAGCCACAAGCGTCCGATCGGCTGCACCACGTCCGCGGCGCGTGTCGCGAACGTGGGATCCCAAAGCGCCAGCAGCAGGCCGGACACGGCGGCGACGATCAAGGCCAGCAGAACGCGGGTGGTCAGGGACATGCGGCTTCCTGTAGTCGAATGTGCGGCGCGCTAAGGCAAATGCCAGGCGGATTTAAGGCGCACGTGCTCGGCCTGCGGCAGCAGCACGAACACCGGATGCGATTCGGGTTTCAACCAGGCGTACAGGCGCCGCATCGCCGGCTCGGCCATCGCGGTGCAACCGGCCGTGGTTTCGCCGGGCGCCTTCCACAAATGCGCGAAGATGCAGCTGCCGGCGTTAGGCGTGGCTTGCGGATTGTGTTCGATGACGAAGCCCAGCTTGTAGCGTTGGTCGCCGGGTTTGCGCAGATCCAGTCGCATCGGTTCGGTCGACCCGGCGACGGCGGCTTCGCCAACGTCTTTCGTGTCCACGATCCGGTTGTAGAGCGGCGAGGCGGGCACATCCATGCAATAGCTGGTCGCATGCATCGCGGCGTAGGGCAGGGCGGTGTCGGCGCTGGGCGCGTAGCCGAACGCCGTGCCGATGCGGAAGATACCGGCCGGTGCACGGCCATCGCCTTCGCGCTTGGTCGGGCCATCGGTTTGTTCCGGATGCAAGCCCACGCCCCATGCGGAACCGGTGCGGCCGATGGTGACGCGCGTCGCTCGGCCGACCTCGCGCCAACTTTGTCCGTCGCGCTCGTAGGTACGCAATTCGCCGATGTTGGCGTTCCAGCCGGGCGTGGTGACCAGGATCAACTGTTGCGCACCGTCCCAAACGGTTGGCGATTCCTTGGTCGTATGCGCACAGCCTGCAAGTACGACCAGTGCGGTCAACAGGTAAGCCAAGCGCTGAGCTTGCTGGCCCATCCGCACGCCCAGCGGAGCCCGGCTTTCCATCTCTCCCTTGATGGGAGAGATCGACGCGAAGCGTCGAGAGAGGGTGGGCACGAAGCGGTGTTCTCCAGGATGCGAGGTGTTAGCCGGAGAAGCTAAAAGCACGCATCGCTTCGCTCGCGCCCCCTCTCCTGTCCTTCGGACATCCTCCCCCGCGAGGGGGGAGGAAAAAGCGCGCATCGTCGCCATCGGGTCGGATCTCGTCATGGCTCGAGCATAAGCTGGATCCGCTCCCGATTCGCCTCCAGCCGCGCCTTCCTGTCTCCGTCCTCGCATAGCAGCACGAAGATCAGGTCCAGCAGGTGCTGCAACGCGGTCTGGTACAGCAGCGGTTCGATATGGGCGCGCTCGTCGTGCGCGGATACCAGCAACGACAAGTCGGCGTGCGCGCGCAACGGATTGGCGGTGTGGCGCGTCACCGACACCACCTTGCCCTTGCGCTCGTGGAATTGCCGTGCGATGTGGCTCAGCGCGACTTGGTTGCCGTGTTCGGAGAAGGCCAGCAGCACATCGCCCGGATTCGCCGCCGAGACGCTGGTGGCCATCAGTACTGGATCGAAATGGTGCACGGTCAGGATGCCGAGCAGCGACAGCTTCAGCGCGAACGCGCGCGCAGCCACACCGTCTTCGTCCAGGCCGATCACGAACACGCGGCCAGCGCCGGCGATCGCATCGGCGATCGCATCGATCCGGTCGGGCGGATTGATCAGTCGGGTTTCCTCTTCGGCCTGTGCCTTGTGCCGCCACAGGCTCTCGGCGAGCACGGCGTGCGGATCGTCCGCGGCCGAGGGCGCGTGCCGGTCCTCGTCGTGGCCGTTGCTGCGCGCCACTTCCTCGCCGACCGAGTATTTGAGGTCCGGGTATCCCTTGAATCCCAACTTCTGGCTGAACTTGACCACGCTCGACTGGCTGATCCCCAGCGCGCTGGCCAGCTGCTGCGACGAGTAGTCTCGCAGCAGGTGCGCGTTCTCCAGGATGTAGTCGGCGATGCGGCGCTCGATCGCCGACATCTGGTCGCGCTCGGATCGGATCTTCAGCAGCGGCGACATGGCGTCAGACTTCGATCGGTTCCAGCCCGCGGATCTCGCGGATGCCCAGCCCCGGCGCATCGGTCACGGAGATCTCGGACTCGTTGAAGATCACGCCGCCGTCCACCGGATTGAACTTGCTCAGCGAGGGGCCGTCCAGGTCGACCTTGGTGATCACGTTGGCCTTGGCCACCGCCAGGTGCACCGCCGCGGCGACGCTGATGCTGGTTTCCAGCATGCAGCCGATCATGCATTCCACGCCGTACAGCGCGGCGATGTCGGCGATCCGCACCGCGTTGGAGATGCCGCCGGTCTTCATCAGCTTGATGTTGATGATGTCGGCCGCGCGCAGCTTGATCAGTTCCACCACTTCCATCGGCCCGAACACGCTCTCGTCGGCCATCACCGGGGTGTGGACGCGGTCGGTGACGTATTTCAGGCCGTCGATGTCCTGCGCCTTCACCGGCTGTTCCAACAATTCCAGCAGCACGCCCGCATCTTCCAGCGTGTGCATCGCGTACACGGCCTGCTTGGCGGTCCAGCCCTGGTTGGCGTCCAGGCGGAGCAGGGCGCGGCCTTCGACCGCGGCGTAGATCGCCTTGACCCTTTCGATATCCAGTCCGATGTCCTTGCCGACTTTGATCTTCAGCGATTCGAAACCGCGGTCCACCGCGGCCATGGAGTCGGCGACCATCTTGTCGATGTAGTCGACGCTGATCGTGATGTCGGTGGTGATGACCGGATCGCCGCCGCCCAGCATCTTGTACAGCGGCGCGCCGTACAGCTGGCCGAACAGGTCGTAGACCGCGATCTCGACCGCGGCCTTGGCGCTGGTGTTCTTCTCCAGCGCGGTCTGGATCAGTTGTGTGATGCGGTTGAGGTTGGCGATCTCCTGGCCGATCAGGCGCGGAGCGATGAACTTGTCGATCGCCTCGACGATGGAGCCGTGCGTATCGCCGGTGATCACCGCCGTGGCCGGGGCTTCGCCGTAACCGATGTAGCCGGTGTCGGTGTGGATCTGGACGACGATGTCTTCCACCGTCTCCACCGTGCGCAAAGCGGTCTTGAACGGCGTCTTCAGCGGCACTCGCAGCATGCCGAACTTGATCTGCGTGATCTTCATCTTGTGGTCTGGTCCTTCAGGGCCGGATGCGCTGGATGTTGGTGATGCGGTCCACGTAACTCTTCTGCTCGTCGAACATCAGGGTCGACAGCGGCGTGACCGACACGCCGTTGAGCTTGCCGCCGACGACCTTGCCGTCGGGACCGAGCCAGGAGCCGCCGTTGGTGTCGTGGATCACGTAAGGCATGCCGTTGTAATGGCCGATCACCATCATCACGTGGCCCGGAATGTAGACCAGATCGCCGACCTGCAGATCGCGCACCACCGGATCGCGCTTGTCGCGGCCGTCGCCCGCTTCGAAGTGGATGCGGTTCAGCGCAGGGCTCACGCTTTGGTCGCTGGTGTTGCGCGGAAGGGTGACGCCGAAGCTGCGGTAGATTTCCGAGACGAAGCCGCTGCAGTCGCGGGCGTTGTAGCTGTGACCCCAGCCGTAGCGTTCGCCCAGGAATTTGAAGCCTTGGCGCAGGATGTTGGCGCGGTTCATCGGCAGATAGTCGGCGCGTACGTCGGCGTTGCGCGAAATCAGCGCCGGCGAGAACGCCAGGCGGCCGTTTTCGCCACGGACCGGCAATTGGACGACGTGCGAGGAATACGGATTCTGGCCGTTGACCGGTTCGTCCACCGGCCAATCGGCCAGCACCGGCAGGCGGATGCCCATGTCCAGCTGCAGATCGGACACCTGCGGCTGCTCCGGCGTGTATACGGTTCGCACCTTCGCGCCGGTGACCACCAGGTACGGCGTCTTGCGCGCGTACGCGAACACGGAGTCCTTGCCGCCTTCGGCGACTTTGTCTTTTTCGATCCACGCCGCGTACAACTCGCTGACCACGAACCACCATTTGCGGTCCCGGCTTTCGTGGACGATGGCCACCGGCGTGCCCGGGAACAAAGCGCTTTCCTGGAAGCGGTCGATGTCGGTGTCGCCCTGGCGCGAGAACACGCGCAGTTTCGTCGGGAAAGCGCGCAGATCGCCGCGCCGGGTCACCAGGCCGTAACGGACGGATTGCGAAGCCGGCACCGCATCCAGGCGCAGATCCGCGACCAACGCATCCAGGGTTTTCGCAGGCACTTCGCGGCCACGTTCGTCGTAGACGGCTTTGCTCGGCCGTTTGGACAAGCCTTCGATCCAGGCCTTCACCTGCGCGCGATCGAGCGAAGCGGGCAGGGCTTCGATGTCGTGCACCGAATCGTCGGTACGCTCCAGTTTCTCGTTCTGCGCGGCGATCGCGGCGCGGTCGAGCACGGTGCGATCGGCTCCCGTTTGGCGCCGGATCCAATATTCCGGATCCAGCTGGGCGGTGCTGACGCCGGGAACGCCGGTGGCTTGCGCGGACGATGCGGGTGCGGCGTCGTTGCGCGCCGGTGCGCTGGCGCAGGCGGCGAGCAGCAGAGCCGCGGTCAGGAACATGGGTTTGAAGCTCATCGCTGAATCTCCGAGGCGCGGCCGGTAAAACGGAAAGAGGCCGACGTCCGACGCCAGCTTGGCAGCACCCGCCTGGCTGCTCGCTTCATCACCATCCTCCCCGAAAAGGCCGCGATGCGTCAGTCCGCTTTTGTGCGCTGCGGAATAACGTATTTCTCATAGCATAGACCAAAAGAATAAATTATTGACGAGCCCTCGGACGCATGTTACACAGCCGTTACCGTGGACCAATACGGGGAGCCGCGTTGGACAGCATGCGACCAGTCGGACATCGGCGGGGCCCGACGGCCTTGGCGCTGGCGGCCGCCTTGCTGCTGGGTGCGGCGGCGCCTGCCGCCATGGCCGGTACGCAAGACGAGGTGGTGGCGCTGATCGACGCCGGGCATTTCCAACAGGCGGAATCGCGTATTGCCAAGGACTTGGCCGATCCGTCGACCGACCCGTCCTCGCGTTCGGCGCTCGAATTCCAGCGCGAACGCATGCGCCGCATCCTGCTCGATTTCACCTTGAACGAGGATGACGCCAGGGCGCGGGTACGCAAGCAGATTCCCGACTTGAGGGACGGGGAATTCGCGAAATGGGACGCGGCAAGACTGCTAGAACATCAGACCATCGACGGTCGCAAGCTTTATTTCAACCGTGCGCCGTCCAATCTGTTCCGGCTGAGCGCCGATGCGCGCGCGCGCCGCGCCAAGCAGACGCCGTTCAACGACAGTCCGCTGGAGAAACCGCATCCGCACCATAAGGAAGTGCGCGATGCGGCTTTGGCCAGCGGCAAATCCAGCGTCGCGCCGCGGCGGGTGCGGATTACCCAATCGATTTCGGTGAACGCCGACGCGGTGCCGGCCGGCGAAACGGTACGCGCATGGCTGCCGTATCCGCGCGCGATTCCGGGACAGCAGGAAGACATCCGCTTCGTCGCCAGCGAGCCGTCGAAGCACCAGATCGCGCCCGAGCCGACGATGCAACGCACCGTCTTCGTCGAAAAGCCCTCCGAAGCGGGCAAGAAGACAGAGTTTTCGGTCACCTACGAGTTGACCATCTACGGCCAGTACAAAGCGATCGACCCGGCCAAGGTCGTGCCCGCCGAGAAAACGCCGGAGCTGGCGCCTTTCATGGGCGAGCGTCCGCCGCACGTCGTCTACACCGAAGACCTGCGCAAGTTCTCGCGCGAAGCCGTCGGCGACGAGAAGAATCCCTACCGCATCGCGCAGAAGCTGTACGCCGCCGTGGACAAGATTCCGTGGGCCGGCGCGCGCGAGTACTCCACCATCACCAATATCAGCGACTACGCGCTGCATGCCGGCCACGCCGATTGCGGCCAGCAGACGCTGCTGTTGATGACGCTGCTGCGCTTGAACGGCATTCCGGCGCGCTGGCAGTCGGGCTGGATCTTTTCCGACACCGACTACAACAACATGCACGACTGGGGTTGGCTGTATCTGGCCCCGTACGGCTGGGTGCCGATGGACGTGACCTTCGGCCGCTTCGCCGACGGCGATCCGGACATCCGCGATTTCTACCTGGGCGGCTTCGACGCCTACCGCATCGCCTTCAACGACGACTACGGCCGCGACTTCGCGCCGAAGAAAGAATTCTTCCGTTCCGAAACCGTCGATCTGCAGCGCGGCGAGGTCGAGTGGAGGGGCGGGAACCTGTATTTCGATCAGTGGGATTACGGCTTCAACTGGAAGGTGTTGCCGCTCGGCAAAGCGACGGACACGCAGTAACAGAACAAACAACGCAACACCACCAACGACACCAGACTGCAACACCCTGGAGGGGGCATGAAAAGCATGGCACTGAAGAGATCCGCAATTTGCATCGCCCTGGGGGCGTGCCTGGCGAGCCTGTCGCCCCTGGCGCTCGCGCAAAGCGCCATGGGCGCGGTGGCGGGCCGCGCCGACGCTGGCGCGCAGGTCACGGTGACCAACACCGCCACGGGCTTGACCCGTACCGTCACGGCGGATGCCGATGGCAGCTACCGGCTCAGCCAGCTGCCCGTCGGTGCGTACAGCGTGCAGGTCAGCCGGGACGGTCAAGCCGTGGGCAGCCCCGTGGCCGCGAACGTTTCGCTGGGTGGCACGACCACGGTGAATCTCGGCGGCATCGGCAATCTGGATACGGTCACCGTGGTCGGCTCCCGCGTCATCAACCGCGTCGACGTCCGTTCGACCGAGTCGGCGACGAATATCGATCGCGAGGAATTGGCGCGGGTGCCGGTGGATCAGAGCCTGTCGTCCGTGGCCCTGCTGGCGCCAGGCGTAGTCAACTCTGGCGCCACTTTCGGCGGACTCACCTTCGGCGGTTCGTCGGTGGCCGAGAACGCCGTTTACATCAACGGCCTGAACGTGACCGACCCCTATCGCCGTCAGGGCTTTTCGTCGGTACCGTTCGCCTTCTACCAGGAATTCCAGGTCAAGACCGGCGGCTACTCGGCCGAATTCGGACGCAGCACCGGCGGCGTCATCAACGCCGTGACGCGTTCGGGCGGCAACGAATTCCACGCCGGCGTGGAACTGACGTTCGAACCTTCCGACTGGGCGTCCTCGAAGGAAGACCACTTCCATCGCGACGGCACCGTCGATGAGCGCGACCGCACCAGCCGCGACGAAAGTTCGTTGTTCAAGACCAACGTGTGGGCTTCCGGCCCCCTCGTGAAGGACAAGCTGTTCTTCTTCGCGATGTACGAAAACCGCGATTCCGACTCGAAGGACATCGACACGGAAGAGGCCTTCTATACCGATAGTCCAAACGATTTCTGGGGCGCCAAGCTCGATTGGCAGATCAACGACAACCACTTGCTGGAGTTGCTGGCTTTCTCCGACGAGGCGGAGTCCACCGTCACCAATTACGACTACGCTTTCGATACCAATACACTGGGCAACTTCAACGGCGAAACCACTTCAAGGTCCGGCGGCGACAACTGGTCGCTCACCTATACCGGCCATATCACCGACAGCTTCGTGGCCAAAGCGATGTACGGCGTGAACAAGCGGACGGCTTTCAGCGGCAGCCCGCGGGATGCCGATTGCAGCATCGTCACCATCGCCAGCAACTACAACGATCCGTTCGGACGGGAGGCCAAGCGCGGCTGCCACCCGACCAATACCAGCAAGAACAGCCGCGACGACCGGCGCGAGGCGTCGCGCCTCGATTTCGAGTGGACGCTGGGCGATCACCTGCTGCGTTTCGGCGCCGACCAGGAAGTGATGGAATCCGACAGCACGGTGGTGTATCCGGGCGACGGCGTGAGCTATCAGGCCCAAGCCGCCACGCCCGGCGCCTCGCTACCCAACGGCGCCTTCGTTCCGCCCGGCGTCACCAGCATTATCGATGCGCGCCGCTACATCACCGGTTCCCCGGTCGAGACGAAGGCGCAGGCGTTCTACGTGGAGGACAACTGGAACGTCACGCCGAACCTGCTGCTGAACATCGGCGTGCGTTTCGACAAGTTCCACAACAAGCTCGCGTCGGGGTCGACGTTCGCGGAAGCCGATTTCAGCGACATGGTTTCGCCCCGCCTGGGTTTCAGTTGGGACATGAAGGGCGACGGCACCACGAAACTGTTCGGCAACGCGGGCCGCTACTACTTGCCGTTGACCAACAAGCTCGCCGACTATTTCGGCGGCGGAACCACCGATGAGCACACCTACTACGTGCTCAACGGTTTCACGCAACAAATCGACCCCGTCACCGGCAGCGTCTATCTCCTGCCCAATCTCGGCGCGCAGATCGGCCCGGTCAACACCGAGGGGAATGTGCCGGCGCCGGACGATCTGCGTACCGAAGTGGCGCGCGACCTGAAAATGGTCTACCAGGACGAGTACATCCTGGGATTCCAGCAGGCCATCAATCAGGCCTGGTCGTACGGCGTGAACGCCACCTACCGCGAAACCTCCCGCTCCGTGGAAGACACGCGCATCAACCATCTGCCGGGCTGCCCGGGATATTCGAGCTTCCCGATCATCAATCCCGGCGAAAAAGCGACGCTGTGGTGCGAAGACACGGGCCAGTGGATCACTTTCGACAGCTCCCGCGACGGATACGTGGCGTCGGGTAGCGGAGCGATCATGGGCTACAAGAAGCCCAAGCGTACCTACAAGGCGGTCGAGTTCCAGCTCGACCGCGCCTGGGACGACAAGTGGGCGTTCAACGCCAGCTACATCTGGTCCAAGTCCGAGGGCAACATCGAAGGACCGGTGAATTCGGATGCGGGCTACGCGGACACCAACCTGGTGCAGTTCTACGACCATCCGGCCGTCAACGAGCGCTATGGGGTCCTGTTCAACGACCACCGCCATCAGTTCAAGTTCCGCGGCAGTTACAAGCTCAACGAGATGTTCACCTTCGGCGCCACGTTCTCCGCGATTTCGGGCGGCCCCATCACTGCGTTCGGCGTGCGTTGGCCCAACGACAACCGCAGCGCAGGCGGCCCAGGCGAGTTCAGCGGCGGCGGCTCGGGTTGGCTGTGCGTAGCGGACTGCGCCAGCCTCAACAGGCAACTGGTCTACACCGAGCGCGGAGCGTTCGGCCGCATGCCGTGGGTGAAGGACCTGGGCCTCAACGTGACCTTCACGCCGTTCCGCGACATCGACCTGAAGGCGCGCTTCTCCGTGTTCAACGTGCTCAACGACCAGACAGTCGTCAATGTGCATTCCCGCTACGAAAGCACCCCCGGAACGAAGATGCCTTATTTCGGAGAAGGAACGGTTTGGCAGTCGCCGCGTTACATGCAACTGGTCGTGTCGTACAGCTACTAAGTGCCGAGTGCTGATTAGCCCCCCGGCTTGGCGGCCCGCCCTCGCGGGCCGCTTTTTTTCGCCTGCGATCCGCGGCAGGATGCGGGCATCTCAATGAGGCGGACGGTATGAAGGCATTCGCTGCGGCTGCGCTCGCATTCCTATCGGCGCTGTTTTCGCCGGCATTTGCCGCGACGCCGGCCGATCCGGCGCTGGATGCCGTTTTCGACGACGCCGTCGCCCGCTACAAGCTGCCGGGCCTGGCGGTCGGCATCGTCCGCGACGGCGAGGTCGTCTACCGCCGCGCGTCCGGCGAACTCGAAGCCGGCACTGGGGAAAAGATCGACGCCGACACCATTTTCAAGATCGCCTCCAACAGTAAAGCGATGACCGCTGCGGTGCTGGCGCGCTTGGTCGATGCCGGCAAGCTGAAGTGGGACGATCCGGTGGCGAAGCATCTGCCTGACTTCCGCATGTTCGATCCCTGGGTCACGCAGCAACTGCAGGTGCGCGATCTGCTGATCCACAACAGCGGGTTGGGCGCCGGCGCCGGCGATCTGATGCTGTGGCCCGAACCCAATCATTTCACCCGCGCGGACGTGCTCAAGGGGCTGGGCTATCTGAAGCCGGCCTACAGCTTCCGCTCGCGCTACGCCTACGACAACACGCTGTACATCGTTGCCGGCGAAGTCGCGGCGAAAGCCGGCGGCGCGCCTTACGAAGAATTGGTGCGGCGGGAACTGTTCCAACCGTTGGGTCTGAAGCGCTGCCGGGTAGGCGAGTGGAACCGCAAGCAAGTCGGCAACGTCGCCCAGCCGCACGGCTGGCGCGACGATCGCGCCGTGGTGGTGAACCAGGATCCGGAAACGATCCAGGCGATACCGATGGCCGCGGCCGGTGGCATCCGCTGCAGCCTCAACGACATGCTCGCCTGGGCACGGATGTGGCTGCAGCCCGAAAAGCACGGCCTGGTCGGCGGCAAGCCTTGGCTGTCGCAAGCGCAACGCGACGAAGTCTGGAAGGCGCACACGATCATGCCGCTGTCCAAGCGCATGCGCGAATGGGACAACAGCCATTTCTCGGCCTACGGCTACGGCTGGCGGCTGACCGACGTCGACGGCACTTGGAAGGTCTCCCATACCGGCACCTTGTCCGGCATGTATTCGGCGCTGACACTGCTGCCGCAGAAGAACATCGGCATCGTGGTCCTGATCAATGCCGACGCCGATGAGGCGCGCACCGTGCTGACCCAGGCGCTGGTGAAGCGTTTCACCGCGCCGGACGAAACGCGCGGCGTGAAGTACTACGCCGAGGCGATCGCGCACGAAGAGAAGGCGACCCAGGTCGCGAGCAAACTGCCCGACACTTCTTCGCGCCGTCGGGCCGACGCGGGCATGATGAAAAACCGGATGGGCGTCTATCGCGATCCGTGGTTTGGCGAAGTCTCGATCTGCGCGAATCCCGCCGGCGCCGTGGCCTTCGCCGCCGCCAAATCGACGACGATGACCGGCACAGTGATGCGCGTCGGCGATCGCCTGTTGGTGGATTGGGACAGCGACCGCATGGATACCGAAGCCTGGCTCGATTTCGATGCGAAATCGTCTCCGGTCCGACTTACGATGGCCAAGACCGACCCCGACGCGGATTTCAGCTCCGACTATGAAGACCTGCATTTCGAACGCACTGGCGATTGCCGCTAAACCAGCCGTCCTTGCTCTGGCGCTGGCCGCGACGGCTTGCGCGTCGGCGCCCGCGGTGAATGTCTCGCCAGCGACCGCCGCAGGCGAAGCCGGCATGGTCGATATCCAGTCGCTGGTGCCGGATATCGCTCTGGAGATCCGATACGCCGGTTCCGACAACTTCGTAGGCCGTCCGGTCGTAGGTTACGACGCCCCCAAATGTTTCTTGCATAAGCCGGTGGCCGAGGCTTTGCAGCGCGTCGAGGCCGATCTGCGTGCGCAGAACATGCGCCTGAAGATTTTCGACTGCTACCGGCCGCGGCGCGCGGTGCTGGATTTCATGCGCTGGGCGCAAGATCCGAACGACCTGCGGACGAAAGCGAAGTACTACCCGGACCTGGACAAACCTGCGCTGGTTGGCGGCTATATTTCGCCCACTTCCGGCCACAGCCGCGGCGCGACGCTCGATCTGACGATGATCGCCTGCGATGCGCGGCAGCGCTGCGAGCCGCTGGACATGGGCACCGGTTTCGATTTCTTCGGGCCAATCGCCAACACCGACTCGCCGCTGGCTTCACCGGCGCAGATCGCGAACCGGCACCGGCTGCGCGAGGCGATGGGCAGGCAAGGGTTCGAGAACTATCCGATGGAGTGGTGGCACTTCACGTTCAAGCCGGAGCCGACGCCGGAGATGGCATTCGATTTTCCGGTGCGTTGACGCGTTTTTTAAGCCGTCAGTCCCGCTTTCGCGGGAATGACGGCTAAGAGCAAAGCCCGGATGCCCGATTCAAACCCCAGCGCCGATCAGCGGTTGGAGCGTATTTTCCAGCTGCGCCTTTCTCCAGCCCGACAACGCCTCCGGCCAATCGCCGCTTTCCAGCATCGCCTCCAGATACCGCCGCGAAGCGAGCACGCCATCCGGCAAGCCCAGTTCGGCGCTGCGAGCGGATACGGCGTCCTGCATGCGCTTCAAGCGCGCCTTGTCGCGCTCGGACGAGCTGGCCAACGGCATCGCGGCTTCTTCGTCCAATGGCGTCGACAGGGCGCGCCAGATCGCCGGGCCGAGCTTGCGCGGCGCTTTGGGATGCGCGTCCAGCTGCGCTTGCAGCGCTTCGGCATCCGCGGGCGGCGTGCGCGCGAGCAGGACCGCCAGTTCGTTGTCCAGGATCCAACTGCGCGGCCGATCGCTTTCGCGCGCTTGGCGGTCTCGCCAGCGCAGCAGGCGCAGCAGCCTGCGTTGCGCTTCGGCATCCAGGAATTGCGCGGTGCGCAGCGACAGGTGCGGCCAACGGTCGGCGCCGTCGCTGGCGGCGGTGGCGACCAAGCGCGCAGCGTCTTCGGCCAGCCATGCGCCGCGGCCGAGTTCGTCCAGACGGTTTTGCAGCCGGTCGTGCAGAGCGAACAAGTGGCGCACGTCGTCGGCCGCGTACTCCAATTGCGCGGGCGACAATGGGCGGCGCAGCCAATCCGAACGTGTTTCGCCTTTAGGCAGAGTCACGCCCAGCAGATCCTGCACCAGGCGCTGATAACCGAGCCCTGCGCCGATGCCGGCCAGCGCCGCGGCGATCTGGGTATCGAACAGCGGCTGCGGAATCGCGCCGCAGCCGCGTTGCAGCGCGATCAGATCCTCGCTGGCGCTGTGCATGATCTTCAGCACCGCGGGATTTTCCAGTAGCGGCTTCAGGACCGCGGCCATGCCCGGCACCAGCGGATCGATCAGCAGCACTTCGCCGCCGATCGCGATCTGCACCAGCGCCAGTTGCGGCCAATAGGTGCGTTCGCGGATGAATTCGGTGTCCAGTCCGATCCGTGCGGGCGGCGCGGAGAGGAAGTCGGCAAGCGTGCCGGGGTCGGAAATCCAGATCGACAAAGGAAACTTCTGAACGGGAAAAGGCGAGCCTAACCGCGGAGGCCGTGGGCTTGTCAATCGCGGAGCCGGGTGGCGGGAATGGGTGCGGCCAGTAAACTGCGCTCATGGTCCACGCCCGCCTTCCGAAATCCAGCGAAAAACGCCGCGCCGGGCGTGCGCTGGCATTCGTGGCGCTGGCGTCGCTGTGCCTGGCCGGCTGCGGGGACGAGTCGCCCACGCCCAAGCTCCCATCGAACAACGCGCGCCAAGCCGCGAAAGCGCCGGCGCCCAGCGTGACGATCAGCGGCGACGATCGCGCGGCCGGCCAACTGAGTTGGACCGCGCCCGCCGTCGAACTGCAGCCCGACAAACTGGATGCGGCCAAGCGCGAAGCCGCCAAAGCGGCGAAAGAAGGGCGTTGGTACGCCGATGCGCAATCGGCGATTCCCTTGTATCTGGCGATCTTGAAGCTGGCGCCGGACGACGCCGCGGCGCGCGAGGGATTGAAGCGTTCGCTCGCCAGCCTGCTGAAGGAAGGCCATGCCGCGTTGCAGGCGGCCGATGGGGACGAGCAGGCGCTGGTGCGGGCGCACGAGATCGCGGCGGTGGCGCGCACGGTTGATCCGGCGGCACCGGAAACTCTTCTGTATCTGACCCAAGTTGATCTGGCTGACCGCCTGCAGCAATTGAACGAACAGGGCGAGGAAGATTTGCAGGCCAGCCGCCTGGGCGAGGCGGCCGACGGCGCGCTGCGCAAGTTCCGTGCGGTTCTGGCTTTGCGTCCGCAGCACCCGCGGGCGATGCAGGGCATGGCCGCGGCCGAAAGCGGGCTGATCCGGCGTGCGGAGGGTGCTGCAGAACGCGGCGAATTCGGCGCCGCGCGCTATTGGTTGAAGCTGGCCGGGACGGTGCGCCCGGGCAGCGGCACCGTGAACGACGCGCAAGTGCGGGTGGAGGCCATCCGCGCCCGGCTGGTGTCGCGTTGGCACGACGAGGGTATCGCGGCCTTGGCCAAGCCCGACGACGGCCTGGCCCTGGCCCGGCGCAAACTGGCCGACGTGCTGCGCATCGCCGAGCCAGGCGATGCGGCCGCGGCCGATCTGCGCCAGAGGATCGATCTGGCCGCGCACTACGGCCTGTTCCGTCCCGGCCAGAACTTCACCGACGCTTTGCGCGATGGCGGCCGCGGCCCGCAGATGGTCGTCGTGCCGCACGGCGGTTTCCGCATGGGCGCCAAGGACAACGAGGAAGGCGCGACCAAGGCCGAAAAACCCTCGCATTACGTGCGCTTCGAACGCGGCTTCGCCATGTCGCGCACCGAGGTGACCGTGGCCGAGTTCCGCCGCTTCATGCAGACGCGTGTGCATCGCGCCCGCGCCGAGCGGCGCGGGCATTCGATCGTGTACGACGAGCGCAGCGGCAATTTCGTGCGCCGCAGCGGGGTGGATTGGCGCAGCGACTACATCGGCAATCCCGCGGCGGATGATGCGCCCGTACTGCACGTCAGCCACGGCGACGCCGAGGCCTATACCGAATGGCTCACCCGCCAGAGCGGCCATCGCTACCGGCTGCCGAGCGAAGCCGAGTTCGAATACGCCGTGCGCGGCGGCAACGACGGCCCTTGGCCTTGGGGCGCGGGCCGGCCGCCGCCGGGCGCGGGCAATTTGACCGGCAGCCTGGATCGATCGCCCTCGGGCCGCGATTGGAGCAACGCCTTCGCCGGTTATGGCGATGGGCATTGGGGCCCGGCGCGGGCCGGCGGCAAACCGAATGTGTACGGGTTGTACGATCTTGCGGGCAATGTCAGCGAGTGGACCGCCGATTGCTGGCACGAAGGCTATCGACGCGCGCCTTCGGATGGGCGAGCATGGATCAACCCCGGTTGCCGGACGCGCGTGATCCGCGGCGGCTCCTGGGCCAGCTCGCCGGCGCAGACGCGCTCGGCCTGGCGGATGTCGGCTTCGCGCGACATCACCAATGCGAGATTGGGATTCCGGGTGGTGCGGGACCTTTAGCTTTGGAATGCGCGGTGGCGTAACCGGCGCGCAACGGGGAGAAAAGCATGCGAATGGATCCATACGGCAACAGCGCACAGGGCGGCATGCGCCGCGGCGGCGGCATCCGCTGGTGGATATTGCTGCTGTTCGCCGGCTACGCGGCCTACTACTGGTTCTCCAACCGCACTACCGACCCGATGACCGGCGAGAAGGTGGTCATCGACCGCAGCCTGTCGGCCGAGGACGAAAAAGCTTTGGGCTTGCAGGCCTACCAGGAAATCCTGCAGCAGGAGCAGCCGGTCGATCAGAATTCGCCCATCGCCAAGCAGATCCGTGAAATCGCGCAGCGCCTGGTGGCCAAGGTCGACACGGTGGAGACCGCGCTGGCGACCGAGAACGGATTGCAGCCGCAGCATTTTTCGCGCACGTTCGAGTGGGAAGTGAACGTCATCCAATCCGACCAGGCCAATGCGTTCTGCCTGCCGGGCGGCAAGATGGCGGTCTACACCGGCCTGGTGCCGGTGGCGCAGAATGCCGACGCGATGGCGGCGGTGATGGGCCACGAAATCGCCCACGCCTTGCTCCGCCACGGCGCGCAGCGCATGGCCCAGCAGCGGCTGGCGCAACTGGGCCAGGCCGCGGGTGCGATGAGCGGCATGGATGCGCAGACGCAGCAGATGGTGATGTCGGCCTACGGCTACGGCATGATGCTGCCGTATGCGCGCAGCCACGAGACCCAGGCGGACGAAGTCGGCCTGATGCTGGCCGCAGCGGCCTGCTTCAATCCGCAGGAAGCGATACCGTTGTGGGAGCGGATGACCGAGGCCAGCGGCGGCCAGTCGCAGCCGGAATTCGCGTCCACGCATCCCAATCCCGGCACGCGGATCAAGAATCTGCAGGCGCTGATGCCCAAGGCGATGGAATACCGCGCCAAATATTGTCAGCAGGGCGGCTGATGTTCGCGGCGGGACGCGCCGCGCGACCCGTTATCGCCGCCTTGCTCGCGGCCGTGCTTTTCGTTTCCGCGTCGTCGGTTCGCGCGGGCGAAGCGACGCAGCGCGAGTTCGAAACACTGATGAATACCGTGGCATCCGGCTGGAACGAGGGCGATGCACGCAAGGCCGCCGACTGCTATGCCGAAGACGCGATCTACATCGAACCGCCTGACAAGCAGCTCTACCGCGGCCGCGAAGCGCTGTACGAATTCTTCCGCGGCGTGAAGCCGGCGCCGCCGACGCGGATGGTCTGGCATCACCTGAGTTTCAATGCCGAGAGCCAGGTCGGATTCGGCGAATACACCTTCCACGGCAATTCGCGCTATCACGGCATCGTGGTGGTGAAGTTGCGCGACGGCAAGATCAGCCGCTGGCGCGAGTATCAGTACAAGTCCGACCGGCCATGGGAAGACTTCGTCGGCGAAAGCCGTTTTTGATTTGTAGAGCGGAGCTTGCTCCGCTGCTCTTGATCGTCTCCTTCCCCTTCAAGGGGAAGGCCGGGATGGGGATGGGTTTGGAGTTGCGAGGTAAACCCATCCCCACCCAACCCTCCCCTTGAAGGGGAGGGCTTAAAAGCAGCGGAGCAAGCTCCGCTCTACAAGACGAAGGCGTCAGAAGCTCATGAACAACCCGCCGTTGACGGGAATGTTCGCGCCGGTGATGAAACCCGCACCGTCGTCGGTCAGGAAGGCGACGGTGCGCGCGATCTCCTCAGGTCGACCCAAACGGCCGACCGGGACTTTCTCGACGATGCCGTTGCGGATATCTTCCGGCATCGCCATCACCAGCGCGGTTTCGCAATAGCCCGGCGACACAGAGTTCACGGTCACGCCCTTGCGTGCGACTTCACGGGCCAGGGCCATGGTGAAGCCGTGCATGCCGGCTTTCGCGGCCGAATAGTTGGTCTGGCCGAACTGGCCGGTCTGGCCGTTGACAGAGCTGATGTTCACCACCCGTCCGAAGCCGCGTTCGGTCATGCCGTCGACCGCGTGCCGGCACAGATTGAACACGCCGTCCAGATTGATGTTGAGCACCGCGTCCCACTGCACCCGGTCCATTTTGCGCAGCGTGGTGTCGCGGGTGATGCCGGCGGCATTGATCAGGATGTCGAGCGAGCCGTGCGCCGCTTTCACCTTTTCGACCAAAGCGCCGCAGGCGTCGAAATCGGCCACGTCCAAGGGCTCGAAATGCACGTCGCGGCCGTCGACCTCGCGTTTGAAGGCCTCGACGCGTTCCGGGCGGGAAGCCAAGTCCGCGGCGACGACGGTCCGCCCCGCATCGGCCAGCGTCTTGCAGATTTCCGTGCCCAACCCGCCGATGCCGCCGCTCACCACGGCCACGCGTTTGCTCATGCGTTTTCCCCTGTGAAGATCGTTGCCGCTTTGTAGAGCGGAGCTTGCTCCGCTGCTTTCGGCTTGCGTAGGTGCGAATTCATTCGCACGCTCTTGATGCAAAAGCGTGCGAATGAATTCGCACCTACAGTGGAACGGAAGCCGCGCGATGCGCGGCGTGGCGCAGGCGTCACTTCGCCCGCGGCTTGCCGGCGTCTTTGGACGCGTCGGTGGCGCGGCCCATGCCGCCGCCGACCATGTTTTGCTGGAATTGCTTCCACAACTCCAGGTTGCGCTCGGTGAGCTGGTTCATCATCGCCCACGGCGTCTGGCCGAGCATGCTGCCCATCTGCTGGCGGAACTGGTTCTGTTGTTCCAGGAACATCTGCATCGAGCGTTCCAGATAGCTGCCCATGAAGCCTTGCAGCGAATCGCCGTAGAAGCGGATGAGCTGGCTCAGCAGCTGGGTCGAGAGCATCGGTTCGCCGTCCTGTTCGTGCTCGGCGATGATCTGCAGCAGGACTTGGCGGGTCAGGTCTTCGCCGGTCTTGGCGTCGCGGACTTCGAATTCCTCGCCGTCGACGATCAGCTGGCGCACGTCTTCGATCGTGATGTAGCTGGAGATCTCGGTGTCGTAAAGACGGCGGTTCGGATATTTCTTGATGATGCGGTTGGCTGCCATGCGTGGATCCGCCCTGAGCTGGGGGCCGAGCATGGCGCAGTGCAGCAGGGCTTGCAACTTCGGAGCCAGGGGCCGGGCGGACTGTACCGGGCGGTATGGCCTAGGCCCGCCGGCTAGTCCCCGGCCACGAAAAACAGGATGGACCAGCCCGTCCCGGTCACGTTCAGGGACAGCCGATGATCGATCGGCGAACGTGCCAGCGATTGGTGGACATAGGCCGGCGCGCCTTCCCAGCGGACGCAGACCCAGTCTTCGGTTCCCTCGCAATCGCTGTTCAGCACCGCATAGTCGACGCGGGCGCGCACGCGAGCGCCCGAGGACGGGGCCGCGCGTAGGGCGACCCCGGTGCCGGTGACGATGAACGCGGAAAACGGGTCTTCATAAAGCTCTTCGCCGGCGAAGGAGGGATAGGGGGCCGACCAGCTGCGCTCGGCGCCGCTCGCTTCCGCGACCCCGCCCAATCGCAGGATTTCGGCCAGGGTCGACCACAGCTCGGTGTCCGGCCGTTGCGGCTCCCAGACCTCGCGCAATCCCGCCGCTCCCGGCTCCGAACCGCCGAAACTCATCTTGGCGTCGGCGGCGATGTGCCTTTCCAGCGCGGCCAGATCGCGCCGGGCAACGATGCTGTCGAGTTCGGCAATCGCACGGCGCACGTCGGGAGGCAGCCGCGCAGGATCGGGCGGAAGCAACGTCGGCGTCGCTGCCTGGGCGACTGTCGCACAAAACGCCAGGCAGGCCGCGATGGATTTCGACCTGGCGTGCATCATGGCTTTTCTCCGCAACTACCAGCCCATGTACTGGCCGCCGTTGGCCGACAAGTTCGCCCCGGTGATCCAACTGGCCTCGTCCGGGATGAAGAAGGCCACGGCGTAGGCGATTTCCTCGGGGCTGCCGAGGCGCCCGGTGGGGATCTGGGCCACGATCTTGGCGCGCACGTCTTCCGGCACCGCCATCACCATGTCGGTGCCGATGTAGCCTGGCGAGACGGTGTTGACGGTGATGCCGAAACGGGCGTTCTCCTGGGCCAGGGAAATGGTGAAGCCGTGCATGCCGGCCTTGGCCGCGGCGTAGTTGGCTTGGCCGTACTGGCCTTTCTGGCCGTTGATCGAACTGATCTGGATGACCCGGCCCCATTTGCGGTTGCGCATGCCTTCGATCACCGGCCGGGTCATGTTGTAGACCGAGTTCAGATTGGTGTTGATCACCTCGCTCCACTGCTGCGGGGTCATCTTGTGGAAGGTGGTGTCGCGGGTAATGCCCGCGTTGTTGACCAGGATGTCGACCGGGCCGAGTTGGGCTTCGACTTCGCGCACCAGCGCTTCGGCTTCTTCCGGAGAACCCACGTCGCCCTTCACCAGGGTCACGTCGTAGCCGGCGGCCTTCATCTGTTCCTGCCAGGCCTTGGCTTTTTCCTCGTTGCGATAGTTCGTCGCGACCTTGTGCCCCAAGTCCACCAGGCGCTTGACGATGGCCGTGCCGATGCCGCCGGTGCCGCCGGTGACCAGTGCGATGCGAGGGGTCATGCTTTTCTCCGTGTGCTGCGTGCGAATGGGGGATTCGCCCCGATTCTAGTCACGCTTGGTTTCGCGGACGTTGTGCAGCGCGGCGAGAGGCAAACTCGGCGTCGGCGGCACCGTGGCGGGATCGAAACCGGCACGCATGATTCCCAGCAAATCCGCCGCCGTGGCGGCATCTTCCGGCAAAGGCGATTGGCCGAGCGCGCGCCAGGCGGCGCGCAGGGCGGGCAGGGGATCGGCCGGATCGACCGGCAGCGCTGCCGCCGATTTGGACAGCTTGCGGCCATCCTCTCCCAGAACCAGGGGCAGATGGGCGTAGCGCGGCGTCGGTAGGCCCAGCGCGCGCTGCAGCAGGATCTGGCGCGGGGTGGAATCGAGCAGGTCGGCGCCACGCACTACGTCGGTGATGCCTTGCGCGGCGTCGTCCACGACCACCGCCAGTTGATAGGCCCATAAGCCGTCGGCGCGGCGCAGGACGAAATCGCCGACTTCCGCGGCGACGTCCTGCGCGAATTCGCCTTGGAACGCATCGTCGAACGCGACCCGCGTGCCGTCCGGCACGCGGAAACGGATCGCGGGATCGACACGCTCGCGTCCCGGGATGCAGGCGCGATGGATGCCGCCGTCTTCGGCCAGATCGTTGCGGCTGCAATGGCAGACGAAAGCGTCGCCGCTGGCGAGCAGGCGGTCCAATGCGGCCTGGTACAGCGCGCCGCGTTCGCTTTGGCGCACGATCGCTTCGTCGGAGGCCAAGCCGAAAGCGTGCAACGCGGCCAGCTGCCGTTCAGCCGCGCCGGGCACTTCGCGCGGCGGGTCCAGGTCTTCTACGCGTACCAGCCAAGCGCCGTCCCCGTGCCGCGCCATCAACCAACTGCCCAGCGCGGCCAGCAGCGAACCGAAATGCAGCGGTCCGGTGGGCGAGGGCGCGAAGCGGCCACGGTAAGTGAACGGGTTTTCCTGCACGGCGGCTTCCGGCGGACGACGACTTGAATTTAACCGTCCGCAGCCACAATTTCGATAAGCGCGCGTTTTCCCCGACGCGCATGACGGAAATACCGACGATGTTCAAACGTATCGCTTTGTTCCTCGCCACCAATCTCGCGGTGCTGGCCCTGCTCAGCATCGTGATGTCGATCCTGGGCGTGAATACGGCCAGTACCGCCGGCCTGCTGGTCATGGCCGCCGTGTTCGGCTTCGGCGGCTCGCTGATCTCGCTGCTGATGTCCAAGTTCGTCGCCAAGCGCGCCACCGGCGCCCATGTGATCGAACAACCGCGCAACGAAGCCGAGCGCTGGCTGGTCGAAACCGTACAGCGCCAGGCCGCAGCGGCCGGCATCGGCATGCCGGAAGTGGCCATCTACGATGCGCCCGAGATCAACGCCTTCGCCACCGGCGCCAACCGCAACAACGCGCTGGTCGCGGTGTCGACCGGCCTGCTGCGCGCGCTGGACCGCGACGAAGCCGAAGCCGTGCTCGGCCACGAAGTCAGCCACGTCGCCAACGGCGACATGGTGACCATGGCGCTGCTGCAGGGCGTGCTGAATACCTTCGTGATCGTGCTGGCGCGCGTGGTCGGACGGATCATCGACGGCTACCTCAACGGCGGCCGCGACAGCGGCGGCGGCATCGGCTACTTCGTCACCGTATTCGTGCTGGACATGGTATTCGGCCTGTTCGCGAGCATGATCGCGATGTGGTTCTCGCGCCATCGCGAGTTCCGCGCCGACGCAGGCGGCGCGTCGCTGGCCGGCCGCGGCAAGATGATCGCCGCGCTGGAGAAGCTGTCGTTGAACCATGGCGAGAACACGCTGCCCAAGCAGGTCGCCGCGTTCGGCATCAGCGGCGCCATCGGCCACGGCCTGCGCAAGCTGCTGCTGAGCCATCCGCCGCTGGAGGAACGCATCGCGGCGCTGCGCAATGCGCCGGAGGAATCGCTGAGGGCCGGCTTGGCCGCTTGATCGGTTCCGCGAACGAAAAAGCCCGCCATTCGGCGGGCTTTTTTTTGTGCACTTGCTTCGTGACGCCGCTTTCGCACGCTGCGGGGACAATGCGGGAAAACCGAAAACGGAAACGTGCAATGGCAGTCAAAACGAGCTGGTTCACCCGCATGGCGAAGGCGGCGTCGCGTTTCACCGGTCGGCCGTTGTGTTTCGGCCTGGCGGTCGCGGTGGTGCTGGTTTGGGTGATCAGCGGCCCGATCTTCAAGTTCAGCGACACCTGGCAGCTGGTGATCAACACCGGCACCACCATCGTCACCTTCCTGATGGTGTTCTTGATCCAGAACACCCAGAACCGCGACACGCAGGCGCTGCAGATCAAGCTGGACGAACTGATCCGGGCCACCAAAGGCGCGCACAACGCGCTGCTCGATTTGGAGGAACTGGAAGAGGAAGAACTGGAAGAATTCCACAACCGCTACGAGGCTTTGGCCGAAAAGGCGCGGAATTGCGCTCCCGAAGACGAGGAAGATTCCGGCACGCCGGAAGTCGATACGGATCAGATGCCGAAGCCTTCGCCGTAGCGCACGTCGACGATCGCCAGGCGCACGCCGCCTCCCGGCAGCATGGCTTCGAATTCGTCGTCGATGCGCTTCTTCAGCATGGCCCGCGCCAGCGGCGAATCGATGCTGATGAAGCCGCGCTTGGCGTCGGTTTCGTCGGGGCCGACGATGCGGTAGCGTTGCAGTTCGCCGGTCGCCGCGTTTTCCAATTCCACCCAGGCGCCGAAGAACACCGCTTCGGGATCGGCCGGCACGGTATCGACCACGCGCAACTGCTCGAGACGCTTGGAGAGATAGCGCACGCGGCGGTCGATCTCGCCCAATTGCTTCTTGCGGTAGGTGTATTCCGCATTCTCCGAGCGATCGCCCTCGGCCGCGGCCGCGGCGAGTGCCTTGACCACTTCCGGACGCTTGAGCCGCCACAACTCGTCCAGCTCGGCCTTGAGCCGGGCATGGCCTTCGCGGGTGATCAGCGCGGTGCTTTTTTCCGCGGGCGGGCGCCAACGGCCCATGGCTACTGCGCGGCGACGCGCTTGAGGCTGTAGTTCTGCGCGCTTTGGATGGCGTTGCCGGCCTTGTCCATCAGGCGGATGTCGTTCTTGCCGAGCACTTCGAACAGGCGGTCTTCCTCGCTCTTGCTGTTCGGATCCAGGCGCAGGCGATGGCCGTTGTCTTCGGCGGTCCAGGTGCCGTCGCCTTTGAACGGCGCGGCGGACTTGCCTTGATAGGTTTCTTCCAACGCATAGGTGCCGTCGTCGGCGAGCGCGATCTTCGTATCGATGCCGGCGCAATCGGCGCAGGGCAGGGTACCGGCGAATTGTCCGGCGAAAGCGCGCATGTCGAAATCGACGACGGGGTTCGCGGCCGCGGCGAGAGCGGGATCGGCGGCGGGCGTAGGTTCCGCGGTCGCGGCGGCAGGCGCTGCCGGTTCGGCAGGCTGCTCTTTCTTGCAGGCGGACAAGGCCAGGACAGCGACGGCGGCGGCGAGAACGATGCGCTTCATGTGATGTTTCCTCGGGAAGAAGATAGGAAGGCCGAATCAGCGGCGGCCGCCGCCGAAGATGCCGCCCAGCACGCCGCGCAAAATCTGCCGGCCGATCTGGCTGCCGACGGTGCGCGCGGTCTGCTTGGCCATCGTCTCCACCATGCCCTGGCGGCGCTTTGTGCCGAACACCGCGTCCTTCACGGCCTGGCCGAAGCCGCCTTCTTCCGCTTCGTCCTGCTCGCGGGTGCGCGCGGGCGGCGCCTTGGCCTGCGCCGATGCGGTTTCGACTTTTTTCGCCAGCGTTTCGGCCGCGGATTCGCGGTTCACCGCCGCGTCGTATTTGTGCCCGACCGGGCTGCCGGCGCGTACTTGCGCGCGTTCGGCTTCGGTGATGGCGCCCATCCGGCAGCGCGGCGGCGCGATCAAGGTGCGCTCGACCGGCATCGGCACGCCTTTGTCCTGCAGCGTCGACACCAGCGCTTCGCCGGTGCCCAATTTCGAAATGCTTTCGGCCACGTCCAGGTTCGGATTGGGCACGAAGGTTTCCGCGGCCGTGCGCACCGCTTTCTGGTCGCGCGGCGTGAACGCGCGCAGCGCGTGCTGCACGCGGTTGCCGAGTTGGCCCAGGATCGCGTCGGGCACGTCGTCGGGGAACTGCGAGCAGAAATACACGCCCACGCCCTTCGAGCGGATCAGGCGCACGACCTGTTCGACCCGCTGCTGCAGCGCGGGCGGCGCGTCGTCGAACAGCAGGTGCGCTTCGTCGAACACGAACACCAGCTTGGGCTTGTCCAGATCGCCGACTTCCGGCAGGTTCTCGAACAATTCGGACAGCAGCCACAACAGGAAGCTCGAATACAGACGCGGCTTCAGGATCAGTTGGTCCGCGGCCAGGATGTTGACCACGCCGCGGCCGTCGGTGTTCGTACGCATCAGGTCGGCCAGTTCCAGCGCCGGTTCGCCGAAGAACATTTCGCCGCCTTCCTGCTCCAGGCGCAGCAGCGAACGCTGGATCGCGCCGATCGACTGCGCGCTCACCAGGCCGTACGAGGTGGAGATGTCCTTGCGTTCCTCGGCGACCAGGCTGAGCAGGGCGCGCAGGTCTTCCAGGTCGAGCAGCAGCAGGCCGCGGTCGTCGGCCAGTTTGAAGACGATGTCGAGCACGCCGCTTTGGGTGTCGTTCAGTTCCAGGATGCGGGCCAGCAAGGTCGGGCCCATTTCGCTGACCGTGGTCCGCACCGGATGGCCCAGTTTGCCGAACAGGTCCCAAAACACGACCGAATTGGCCTGCGGCGCGTAGCCGGCGATGCCGATTTCGCCGATCCGCGCCTGCAGTTTCTCGTTCAGCTCGCCGGCGACGGCCATTCCGGCCACGTCGCCCTTCACGTCGGCCAGGAACACCGGCACGCCCAGACGCGAAAAACCTTCAGCCAGCGTCATCAGCGTCACCGTCTTGCCGGTGCCCGTGGCGCCGGCCACCAATCCGTGACGGTTGCCGTATTTGGGTTGCAGGAAAACCTGTCCGCTATCCGGGGTGGTGACGGCTTTGCCTACGAGAATCGGGTCCATGGCGGGTCCTGGCGGGGCGTGGGCCGATTCTAATTGGTTGCTGCATCTATTCGCCAAGATGCAAAGCCTGGCCTCGACGTCGGCTCTCGCTGTTCTTCCCCCTTTGAAAAAGGGGGATCGAGGGGGATTTGCTGTTGCTCTTGTTGTCTCGCCCGCAATAAGAGCGAAAGCGAAAGCAAATCCCCCTTAGTCCCCCTTTTTCAAAGGGGGGAAACAGCAATGGCGTCGGTTGCCCGGAGTCAGTCGCTGCGGCTACCCTTCCGATCCCTTGCCTCATTTGCAGTCCATGCCTTCCCTTGCCCCTTCTTTCCGCCGTCTGCTTCCGCTCGCCGCCGCTCTGGCGCTGATTCTGTCCGCTTCCAACGCTAGCGCCGCCTCCAAACGCGAAGCCGTCGCTGCGCTCAATGCGCGCATGGCCGCCGCGGAGAAGCGTTATCGCGACGCGCTGGTGAAGATCGACAACAACGATCCCAGCGGCGTTTCCGAAAGCAATGCCGCGCTGGAGGACATGGAAGACGTGGTCGACGCTTGCGGCAAGCAGAAGGGCTGCCAGATGACCGATCTGATGGCGGTCTACAAGCGTTTGCTGAAATCCAACGCCGACGCGCAAGGTCCTGCCGCGGACGAAGTGGGGGATCCCAACGACCTGGACCCCGATCATGCCGGCGATGTCGGCATCGCCGGCGACGTGCCCGAAGCCGCGAAAGCCGCAAGTCTGCTCGACGACAAGCGCCATCGCTTCGATCAGATGGTGCAGTACAACCCGGCCGTGCAGGCGGGCATCCGCCGTTGGTTGACCGACCTGCGCGGTCCGCTGATGGATAGTTATGAGAATTACCAGTACATGCGCCAGCTGATGTGGCCTTCCTACGAGCGCGCCGGACTGCCGGAAGCGCTGTTGTTCGGGATCATGGCCAAGGAGTCCAACGGCAAGGTCCACGTCACTTCGCGCGCCGGCGCCGCCGGGCCGATGCAGTTCATGTATGCGACCGGCCTGCGCTTCGGCCTGGGCCAGGACGGCACCGGCTTCGACACGCGCTACGACCCGCACGCGGTGGCCGAAGCCAGCGCGGCCTATCTGAACGAGCGCATGGGCCAGTTGAACCGCAGCATCGAGATGGCTTTGGCGGCCTACAACGGCGGCGAAGGCCGCGCGCTGCGCATCTACAACGGCAGCGAAGGGCGCGGGTTCTGGGATGCGTCGGTGTACAACCAGTTTCCTGCCGAAACCCGCGATTACGTACCGATGGTGATCGCCGCGGCGTGGCTGTTCCTGCACCCGAAGAAATACGGCATCACGTTCCCTAAAGTCGAGACCAAGTCCGCGCTGTTGCGGCTGACGAAGCCGACTTCGATCTACGAACTGACCATCTGCCTGGGCAACGGCGGCACCCGCGACGGTTTCATGCGCGCGCTGCGCAACCTCAATCCGCGCTATCAAGCCGACAGCTACCTTCCGGCCGGGGCCAGCCTCAACGCGACCACGCAGATCGTCGGGTTGTACAACCGCCACTGCGCGCAGGGCGCGCGCGCCGAGCTGGCCAAGCAGCTGGTGCTGAGCGATCCGAATTCGGCGATCGTGCGCACCGGGCCGGTAGAGACGATGCCGCCTTCGGAGGGCATCGCTCCCGCACCGCTGACCGGCGATGCGGCGCCCACGAATCCGGTCGCGATCAAACCGAAGAAGAAGCCGGGCACGCACAAGGTCGCCAAGAGCGAAACGCTGGTGTCGATCGCGCAGAAGTACCAGTGCGATACCAAATCCTTGGCCAAGGCCAACGGGATCAAGGCCCCCGCCTACAAGGTCAAGGCCGGGCAGCGTCTGAAGTTGGAAGGCTGTGCCAACTAGCATGGAGACGATGTGAGCGGCGACACGGAGGTACCTTTCCAGCCGCCGAGGCGACTTAGGCTAGGCGGGTTTCTCTCTGCTTGCTGCATAAGCTTTGGTCTCGTAGTCGCGATGCTGACCTTGATCGGCTATGGCCTGGACGGATGGAAGCTCTTGCCGCTGCTCGCCATAGCGATCTTTCTCGCCACCGCCGTCCATGAGCTCGGCCATGTCTGCGCGGCGAAGGCGGGTAGCATGCAGCCGATCCTCATGGGCATCTGGCAGCTCGGTTTCCTGTTCAAACGGAAGGGCATGTCCGCGCGTTGGATCGGAATGATGAAGGGCATCGGCGGTTTCGTGATCGCCTATCCGCATCCGGACCGACCATTGAGGCCTGCGATGCTGGGTTTCATCGCCGGCGGCGCTTCGGCCAACTTCTCGATGGCAATTCTTTGCTGGTGCGTCGCGTCGTTGGCGACGGACGACATAGCGGGCTTTTGCGTCGCGTCGTTCTGGATCAATGCGTGTTTCGGTTTAGCGAATCTGATTCCCGCCCAGTTCGGCGGATATGCCAATGATGGACTGCAGTTTTGGCACTGGCTGCGGCAGCGCGATCCGTATCCGGAGCACGCCTTGTTCATGCGGCTGATGGGGCGGTCGGTGTTCGGCGATACGGCGGACAAATTGCCGGTCGAGGATGTGGATCGTCTGGAGGCGTCCGGAGGTGCGATGGTCCTCGTCGCGGATTGGATTCGGGTGAAGTCGGCTCAGAATCGTGCGGAGTGGGCGAGCGTTTCGGCATTGGCGCTGGCGTTCGAAACCCGCGTGGACGAGATGCCCGCTGCGTTTCGTCGCGGCATGGACGAGCTTATAGAGGTTGTGCGGGCGGAAGCCGCGTTTTCGCGTGCGTTATCGGAACGGGACGCTAGCCCGATCCATGCTTTGAAGCTCAGCCCTAGAGCCAATTGGCTCAGTCCCCATCTGCAGCCGCGTTTGGCTGCACTCGTACATGCCCTACGCGGCGAACCTGCACAGGCTCGACAGGCCTTGCAAGCATCGCAGACATGGGCGGAGCGATCGGTGGACCGCGCATTGCATCGTAGCGAACCGAAAATGCGCGCAGCCGTTGAGGCCCTGCTCAGCGACGAGCACCGCTAGCTTCTCGTGGCGGGCGAGCGCGGAGCGCCCGCCCGCTGTCGGCGATCAACAGTTCGGAATGACGGTGCCGTTGTTGTCGCGCGCTTCGTCGTTGCCCCAGCGGCTGAGGTAGTAGGCCGACACCCAGGCGCCGGCCGGTCCAACGTCCAGATCGGTCTTCAGCCAGTAATGGTTGTAGCTGGTGGCGTTGCCCACGCGTTCGCCCCAGGCCTTGCAATACACGTAGTTGGTGCCCTGGTAGAGCGTGCCGACGGGCGTCAGCGTCGACGGCCACTTGTAGCCGGTCGCGTTGGCGAAGGTATCCACCCAGTATTTGGTGCCAGGATTCGGATTGGGCGGGGCGCCACCGTTGATCAGGCTGTAGTACGACGCCCACGGGAAATATTTGCCCGGGTCGTAGCGGTTACTGTTTTGGGTGAGCATGCCGTGGCCTTTCACCCGCACGCTGTCCGGCACCACGTACCAATAGTCGTAGCCGGGCCCTTGCCATGCGGATGCGCAATTCACGCCGCGCCGCGCGCAGATGCTCGTCGTCAAGCGCGCCGAGGCATTGACCATGGCCGAGGACCAGTTGCCCGGATCGGATGCGTAGCCGTCGTGTTCGATGCCGATGGTGTAGTTGTTGTGGTACTTGGCGTGGTAGGCGGTGTGGTATTCGCGCACCATCTGGGTGATCTGGCCGTCCGATTTCCGGATCAGATAGTGCGCGGACACCACCGCGTTGGGATTCTGGAACCAGGCGATCGAGCCGGCGTACGAGCCCTCCATAGTGTGCATGATGACCGCCGTCATGGCGTTGGCGGCGGTGCTGTAATTGCGGGAGTAGGCGGGCACCCACAGCGCTTCGCCGAAATCGACGGCGAGCGTCGCATGGGTTGCGGCCGGCGTCCGTACCTCGTCGCGGAGCGGATCGACGTTCAACAAAGGCGCGCGCAATTTGGCGAGCTGGGTCGCGGTGAAAGCGCGTTCCATATTGACGGCGCGCTTGGGCACCTTAACGCCGTTCGCGTCGACGCCGCGGTCGAGCGTCGAAAGCACCGCGTAGGCGAAGCTTTGCCGCGCATAGGTGCGGATCTCGCCGCCACCTTCGCCGTAACCCGCATAACGGGCAAGAACGCCGGCCATGGAGCTCGGGTCGTCGGCGCGCGCATGCGCCAGCCCTTGCGCACGATTGGCTTTCGAAGCCCGATCCAGCAGCGCGGCGGCGGCCAGGATGCTGGTTTCGGGGTCGCGCATGACCAGCGTCGGCGACAGGCCGAGCAGCTTGGCGCCTTCCGTCACCTGATCGGCGAAACCTTGGCCGTGGTACAGGCCCATGATGCCGTACGCGGGAGGCATGTGACGTTCGTGATCGCTTTCCGACGCCTCCGGCTCCACATTGCGCCATCCGGTTTCGGCATACGCGAGCGCCTCCAGCACGCCGCGCGGCAGATCGGGGTAGCGGGCATAAGCGCGCGCGAAGTATTCGGGATAGCGGGCGCGAGCAGCCGTGAGTGGCCGCTCGGCTTGCGCGCGTTCGACATCCGGCGTGAGAGGGACTTGCTTGGCGCCGGAAGCGGCGCACAGCGGCGGCGCAAAAAGGACGGCCGCCAGACTCGCGGCCAGGAACAGACGTTGTGGAATGGGCATCGGACGCTCCCTGCGATCGAAAGGAACGGATCCCCGAGAGCAAGCTAGACGCGACCGGAGTGCGGCGACAGCTGGTGTCGGCCCTAGGTCAGCGCAGCGGCGTCACAATTCGCGCATCGAGCCTGTCGCGCTGCGTCTATCGGTTCAGCGTCGCCAGGCGTTCGCCCAAGCGGACCGCCGTTTCCGCTTGCAGCGAGGAGGCCAATGCCGCCACGCCCGGTGGCAACAGCACGATCACCGTCGACCCATAGTTGAACCGCGCCATTTCGGCGAAGCGTTCCAGCACGACGCCTTTGCCGCGGTAGTCCTTTTTGGTGATCCGATCGCCGTAGCGCGGAATCTCCACGCCGCCCCACACGGTCTCCACGCCCGACACCAGCAGCGCGCCGACCATCACCATCGCCATCGGCCCGAAGTCGGTGTCGAACAAACAAGCCAGCCGCTCGTTGCGCGCGAACAGGCGCGGCACATGGCGCACCGCGGCGGGACCTACGCTGAACAAACGGCCGGGCACGTGCACGGTTTCGCGCAACGTACCGGTCCATGGCATGTGCACGCGGTGATAGTCCTTCGGCGACAGGTAAACCGTGGCGAACACGCCGTTCGCGAACGGCTCGGCCGCTTGCGCATCGCCCAGCAGTTCCGGAGCGGTGAACGATTGTCCTTTCGCCTGGAAAATGCGGCCGTTTTCGATGGGGCCGCATTGGCTGATGCGCCCGTCTGCAGGCATCAACAGCGTGTTCGGATCCTGATCGGGCGCGCGTGCGCCGGGCTTCAGCGCGCGGGTGAAGAAGGCATTGAAGGTGTCGTAGGAACGCGGATCGGGGTTCGCCGCTTCATCGAGGTTCACGCCGAACTTACCGGTGACCGTGTCGATCAGCCAACGGCTTACGGTGCCGTTGTTCGAATAGGCGAGGGAACGCGCCAGCGATGACAGCAGGCGATGAGGCAGCGCGTAGGTAAGGGCGGTGATGACGTCCATCCATCATTCCCCGGTTTTTGTAGGAGCGGCTTTAGCCGCGAGCTCTTTCCCCAAGCCACGACGCTCTTGATAAAGCTCGCGGCTAAAGCCGCTCCTACAAGAGCGATTGCGCCGGATACGACTCACTTCGCCGAAGCCTGCGTCAACGCGGCCAGGTCCTCCGCGATCGCCTTCGGCTGCAGCGGCGGCGGGATCACGCCGGCCATGCGGCCTTGCGGATCGAGAACCGCGATCGCCGCGGAATGGTCGACGGTGTACTGATCCGCAGGCGCGCCATCGGCGGCGGGCACCTTCATGAACACCAGCGACAGCGATTTGGCGAAGGCCTCCAGCGCGGGCAGATCGGCCGTCGCCGCCAGCGTGTCGCGGTGGAAGGCGTGGGCGTAGCCGCCGATCTTCATCGGGGTGTCGCGTTCCGGATCCACCGAGACGAACAACACCCGCGGCCGGCGCGCATCGGGCAGCGGCTCCCAGCGCTTCTGCGCCTGGGCCAGTTCGGCCAGCGTGGTCGGGCAGATGTCGGGGCAGTGGGTGAAGCCGAGGAAGACCAGGGTCCAATGGCCCTTCAATTCGCCCGGGATCATTTGGGTCCCGTCGGACTGGCGCAGGGTGAAGGCGGGCAGCTCGCGCGGATGGTCGAACAGGCGCACGGTCTGCAATTCGGGGCGTGCGCCGGCGACGGAGCCGAAATGGCCGCGTGCGGCCCACAGGCCAAGCCCGGCGGCGAGCGCGGCGATCAGGACGATGAGCGTGGTGCGATTGAACATGCGGCGTACCGGCAGTCGTAACCGCGTCATGATACCGGGCGGCCGCTATAATTCCCGATCCTGAGCGCGTGCCGGACCTCGTGGCCATCGAACTGCAGACCATCATCGACCTGATCCGCTACGGCGCCAGCCGCTTCAACGCGGCCGGGCTGACCTATGGCCACAGCTACGACAATGCCCTGGACGAGGCCACCCAGCTCACTCTTCACGCATTGCACCTGCCGCACGACCTGTCCCCGGTCTACGGCCAGGCCCGGATCACCGAGGCCGAGAAGGAAGAGGTACTGGGCCTGTTCCTGCGCCGGATCGAAGAGCGCATCCCGGCCGCCTATCTGACCGGCGAGGCTTGGTTCGCGGGCCTCTCGTTCAAGTCCGATCCGCGCGCGCTGGTGCCGCGTTCGCCGATCGCCGAGCTCATCGAAGCCGGCTTCGAACCGTGGCTGGGCGGTCGCGAGGTGCGTCGCGCGCTGGACCTGTGCACCGGTTCGGGTTGCATCGCTATCGCGATGGCGCATTACAACCCCGATTGGCACGTGGACGGCGTCGACTTGAGCGACGAAGCCTTGTCGCTGGCGCACGAGAACGAAAAACGCCTGCTGGTGAAGAATCTGCGGCTGTTGAAATCGGACCTATTCTCCAGCCTGCAGGGCGAGCATTACGACTTGATCGTCACCAATCCGCCTTACGTCACCAACGACGAAACCGATGCGTTGCCGAAAGAGTATTCGCACGAGCCGGAACTGGGGCTGCGCGCCGGCGACGACGGCCTGGATCTGGCGCTGCGGATACTGCGCGACGCACCGCTGCACCTGACTGAAGACGGTCTGCTGATCTGCGAAGTGGGCGAGGCCGAGCAGGCACTGGCCAATCTGCTGCCGGAATTGCCGCTGGCCTGGGTCGAGTTCAAGGTCGGGCAGATGGGCGTGTTCGTGGCCGAACGCCACGAGTTGGTCGCGCATCATGCGCGCATCCGTCAGCTAGCGGATGCGCGCGAGCCGAAGGCGGCCGCGGCGACCGGCAGTTTGTTCTAGATGGATCCGGCGAACCGGCAGGTCCGACGTCGTCATTCCCGCGAAGGCGGGAATCCAGCGACTTTGCTTTTGTCGCCGTCCGCGCGGAAGATCAAAGTCACTGGATCCCCGCTTTCGCGGGGATGACGGCTTAAGGCAAAGCACCAAGACCGCCATTTTGAACACCTTCGGACAACTGTTCCGCGTCACCACTTTCGGCGAATCGCACGGCCCGGCGATCGGCTGCGTGATCGACGGCTGTCCGCCAGGCATCGCGATCGCGGTTGAAGAGTTCGCCCACGACCTGGCCCGTCGCGCCACCGGCAAGACCCGCCACACCTCGGCGCGCCGCGAGGCGGACGAGATCGAGATCCTCAGCGGCGTCTACGAGGGCAAGAGCACCGGCACGCCGATCGCGTTGCTGATCCGCAACACCGACGCGCGCAGCAAGGACTACGACAAGATCGCCGAGCAGTTCCGGCCCGGACACGCCGATTACACCTACTGGCAGAAATACGGCATCCGCGATCCGCGCGGCGGCGGCCGTTCGTCGGCGCGCGAGACCACGATGCGCGTGGCGGCAGCGGTGATCGCCAAGAAGTGGCTCGCCGAAAAATACGGCGTGAGCGTGCGCGGCCATATGGCGCAGATCGGCGACGTCGTGCCGAAGTCGTTCGATTGGAGCGCGGTCGAAGCCAATCCGTTCTTCTGGCCCGATGCCGCACAGATCGACGAGTTGGAAACCTACATGGACGCGCTGCGCAAATCCGGGGATTCGGTCGGCGCGCGCGTCACCGTGGTCGCCGACGGCGTGCCGCCGGGCTGGGGCGAACCGATCTACGGCAAGCTCGATGGCGAAATCGCCGCGGCGATGATGTCGATCAACGCGGTGAAGGGTGTGGAAATCGGCGACGGTTTCGCGTCGGTGGCGCAAAAAGGCAGCGAGCACCGCGACGAGGCGATCCGCGAAGGTTTCCTGTCCAACCACGCCGGCGGCATTCTCGGCGGCATCAGCAGCGGCCAGCCGGTGGTCGTCTCGGTCGCGTTCAAGCCGACTTCGAGCCTGCGTCTGCCGGCGCGCGGACTGGACGTGCATGGCGACGAAGTCGAGATCGTCACCACCGGCCGCCACGACCCTTGCGTGGGCATACGCGCCACGCCGATCTGCGAGGCGATGCTGGCCTTGGTGCTGATGGACCAGGCGCTGCGGCATCGCGCCCAGTGCGGCGATGTGGGCGAAGCGACGCCGCTCATTCCCGGGAAAACGACGAAATGAACGCAGCGCGACCCCGCGTATGGGTCTCGCAGCCGCTGTTCGACGACATCATCGCCCGGCTGGAACCCTATTTCGAGGTGGATGCGACCCGCGAGGTCGCCGACCACGCGCCGGCGCGCATCGCCGATGCGCTGCGCGACGCCGACGGCGCCCTGGTCACGCTCAACGACCCGATCGGCGCGGCCGAAGTCGCGCAGGCGTCGCGTTTGCGCGCGATCGCCAACGTCGGGGTCGGCTACAACAACCTCGACGTCGCGGCGCTGCAGGCGCACGGCATCGTCGTCACCAACACGCCCGACGTCCTGACCGAGACCACCGCCGATTTCGGCTTCGCGCTGATGATGGCCGCGGCGCGCCGTATCACCGAAGCAGAGCGTTGGCTGCGCGACGGCCACTGGCAAGGCTGGGCGTTCAAGAGTCTGCTCGGTGCCGACATCCATGGCGCGACGCTCGGCATCCTGGGCATGGGCCGGATCGGGCAGGGCATCGCCAAACGTGCGGCCGGCTTCGGCATGCGCGTCCTGTACCACAACCGCAGCCGGTTGCCGGAAGCGATCGAGCGCGAATGCCGCGCGGGCTACGTCGATTACGAAAAGTTATTTGCGCAATCCGACCACGTCGTGCTGGTATTGCCGTATTCCGCGCAGAACCATCACCTGGTCGACGCCGCCACGCTGGCCCGCATGAAGCCCACCGCCACATTGACGAACATCGCCCGCGGCGGTCTGATCGACGAAGCGGCTTTGGCCGATGCGCTCGCCAATGGACGCTTGGCCGCGGCCGGATTGGACGTGTTCGAAGGCGAACCGCGGATCGATCCGCGCTTGTTGGCCCTGAGCAACGTGGTGCTGACGCCGCACATCGCCAGCGGCAGTCTGGCCACGCGCCGCGCGATGGTCGCGCTGGCGGTGGATAATCTGGTCGCGGCGCTGGGTTTCGGCCCGGAGGCGGGCAGGCCGCGGAATCCGGTGCCTGTCGCAAAACCGTCGAAACCGATTGTGTAGGAGCGGCTTTAGCCGCGAGCTTTCCTCGCACGTCGCTGCGACTTGACGGAAGAGCTCGCGGCTAAAGCCGCTCCTACAAGAGCGGGGGTCGATGCAACTTGAAGAGGACGAGATGAGCAAGCAGTACAAGGTAGCGGTAGTCGGTGCGACGGGCGCGGTCGGCGAAGTGATGCTGTCGATCCTGGCCGAGCGCAAATTCCCGGTCGGCGAGCTGGTCGCGTTGGCGAGCGAGCGTTCGGCGGGCGGGGAGGTGAAATTCGGCAACCGCGACGTCGTGGTGCAGGACTTGGCGAGCTTCGACCCGACCGGCGTCGACATCGCCCTGTTCTCGGCCGGCGGCTCCATCTCTAAGGAATACGCGCCGAAATTCGCCGCGGCCGGCGCGGTGGTGATCGACAACAGCTCCGCATTCCGCTACGACGACGATGTGCCGCTGGTGGTGAGCGAGGTCAACCCGGACCAGGTCGCGAACCGCCCGCGCGGCATCATCGCCAATCCGAATTGTTCGACCATGCAGATGCTGGTCGCGCTGGGGCCGATCCACCGCAAGGTCGGCATCGAGCGGATCAACGTAGCGACTTACCAGTCGGTGTCCGGCGCCGGCCGTTCGGGGCTGGAAGAGCTCGGCCGCCAGACCGGCGCGCTGCTCAACTTCCAGCAAGCCGAGCCGGAACGCTTCCAGGTGCAGATCGCGTTCAACCTGATCCCGCACATCGACGATTTCATGGACAACGGCTTCACCAAGGAAGAGATGAAGCTGATCTGGGAGACCCGCAAGATCCTCGGCGACGACAGCATCCAGGTGAATCCGACTGCGGTGCGGGTGCCGGTGTTCTTCGGCCACTCGGAAGCGGTGAACGTCGAAACCAAGACCAAGATCACGCCGGAAGAGGCGCGCAAACTGCTCGAGTCCGCGCCGGGCGTGGAAGTGGTCGACGAACGCAAGCCCGGCGGTTACCCGACGCCGGTCACCCACGCTTCGGGCAACGATGCGGTTTACGTCGGCCGGATCCGCGACGATCTGTCGCATCCGCGCGGCCTGAACCTGTGGATCGTGTCGGACAACATCCGCAAAGGCGCCGCGCTGAACGCGGTCCAGATCGCCGAACTGGTGGCCGCAGAGCGCTGACCGTCTATAGTGGCGGCGATGGCTTAGGCCAGGAAGCCGAGGGGCGGGCGATGGCGAAAGGGATGGTCCGGTTCGTGTGCGCGTTGCTGCTGGCGCTGGCCTGCGGGCAGGCGCTGGCGTTGGGTTTGGGCCAGATCCAGGTCAAATCCAAGCCCAACGAGCCTTTGCTGGCCGAAATTCCGATCATTTCCAACGACCCGGCCGAACTGCAGCAGCTGCAGGCGCGGCTGGCATCCCCCGAGACTTTCGCCCGGATCGGCCTGGACCCGCCGGAAGGCTTGGTTGCCGATCTGCAGTTCGCGGTGGTCCGCGACAACAACGGCAACCTGGCGGTACGGGTCACCAGCAGCAAGCCGATCGACCAGCCGATGCTGACCTTCCTGGTCGAAGTCGAATGGGGCCAGGGCAGGCTGGTGCGCGAATACTCGGCCGTGGTCGATGCGCCGCGCGATGCGCCGTCGCCCAGCGCGCCGATGATCCAGGCGCCGCAGACCGCGCAAGCCGACGCCGTGGTGCGGCCGCCGGAAACGCCGGCGCCGATCGACGCGGCGCCGACCGAAACTACGCCGCCGCCGGCGTCGACC
>DATFFH010000051.1:0-9276 GCA_035250245.1 Luteimonas sp. | reverse complement strand
CGCCACGCCCAGCGGCGTCTGGCCGTCCGCGGCGCGCAGATCGGGCGATGCGCCGCGCGCGATCAGCTGCTTGAGCACGCCCTCGCGGCCCAGCGCCGCCGCCAAGTGCAGCGGCGTCATGCCGTGCGCGTCGCGCGCGTCGGGGTCGACACCGTGCGCGATCAGCCGATCGGCTAACCGCAGCCAGCCCAAACGCACCGCCAGCGCCAGCGCGGGATCGCCGGATGGCGCGGGCGCGAAAGGATCGGCGCCGCGTTCGAGCAAATCGATCGCGCACGATTCCAAAGCGAGGTCGGCTTGCTCCTCTGCACTGCAACTTGCGACGAACCGCGCCAAACCACCGGCGCCGGCGGGAGAAACGGCGCGGCGCAACAGCAGCTGCAACGCCGGCAAGCCGGCACGGCCGCGCGCCAGCAGCGCGAACATGGCGTTGTCGCCGTGCGCATCGCGGGTTTCGGGATCCGCGCCGTGCGCCAGCAGCCAAGCCAGCGCCTGCGGCGCCAGCTCCGCATCATGCAGCAGGCTGCCGAGTTCGGACGGACCGAGCAGTTTGGCCAATGCCTCGTTGCCGTCGTCGCGGCCTTCGTGCAACGCCTCGCGCAGCAGCGCCAGCGGCGCGCGATCGGGAGGGCCGCCATCGGCATCGTCGCCGGCGTCGCCGACATTGCTCGGCAGCGGGTATTCGGGATCCAGCGCGGTCACGATCGCCCAACGACCATGTTCGGCGGCGCGATCGATCGCGCGCTTGCCTTCGCGGTCCAGATGGTCGGGATCGGCGCCGAGTTCCAGCAAGCGCCGCAACAGCGCCGGCGTGGCTTGTTCGGAGATGCCGGCCAGGATCAGCGCATTGCGGCCTTCGCCGTCCACCGCGTCGAATTCGGCGTGCGCTTCGGCCAAGCGTTCGATCGCCGCCAGCGATCCGCTTTGCGCCGCGTCCAGCAGCGGCGTGCGTCCGGCTTCATCGCGCGCTTTCGCGTCCGCGCCGGCAGCCAACAATGTGGCGACGATGTCCGCATGTCCGGCCAAGCTGGCCGCATGCAGCGCGCTGCGTCCGCGTGCGTCGCGTGCGTCGACCTTGGCCTTGTGCTTGAGCAGCAATTGCACGCCGGCCGGATCGTCCTCGTCGGTGGCCGCGGCCGAGAGCAGCGCCGGCTGGCCTTGCGCCGGTTCGGTGCGCGCGCCGCGCTCCAGCAGGAATCGGGCAAGCCGCCAATTGCCCGCGGCGCAGGCGATCGCCAGCGGCGACTGGCCTTCATGGTTCAAGGCGTCGACTTCGGCGGCGGCATCGCGCAGCAGCGCCGCCACGCCCGGATCGGTGCTGCGCGCGGCGTGGTGCAGCGGCGTGTTGCCGTCGGCGTCCGCCACGCGCGGATCGGCGCCGTTGGCCAGCAGGGTCATCACCGCTTCAGGACGCCCGTGCCAGCTGTCGCGCGTGGCGGCAAGCAACGGCGTCATGCCGGCATGCGCTTCGTTGACTTGCACGCCTTTGGCGATCAAGCCGCGCAACAGGCGCAGATCCGGCAACACCGCGGCCAGCAAGGGCAAGGCCCGTTGATCGCGATCGTCGGATGCGGGCAAGGCATGCGGATCGGCGCCGGTTTCGAGCAGCGCGAGCGCACGTTCGACCCGGCCCGAGCGCGCGGCCGCATACAACGCCAGCGTCGGATCGGCTTCGTCTTCGGTCGCCGCGGCTTCTTCTTCGTCTTGAGGCAGTTCTTCGACCACGGCCAGCGGCGGGGCGGGCGTGCGCTGCAACAGGAAATGCAATCCCGGCAATGCCAGCGCGTACAACGCGGCGACGATCCAGCGCGCGCTGGTCGCCAGCAATCCCGGCCAGGCCAGGATCAAACCCGCCGCGATCATCAGCGCGACCAGGCTCGCCGGGCGCCAGCCGCTGGAGATGCCGATCTGCACTTCATCCAGCCGTTGCCAGCGGTCGCGCAGTTCGCCGCCCTTGCGTTCGATCGAACGCCACACCGGCCAAGTGCGCCACAAACCGAGCCAGATCACGCCCGCGACCAAGCTCAGCCCGATCGCCGCGCCCAAGCTACCGCTCTGGCGCAGACCGGTCAGCGGCCATGCGATCAGCAGGGCCGACACGGCCAAACCGCCGCCCCACAGCGCGAGCAGGACGCCGACTTCGCGTGCGAGCGCGCGCCGGCCGGCGGGATCGAATTCGGGCGCGGCCCGGCTGCCGCGCCACCAGGACATCGCCAGCGCCAGCGACGGTTGCGCCAGCCAGGCGGCCACCGCTGCGATCGCGCCACCGAAACCGGTCAGGGCGGCCAGCGCTACGCCTACCGCCAATGCACCCGCGGTTTCGCGCCTCAAGTCAGGCATCGGCGCGCTCCGGCGCCAGTTTCGGCGGGAATTGAATGTGGAACCCGCGCGCCGTCAGGTTCTCTCGCACCACCGCGGCGTCCTCGCGGGCCAGTTTGCGATCCGCGCTCAGCCCCACTTCCAACACGAAGCGCAACGGCCCCAGCTGGGTGCGCAGGGGTTCGGGGAGCTGATCGAAACCGTCGCGCCGGGCGAGGTAAACGTAGGTATCGTCCTTGCGCTGGCTCTTGTAAACGTAGGCTTGCATCGGGGGCACGGCGGGGAACCACCGCGATTGTGTCGGAAAGGCCGGAAATAGGGAATCTATGCCGGAATTTCCGCGCAAACGCCGCTCCGCGTCCCGATTCACGCTTTTGCCGTTGCCCCCTTTGAAAAAGGGGGCGAATCGCCTAAGGCGATGGGGGATTTGCTCTTGCTCTTTGCTGACGACGACAGCAAGAGCAAAAGCAAATCCCCCTCAATCCCCCTTTTTCAAAGGGGGAGGAACAGCCTTAGTGATACCCCGCGTCCGCCGCGATCTTGCCCCTGAACACGCTGTACGACCAATACGTGTAGCCCAGGATCGCCGGCAGCAGCACAACCAAGCCTGCCAGCACGAAACCTTGCGACGACGGCGGCGAAGCGGCCTGCCAGATCGTCAGCCCCGGCGGCACGATGTTCGGCCAGATTCCCAGCACCAGGCCCAGGAAGCCCAGCGCGAAGAAGCACAGCGTCAGCACGAATGGCGCCGCGTCCTGGCCCTGCCGCATCGACGCGCGCCACAACGCGAATGCATTCAGCAGCGCCAAGGCCGGCACCGGCGCCAGCCACCAGAAATTTCCGCCCTCGAACCAGCGCGCCATGATTCGCGAGTCCAGGAACGGCAGCCAGGCGCTGACCAAGCCCATGAACGCGACCACCACCAGCACCAGCGGCCGGGTCAGATTGCGCGCGACTTTCTGCAGCGGGCCTTCGGTCTTCAGGATCAGCCAGGTCGATCCCAACAGCGCATAGCCGAACAGCACCGCGATCCCGGTCAGCATCGAGAAGGGGCTGAACCAACCGAACGCGCCGCCCAGGTATTTGCCGCCGTTCAACGGCATGCCTTCGACCAGTGCGCCCAGGATCACGCCCTGCGCGAACGCGGCGAACATCGATCCCAGCGCGAACGCCGCGCCCCAGGCCGGCTTGCTGCGCTGGGCCTTGAATCGGAATTCGAAGGCCACGCCGCGAAACACCAGCGCGATCAGCATCAGCAGCACCGGCAGATACAGCGCCGACAGCACCACCGCATACGCTTTCGGGAACGCTGCCAACAACCCGGCGCCGCCCAGCACCAACCAGGTTTCGTTGCCGTCCCAGATCGGCGCGGCGGTGTTCATCATGTGGTCGAGCTGTTTTTCGTCTTCCGCGAACGGCGCCAGGATGCCCAGGCCCAGGACGAAACCGTCCAGCAGCACGTACATCAGCACGCCGAAGCCGATCACGCCGAACCAGAGGATGGGGAGCCAGTATTCCATCGTCATTCCCCGCTTATGTCCCCTCTCCCCCGCTCGCGGGGGAGAGGGCTAGGGTGAGGGGGTGAGCGCCGGAGGCGCGAATGCTTTTGTTTTTGCTTTCGATGGGTGCAAATGCAACAGCAAAAGCCCCCCTCACCCCAACCCTCTCCCCCGCAAGCGGGGGAGAGGGGGCTTGAAGCATCGCGGCGTGCGCCATCACGCCTTCTCCTCAATCGTCTCGCTCGCCGCAGACAACGGCCGCGCCGGCGTCTTGTCGCCCTGATCGCGGCGCGGCGGCGGTTCGTGCGGTTGCGGGCCTTTGCGCAGCAGCTTCAGCAGATACCAGGTGCCGGCGCCGAACACGATGGCATACACGATGGCGTACACGATCAGCGAGGTCATCACGCTCGCCGCCTGCAAGGTTGGGCTCACCGCGTCGGCGGTGCGCAACAGTCCGTAAATCACGTAGGGCTGGCGCCCTATTTCCACCACGTACCAGCCGGCCAGGATCGCGATAAAACCCGCCGGCGTCAGCAGCCACCAGCCGCGCAGCACCCAACGCGATTCGTACAGCTTGCCGCGCCGCCACGCCCACAGCGAAGCCAGCACCACCAGCAGCATCGCCACGCCCAATCCGACCATTACCCGGAACGCGTAGAACACCGGCTTCACCGGCGGCCGTTCGTCCGGCGGCACCGATGTCAGCGGCGGAATCTCGCCGTCCCAGCTATGGGTCAGGATCAGGCTGCCGATCTTCGGAATGGCGATTTCGTAGTCGTTGCGTTCCTCTTTTTCGTTCGGCACCGCGAACAGCACCAGCGGCACGCCCTCGCCCTTCGGCATGTGCTCCCAGTGCGCTTCCATCGCGGCGACCTTGATCGGCTGGTGTTCGAGCGCGTTCAAGCCGTGTTGGTCGCCGACGAAAATCTGCGTCGGCACGGTGATCGCGGCGAAGATCACCGCGGCCTTCAGCATGCGCTTGGCATGGTCGACGTGCTTGCCGCGCAACAGATACGCCGCGCTGACGCCGCCGATCACGAAGCAGGTGGTGATGAAGGCGGCCAGCACCATATGCGCCAACCGGTACGGGAACGACGGATTGAAGACGATCTGCCACCAGCTGGCCGGTTCGAACACGCCGTTGACGATTTCGTAGCCGGCAGGGGTCTGCATCCAGCTGTTGGCCGAGATGATCCAGAAGGTGGAGATCAGCGTGCCCAGCGCGACCATGCAGGTGGCTAGGAAATGCAGCTTCTCGCTGACCCGGTTCCAGCCGAACAGCATCACGCCCAGGAAGGTGGCTTCCAGGAAGAACGCGGTCAGCACTTCGTAGCTGAGCAGCGGGCCGAGGATGTTGCCCGCCTGTTCGCTGAGCGTGGCCCAGTTGGTGCCGAACTGGAAGCTCATCACGATGCCGGACACCACGCCCATGCCGAAGGACACGGCGAAGATCTTGGTCCAGAAGAAGAACAGGTCGCGCCAGGCGGTGTCGCGGGTGCGCAGCCAGCGCCATTCCAGGAAGGCCAGCCAACTGGCCAGGCCAATGGTGAAGGCCGGGAACAGGATGTGGAAGGAAATGACGAACCCGAACTGGATCCGCGACAGCATCAATGCGTCCACGACGCGCTCCGCGGCACGCGGGGTGGTGCCGCGCCCCATATTGTGCGCCGCATCATGCGTTCAGTAAACATTTTGCCGATTGCGGGCTGAGCCCGCGGCGGAGCACCGGCTTAGCCCCTCGCTTTAGCCCTCTCCCCTTGCAGGAGAGGGTTGGGTGAGGGCGCGCGGAACGTCCGATCGCATCAACCGCTACTACCACTGGTTTTCCATGCGGTGTGGGCCTCAAAAAACATGGCCACTTCTTTGCTGAATTCCGTCCTTTAACCCACTGCCAATCCTGGCAGCCCTAAAGAACGGAGTCCGACCAGATGAACTTCTTCACCTCAAATTCGCCCACCACCACCTTCCTTCGACCTACGGCACTGGCCCTGGCTTTGCTCGCCAGCGGGCTGGCGGCGCCTGCCTACGCCGGCAATTCCAATACCTGCGACATCAACAATGGCGTCGATAACGATGCCGAACTCGACGGCGGCAGCTCGGCTACGGGCCTGGATGCTTTCGCCTGCGGCAGCAACAACACTGCTGGCGGTGTGCAAAGCACGGCATTCGGCCGCTTTAACGACGCTAGCGGCACCTTCGGGAGTGCATACGGCGGTTTCAATACCGCAAGCGGCACCAACAGCACTGCCCTTGGCAGTGCGAATAACGCCACGGTCGATTTCAGCACGGCCGTAGGCACTTCCAACGACGCGACCGGCCTCTCCAGCCTGTCCGTCGGCCGTGGCAACACGGCCCAGGGCGAGAGAAGCACGGCGATGGGCGCCGACAATGTGGCAACCGGCTTTTCCAGTGTGGCTCTCGGCAATGAGAACAGTGCGCTGGGCACGAACAGCACGGCAGTCGGCAACAACAATAACGCGAACGGCGACGGCAGCAGCGTTTACGGCTCTTTCAATACAGCGGAAGGCATCGCAAGCACCAGTCTGGGCCGCTTTAACAACGCTATAGGAAGCTACAGCAGCGCGGTCGGCAATTCCAATCTCGCGACAGGCCTTTCGGTTTCGGCCATCGGCAGCGGCAACTGGGCTACCGCGGACTTCTCTTCCGCCGTGGGCAACGTCAATGTCGCTAGTGGCCAGTACAGCTCTACGATCGGCAACAACAACAACGCTTCCGGCTTGGGCAGCAACGCTTTCGGTTCGTTCAACCAGGCTAGCGGCGAGGTGAGCAGCGCTTTCGGTTCGGAAAACGAAGCCGTCGGCAACGACAGCACCGCGGTCGGTCGCGGCAACCATGCCATCGGCACCAGCAGCGTGGCCGTCGGCAACTTCAACTCCGCCAACGGCGCGGCCAGCGTGGCCATCGGCCAGAGCAACCTCGCCGACGGCGAGCGCAGCGTGGCGCTCGGCTTCGGCAGCCAAGCCCAGGCCGATGGCAGCGTGGCGTTGGGTTCCGGATCGGTGGCCGATCGCGCCGACACCGTGTCGGTGGGCAAAGCCGGCGATGAACGGCAGATCACCAACGTCGCCGCCGGCACGCAGGGCACCGATGCGGTGAACGTCAACCAGTTGAACGCGATGGCCGGGATTTCCGACCAGCGCTTCGCTCAAATCGATCAGCGCTTCGCCCAAATCGATCAGCGGTTCACCCAGGTCGATCGTCAGATCGGCCGCGTCGGCGCGCTGGGCGCGGCGATGTCGCAGATGACCGGCATCGCGGCGGCGGGCGCTTTCGCACCCGATGCGCCGCGCGGCATGTTGTCGGTGGGCGCGGGTTTCCATGGCGGACAGAGCGCGTTGTCGATCGGCTACGGCAAGGCCGTGGGCAAGCGTGCGGTGTTCACGCTGGGCGGCGCGTTCAGCGGTTCGGAGCGCTCGGGCGGGGTTGGGTTCGGGTTGAAGTTGTAGCCGCTTGCGCCTTCGCCGCTTCTTAAAGCTGTCATCCCCGCGAAAGCGGGGATCCAGCGGCTTCCTCTCCGAAATAAGCGGAGGCACTGGATTCCCGCCTTCGCGGGAATGACGCCTCTTAAGCCATCCCAAGGCCGCTTTTTCAGCGGATTCCGTCCTTCATGCCACTGCCGAAATTGCGGTAGCCCTTCCACGTGGAATCCGACCAGATGAAGCTCACCAACTTCCGCAACTATGCGGCGCTTGCTCGACCGACAGCTCTTGCACTGGCTCTGCTGTCCGTCGTGGCCATGACTCCGGTCTACGCCGGCAATGCCAATACCTGCGACATGAATAACGGCGTCGACCTAGACGAAGTCGATGGGGGCAGCGATGCTCTTGGCAACTTTGGCGCCGTCGCCTGTGGATTGCTTAACCATGCCAATGGAGATTCCAGCAGCGCGTTCGGCAGAGGCAACATAGCCAACGGCCCAGGCGCCCAGGCATTCGGCGGATCTAATACCAGCAATGGCATTAGCAGCATTGCCGTCGGCGTTCGAAATGTTGTCAACGGAGACTACAGCAGTGGTCTCGGCGTTGGGACCGTAGTGACGGGTAATGGAAGCGTGGCCTTAGGTGGTTTTTTTGACAAGAACAACAACGGCATCATTGATGTTGATATTGATACGAATGGCGACAATATTCCTGATGACAGCAGCGAACTCACCAGGGCCTTCGGTAATGGTGCCACTGCGATCGGCTCGGGTTCGTGGGCCATGAACAACCTTGCTACGGCAGTGGGCTCTGGAAATGTCGCTAGTGGCGGATTTAGCAGCGCACTCGGCGCCGACAACCTTGCCAGCGGCGGCAATAGCACCGCTGCGGGTCGCTCTAATGACGCAACAGGAAGTTCCTCAACAGCGATCGGACTCTCTAACTCTGCTACTGCAACTGGAAGCACGGCGTTAGGGAATTTAAACGAGGCGGCAGGATTGTTCAGTACGGCGCTTGGCGTGGAGAATCATGCAACAGGCGAAAATAGTGTCGCCATTGGCCGAGTTAACTTCGCCGATGGCTCCAGTAGCATCGCTGTTGGAGCTTTCAGTAACGCGGCGGGCAATCAAAGCCTAGCTATCGGTAGCAATAACACTGCTAGTACCGATTTCGGCAACGCACTCGGCTTCTCCAATGAGGCCAACGGCGTCGGCAGCACTGCCATGGGCACCGACAACCTGGCTGATGCCGACGGCAGCCACGCCTTCGGCTCGTTCAATCAGGCCCTCGGCGTGGACAGCACCGCCATCGGCACCTTCGCCATCTCTTCCGGTACAAGCAGCACCGCATTGGGCTTCTTCGCCTTCGCCACCGGCAACAACAGCATCGCCGCAGGCGGTTTCTTCGACCGCAACGGCGACGGCGTGCAGGACGCGGACGAAACGACGCTGGCCGCCAGCGACCATTCGGCCGCTTTCGGGCCCGGCGCGCAGGCGATGGATCAGCGCGCGGTGGCCATCGGCGCGGGCAGCCAGGCCTTGGCGATCGACAGCGTGGCGCTGGGTTCGATGTCGGTCGCAGACCGCATCAACACCGTCTCGGTGGGCGCCGCGGGTGCGGAACGCCAGATCGTCAACGTCGCCGACGGCACGCAAGGCACCGACGCGGTGAACCTCAACCAGCTCAACGCCAGCTTGAACACGGCCAAGGCTTACACCGACACCGCCGTGGCCACCGGCGGCACCGCCGCCAACGCCTACACCGACGACCAGATCGCCAACGTCAAAGGCGAGATGCAAGCCGGCGACGCGCAAACGCTGTCCTCGGCCAACGCCTATACCGACAGCCGCATCGAACAGCTGGCAGGCTTCAACCTCGATGGCCGGGTGGGAACGCTGGAACGCCGCGTCGGCGAACTGGACACCCGCATCAACCGCGGCAACGCGATGAGCGCCGCGCTGGCCGGCATGAGCGCCAACGCCGTGGCCGGCGCCGGCGCGCGCGGGCGCATCGCCATC
>DATFFH010000050.1:0-15167 GCA_035250245.1 Luteimonas sp. | reverse complement strand
GGCCGATCCCGCGGTGCGTCGCGCGGCGGCGCGCGTGGTGCCCGAAGTGCGGCGCTGCTACGAGGACGAATTGCGCGGCAATAGCCTGCGCCGCGCTCAGGCTTGTCTGGAAGCCTGGCAGCTATTGCAGCCCGGGGATCGCGCCATGCGCGGGGCGCGCACACGCCTGGCCCAGCGCTGGGTGGCGGTCGGCAATGAGCGGCTGGGCGCGGGAGAAATCGCTTTCGCCGAAAACGCCGTGGGTCAGGCGCGCGCCCTGGATGCGCACGCGCCTGGCTTGGACGAGTTCGCGGAGCGGGTGAAAGCGGCCGCTAACGCCGATCGCTGAAAAATACGCGGCGCACCGTTTCCCGGGCAGCATCCGGAGAGAAGTGGCGTGCCACGTTGTCCAGGCCGTTCCTGGACAGCGTTTCCCATAGCGCTTCGTCTTCATACAAGCGCAACACCGCCGCGGCGAAGTCCTCCGCCGATTCCGCCACCAATACGTCGTGGCCGTCGCGCAAATGCATGCCTTCGACCGCGCAGGGCGTGGCGACCACGGGCTGGCCATGCGCCATGCTCAAGTTGACCTTGCCCTTCACCCCGGCGCCGTAGCGCAGCGGCGCCAGTCCTATCCGGGCGCCGTCCATGTAGGGATCGATGTCCGGTACGTGGCCGTGCACAAGCACGCCTTTGCGCTGGGCCAGACGGCTCACGGCGGCAGGAGGATCGGCGCCGATGCAATGGAAGCGGACCTCGGGCAGCTTCCCGATAATCAACGGAAACACTTCGTCGGCGAACCACAGGACTGCATCGACATTCGGCGGGTGGCGGAATCCGCCGACGAACACTAGGTCGCGTCTTTGCCCGAAACTGCGCCCGGCATCGGTCCTGGCGTGTAAATTGGAGACCAGTTCGACGGCAGCGGCCGGAGCGTCCTTCGCGAGCAACTCGCGTTCCGCCTCGCTCACGACGAAGGTGACGTCGCTGCGACCGATGATGTCGAGTTCGCGCTTTCTGGTAGCCCGAGCCCTGTTCGATGCGCTCCTGTCGCCGCTCAAATCTGCGCCGCGCGCATCCCTCAGGTAATGCAAATCCACCGTATCAAAGATCACTTTCGCGCGAGGCGCGTGCTCGCGGACCAGGGGCAGGAATTCGCTCGCCACATAATGGCGGCTGAGCATTACTGCATCGAAACGGCCGCCGTTGGCGCGGAACCAGGCCGGCGCACTGCCCGAATACGGCGCGTACCAGGTCTCCACCCCCATGCGCTGCAACGCTTGCGTATATCGGCCGCACTGCTTGAGGTCGGCAGGCAGGAACACCACGTGCGCCCCTTCCTGCTGCAGCAGGCGCATCAAATTGATCAGGCGCAGAGATCCGGAATCGCGGTCGGGAGTTGGCGTCAATGCATCGACGACCAGTATCTGGCGTTGTTCGCGGTGCAGCAGGGCCGGCGTCGGAACGGTGCCGGGGGGAAGCTGCTTCGCGAGTGCATCGTGCCAGCGCGCGAAGAATTTGGCGCAGTTCTTGGCCTGGTAGGCTTTTGCGCCGCTATGGGTATCCCTGCCTGCTGTCGCGCCTTCGACGTGGACGACTTGCGAATCCGGTTGATATACCGTCCGTTTCCCGGCATCGCGGACGGCGAACGCCAGATCAGTGTCTTCGTAATACGCGGGGGCATAAGCCTGGGAAAATCCTCCCAGCGACCGGAAAAGTTCGCGCGGAATGGCGATGGCAGCGCCGGAGCAATAGTCGGCTACACGGAGATAGGCGTAGCGGGGATCGTAAGGTGATTCGAACTTCCCGTAATTCCAGGCGCTGCCGTCGGAGAAGACCACGCCGCCCGCTTCTTGGAGCCGGCCGTCGGGATACAGCAACTGGGAGCCGGCCAGCCCCACGTCGGGATCGTTGTCGAATACGCGGAGCAAGGCGTCCAGCCATCCAGGCTGAGGGATCGTGTCGTTGTTGAGAAATACCAGATATTCGCCGCGGGCAAGGACGGCGCCATCGTTGCACGCAGCGATGAAGCCGCCGTTTGATGCGCGTCGGTGATAGCGCAGGCCTCCGATCTGCGGCAGCAAGCGCAGCGTGCCGTCGGCGGACCCATCGTCGACGACGATGATCTCGCAAGAGGCCTCGGGCGGATGCTCAGCCAAGGCGCGCAGGCAAGCGATGGTATGCGCGACTTGATTGTAGACAGGAACGACGATGCTCGCAGTGGGGGCCGGATCGGACGGCACTGCGAAAACCGAGGAGCCTTCCGCCGGAAAATACGGTGTTGCGCGATGATGCACCGGGACCCGATGGAATTGCGCCTTGACCCGCTCCCAACTCGCCCGCCATCCGCGGGTGCGCAAGCTGGCCAAGCCGCGTCGTGCGAGGCCGAAAGCGCGGTCGAACAGGAAGCGCGCTTCGGCCAGGGAAAACGACATGCTTGCAGAACTCCGGCTGACTGGGGGTAGGGCGTTGGGATGCGCCCCCCGGAGACTAAGCTAGACTCCGCTGTCCGTTCATTATCGCATCCCCGTGGCCCGCATCGACTACGACGAAGACGACACCGACGACCAGGGCGGGCCGCCGGATTGGCGCCGCCGCCTGTTCACCTGGGGCTTGGCGGCGATCGGTTTGGGCTTGGGTTTCCTGATTCCGTACACGCTGTACCTGAACTACCAGGTCGGGCAGCGTTTCGGCCAGTTCCAATGGCAGATCCCGACGCGGGTGTTCGCGCGGCCGTTGCAGCTGAGTCCCGGTTTGGCGATGGATGCGCAGACCTTGAAGACCGAACTGGACGCTTCCGCCTATCGCGACGACGGCGCCGGCGTGCGCCCCGGCACGTACGCGCGCAACGGCGGCCGCTGGCTGATCGCCAGCCGCGGCTTCCAGGACGTGGACAAGAAGATCGGTCCGACCCGGATCGAAGTGACGCTCTCGGGCGGCCGCGTCGCTTCCCTGCGCGATGCGGCGCGCAAGCGCGCATTGAAATCAGCGATGCTGGATCCCGCGCGCATCGCCACGCTCTACGGCCAGCAGCAGGAAGAGCGCCGGCTGGTGCGCATCGGCGAAGTGCCGCAACTGCTCACCGACACGCTGCAAGCGGTGGAAGACCGCGACTTCGCCCACCATTACGGCATCGACCTGAGCGGCATGGCGCGCGCCTTGTTCGTCAACGTGCGCTCCGGCGAAACCAAGCAAGGCGCAAGCACGCTCACCCAGCAGCTCGCCCGCAGCGGATTGCTCGGCATCGGCCGCGAGCAGACGCTCACTCGCAAGTTCAACGAAATCCTGTACGCGCTGCTGATCGAAGCGCGCTACGACAAGGGCACCATCCTCGAGGCCTATCTCAACCAGGTCTATCTGGGTCAGCGCGGCGCGCAAGCGATCCACGGCGTCGCCGCGGGTTCGGAGTTCTGGTTCGGGCGCGATCTGCGCGACCTGTCCACCGAACAGATCGCGCTGATGGTCGGCATCATCCGCGGCCCTTCCTATTACGACCCGCGCCGCAATCCCGAACGCGCCAAGCAGCGCCGCGATTTCGTCCTGGGCGAGATGCTGGAAACCGAGCTGATCAACAAGGCCGAATACGACCGCGCCTTGAAAGCTCCTCTCGGCATCACCCAGTCGCCGGGCAGCCTGGCCGCGAACCGTTTTCCGGCTTATGTCGATCTGGTGCGCCGGCAATTGGCCCGCGATTATCCGGCCGATGCGCTGCAGGGCGCGGGCCTGAGCGTGCTGACCGGCATGTCGCCTTCCGCGCAGGCCTATGCCGAAGGCGCGGTGACGCGCACGCTGAAGTCGCTGGACAGCAAGCGCCGGCCGGCGCTGCAGGCCGGGCTGGTGATCACCGACGTGCACGACGGCGAAGTGGTGGCCGTGGTCGGCAGCCGCGATTTCGCCCAGCCCGGCTTCAATCGCGCGGTGGAAGCCAAGCGGCCGGTCGGTTCGTTGTTGAAACCGTTCGTTTATTTACGCGCCCTGGCCTTGCTGGATCGCTATTCGCTGGCCAGCTGGGTCGACGATTCGCCGGTCACCGTCACGCTCGGCAAGGGCAGACGCTGGACGCCCGGCAATTCCGACGGCCGCAGCCACGGCACCGTGCGCCTGATCGATGCCTTGGCGCAGTCCTATAACCAGGCCACGGTGCGCGTGGGCATGGCAGTGGATCCGGCGGTGGTCGCCGACCTCATGCACACCCTGGCCAGTCTGAACGTGGAGCCGCGGCCGTCGCTGATTCTCGGCGCGATCGACCTGAGCCCGTACGCGATGGCGCAGCTATACCAGTTCCTGGCCAGCGGCGGCGAACTGCAATCGCTGCACGCGGTGCGCGGCGTGCTCGACCGCGACGGTAAGCCGGTGAAGCGCTACGACAAGGCGCCGACGCCGGCGCAGGAAGGCGATTCGATCGCGGTGCGCCTGATCACCATTGCCCTGCAGCATGCGGTGACCAACGGCACCGGCCGGCAATTGGTCAACGACGGTCTGGGCCGCTTGCAGGCCGCCGGCAAGACCGGCACCAGCAACGACAGCCGCGACAGCTGGTTCGCCGGCTGGACCGGCGACCATCTGGCTGTGGTCTGGGTCGGCAACGACCAGAACGAACAGACCGGCCTGTACGGCTCCACCGGTGCGATGAAGGTCTGGTCGGGCATCTTCTCGCGCTTGCCGAGCGCGCCGCTGCAAGTGTCGGACAAGGGCCTGGAATGGCAGTGGGTGGCGCAGTCCAACAGCACGGATGCCGGCTGCCCTGGCGCGCGCCGCTTCGCCTTCGTCGCCGGTTACGCGCCGGCTTACCAGCCTTGCGCTGTCGCCCAGCCGCAGGAGGAAAGCGGCGGCGGTTGGCGCGAATGGTTCGGCTGGGGCAAGGACGAGCCGCGTCCGCAGGAACAGGAAAACGCGCCGCCGCCGGCGGAACCGGAGCAATGAATTCGATGACTTCCGCTTTTCGCGTCGCTTGCCTCGTTTTTTCGGCCGCCGCATTGGCGGCCTGTGCTTCGGCGCCGCTCATCCAGAGTTCGTCGCTGACTTCGGCGACGCCCGAACAGATGGTCGCGCAGGTGCGCGCCGCCGCCGGCGACGACAACAGCGAACTGGCGGTGCAGCCGTTGCGCGATCCGATGGCCGAAGACTTGCGCGAGGATGCGGCGAAGTTCGAGCGCGAAAAGCGTTATGCCGATGCCGCAGCGGCCTTGGACAAGGCGCTGGAGATCACCCCCGACGATCCGGCGACGCTGCAGGAGCGTGCCGAAATCGCATTGCTGTCGGGCGCTCCCGGACAAGCGGAAACGTTCGCCCGCCGCGCATTCGAAAAAGGCGCCAAGGTCGGTCCGCTGTGCCGGCGACATTGGGCCGCGATTGAGCAAGCGAGACTGGTCGCCGGCGACGCCGCCGGCGCGCAAGCGGCCAAGACCCAGGCGGAGGCCTGCAAAGTCGCCGCCCTCGAGCGCTTCTAAGCTCGCTTTTCGTAGGAGCGGCTTTAGCCGCGAGCTGTTTCCCTCAAGTCGCCGCGACCTGAATGAAGAAGCTCGCGGCTAAAGCCGCTCCTACGAAGAACAACAGCAGCGGCGACGTGAGAAACTAGCGCGGTGAACTCGATGTCCTCGCTCGCCGAATCCAGCCGCGCCGCGCTTTCCGAAGGCGGTTCGCTGGCCGGCAACATCGCCGCCTTCCAGCCCCGTTCGGCGCAGCAACGCTTGGCCGAGGCGGTGGCGCACGCGTTCGAGCAGCGCGGGATGCTGCTGGCCGAAGCCGGCACCGGCACCGGCAAGACATACGCCTATCTGGTGCCTGCGCTGTTGTCGGGTTTGAAGACCATCGTCTCGACCGGCACGCGCGCGTTGCAGGATCAGCTCTACCATCGCGACCTTCCGCGGGTGCGCGATGCGCTCGGGACCGGCCTGAAGACCGCGCTGTTGAAAGGGCGTGCCAACTACCTGTGCCGCTATCGCTTGGAAAAAGCCAAAGGCGAGCCACGCTTCACCTCGCGCGAGCAGATCACCCAGTTCCAGCGCATCGTCGCCTGGAGCGGCCGCACCAAGATGGGCGATCTGGCCGAAATCGACGCGCTGCCCGAGGATTCGCCGCTGCTTCCGATGGTCACCTCAACCGCGGAGAACTGCCTGGGCACCGAATGCCCGCTGTGGAGCGAATGCTTCGTGGTGCAGGCACGGCAGCGCGCGCAGGCGGCGGACGTGGTGGTCGTGAACCATCATCTGCTGCTGGCCGACCTGGCGTTGAAGCAGGAAGGCTTCGGCGAAATCCTGCCGGGCGCGCAGGCCTTCGTGGTCGACGAAGCGCACCAACTGCCGGAATTGGCCGCGCAATTCTTCGGCGAAGGCTTGGGCGCGCGTCCGCTGGTCGAACTCGCGCGCGACGCGTTGGCCGAATGCAAGGACGTGCAAGGTTCGCTGGCGGCGGTCCAGCAGCCGGCGCAAATGCTAGAGCATGCGAGTCGCGCGCTGCGCGCGGCCATGGAGGCCTTGCCTCCGCGCGGCACGCGTCATCGCGCCATGCATGATGCGGGCGTGAGCGAGGGTTTCGATGCGCTGGCCGAAGCGCTGAACACGATCTCCGCCGCGCTGGAACCGCTGCGCGACGCTTCGCCCGGTTTCGACGGCTGCCACGCCCGCGCCCGCGACTTCATCGGCCGCTTGCAGCGCTGGCGCACGCCGCGCGACCACGACGACGAATTCGCCGAACCCGACGACGACGTGCGCTGGTACGAATTGTCGCCGCGCGGTTTCCGCCTGCAGCGCACGCCGCTGGACGTCTCCGGGCCTTTGCGCGCGCACCGCGAACGTTCGCAGGCCGCTTGGGTGTTCACTTCGGCGACATTGGCGGTGGAGGGCCGCTTCGAACACATCGCCACGCGTTTGGGGTTGGACGATCCGAAAACGCTGCTGGAACCGAGCCCCTTCGATTGGGAATCGCAGGCGCTGTGCTACCTGCCGCCGAACCTGCCAGAACCGATGTCGCGCGGCTACAACACGTCCCTGATCGACGCATTGCGGCCGGTGCTGGAAGCGTCCAGCGGACGCGCCTTCGTCCTGTTCGCCTCGCACCGCGCGCTGCGCGAAGCCGCGGAGGCCTTGCGCGATCTGCCCTGGCCACTGTTTGTGCAGGGCGAAGCGCCGCGGCACGTACTGCTGCAGCGGTTCCGCGAATCGGGCCACGGCGTATTGCTGGGCGCGGCCAGCTTCCGCGAGGGCGTGGACGTGGTCGGCGCGGCGCTGAGCGTGGTGGTGATCGACAAGCTGCCGTTCGCGGCGCCCGACGATCCGGTGTTCGAAGCGCGTTTGGACGCGATTCGCCGGGCCGGCGGCAATCCGTTCCGCGACGAGCAATTGCCGCAGGCGGTGATCGCGCTGAAGCAGGGCGCGGGGCGCCTGATCCGCAGCGAAACCGACCGCGGCGTGCTGGTGCTGTGCGACCCGCGGCTGCTGGGCAAATCGTATGGCCGGATCTTCCTGGATTCGCTGCCGCCGTTGCCGCGCACGCGCCGGATCGAGGACGTGACGGCGTTTTTCTCGGAGGACGGTGCGAGCATTCCCCAGCCGGGCCGCGTCGAACTCTCCGAAGAGTATTTCCCCCTTTGAAAAAGGGGGATCAAGGGGGATTTGCTTTTGCTCTTGCCTGATTTTTCTGCGAACGCGATGGGAAGCAAAAGCAAATCCCCCCAGCCCCCCTTTTTCAAAGGGGGGAAAAGCACGAAGCTATGCGAGTTGCCGATCCTTGCGTGCAGCCCTTGAAACTCCTCGCCTTTGAAACCGCCACGGAAGCCTGCTCGGTCGCGCTGTCGATCGACGGCGAGCTGCGCGAGCGTTTCGAGATCGCCCCGCGCCGCCATGCCGAACTCGCCTTGCCCTGGGCCGAGGCGCTGCTGGCCGAAGCCGGCATCGCAAAATCCCAACTCGACGCGATCGCGGTCGGGCGCGGGCCGGGCGCGTTCACCGGCGTGCGCCTGGCGATCGCGATCGCGCAGGGCATCGCGCTGGCCCTGGACAAGCCGGTGGTGCCGGTATCGACGTTGGCCGTGCTGGCGATGCGCGGCGAAGGCCCGCGCGTGCTGGCCGCGATCGACGCGCGCATGGGCGAGGTGTATGCCGCGGCTTTCCATCGCGAAGGCGAGAAAATGGCGTTGCTGTCCGCTGAAAGCGTCGGCGCGCCCGAGCTGGTGCGGCTGCCGGATGCGGATGCGAATTGGGAAGGCGTCGGCACCGGTTTCGCGGCCGTCGAAGGCTATTTGCGACAAGGCCTGGCTTCGCAATTGTGCCGCGTCGATGCGGCGGCATTGCCGCATGCGGCCGACCTCGCGCGCCTGGCCGCCGCCGCTTTCGCGCGCGGCGAGAGCGTGGCGCCGGAGCGGCTCGAGCCGGCTTACCTGCGCGACAACGTCGCGCTCACCTTGGCGCAACAGCAGGCGCTGCGCGACAGCCGCCGTTGATCTTCAGCCGTCATCCCGCGAAAGCCGGACTGCGGAGGCAGGATGCCGGAGCGAACATTCGCGTAGCGAATGGCCCGAAGGGCGCGCCGCAGGAGCGGCGCGTAATCCAGCGACTTTGTTTTGGAACTTTGCTGCGTGTAAGGGAGCAAGTCACTGGATTCCCGCTTTCGCGGGAATGACGGCTTGAAGCCAAAGCGTCCGAGCCGCGAATCCTTGGAACTATCCAGGCCGGACTCGGTCTCTGCCAAGGTACGCTTAGGGACGCCTTGATGAAGACCTCGCAGCGCGAACCGAATTCCGGCCTGCTCGGCTGGCTCAAGGCCGAAGCCCGGCCCTTGCTGGTCATGCTCGTGCTGCTGGCGGTGGCCCGCACTTCGTTCGCCAACCACTATAACGTGCCCAGCGGTTCGATGGAGCCGACCTTGCAGGTGGGCGACCGCGTCGTCGCGGACATGAGCGCCTACGGCTTGCGGGTGCCGTACACCGACATCGAAATCATGCCGCGCGGCACGCCGCAGCGCGGCGATATCGTGCTGTTGAAATCGCCGGTCGACGGCACGCGGTTGATCAAGCGCGTCGTCGCGGTCGGTGGCGACGAAGTCAGTTTGATCGATGGCCGGCTTTCGATCGACGGCAGGCCGCTGGCCGCTTCCGAAGACGGCGAAACCGAACGTTTCGGCGAACGCTATGTGCACTTGGACTTGCGCGACGGCGGCGGTCCCGACGTTCCGTATCTGCGTATTCCGCAAGGCCAGGTGCTGCTGGTGGGCGACCATCGCGGCAACAGCCGCGACGGGCGCGAATTCGGCTTGGTGCCGGCGCGGAAGCTGTATGCGCGGGCGGTGGGCGTGTACTACCGGCGCGGCGAAGGTTTCGTCTGGAAGAAGCTGTAGCTTTCGCTTTTCGTAGGAGCGGCTTTAGCCGCGAGCTTTTTCTTTGAAATCGTTGCGATGTCGCGATTTGAAGGAAAAGCTCGCGGCTAAAGCCGCTCCTACAAAAAAGCCGAAGCGGTTAGCGCAACTGCAGGAACAGCACCGAAACGTAAGCCACGAAACCGACGAGCACGAACAGCGCATTCCAGAATTGGAATCGCGCGTTGCGCACGCAAGCGGCAAGAACGCACAGGCCCAGGAACACGAACCGGAACGCGGCGTCGGCGTCCAGCGGGATGCTGCCGTCGTGAGTCCATTCCTCGACCAGACTTACTGCCGGCACCAGGCCGAGCAAACCGAAGAACCATGGCCGGTTGCCGTCGAAATTCTTGGCCAGATCGACTTGATCCTCGTCGCCCAGATCCGGCAGCACCAGGAAGCTGACCAGGAAAGTCGCGATCGGCATCATCAAATAAAGCAAGAAAGCGAAGAACGAGAATTCGTTCGCCTCGCGCCGTTCGAAGGCCACCCACCAGATCTGGATGTTGGCCAGGAACAGCATCGCCATCCAGCACAACGTGGTGGCATGCGGCTTCACTCGTACGCGCAACTGGATCAAGCGCGCCGCGCCCGACAGAAGATTCGCGAGCGCCAGGCCGATGATGATCGAAGTCAGCACCGACAGGTATTCGAACTTGGTCATGTCAGCGGTCGATCAGCTCGCCGCCGGGCATGAACTGCCAGGTGCGGGTCACGTGCAGGATGTCCACGTTCTCGTCGGTCTTGGGCAAAGGCTCGAACGGTTCGGACTGGCGCACGATGCGCAGCGCCGCCGAATCCAGCATGGGGATATGACTGGATTGGATGACATCCGCGCGCTCCACGCTGCCGTCGCGACGAATCGCCACGGTGATCACCACCACGCCGCCGATACGGCGCCGGCGCGCTTCGTCGGGATAGTTGAGGTTGCCGACCCGTTCCACCCGGTCCACCCACGAGCGCAAATACGTCGCGTAAACGTATTCGCGGGTGCTGGCCGAGACGAACTTGCGCTTGGGCCGTTTCGCGTAGCGTTGCGAGCGCAGGTGGATTTCCGCCGCCAGCCGCGCCATCGCCAGGTCGCGTTCCACCTTCTGGTCGCCTTGCGGCAGCGGCGTTTCGGTCGGAGTCGGTGTGGCCTGCGGCGTCGGCATCTGCGTTTCGGCGTTGCGGGTGCTGACCACGCGCGCTTCGGGCGGCGGTTGCGGCGCGGGCGCCTGCGCGCGCAAATCGCGCGGCGCGACGCCGGCTTCGGGTTGCGGTACCTGGCCCAGTTCGGCCTCGCGCGGGCGCAGGGTCTTGTCGTGTTCGCCGCCGCCCTGGTTGTTGGCCTGGGCCAGGAAATCGGCCTGTTTCGGCGTCAGCGGGGTCTGGGCCTGGGTGAGGATCACATCCAGCGTCGGCATCACCGGCGCCGCATCGTCCAGCGCGAAGCCCAACCCTAGGATCAGCATGCCGTGCAGCAGCAGCGAGAGCGCCAGCGACGCGGTCAGGCGCTGGTTCTCGCCGATCTGCACGGGGGGCGGGGCGGGGATGGCGGACATCGGAGCCTTCAAAAGCCTTTTAGACGCGGATCAAAATCTGAAGACACGGATAAAGCTTTTTCAATTTATATGCTTTTATCCGCCTGTATCGGACTTGATCCGTGTCCAAAGCTCTTACGCCACTTTGCTTTCGATGACGTCGAACAGCATCCCCGCGATGTTGATCCCGAACTGCGCATCCAACTCCCGGATGCAGGTCGGGCTGGTGACGTTGACCTCGGTCAGGTAATCGCCGATCGCGTCGAGCCCCACGAACAGCATCCCCCGACGCTTCATCTCCGGGCCGACCTGAGCCGCGATCCAGCGGTCGCGCTCGCTCAGCGGGCGGCCTTCGCCGCGGCCGCCGGCGGCCAGATTGCCGCGGAATTCGTCGCCCTGCGGGATCCTGGCCAGGCAATAGTCCACCGGTTCCCCGTCCACCAGCAGGATGCGCTTGTCGCCGTCCACGATCTCCGGCAGGTAGCGCTGGGCCATGGCCAGGTGACGGCCGCCTTCGGTCAGGGTTTCCAGGATGACGTTGAGATTAGCGTCGCCGGCCTTGGCCCGGAAGATCGAGCGCCCGCCCATGCCGTCCAGCGGCTTGAGCACGGCGTCGCCGTGTTCGGCGACGAAAGCTTTGAGCGCGGCCGCATCTCGGCTGACCAGGGTTGGCGGGCAGCACTGCGGGAATTCCTGGGCGGCCAGCTTCTCGTTGAAGTCCCTCAGGCCTTGCGGATCGTTGACGACCAAAGCCCCGGCGCGCTGGGCGAAGCCGAGCAGGTGAGTGTCGTGCAGGTAGTCCGCGTCCACCGGCGGGTCTTTGCGCATCAGGATCACGTGGCCAGGGCCCGGTGAGATTTGTGACTCATCTCCCAGTTCATACCAGGCTTTGGGATCGTCGCGGACAGTTAGGGGCGCGACGCGAGCCTCGCAGCGCCCTTCCCGCAAAGACAGGCCGCCCGGCAGGACGTAATGCAGCCGGTGGCCGCGGCGCTGGCCTTCCAGCAGCATCGCGAAAGTCGAATCCTTGGCGATCTTGATCGACCCGATCGGGTCCATCACTACGACGATGTCGAGCGGCATGAAGCACTCCTGCAATGCCCGGAATGTTAACAGGGGCCGGCACACGGGCTGCTACAAACGCGGGAATTCGGGTCAAAATCTGCCGCTGCGGGACCGATTGCGACTCGTCCCGTCCGGGCCCCCGTCCGAGCGCGCTGCCATGCCATCCATTTAATAAAGGATGCTTGACACCTTGCTGAGAGACTGGGATATAGACGCTTTTGCGGCGTGCGTAATTTCCCGCCGCGCATGGGGAAAACGAATGCAAGACCAGGGCAGCGCACCGAGCCAGAACGGCTTGAAGGTGATGGTGATCGACGACTCCAAGACGATCCGCCGCACCGCCGAAACCTTGCTCAAGCGCGAAGGCTACGCGGTCGTCACCGCCAACGACGGGTTCGAGGCCTTGGCCAAGATCGCCGACGAGCAGCCGCAGATCATCTTCGTCGACATCATGATGCCGCGGCTGGACGGCTACCAGACCTGCGCCCTGATCAAGAACAACCAGATGTTCAAGTCCACCCCCGTGGTCATGCTGTCCTCCAAGGACGGCCTGTTCGACAAGGCCCGCGGCCGCATCGTCGGTTCCGAGCAATACCTCACCAAACCTTTCACGCGCGAGGAGCTGCTCAGCGCGATCCGTACACACGTCAACGCCTGACCAGGGGGAAAGGCAACGCATGGCCCGTATTCTGCTGATCGAAGATTCGCCCACCGACACCGCGGTGCTGACCCAGCTGCTGGAGCGCAACGGCCACCAGGTGTTGGCCTCCGGCAACGCCGAGGACGGCATCGAGATGTGCCGTCGCGAAATGCCCGACCTGGTGCTGATGGACCTGGTGCTGCCGGGCATGAACGGCTTCCAGGCCACCCGCGCCCTGTCCAAGGACGCGGCGACGAGCGCCATCCCGGTGCTGATCGTCAGCACCAAGGGCATGGAAACCGACCGCGCCTGGGGCCTACGCCAGGGCGCCAAGGACTACATCGTCAAGCCGCCGCGGGAAGACGCCTTGATCGCCCGCATCAACGAGCTGATCGGCGCCTGAGCCATGATGTCCAAGCGCAATCCCGCGCCGTTCGAGATCCTCGCCGAGTACGAGCGCCAGAGCTTGGCGCACGTCGCCGGCCTGCCCGAGCAGCTCGACGCGCCCGGCTTGTGGCGCGGCGTGGCCTACCGGGTCGGTTCGCACCGGCTGGCCTCGGGCTTCGACGAAGTGGTCGAAATCCTGCAGGTGCCCGCCATCACACCGGTGCCCGGCGCGCAGTCCTGGATGCTGGGCGTGGCCAACGTGCGCGGCAATCTGCTGCCGATCATCGATCTGAAGCAGTTTCTGGAAGGCGCGCGCACCGTGCTGCACGAAGGCCAGCGCATGCTGCTCATGCGCCAGCAGGGCGGCGACGTGGCGGTGCTGATCGACGAGTTGTACGGCCAGCGCGGCTTCACCGAAGAACAGAAACTGGCCCAGGACGAATTGGCCGCGGCGCAGCTGGCGGATGGGCGTTACGCCCATTTCGTCGAGCGCGGCTACCGCCTGGGCGATCACGACTGGGGCATTTTCAGCCTGGAACGGCTGTCGCGCACCCCCGAATTCCGGCAAGCCGCGGCCTGACCGCGGCGAACCTTCCGAAACGCAGCAAACAGTAGAGATCGAGGTCGAACATGAGCACTGTGATGGATACCGTAGCCGGCAAAGGCCGCAATATCGGTACCAACGTCTGGCTGCTGATCCTGGGCGGAGCCATCCTGGTCTTCGGCGCCAATACCGGCTACGCGATCTGGAAAGCGTCGCGCCTGGGCGGCGCCAGCACGTCGGCCTCGAACATCCAGGTGAATTCGCAGCGATTGGCGGTGCAGGGACGCGAGGCGGTAGGCGGCAACGCCGCTTCGTTCGCCGCGTTCCGCTCCACCAAGAACCAGATCGAGAGCGATGCGAAGCTGCTCACCGAGCGCTTCGGCGGCACCGCCGGCGTGTCCGGTTCGATCGACACCGTGATCCAGACCTGGACGCCGCTGGGCAAGAGCGCCGACCAGTTGCTGGCCAGCGAAAAAGCGGTAACCGACCTCGCCGGCAACGCCGACCGCTTCAACCAGCGCGTGCCGCAGTTGCAGGCGCAGCTGGACGAAGTGGTGCGCGCGATGTCCTCCAGCGGCTCGCCCGCTTCGCAGGTTTATCTGGCCGTCCGCCAGAACGTGCTGGTCGGTAACCTCGCTCGCCGCCTGACGGAAGTGCGCGCCGGCGGCCCGACCGCGCAGATCGCGGGCGACGCGCTGAACCGCGACCTGGGCGTGTTCGACAGCGTGTTCACCGGCTTGCGCCAGGGTGGCAGCGGCGAAGTGCAGCGGGTGACCGCGCCGGCCGCGGTCGCCGCCTTGAATCAGGCCAATACGCTCTGGGTCGAGATGAAAAAGGACTTGGACGCGATCACGGGTTCTTCGCAGAACCTGTTCCGCGCGCAGGCGGCGGCGGCTTCGATCACCACCGGTTCGGACAAGCTGCTGTCCGACAGCCAGGGCCTGTTCCGCGCGCTGACCGCATTCGGTTCGCTGCGCGACACTTCGATCCTGGGCGGCGTGTGGGTGTCCATCGTCTCCGGCGTGATCGTGCTGCTCGCCCTGGCCGGCTTGCTGTTCAGCCTCAACCGCGCCCAGCGCATCCGCTACCAGAGCACCAAGGAACTCAACGACCGCAACCAGGAGGCGATCATGCGCCTGCTGGACGAAATGGGTTCGCTCGCCGAAGGCGACCTGACCGTGAAGGCGACCGTGACCGAGGACATGACCGGCGCGATCGCGGACTCGATCAACTTCGCCGTCGAACAGCTGCGCAGCCTGGTGCAGACGATCACCGACACCTCGGTGCAGGTGGCCTCCAGCGCGCAGGAAACGCAGGCGACCGCGATGCACCTGGCCGAAGCTGCGGAACACCAGGCGCAGGAAATCTCCTCGGCTTCCGATCGCATCAGCGAAATCGCAGCCAGCATCAACCAGGTGTCGAAGAACTCCGCGGAATCGGCGGACGTGGCGCAGCGCTCGGTGCAGATCGCGACCAAGGGCGCGGGCGTGGTGCGCGAGACGATCGCCGGCATGGACTCGATCCGCGACCAGATCCAGGAAACCTCGAAGCGAATCAAGCGCCTGGGCGAAAGCTCGCAGGAAATCGGCTCGATCGTGGAACTGATTAACGACATTTCCGAGCAAACGAACATCCTGGCGCTGAACGCGGCGATTCAGGCCGCATCGGCCGGCGAGGC
>DATFFH010000049.1:0-157205 GCA_035250245.1 Luteimonas sp. | reverse complement strand
AAGAGCTCGCGGCTAAAGCCGCTCCTACGAAAAGCCACTTCTGTGAGATGCCGATTTTTGGTTAGGGTGCCTGCAGCTTTTGCAGATGCTCGGCGCCGTTCTTGTTGTCCGGATTGAGTTCGAGCGATTTCTTGTAATTGGCGATCGCGCGCGGCTTGTCGCCCAGCTTTTCGTAACCTTCGGCCAGGCTGTCGAAAGCGTTCCAGCTCTTGGGCCAGAGTTCGGCGTTGTAGAGGAACAGACCGACAGCCTGCTTGGGCTTGTTTTCCCCCAGCAGCCGATAGCCCCACAGGTTGACGTAGTGTTCGGTCAGATGAAGGTCGGGATGCTTGCGCCGGACCTCGGCCGCGATGCGCACGGCGTCTTGATAGCCGTTCGCCTGCAATGCGCTTTCCAGCGCGGCCAGTGCAGGCGGCTTGCCCCAGATCTCCTCCATGGCCCGGGTCGCCAGCTCCTGCATCTCGTTCTGGGTTTCGCCGGGCCGATTGGCGAGCAGGACGATGGCGTAATTCAGGTCCGGATACAGTTCGATGTAGCTCGAACAACCGAAAGTGCTGCCGGACATGCGCAAGCGCAGCTTGCCGTCGACGGTCTTGTTCAAGGTCCAATTCAAACCGGAGGCGACTTCGTCCACGTCGCCCCAGGCCGGCTGTTGGCTGAGGCGAATAGCTGGATCGGCCGCGGCCAACTCTGCCGCCATGAATTTGGCCATGTCGGCCGTGCTGTAGCGCAGACCGCCTGCGGCCAGGAAAGAACGGTCGTACAGGCGCGGCATCGCCACCTGCCGTTTGTTGTAGCCGTGCACTTCGTTCCCGGCCCGGCTGCGGCCGGTGCCGGACGCCATGCCGAAGGGCTTTTCGATGTAGCGCGCGATCAGTGCTTCGTAAGGTTCGCCGTACACCTTCTCGAGGATGCGCCCGAGCAGGTCGGCTGCCAGATTCGAATGTGCAGGTGTAGTGCCCGGTTTGGCGCTGAGCTTAGCCGTCTTCAGTTCTTCGTAGACCTGGTCGGGCCTGAAGCCCTTCATCGCCTCCAGAGCGGCGAAGGGCGCCTTGTCGGGGTCGAACTTACCTTGCGGGAAAGGATTCGGCAGGTTGTCGGGCAAAGCGGACGTCGTATTCGCGAGATCGACGATGCGGACCGGCGTGCCTTCGTAGGCCAGATTGGGATAGTCGCCGGGCAGGTAGCGGCGAATGTCGTCCTGCAGGCCGATTTTTCCTTCGCTTACCGCATGCGCCAGCAGCAGCGAAGTGAAGACTTTGCTGATCGAACCGATTTCGTAGATGCTGCGTTCGGTCGGGGCTTGCGTTGCTTCGCGCGTGACCGAGCCGAAGTTGTAGAAGTGCGCCTTGCCGTCCTTGACCACCGCGATCGACATGCCGTCGGTGCGGCCGTTCTTGATGAATTCGGCGCCCAGGCGTTCGAACGTGCGATCCATCGCCGTTTGACGGGAATCGCCGACTTTCGGCGTTTCGGAGGCGATGACCGAACCGGCGCTGCAGATCGACAGCGCCAAGATGACGATCAAACGTCGCATGCAGCCTCCAGCGGGAATAAGGGTCAAGGATGCCGCCGGAGGCGTACGCGCCGCGTCAGTTCAATTCCAGGCTGCCCCTGCCGGAGAAAGTCTCGATCCGGATATCGCCGTTGCCGCCGCCGTAGCGCTGCTCGAAATCCGAGCCCGGGCCGTACTTGGCGCGGTTGACGTGCGCGCCGGGGGCGCTGAGGTCGCCGCTGAAGCTTTCGCCGCTGACCTTCGCCGACAGCGACTTGGGCATCGTGATATCGATATTGCCGCTGACCGATTCGGTGCTGATCTTGCCGCCGTCGGCCAAGGCGCCGCGGACGCCGATGTTGCCCGAGACGCTGCTGGCGCTGAGGCTGCGCAGGCGTTCGCCGCGGGTATCGATGCTCAGATCGCCGGAGACCGTCTCGGCTACGACGCTGCCGTTCAAGCGGCCGCGCAGTTCGACGTTGCCGCTGACCGACTGAACGCTGACTTCGCTGCTGTTGAGCGTGACTTTGACTTCGCCGCTGACGCTTTCGATGTCGGCGCGGCGTGGCGCGCCGGCCACGGTCACGTTGCCGCTGACGCTGTCCACTCCGAGCTCGGCGCCGGCGGTGCCGATGATGTCGATGTCGACCGCGACGCCGTCGATGTCCAGGCTGGCCAGGGTCGGTACCTGCAGCACCAGGTGGGTCGGCTCGCTGTTGCGGCTGTTGTTCGGGTATTTGACTTCGATGTCGAGGCGGTCACCGCCGCCATCGATGTCGAAGCGCTCGACGCCGTCGCCCAGGCTGCCGCCGATGTGCACCTGCGGCTTGTCCCAGACGCGCACTTCGATGCGGCCTTTCACGTTTTCGACGCTGACCGTGCCGCGCGGGTTGAGCGAGCGGGTCTCGTCGATAGGCTTGCCCGCCCAGGCCGGGGCGGCGATGCCGAGGAGCAGGGCCAGGGTCAGCAGACGCAGTTTCATGAGGGTTCTCCGGTGAATCTGTATATTTTCGGTTCGAAGCCAGCTCAACTCAAAGCGAGGCGCTGGGTCAGCGCGAGCCGCTGCGCGTAAAGCTTCTGCAGCCGTTCGAGCAGGAAACGAGCTTCGGGGTTCTGGTTCAGGGCGCTGCGCACTTCCGCGGCGCTGCGATCCAGCTGGCGCAGGGCAGTGGCGTCGGCGACCGGACGGTTGTGGGCGTCGATCTCGCGCAGGGCGGCCTTGTATTCCCAGGTCATGGCCGAGGCTTCGCGCGAAATCAGGATCGCGGTGGTGGGGTCAGCATGCGGAGCGGCGCTCGCGAAGGTTTCGGATTCTTCCGAAGACACTCCGGTTCCCGCCGGCCGCAGTTGCCAGACCAGGCCGACCGCCAGCGCGACCGAGGCGGCCATCGCCAGCCAGCCGAGCCTGCGGTGCGAAGACCGGGGCAGGGCGACCACGTTCGCCGCCGGCGCGGGCTGCGCGGCCGCCGGCTCGGCAGCGATGCGCGCCGAGATGCCGGCCCACAGGTCGCGTTCCGGCATCGCTTCGCGGCGCAGCGCGCGCAGTTGCCAGCGCAGCGCATCGGGCAGGCCGTCGTCTTGAGGCATCGCGTTGTGGTCTTGCGTGGTCATGCTTCACCTCCGAGCCGTTCGCGCAACAGCATGCGCGCGCGGTGTAACTGAGCTTTCGAACTGCCCACCGCCATGTCCAGCTCGGCGGCGATTTCCTCGTGCTTCCAGCCTTCCACATCGTGCAGCACCAGCACGGCGCGCGCACGCGGCGGCAGGGTAGCGACGACTTTTTCCAAATCCGCCGACAGGGCCGTAGTGTGCCCGGCCGAATCGACGCTGCCGATGCCATCGTAGCCGTCGTCGGCGTCCATCCGCGGCTGGCCGCGGCGCGAGCGCAGTTCCATCAGCGCCGTGTTCGCCGCCAGCCGGTACAGCCAAGTGCCGAAGGCGCTTTCGAAACGGTAGGACGGCAGCGCCTGCCATGCCCTTACGAAAGCTTCCTGGGTCAAATCCTCGGCCCGGCCGTGCTGGCCGCCTACCAGGCGCAGGATCACGCCGTGGACCCGGCCCAGGTGCCGGCGGTAGAGCGCCTCGAAGGCGCCCATGTCGCCGGCGCTGGACGCGCGCACCAGCGCTTCGTCGGTGTCCTGCGCGGGCGCGGCCATCGCGGTGGCGGGCATCAGCTCGGTCATCGTGGCCATCAGCATACTCATTCAGATGCCTGACCACGGCGAAAGGTTTAATGCCGGAACGGTGGGCCGGGCGCGCTAAAATGACCGGCTCAGCCCGCTTTCAGCCCGCCGTGACTACGAATCCCACCCGCGCCATCCGCCAGGACGACCTCATCCAGAGCGTCGCCGACGCCCTGCAGTACATCAGCTATTACCACCCGGTCGATTACATCCGGAACCTGGCCGCCGCCTACGAGCGCGAGGAATCGCCGGCGGCCAAGGATGCCATGGCCCAGATCCTGATCAATTCGCGGATGTGCGCCGAAGGCCACCGGCCGATCTGCCAGGACACCGGCATCGTCACCGTGTTCCTGAAAATCGGCATGGACGTGCGCTGGGACGGGGCGACCATGGGCGTGGAGGACATGGTCAACGAAGGCGTGCGCCGCGCCTATAACCACCCCGACAACAAGCTGCGCGCCAGCGTGCTGCGCGACCCGGCGGGCGGCCGCAAGAACACCGGCGACAACACGCCGGCCGTGGTCAACGTGTCGGTGGTTCCCGGAAATACGGTCGATGTGATCGTCGCTGCGAAAGGCGGCGGCTCGGAGGCCAAGTCGAAATTCGCGATGCTCAATCCGTCCGACTCCATCGTCGACTGGGTGCTGAAGACCGTGCCGACGATGGGCGCCGGCTGGTGCCCGCCGGGCATGCTCGGCATCGGCATCGGCGGCACCGCCGAGAAGGCGATGCTGCTGGCCAAGGAAGCGCTGATGGAGCCGATAGACATCGTCGATCTGCAGGCGCGCGGTCCGTCCAACCGCCTGGAAGAGTTGCGTTTGGAGATCTACGACAAGGTCAACGCACTCGGCATCGGCGCGCAGGGCTTGGGCGGCCTGACCACGGTGCTCGACATCAAGATCAAGGACTATCCGACCCACGCGGCGAATCTGCCGGTGGCGATGATCCCGAACTGCGCCGCGACCCGCCATGCGCATTTCGTGCTCGACGGCAGCGGCCCGGTGATGCTGGATCCGCCTTCCTTGGAAGACTGGCCGAAGCTGACCTACGACGCGTCGAAAGGACGTCGTGTGGATCTGGATACGGTGACTCGCGAAGAAGTCGCATCGTGGAAGCCGGGCGAGGTGCTGTTGCTCAACGGCAAGCTGCTCACCGGCCGCGACGCCGCGCACAAGCGCATGGTCGACATGCTCAACAAGGGCGAGACGCTGCCGGTCGATTTCGCCGGACGTTTCATCTATTACGTCGGCCCGGTCGACCCGGTGCGCGACGAAGCGGTCGGCCCGGCAGGCCCGACCACCGCCACGCGCATGGACAAGTTCACCGAACAGGTGCTCAGCGAAACCGGCTTGCTGGGCATGGTCGGCAAGGCCGAACGCGGGCCGACGGCGATCGAAGCGATCCGCAAGCACAAGTCGGTGTATTTGATGGCAGTGGGCGGCGCGGCTTATCTGGTTTCGAAAGCGATCAAGGCCGCGCGCGTGGTCGCATTCGAGGACCTGGGCATGGAAGCAATCTACGAGTTCACCGTGCAAGACATGCCGGTGACCGTGGCTGTCGATTCGGCTGGCGAATCGGTGCACAAGACCGGGCCGCGCGAATGGCAGGCGCGAATCGGCAAAATTCCGGTAGTGGTGGAGGCGGCCTGATGCGCGGAACGTTGCTGCAGAGCCATCGCGAGATCGACCGTTTGCTCGGGGGAGTCCGCTGCATCGCCGTGCTCGGCATCAAGCCCGCGGACCGCATGCCCGCGCCGGCGCATATGATTCCGGCGTATATGCAGCGTGCCGGCTACGAGGTGATTCCGGTGCCGGTGTATTACCCGGAAGTGACGGAAATCCTCGGCAAGCCGGTGTACCGCAACGTCGCCGACGTGCCGGGCCGGGTGGATGTAGTCGATGTCTTTCGCAAATCGGCAGACCTGGAACCGCACCTGGACGATCTGCTCAAGGCTCGGCCACGCGCAGTCTGGCTGCAGACCGGCATCCGCCACGACGGTTTCGCCGAACGCCTTCTGGCCGCGGGAATCGACGTGGTCCAAGACCAGTGCATGATGGTCGAGCACCGGCGTTGGCGCAGCGGCGCCTGACGGCGAATTACCTCAATTCCCGCCGCCGCTTTTCGTCCATCCATTTCGATGCCTGCGCCGGCTTGTAAGCGTGCATCCAGGAAAACAAGGTGTCGATGTCGTCGCCGTGCCACAGGTCGGTGCGTTGGTCGGCGTGCAGGAAACGTTCGGTCACCATGCGGTCCAGCATCGCCATCAGCGGCGCGTAGAAGCCGTCGACATCGAAGAAGGCGCAAGGCTTGTCGCCCAGGCCCAGCTGGCGCCAGGTGAGCATTTCGAACATTTCGTCCAGCGTGCCGAAGCCGCCGGGCAGGGCGACGAACGCGTCGGCCAGATCGAACATGCGGGCCTTGCGCTCGTGCATGGATTCGACCACTTCGAGCCGGGTCAGGCGGTCGTGGGCGACTTCCCATTCGACCAATTGCGCCGGAATCACGCCGACGGCTTCACCGCCGGCTTCCAATACCGCGTCGGCAACGATACCCATCAGGCCGACATTGCCGCCGCCGTAGACCAGGGCGAGTTTTTCCTTGGCGATGCGGGTGCCTAGCGCCATCGCGCGTTCGGCGTAGACCGGCTTGTTGCCGGAGTTGGAGCCGCAGTAGACGCAGATGGATTTCATCGCCGGCTTGCCTTTGTCTTTAGCTGTCATTCCCGCGAAGGCGGGAATCCAGTGACTTTCGCTTCTCCAGCGAATTTCGAAGCTAAGCAGTTTGCGCGCGCCCTCACCCAACCCTCTCCCGCGAGCGGGAGAGGGCTAAAGCGAAATCAATTCGCCTTGTGGATGGCGCGCTTGTCCACCGCCATCGCCGCGTCGTGGATCGACTCGGACAGTGTGGGATGCGCATGGCAGATCCGCGCCAAATCGTCGGCCGAGCCGCTGAATTCCATGGTCAGCACGCCTTCGTGCACGAGTTCCGACACGCCGACGCCGACCAGATGCAGGCCCAGCACGCGATCGGTTTCCGCGTGCGCGATCACCTTCACGAAGCCGGCCGGTTCGGCCATCGCCACGGCGCGGCCGAGCGCGGCGAACGGGAAGCTGCCGGTCTTGTACGGCACGCCGTCGGCCTTCAACTGCTGCTCGGTCTTGCCGACCCAGGCGATTTCCGGCTCGGTGTAGATCACCCACGGAATGGTGTCGTAGTTGACGTGGCCGGGCAGGCCGGCGATCAGCTCGGCGACCATGATGCCTTCCTCGAAACCCTTATGCGCCAGCATCGGGCCGCGCACGCAGTCGCCCACGGCCCAGACGCCGTCGGCGCCGGTGTGGCAATGCTCGTCCACTTCGATCACGCCGCGCTGGTCCAGCTTCACGCCGGTGCCATCGGCGAGCAGGCCCTTGCTCGCGGCGCGGCGACCTACCGAGACCAGTAGCTTGTCGACGACGATGGTCTTCTCGCCTTCGCCGTCCGTATAAGTGACGTGAACTTCCTTCTTCTTCACTTCGCATTTGGACACTTTCGCGCCGAGGCGGATGTCCAGGCCTTGCTTCTTGAATTCCTTCGCGGCCGTCTTGGCGACTTCGGCATCGGCGGCGGCCAGGAAGTCGGGCAGGGCTTCGAGTACGGTCACTTCGCTGCCCAGGCGCTTCCACACGCTGCCCAACTCCAGGCCGATCACGCCGGCGCCGATCACGCCCAGACGCTTGGGAACCGCGGTGAAATCGAGCGCGCCGACGTTGTCGACGATGTATTCGTTGTCGAACTTGGCGAACGGCAGCTCGATCGAATCCGAACCGGCGGCCAGGATCACGTTGGTGCCTTTCAGCTCGACTTCGGAACCGTCATGCTGCTTCACCTTGACGATGTTGCCCGGGAACAGCGTGCCGAAGCCGTAGTAAGGCGTCACCTTGTTCGCCTTGAACAGCATCGCGATGCCGCCGGTGAACTGCTTCACGATCTTGTCCTTGCGGCCGATCATGGTGCCGATGTCGACCTTGGCGTCTTTGAACGTGATGCCGTGTTCGCCGAACAGGTGGCCCATGTTCCAGTACTGGCGCGAGCTGTCGAGCAACGCCTTGGACGGGATGCAGCCCACGCGCAGGCAGGTGCCGCCGAGGGCGGGCTTGCCGTCCTTGCCGAGCGCCGCGTCTATACAAGCGGTCTTCATGCCGAGCTGCGCGGCGCGGATCGCGGCGTGGTAACCGGCCGGGCCGGCGCCGATGACGATGACGTCGAATTGTTCTGCCATGTCTTGCTTCCTCTAGCTTTTTCCTTCTCCCGTCGGGAGAAGGTGCCCGAAGGGCGGATGAGGGTTCGGCGGAGTAGCGGATTTCAGTATTAACGACGTTATTCGGACGCTCGTCGCTTCGCCGAACCCTCACCCCAACCCCTCTCCCAGTGGGGGAGGGGCTTCAGAGCGATCACATCCCGAGCAGCATCCGGCTCGGATTCTCCAACTGGTTCTTGATGTCGACCAGGAACAGTACCGCGTCCTTGCCGTCGATGATGCGATGGTCGTAGGACAGCGCGATGTACATCATCGGCGCGGCGACCACGGCGCCGTTCTCGACGATGGCGCGCTCTTTTATGGCGTGCATGCCCAGGATCGCGGACTGCGGCGGGTTGACGATGGGCGTAGACATCAGCGAACCGAAGGTGCCGCCGTTGGTGATGGTGAAGGTGCCGCCCTGCAGGTCTTCCAGGGCCAGCTTGCCGTCACGGGCTTTCTTGGCGTATTCGCCGATCTGCTGTTCGATTTCGGCGAAGGACAGGCGCTCGACGTTGCGCACGACCGGCGTCACCAGACCCTTGTCGGTGGAAACGGCGATCGAGATGTCCGCGTAGCCGTGATAGATGATGTCGTTGCCGTCGACCGAGGCGTTGACCACCGGATGGCGCTGCAGCGCGTTCGCCGCGGCCTTGGCGAAGAAGCTCATGAAGCCGAGCTTGATGCCGTTGGCCTTCTCGAACGATTCGCCCAGCTCCTTGCGCATCGCCATCACTTTGCCCAGGTTGACCTCGTTGAACGAGGTGAGCATGGCGATCGAATTCTTGGACTGCATCAGGCGTTCGGCGATGCGGGCGCGGATGCGGGTCATGGCCACGCGCTCTTCCGGACGCGCGCCGCCGCCGACGCCGGCGGTCTTGCCGCTGGCGTAGTTGACCAGGTCTTCCTTGGTCACCGCGCCGCGGCGGCCGGTGCCTTCGACTTGCGACGGATCGATGCCTTCCTTCGCGGCGGTGAATTTCGCGCCGGGCGGCAATTCGTTGGCGCTGGCGACGGGCGCCGGCTTGGTGCTCGAAGGCGCGGCGGCTTCGGCCTTCGCGGCCTCGGCTTTCGGCTGCACTTCCTGCGCACCGGCGGCGGGGGCTTTCTCGGCTTTCGGCGCTTCGGGAGAAGCCGCCGCGGCGGCGCCTTCCTCGATCACGGCGATCACCTGCTGGCTGGTGACGGTGTCGCCTTCCTTGAACTTGATTTCCTTCAGCACGCCGTCGACGGTGGAGGGCACTTCCAGCACCACTTTGTCGGTTTCCAGATCGACCAGGTTCTCGTCGCGCTTGACCGCGTCGCCCGGCTTCTTGTGCCAGGACGCGATGGTCGCGTCGGAGACGGATTCGGGCAGAACGGGAACTTTGATTTCGGTGGCCATCGGAGGCGTCCTAGTTTTCGGCGCAGTTGAAAGAGTTATTCAGCGGCGTGCTTGCCGTTGAGCGGATTGGTGAGCGCATCGGCGACCAACTGCTGCTGCTCGGCGACGTGATCGTTGAAATGACCGACGGCGGGCGAGGGCGAGCGCGCCCGGCCGGCATAGTGAATCGCCTGCTTCGGCTGGACGCACGCGTCGAGGTGGTGCTTGATCTGGTACCAGGCGCCCTGGTTCTGCGGCTCTTCCTGGCACCAGACGACTTCGCCGGCCTTCGCATAGCGTTTCAGTTCGGCGCTCAGCTGCGCACGCGGGAACGGGTAGAGCTGTTCGACGCGCAGGATCGCGACGTTGTCCAGCTTCTGCTTCTGCGCTTCCTCGAACAGGTCGAAGTAGACGCGGCCCGAGCACAGCACGACGCGGGTGACTTTCTTCGGATCGGCCTTCGCATCCGGAATCAGATGCTGGAACTCGCCGCCGGCCAGCTCGTCCAGCGTCGACACGGCCAACTTGTGGCGCAGCAGCGATTTCGGCGTCATCACCACCAGCGGCTTGCGCGTGTCCATGCGCATCTGCCGGCGGATCATGTGGAAGGCCTGCGCCGGCGTAGTGGGCACGCAAACCAGCATGTTCTCCAGCGCGCACAGCTGCAGGAAGCGTTCCAGTCGTGCCGAACTGTGCTCGGGGCCCTGGCCTTCGTAGCCGTGCGGCAGGAACAGGGCCAGGCCGCACAAGCGATCCCACTTGGCCTCGCCCGAGGACAGGAACTGGTCGATGACCACCTGCGCGCCGTTGGCGAAGTCGCCGAATTGCGCTTCCCAGATGTCGAGCGTGGCGGGATCGGCGGTGGAGTAGCCGTACTCGAACGCCATCACGGCTTCTTCGCTGAGCAGCGAGTCGATGATGGTCGCGTCTTCCGGATTCTTCACCAGTTGCTGTAGCGGCAGATAGTCCTTGTCGGTCTTCTGGTCGTGCAGCACCGCGTGGCGATGGAAGAAGGTGCCGCGGCCGCTGTCCTGGCCGACCAGGCGCAAACGGCTGCCTTCGGTGAGGATGGTCGCGTAGGCCAGGTTTTCGGCGAAGCCCCAGTCCGCGGGCAGTTCGCCTGCCGTCATTTTGCGGCGGTCTTCGTAGATCTTGGCGACGCGTGGGTGCAGGACGATCTCGGTCGGCACGGTATTGATCGCGGTCGCCAATTCGTCGAGCTTCTTGCGCGGGAAGGTCGTGTCGACCTTGTCGCTGAGCTTGCCGGACAAATATTTCGACCAGTCGATGGTGAATTCGTCGGGCTTGACCGTCGCCAGTTCGGTGGTGACTTCGCCGGCGTCCAGCTTGTCGCGGTACTTGTCGACGACGGTTTGCGCTTCGCCTTCCTTCAGCACATTGGTCGCCAGCAGGCGATCGGCGTACAACTCGCGCGGGGTCTTGTGGGCGCGGATGTTCTGGTACATCAGCGGCTGCGTGGCGGCCGGCTCGTCGGCTTCGTTATGGCCGTGGCGGCGGTAGCAGACCAGATCGATGACCACGTCCTTGCCGAAGCGCTGGCGGAAGTCGAAGGCCAGCTCGGCGCAGAACACCACCGCTTCCGGATCGTCGCCGTTCACGTGCAGCACCGGCGCGCCGACCATCTTGGCCACATCCGTGCAGTACAGCGTGCTGCGCGCGTCCTGGCGGTCGCTGGTGGTGAAGCCGACCTGGTTGTTGATGACGATGTGGACGGTGCCGCCGACGCGGAAACCGCGCGCCTGCGACATCTGGAACAGCTCCATCACCACGCCCTGGCCGGCGAACGCGGCGTCGCCGTGGAGCAGCACCGGCAGCACCTTCTTGCGTTCGGTGTCGCCGCGGCGCTGCTGGCGCGAACGCACGCTGCCGACTACCACCGGATCGACGATTTCCAGGTGCGAGGGATTGAACGCCAATGCGATATGGACCGGGCCGCCCGGCGTCTGCACGTCGGCGCTGAAACCCATGTGGTATTTCACGTCGCCGGTGTGGGCGCGGTCGTCGCGGCTGTGCTCGAACTTGCCTTCGAACTCGTCGAACAGCTTGCGCGGCGATTTGCCGAGCGTGTTGACCAATACGTTGAGGCGGCCGCGGTGGGCCATGCCCAGCACCACGTCCTTGACGCCGTCGGCGCCGGCGCGGCGGATCATATTGTCCAGCAGCGGCACCAGCGCATCGCCGCCTTCCAGCGAGAAACGCTTCTGGCCCACGTACTTGGTGTGCAGATAGCGTTCCAGGCCTTCGGCGGCGGTCAGGCGCTCCAGGATCCGGCGCTTGTCGTCTTCGGTGCGCTTGTAATCGCCGCCGGCGTTTTCCAAACGCTCGTACAGCCAACGGCGCTGTTCGGCGTCGGCGATGTGCATGAACTCGGCGCCGATCGGGCCGGTGTAGGTGGCCTTGAGCAGAGCGAGCAGGTCGCCGAGCTTCATCCGCTCGCGGCCGGCGACGCCACCGGTGCTGAACTCGCCGCCCAGGTCGCTTTCGGACAGGCGATGGAAGCCCAGGCCCAGGTCGGGTGCGTCGGGCTTGTCGAGCATTCCGAGCGGATCGAGGTTGGCGGCCAAGTGGCCGCGCGAACGGTAGGCGGTGATCAGGCGGCCGACGTGGCGCTCGCGTTCGTCGCCGCTGCCGGCACCCAGCACGGCGACGCCGCGCGCGGCTAGCTTGCCGGCTTCGGCCACCGCATCGATGACGGCCGAATGCGGCACATCGCCCGCTTCGCGGCCTTTGAATCCATCGAAATAAGCCTTCCATTTGGGCCCGACGCTGTCGGGATCGACCAGGTACTGTTCGTACAGGTCCTCGATGAAGGCGGCATTGGCGCCGAGTTGGGAGGACTGCGCAAACTGCTTGAGAAGACTGTCCACGTCTGGCTTGATTAGGCTCGTGATGGGGGCAAGCGCTTGATTCGACGGGATTTTTCGCAACCCGTGGAGCCGGACGCGCAAGAACCGAAATTATAGCCGCTTGTATTGCCGCAGCGCATCATTAGATGGTCGTAGGCGCGCGAAGCTGCATGTTTTTGTGGGAGGGGCTTTAGCCCCGACAAGCTCTAATGTCGGGGCTAAAGCCCCTCCCACAAGAGCGCCGTCAAAAACGTAGCCCGGGTGGAGCGAAGCGATACCCGGGAAAACATGTCGCGACTCGGTCCCGGGTATCGCTTCGCTCCACCCGGGCTACAGGCGTCATCAGATGCCCAGTGCGCGGAACTCGGTGCAGGGGCGCGAGCGCTCCCAGATCGGCTTGAAACTTTCCGCCAGCTGCCGGGCGCGGCCGGCGCCATCCAGGTCGGTTTCGCCGTCGAAGCGATGGCCGAGCGTGCGGAAGTAGTAACCGCCGGTGTCGTTGGCGATGAAAGCCGAGGGATAGGCGCGATCGGCCGGGTCGTCCACTTCGCGGAACTGGAACAGGCTGGGCAGGCGCTGGGCCAGCGTCAACAGCGGTGCGTGCGCGCGCTGCACGGCTTCGGCGTCCTGCAGCAGGAACCGCGCTTCGCCGCCGTGGCCGGCGGTGCCGTAGCGGCGCCAGGCTTCGATCACGGCCGGCGCATCGAACAGGCCGGGATCCAATTCGCGGCTGTAGACCCAGACATAGCGCCGCGCGCCGAGGATCACCGCCGTGGTCGCGGCGATGGCCGCGTCGCGGTTTTCGATGGCGGTCGCGCCGCCCAGCACGCGGCGCATCGCTTGGTGTTCGATGCCGGCTTCCATGAAGCGCGCGCCGTAGGGCACGAAACCGTGGCGGATGTAGAACGCCGACGCGGAGACCTGCGCATTGAGCGACAGCTCGCGCCAGCCGCGTTCGCGCGCCGCTTCGATCAAGGCGGCCAGCATCGCATCGCCCACGCCCTTGCCGCGCCATTCGCGCAGCACCGCCATGCGGCCGACCTTGCGCTCCGGGGTCAATCGGCCGGTACCGATCGGGCGCCCGCCGGCGTCGCGCGCGATCACGTGCAGGCATTGCGGATCCAGCTCGTCCCACTCCTCGGCCAGCGGCACGTTTTGTTCTTCGACGAAGACGGTCTCGCGCACGCTGCGCAGTTCGGGCAGGCCGGTCTCGTAATCGATCGGTTCGACGCTGAAGCCGGAAGGAGGCGCGCTCATGCCGGATCCTCGTCGGGCAGCGCGAGTTGGTAATGGCCGCCTTGCAGCAAATCGTACACAGTGTCGCGTCCGCGTTCGGACAAGGACGCGTAGCTGCGCCCGTCGAAACCGTCCGCGGCGGCGATGCGCTGCGCGTCGCGTGCTGGCAGGGCGTAGCTCTGCCCGGAAGCGAACAGGGTCGCGCCCCGCGCGGCCTGGCGCCAGGCCATACGCGTCCAGGGATGGCGCAGCAGGGTCGCGCCCTGTTGCAGGTCCCATTCGATTTCGATCCGCGAGCGGGTTTCGCCACTGGGCGCGGCGAGATTCGCGCTGCGATAGAGGGTGATGAAGCGTCCGAACCAGTCGCCCAGACGTTCGGTGTCGTTCATGCGCAGCGCGTTCAGCGCCTCGATCGCGCGGCGCATCGCCTCGGCGTCGATCTCGTTCGGATCCTTGGCCGGCGCCAGATCCGGATCGCGATAGCGCAAGGCTTCGTCCGCGTCCGCGGCCAGCGTGTCGACGAAATCGCCGAGCAGGTCCGCCGCGGAAGGCGCGCGCATGCCGACCGAAAACGTGAGGCAGGCGTCCTCGGCCACGCCGTGATGCGGCACGCCCGGCGGCAGATAGAGCATGTCGCCGGGTTCAAGTACCCAGTCGTGGTTGGGCGTGAAGCGCTGCAACAGCTTCAGCTCGGCGTCCTTGCGGAAATGCACCGGCGGATTCGGCCGATCGTCGATCTGCCAGCGGCGGCGGCCCTGCGCTTGCAGCAGGAACACGTCGTACTGGTCCACGTGCGCGCCGACCGAGCCGCCGGGCGCGGCGAAGGACACCATGATGTCGTCGATGCGCCAGCGCGGCAGGAACGAAAACGCGGGCAGCAGTGCGGCGATGTCCGCGTCCCATTTGTCTACGTCCTGCACCAGCAGCGTCCAGTCATGCTGCGGCAGGGTGGGAAACATTTCTTCCGGAAAAGGGCCGTGCCGCAGCAACCAGCGGTCGTGCTCGCGTTCGTGCGCGACGATCCGGGCCAGCACGCCGTCTTCGCAGGCCAGACCGGCCAGATCTTCGGGAGAAATCGGCGAGACGAAGCCGGGGAAGGCGTTGCGGATCAGCAGCGGTTTTTTCTGCCAGTAGTCGCGCAGGAATTGCGCGGGCGGCATGCCGAGCGGTGATGTTCCGTCGGCTAGGACTTCGATGGGCGGTTTGCGATCCGGCATGGCGAAAGCCTACCCGATCGCGTCGGCGGATGGGCCCGATCCGTAGCGGCGACCTCAGAACCTCGGTATCCAGGGGCTGCGCAAGCCGTCGAGCGCGTGTTCGTCGCGCAAACCGGTCGCGCTGGCCGGGTCGTTGGAAATGATCGCGGCCACCCGCGGGTCGGCGAGGTATTCCTCGCGCGTATGCCCGATGACGATGGCATAGCCCTCCGCATGCAATCGGGCGATGGTTTGCTCCTCGCGTTCGGCTTCGGTGTCGCCGGTGATGCCGTGCGCGGCGTCTTCCACCGGCAGGTTGTCTTCGTTCATTTCGACGAATCCGATCGGCACGCCGTCCTCGGCCAAAGCGTCGAGCTGCTCGAAAACAGAAGTGTCGCCGTCGCGGCTGGCGAACAGGCCCAGGCTTAAAGTCGGGTCCGCCTGATGTAGGTAGCCGAGCACGTCGGCGCCGAAACTCGCCGCCACGAGCTGATCGGAACTCACATGGGTGTTGAGGATGTCGACGGCGCCGTCGATTGCGGCCTGCGGGTCGTCTATTTCGGCCGGCGTCTCGGATTTGAACTCGGCGAACACGCTGGGCCGCGGCTCGGGCAGAGAAGAATAAGCCTGCGCCCAATCTTCCAGCGTCAGCAGGCCGTAATCGTCCACGTCGGAGGCGTTCAGGTCGGACAGGCTCTTGTCGAACCAGAGCAGTCCGCCGTCCTCGATCTTTTCGTCGTGCATCACCACCGGCGTGCCGTCGCCGAGGAACTGGATGTCCAGCTCGATGCCGTCGGCGTTATGGTCCGCAGCGTACTGCAGCGCTTCGATCGAGTTCTCCGGCACGTCGTCGTTGCCGGTGACGCCGCGGTGTCCGACGATCGCCGGCCCCAAGCCGGTGCTGCCGTAGCTGCGGGTGAGCCAGGAATCGTTGGAAACAGCGGTGGACGCCGTCGTGGCTTCCGCGACGGGCGCAGTGTCGTAAAGCGAGTGCACGGCGCTGGGATGGCTCGTTCCGATCGGAAGCGTGGACATGTCGGCGTGCCTGCAATGGGGATTGCCCGATTCTATCGATGGGGCTGCGATCGCCGGCACCTGGGGATGCCCCTATGTCGCGATCTCGTCGTAGCCTCGTCCTAGGAATTGCAGCAGGCACCATCCGTGGCCAAAGGGATCGGCCAAATGCACGATCCGACCCCATTTCGCGTCGCGGATCGGCCCTTCCTGCTGCGCGCCGGCCGCAAGGGCCTGGCGCAACGCGGCGTCCAGATCGTCGACCACCCAATCGCAGTGCAGCGGCGTCCAATGGCGTTCGTAGCCGCGCAAGGAGTTGCCCGCGCCGCGGCTGCCGACGGCCTTCTCCAACAGGTAGAACGTCGCGCCCGAGCCGATGAGCTCGACGATGCTGTCGCCGAGCCGGCGTGCCGGATTCAATCCGAATGCGGCGACGTAGAACACTTCGGCGGCGGCCAGGTCCGGCACGTCGATGTTCAATAGCAGCCGCGTCGGCCGGCTCATCAGATGTCCCGCGCCAGTTTTTCCGCCAGGCCGGTGTAGCCGCCTGGCGTCATCTCCAGCAGGCGGCGCTTGTCTTCGTCCGGCAAATCCAGCGAGCGAATGAACTCGCGCATCGAGTTCTCGGTGATGCCCTGGCCGCGGGTCAGCGCCTTCAATTGCTCGTAAGGATTAGGTAGGCCGTGCCGGCGCATCACGGTCTGCACGGCCTCGGCCAGCACTTCCCAGGCCGCATCCAGGTCGGCGGCAAGGCGCTCCGGATTGACGCTGAGCTTGTTCAGTCCGCGCAGCAGCGCGTCGTAACCGATCAGCGCATGGCCGAAGGCGGTGCCGAGCGCGCGCAGTACGGTGGAGTCGGTCAGATCACGCTGCCAACGGCTGATCGGCAGCTTCGCCGCGAAATGTTCGAACAAGGCATTCGCGATGCCGAAATTGCCTTCGGCGTTCTCGAAATCGATCGGGTTGACCTTGTGCGGCATGGTCGAACTGCCGACTTCGCCGGCTTTGACCGCCTGCTTGAAATAGCCGAGCGAAATGTAGCCCCAGATGTCGCGGCACAAGTCGATGCAGACCGTGTCGATGCGTTTTTGCGCATCCGAGATTTCGGCGATGCCGTCGTGCGGTTCGATCTGGGTGGTGTAGGCGTTGAAGTCCAGGTCCAGCGATTCGACGAAGCGCTGCGCGAACGCAGGCCAGTCCACGTGAGGATAGGACGCGATGTGTGCGTTGTAGTTGCCGACCGCGCCGTTGATCTTGCCGCCCAGCGACACCGCCGCCAGTTGTTCGCCCTGGCGGCGCAGGCGCGCGATGACGTTGGCCAATTCTTTGCCGACGGTGGTGGGCGAAGCGGTCTGACCGTGGGTGCGCGACAGCATCGGCAGCGCAGCGTGCTCGTGCGCCATCGCGCGCAGCTTTTCGATCAGCGCGTCGAGTTTGGGCAGCAGCACCGTTTGCCGCGCTTCGTTGAGCATCAGCGCGTAGGACAAATTATTGATGTCTTCGCTGGTGCAGGCGAAATGGACGAACTCCAGGGCCGGGCCGAGTTCGGCGTCGTCCTTCAGCCGTTCCTTGATGAAATATTCGACGGCCTTGACGTCGTGGTTGGTGGTGCGCTCGATCTCCTTCACCCGCGTCGCGTCGGCGACCGAGAAGCCCTCGGCCAGCGCGCGCAACCGCGCCGCGACGGCGTCGGCGAACGGCGGCAATTCGGCGATGCCGGGCTCGGCGGCCAGAGCCAGCAGCCATTCGACTTCGACCTTGACCCGCGCCTTGATCAGGCCGTATTCCGAGAAGATCGGGCGCAGCGCATCGACTTTGCCGGCATAGCGGCCATCGAGCGGGGACAGGGCGAGCAGTTGGGATTCGGCGGTCATGGATTCGGCGCGGGCAGGCAAGCGGCCATTTTAGCGCGGTAGCGGGCGGGCCGCTCCGGCGGGCCCCAAATACTCCTGGCGCAGCGCTTTTCGTAGGAGCGGCTTTAGCCGCGAGCTTTTCCTCCAATCACGGTATAGCTGCGATTTGAGCGAAAGAGCTCGCGGCTAAAGCCGCTCCTACGAAAAGCCACTACCGCAAAAGCGGCGTATCCTGCGCGGCATCGAACGAGGATCCGCCATGGTCAAGCGTAAAACTCCGTCGGACTACCGCATCGAACACGACAGCATGGGCGAATTGCAGGTGCCCGCCGCGGCGTTGTGGGGCGCGCAGACCCAGCGCGCGGTGCAGAATTTCCCGGTTTCCGGTCGGCCTATGCCGCGCGGTTTCATCCGCGCATTGGGATTGATCAAGGGCGCCGCCGCGGACGTCAACGCCGGTTTCGGTCTGCTGCCCAAGGACGTGGCCAAGGCCATCGGGGAAGCCGCGGCGCAGGTCGCCGCCGGCGAGCACGACGCGCAATTCCCGATCGACGTGTACCAGACCGGTTCGGGCACCTCGTCCAATATGAACGCCAACGAGGTGATCGCCACCTTGGCTTCGCGCGCAGGCAAGGCCAAGGTGCATCCGAACGACCACGTCAATCTCGGCCAGAGTTCGAACGACGTGATTCCGACCGCGATCCGCGTTTCGGCGCAGTTGGCAGTGGTCGAGGATCTGCTTCCGTCGCTGAAGCATCTGCGCAAGACCATCGACCGGCGCGCGCAGTCGCTGGGCAAAACGGTCAAGACCGGCCGCACGCATCTGATGGATGCGATGCCGCTGACGTTCGGCCAAGAATTCGGCGCGTGGTCGGCGCAATTGGCCTCGGCGCAAGCGCGTATCGAAGACGCCTTGAAGCGTCTGCGGCGTTTGCCGATCGGCGGCACCGCGATCGGCACCGGGATCAACGCCGATCCGCGTTTCGGGAAAGCCATGGCCAAGGCTTTGTCGGCGTTGTCCGGCACGAAATTCGAATCGGCGGCCGACAAGTTCGAAGGCCTGGCCGCGCAGGACGATGCGGTGGAACTGTCCGGCCAGCTCAACGCCTTGGCGGTCGCATTGATGAAGATCGCCAACGATCTGCGCTGGATGAACGCCGGCCCGCTGGCGGGCCTGGGCGAAATCGAATTGCCCGCGTTGCAGCCGGGCAGTTCGATCATGCCGGGCAAGGTCAATCCGGTGATCGCCGAGGCGACCTGCATGGTCTGCGCGCAGGTGATGGGACACCACACCGCGATCACCGTGGCTGGCGCCAGCGGCAATTTCCAGCTCAACGTGATGCTGCCGCTGATCGCGAACGATCTGCTCGATTCGATCGGCTTGCTGGCCAACGTCATGCGCTTGCTGGCCGACAAGAGCATCGCCGGATTGAAGGTGCGCGGCGACAACGTGGCTTCGGCGCTGGGGCGCAATCCGATCCTGGTCACCGCGCTCAATCCGATCATCGGCTACGAAAAGGCTGCTGCCATCGCCAAGCGCGCCTACAAGGAAAACCGGCCGGTGTTCGATGTGGCTTTGGAAGACAGCGGCTTGTCCGCGGTGCAATTGAAGAAGCTGCTGGATCCGGCGTCGCTCACCAAAGGCGGCATCCACGCCGGTGGTGCGGGAAGGGGAGGGTAGCTTCACAGAGCGGGGTCTTGCCTTTCGTAGGAGCGGCTTTAGCCGCGAGCTCTCTCTTCCAAATCGCGACATCGCAGCGATTGCTAGAAAAAGCTCGCGGCTAAAGCCGCTCCTACAAAAGCGAAACCGAAGCCTCCGCTGGATAAAGAAAGCCCCGCCGAAGCGGGGCTGGGGGTTGCGGCGAACGCTGGGAGGGCCGATCGCCGCGGGGAAGCGGGTCAATCGTTTTCGGGAATGTCGACGCGGCCGCGGACGTCGCGGTGATCGACGCCGCCGCTGCCGACGTGCGCCACGCGCAGGCCGCCGCCGACATCCACCGCGCTCAGGTCGCCCGAGCCGATGTTGCGTGCATCGACGCTGCCGCCGACTTGGCGCAAATCGACATCGCCGGAGCCGATGGTGCCGATGCGCACGTCGCCGCGGATGCGGTCGCCTTCGAAATCTCCCGAACCGACGGCTTCGATCTGCAACTGGCCGATGTCCGACACTTTCAGATCGCCGGAACCGACATCGGCTTCCAGGCGATCGGCGCCACGCACGGCCAGATCGCCGGAACCCACGTGCGCATAGACGTTGGCGATGCCGGACACGTCGCCGTCGCCCGAGCCGACAGCCATTTCCAGGGCCACGTTCTTCGGCAAGGTGACGTTGACGTGGAAAGAAGAATAGTGACTGCCGAACCAGCCGCCGGACCAGCCCTTGCGATCGCCGGTGCTGATGATCAGACGGTCGCCCTTGCGCTCCTGCACCAGCTGCAGGCGATCCAAGCCCTCCTGCGAACTCGCGCAGGCGCGGCCCGAGGCGCGCGCAGCGCCGCCGGCTCTCACGTTGAAATCGTAGGGACCGGTCTGGACCACCACGGTCCGCACGCCGGACAGATTCAGCGCCAGGTTGCGGTCGGCGCCGTATTCGCATTTCTCGGCGGCTTGGGCGAAGGCGGGGATCGCCAGCGCAGGCAAGGCGAGGAGGGCGAGCGCGAGGGTCTTCTGCATGGCAAAGCTCCGTGGTCTGGAAACGGCGGCGGCGCCGCGATCAGGAATAGGATGCGGCGAAGGGCGCCGCGGTTTAAGCCGGGCCGTCATTGTTTCGGGGCCAGGCAGGTTTGGCAGGCGTCCGTGGTGAATCGCTTGAGGCAGATCTTGCGGATCTGATCCGCGGACAGCCCTTCCGGTACCTCGCTGCGCAGGCCGTTGCGGAAATCCATGCAAGTCGGCGTGCCGATCGCGGCCACGGCGGGTTGTTGGAAAGTGACTGCGCCCGCTTGGGTGCGGGTGATACGCGCGCCGCTGTCGTCCACACGCAGGTCCATCATGTCCTGGCCCTGCCACATCTGCAGCGAGGTCGAACCGTCGGGCCCGGCGACGAACAGGGCGTTCTGGCCTTTGCGGCCGTCCAGCGTCAGGCCGATGTTGTCGCCTTCGTCCCAGGTGACGTAGCCGCCGCGTTCCTGGCCGGTGCGGTCGTAGAGCATTACCCCGGCCGCCTTGCTGCCGCGCGGGACGCGCTTGCCGTCGATCACCGCGTCGGGCAGATCGCCGCCGACGCGCACGCGTTCGACGCCGTTGCCGTCGACGACGATCAATTCTGCGACGCGCAGGCTCGCGACGGCCGGTTTGTCTTCCGCCGACGCTTGCGCATATCGGGCGGCGACGATAGAAACCAGTGCGGCCAGCACCGCGGTCTGCAGCAGCAGGATCCGTTTGAAACGGCGGTTCGCGCGTTCGCAGGCATCCAGGCGTTGTGCGATAGCGTCCATGGCCAACTCCGTGTCAGAGGGGCGGGGGATTCAGAGGGGCGCAGGGCGGATGCGGCTGCTTCCGCGCTTCGGGCGCGCGCCATTCCGGATGGTCGTACGGCACGTAGCCCACCCAGAACCATGGCAGGCAAGTCGGGCCCAGCGCGGCGTCGGCCAGATACCGGAAGAGGCCTTCGCCGTTCGAACTATTGCTGAGAATGACCATGCAGCGCCGTCCGTCGGCGACGCACAAGGTGAGGTTGTTCGTGCCGTCGTCATGTCCGCCCTTGGTCCAGGCCTGGCCTTGCGGCGTGCGATAGGTGAGCCAGCCCAGTGCCGCGGAAAATCCGATGGCGCGGTTGTCGTCGGTGACGTCTTCGGACAAGGTCGGGAATTGCTGCACGGAGCGGATTGCGATCTGCGGGCGCAGCAGTTCGACCTTGCTCGCGGCGCTCAGGCCTTCGCCGCGGGCCAGCCCAGCGAGGAAGGCCGCCTGGTCGGCGATCGTGGTGTCCATCGAACCGGCCGCGCGCACGGCGCCGCGTTGCTTGTGGCCGAGCGGTTTGCCTTGTTCGTCGTAGCCGATCGCCAGATTGCCGGCGAAATCCTCGCGCCAGACCATGCTGCTGCGCTTCATGCCGAAACGGTCGTACACCTGTTTCTGCATCAGTTCGCCGACATCGATGTCCAGACCGTTCTCGATCACGAACTGCAGCAGATTGATCCCTTCGCCGGAATAGGCGTAGCGCCCGCCCGGTTCGAAATGGATCTTCAGCTTGCCGTTCTCGTCGTAGCCCTTGTCGGTGAAGAAACGGAAGTTCGGGAAACCGGAGCGATGCGACAGCAGAATGCGTGGGGTGAGCTTGCGCCAGCGTTCGTCGCCGGCCAGGTCGGCGTATTTCTCGTATTCGGGCAGCGGCTTGGGCAGGTAGTCGGCGATGGAGCGGTCCAGGTCGAGTTGGCCCGATTCCACCAATGACATCACGGCGTAGGCGAATTCGCCTTTGGTGATCGATGCGCCGTACATCACAGTGTCGATGGTCAGCGGCAGGTTTTTCTCGACATCGCGCGAACCGTAAGCCTTCAGGTGGACGATGCGGCCGTCATCGATCACCGCCAGCGCCAACCCGGGCACGCGGCCGGCTTGCATCAGCCGCTGGACTTCCTGATCGAGCGCCGCTCCGCGCAGCGGCTGGGGCGTCGCTTGCCGCGTTTGCGAAGCCGCGCAACCGGCCAAAAGAGCGCACAAACCCAACGCGAACCACTTGCCGTGCTTCACCGTCTCTCTCCAAGGCTTGCGGGAAAGCTCCGGCCCGCGAAGGGCCGGAGCGGGGCGCGGATCAGCCGTCGTCGCGCCAGCGGCGCAGGCGGATCGCGCCGTAGATCATCGCCGCGCCGGCGACCACGCCGATCCACAATTGCGGCGACAGCAGCGGCGAGTACAGCGTTTTCAGGTTGATCACTTGTTCCAGGACTTCCGGGCCATCACCCCTGATGTGGCCGAAGTCGGCGGCATCCACCCAACTGCCCGGCACGGCGCTGAGCAGGGCGCGGCCCACGATGTGTTGCCAGAACCAGGTGCTTTCCAGGTTGAACAGGTTCATCACGTCGAACCAGGTGACGAAGATGCCGGCGAACACCGGGATCATGATCGCCCACAGGAACGGTTTGCTCTTGGCCCACGACGAGCACAGCATCAGCCAGCCCACCGTCGGCAGCGCCCACAGCGCGTACACCGGGATCGCGGCGATCAAGTGGCCGATCACGGTCAGCGGATCGCCTATGCGGAACAGGATCGCGAACGGGTTGCCGCCGTGGATCAGGATGAAGAAGCCGGCGACCAGCATGAAGCCGAACATCGTCGCCACGCCCGCGGCCACCGCCAGCGCCGGAGCGACCAGCGTCGCGCTCGCGACTTTCGACAGCACGGTCTGCGTGTCCGACACCGGCAGCGACTTCCAGAACAGCACGCTGCGATCCTTGCGCTCGTCGTAGAGCGAGCCCAGGCAGTAGAAGAACACCACGAAGGCCAGGACGATGAACGCCCAGCTGGCGGACGCGAACAGGCTGATGTTCACGACGTTGCTCAGGTCCACCAGGTCGTTGGCGTCCAGCTTGTCGATCAACATGCCGATGTTGACCATGTCGATCCGCACTTCCTTGCCGTCGATCTGGACGGTGCGGGACGCGTCCATCTTGTTGAGCATCATCTCGCCGACGCCGCCGGCCATCAGATTGAACAGCAGGAAGATCGCGCCGGCGATCAGCGGTGCCCACAGGAAGCCGCCCTTGTGCTCCCAGAATTCGCGCTTGAGCAGCATCCGGAAGGTGTGGGTGGGGTGGGGAGCGGCGACCACGGGCGAACGCGGGGTCGCGGACATGTTTTCGGCGGCGGCGTTCATGCGTAGGTTCCCTTCATGGTGGCGACGAACAGGTCGGCCAGGCCCGGCGTGCGAGTTTCGCCCAGCGTTTCCAACTGGGATTGGGGCACGCCGTCGTACAGCATCACGGTCTTGCCGAACGGCAGCGAACGCTCGTCGATCGGGCGCAGCGCGCGTGCGGCTTCGGCCTTGTCCGGGCCGACCAGCACTTCGGTATAGCGTTCGCCGATGTTTTCCATCGGCGCGTCGAGCACGATCTTGCCGTCGCGGATGAACATCACGTCGGTGAGGATGTGTTCGATCTCTTCGACCTGGTGCGTGGTGACGATGATCGTCTTCTGCTCGTCGAAGTAGTCCTCCAGCAGGCGCTGGTAGAACTGCTTGCGGTACAGGATGTCCAGGCCCAGCGTCGGTTCGTCGAGCACCAGCAGCTTGGCGTCGATCGCCATCACCAGGGCCAGGTGCAGCTGCACGATCATGCCCTTGGACAGTTCGCGCACGCGCATCTGCGGCTTGAGCTGGGTGTTGGCCAGGAAGCGCTGGCAGCGCGCCCGGTCGAAGCGCGGATGCACGCCGGCGACGAATTCGATCGCCTGGGCGACCCGGATCCAGCGCGGCAGCACCGCCACGTCGGCGATGAAGCAGACATCGTTCATCAGCTCGTCGCGCTGGGTGCGCGGATCGCGGCCGAGTACCTTCAACTCGCCTTCGAACGGGATCAGGCCCAGCATCGCCTTCAACGCGGTGGTCTTGCCGGCGCCGTTCGGGCCGATCAGGCCGATGATCTTGCCGGCTTCGATCTTCAGTTCGGTGTTGTCCAGCGCCAGCTTGTTCTTGTAGGCCTTGCGCAGGCCGTGGGCGCTGACGACCAGATCGGAGGAATAGCCGTTCATCGCTTGCCTCCCTTGTCGCGAAGCAGTTCCTCCGGCGCCAGGCCCAGACGCTGGATCCGTTCCAGCACCAGCGGCCATTCCTCGCGGAGGAAACGCTCGCGCTCGCTCGCCAGCAGTTTCTCGGACGCGCCTTCGATGACGTACATGCCCAGTCCCCTACGTTTTTCGACTAGAGATTCGTCCGCCAGCTCCTGGTAGGCGCGGGAGACGGTGATCGGATTCAGCTGATACTCGGCGGCCACCTGGCGCACGGAGGGCAGCGGATCGCCGGGCTTGAGCACGCCGTCGAGCAGCATGGCCACGACGCGCTCCTTCAGCTGGCGGTAGATGGGAGCGCCTTCGCTCCATTGGATCGCGGTCATAAATCAGCCCCGGGGTGCGAATGAGAAATACGGCAGCGCCATCGAACGATGGCCGCGCCGGAGTTTGGGCGGGCTGGCGGACTCGGCGGCGGATTCCACGGTTTCGACCGTGGAGATGTCGTAGTCGGCCAGTTCGTCGGCGGCCGCGTTCAAGGCGCTTTCGGTCGCCACTTCGGCGGTGAAGCCGGCGACGTGGCCCAGGATGACGCCGACGTCGCGCGTGCCCTGCAGACGCTGGGCCAGGGCTTCGGCGCGCGCTTCGATGTCCTTGGCGCGTGCCTCGAGGACGGCCTTGCGGGCCTGGGCCGAACGTTCGGTGCGGACCAGGCGGTGCTGGGTCCAGGGCTTGGGAGTCGCGCCGGCCGGTACGGCGTCGCGTATGGAGATGGCTGCCAGCACTTCCGGTTCGGACTGGCGGGCGGGGCTGGAGGCGATCAGGCCGGCCGTCATCAGGACGGCGGCGACGGACAGCGCGGAGAACGTGTTGTGCATCTTGCGGTTCATGGCCGTGTCCTGGCTGGGGGTGTCTGGTGTTGTAGTCAACTATAACACCAATCCAACTTTCGTCAATATCGGACCGACCCAACTAAAGGCATACTCGCCACAGTCCAGGCGAGGTGCGGAGATGAACACAAGGCATTGTTTCCTAAAGGGATTTTTCATTGTCGCCGCACTCGCCTCAGGGCTGGCCCTGGCTGCAGGCGGGCTGTTGGACCGGTCCTACCGGCCCCTGACCGGCAAGACCCCGGTGAATCTGCAGCAGCAGTACGGCGGCAAGGTGCTGCTGGTGGTCAACACCGCCAGCAAATGCGGCCTGGCCCCTCAGTTCGAAGCGCTGGAAGCGCTGAACGCGAAATATCAGAAGCAGGGCTTTGTGGTGCTCGGCTTCCCGTCGGGCGATTTCAAGAATCAGGAATACGGCGACGAAAAGCAGATCCAGGAATTCTGCACGCTGACCTATGGCGTGAAGTTCCCGATGTTCGAGAAGGTCCACGTCAAGGGCGACGAAGCCACGCCGTTGTATCGCGACCTCATCAAGGCCACCGGCGACACGCCCGAGTGGAACTTCCACAAATACCTGATCTCGCGCGACGGCCGGGTGGTCGGCAGCTTCGCCAGCCGCACCGTGCCCGACGACAAGGCGCTGGTGGCGGCGATCGAACGCGAATTGAAGTCGCCGGCACCGGCCGCGAAACGCTAAGGGCAGGGCCGAGATTGCCCTCGGCCCGCGCCGCCCGCGACAATAAGGGTTCAGCGCCGCCACGGCGGCGGCGCATCGGGAGCGATGAATGAAGGTCTGGATGCGCGGCGCGGCCGCGGCAGTGTTGGCTGCGGTCGCCGTTTCGGCGATCGCGCAGAAGGTGGAAGCGCCGCTGGCCACCGAACGCGAGAAGGTCAGCTACACCATCGGCATGGACGTGGGCCGCTCGGTGGCGCCGGCGGTGCCGGACATGGACGTGAAGTCCTTCGAACGCGCGGTGCGCAACGCTTTCGACGGCGGCAAGCCTTTGCTGCAGGAAGCCGAAATCCGGCCGCTGGCCGAAGCGCTGATGAAGCGCATCGCCGCGCGTAATCCCAACAGCCCGAACAAGCCGGCCGGCGCGCCGCCGGAAGTCTCGCGCGAAAAAGTCGGCCTGCTGGTCGGCACCGACGTCGGCCGTTCGCTGACGCCGATCAAGGACGAGATCGAACTGCCGGTGTTGACCCGCGGCCTGCTGGCGGTGGCCAACAAGCAAACCCCGCTGCTCACCGAAGCCGAGGCCAAGGCGGTGCGCGACGGCTTCACCCAGCGCATCCAGGCCAAGATGCAGGCGCAGGCCGCGACTTTGGGCGCCAAGAACGAAAGCGACGGCGCGGCGTTCCTGGCCAAGAACAAGACGGTCAAGGGCGTGTTCACCACGCCGTCCGGCTTGCAGTACATGGTCCTGCGCCAAGGTTCGGGCGTGCGTCCCAAGCCCAGCGATCGGGTCCGCGTGAACTATCACGGCACGCTGCTGGACGGCACCGTGTTCGACAGTTCCTACGATCGCGGCCAGCCGGCCGAGTTCGGCTTGAATCAGGTCATCGCCGGCTGGACCGAAGGCGTGACCCTGATGCCGGTCGGCGCCAAGTACCGCTTCTGGATTCCCGGCAACCTGGCTTACGGCGCCAAGGGCTCGGGCGACAAGATCGGCCCGAACGCCACTTTGGTGTTCGATGTCGAATTGATGGCGATCCTTTGACGGTTCGCCTCTGAAAGGACGCCCCAGTCCCGGGGCGTTCAGCGCAAATTGGCCAAAGTAACCCCTTTGCGGCCCGCCTTTCCGGCCGCTCTCATCGTTCAGGAGTCCATGTCCCGATGACGTCCTTCCAACGCAATAGCGCCCTCGCGCTCGCCCTGGCCTCCGCTGTCCTGTTCGCAGGCTGCAACAAGCCGGGCGAGAAAGCCGACGCCGCCAAGCCCGCCGACAAGACGGCCGAAACCAAGGCCGACGGGACCAAGGCGATCCCCGGTCTGGCGACCGAGAAAGAACAGGTCAGCTACATGGTCGGCATGGCCATGGCCCGCCAGCTGCAGCCGATGAAAGACGAGCTGGACCTGGATACGGTGATGAAGGCGATCAAGACCTCGTTCGCTGGCGAGAAAATGCTGCTGACCGATCAGCAGGCCTCCGAAATCAGCGAGAATTTCGGCCGCAAGATGCAGGCCAAGCAGATCGAGGAAATGCTGAAGAAGGCCAAGGACAACAAGGAAGCCGGCGCGAAATTCCTGGCCGAGAACGGCAAGAAGCCTGGCGTGGTGACCACCGCTTCGGGCCTGCAGTACCAGGTCGTCACCGAAGGCAAAGGCCTCAAGCCCAAGTCCAGCGACGTGGTGCGGGTGAATTACAAAGGCACCTTGCTCGACGGCAAGACCTTCGACAGCACCTACGACCGCAACGAGCCGGCCATGTTCCAGTTGGAACAGGTCGTGCCGGGCTGGAAGGAAGGCATCGCGCTGATGCCGGTCGGCAGCAAGTTCCGCTTCTGGATTCCGAGCGAGCTGGGTTACGGCGAGCAGGGCACGCCGGGCGGCCCGATCGGTCCGAACGCGACCTTGGTGTTCGAAGTCGAATTGCTCGACATCGTGAAACCCGACCAGGCCCCGCCGGCTCCGGCCAAGCGGTAAGGCCGGGCCGATGCGTCTAGCGATCTTCGGTACCGGATATGTGGGTTTGGTCACCGGCACGTGCCTGGCGGAAGTCGGGCACGACGTGGTCTGCGTCGACATCGACGCGGCCAAGGTGGAAGGCCTCAAGCGCGGCGTGATTCCGATCTACGAGCCCGGCCTGGAGCCGATGGTCAAGGCGAACCACGCCTCGGGGCGCCTGGACTTCACCACCGATGCCGCCGCGGCGATCGCGCACGGCGATGTGATCTTCATCGCCGTCGGCACGCCGCCGGACGAAGACGGCAGCGCCGACTTGAAATACGTGCTGGCGGTGGCCAAGACCATCGGCCGGCATTTGGCGCGCCCGGCGGTAATCGTCGACAAATCGACCGTGCCGGTGGGCACCGCCGACAAGGTGCGCGCGGCGATCGCGCAGGAATTGCAGGCGCGCGGCGAGGACATCGCCTTCGAGGTGGTGTCCAATCCCGAATTCCTGAAAGAGGGCGATGCGGTCAAGGACTGCATGCGCCCCGACCGGATCGTGATCGGCGCGTCCAGCAAGGCGGCGATCGAAAAGATGAAGCGGCTGTACGCGCCGTTCAACCGCAATCATGAGCGGATCGTGGCGATGGACGTGCGCTCGGCCGAGCTGACTAAGTACGCCGCCAACGCGATGCTGGCGACCAAGATCAGCTTCATGAACGAGATCGCGAACATCGCCGAAAAGGTCGGCGCCGACATCGAACACGTGCGCCAGGGCATCGGTTCGGATCCGCGCATCGGCTGGCATTTCATCTATCCCGGCGCGGGTTACGGCGGTTCCTGTTTCCCCAAGGACGTGCAGGCCTTGGCCCGCACTTCGCGCCAGGTCGGCCACGAAGCCCTGCTGCTGCAGGCGGTGGAAGCGGTCAACGACCGGCAGAAGGGCCATCTGTTCGAACTGATCGCGCGCCATTACGACGGCGAAGTGCGCGGCCGCACCTTCGCGGTGTGGGGCTTGGCGTTCAAGCCGAACACCGACGACATGCGCGAGGCGTCCAGCCGCAGGCTGCTCGAGCAGTTGTGGGACGCCGGCGCCAAGGTGCGGGCCTACGATCCGGAAGCCACGCAGGAAGCGCGCCGGATCTTCGGCGAACGCGGCGACCTGGCTTTGTGCGAATCGGCATCGGCCGCTCTGCAGGGGGCGGACGCTTTGGTCGTCGTCACCGAATGGAAGCAGTTCCGCAGCCCGGATTTCGCCAAGCTGCACGGTGTCTTGCGCGACCGCGCGATCTTCGACGGCCGCAACCTGTACGAACCGGAAGAAGTGGAAGCGGCCGGCATCGCGTACTGGGGCATCGGCCGCGGGCGCTCGATCGGCGCGGATTGACGGATGGGCGGTGATCTCGAGCAAAGGCTGGTGGAACTGGAAACGCGGTTGGCGTTCCAGGAACAAACGCTGGCCGAATTGAGCGACGCGCTGGCCGCCTCGCGCATCGAAACCCAACGCTACGCGGACCTGCTGCGGCGCGCGCTGGAAGAACTGCGCACGTCGCGCGGCGACGGAATGGCCGACCCGGCCGACGAACCGCCGCCGCCGCATTACTGAGCGGCGTAGCCCGGAACGCGCGCCGCGCTTAGAATTCCCGGCATGAGCGACTCACTCCGCGATCAACTGCTGGGCCTGGGCTTCAAGCCCGCGCCCAAGCCGGACAAGCCGGCGAAATCCGCGCGTCCGGAACCGCGCAAAGGCGACGACCGCCGTCCGGGCCGTCCGCATTCCGACAAGGCCGCGCACGGCCGTCCGCCGCATGGAAAAGCCGGGCACGGGAAGCCGCACCCGGGCAGACCGGAGCAGGGCAAGCCGCGCCATCACGGCAAGCCGCGTTCGCAGGAAGAAATCGACCTGGCCAAGGCTTACGCGATCCGTGCGCAGAAGGAAAAAGACGAGCGCATCCAAGCCGAACGCCAGCGCCAGGAAGAAGCCCGCCAGCGCCGCGAAGCGAAGGCGAAGCTGGCCGAACTGCTGAAGGACAAGGCGCTGAACGATCCGCAGGCCGATATCGCCCGGCATTTCGACTACGGCGGCAAGATAAAGCGCGTCTACGTGACCGCCGACCAACTGAAATCGCTCAACGCCGGCGAATTGGGCGTAGTCCAGCTCAACGGGCATTACCTGTTGGTGACGGCGGCCGTGTTGGCCGAAGCGGAAACCGTGTTCGCGCCTGCGATCGCGTTGAAGGTCGATCCGAATGCGCCAGCCGAAGACGATCCTTACGCCGATCCGCAATACCAAGTCCCCGACGACCTGGTCTGGTGACGCTGCTTTTGTAGAGTCGAGCCTTGCTCGACTGCTTTTCGTTTCAAAACACCGCGACCTGACCGAAAGGCAGTCGAGCAAGGCTCGATTCTACGAAAAGCGTCAGACGGCAGGCAGGGGTGGCGATACGCGTGACGGCTTGAACCGCAGCGCCGGCCGCTCGACCCAATGCCACGACATAGCAGCGAATGCGAGCGCGCAAGCCGCCGACAAGGGCAACAGCTGCAGCGGCGCCAATGCGGGGAATAGCGCGAGCAAGGATTGCTGCACGGGAAATCCGTACAGGAACAGGCCGTAGGAGTAGTCGCTGCCGTTCGGCCAACGCATGGCGGGCAACCGGTACGCGGCCCAGAACGTGAAATAGATCGCCGCCGCCACCGCGGCCGGCCCGAAGCCGCGGGTACCGTGCAGCACGACCGCGGCGATCGCGAACGCCGCCATGGCCGCATGCGATGCGGGAATCCGATCCCGCCATTGCGCGCACAAGGCCGCGATCAGATAGGTTTGCGACAGCGCGCGGTATTCGTTGACGTCCGGCTTGCCGATCCACCATTCCCAGCCGCCGTAGCCGACGACGGCCAGCGCGACCGAGGTGAACAGCCAGCGCCTTCGCACGACGGTGAGCGCCGCCAACAGGCCCAGATAGAAATACCAGCGCACTTCCAGGCCCAGCGACCAGAGCGTGCCGTTGACCACCTTCGGATAGGGATTGTTTTCGAACACTCCGGGCAGGTGCCAAGACAAGGTGATCGGCTGCAGGTTGCGAAGCAGGTAGCGCCATGTGCCTTCCGCGCTCAGGTATTCGGCGGCGGGCAGGGCGGTGAAGGCCAGGCCGATCGCGAACACGCAGACCAGCAGGCAAACGAAATAGGCCGGATACACCCGCAGCACGCGGTTGCGCACATAACGCCAAAGGCCCGGATGGCGCAGCAGGCTCAGCGTCACCAGATAGCCGCTGATCGCGAAGAACAGATACACCGCCAGATTGCCGGCGTAGAAGCCCGGCATCAGCTTGGCGATCAGATCGGACTGGCCAGGAACCTGCCGGACCAGCGCATAGCTATGGCCGTAGATCACCATCAGCGCGGCGAGATGGCGCAAGGGCAGGTAGTTGTCGCTGCGATTGCGCGCGGCCTCGTCGAGGGTCACGACGGTTTTCCGTAAGGGCTATTCGGGATCGTAATCCAGATTCGACGCCAGCCAGCGCTCGACCTGGGCCAGGTCGACGCCTTTGCGCCGCGCATAGTCTTGAGCCTGTTCCTTCGACACCCGGCCGACCACGAAATACTGGCTCTGCGGGTGGCTGAAGTAGTAGCCGGATACCGCCGCGGTGGGCAGCATCGCGAAGCTTTCGGTCAGAGTCATGCCGGCGTTCGCGCCCGCATCCAGCATCGCGAACAGAGTGCCCTTCTCGCTGTGCTCCGGGCAGGCCGGATAGCCCGGCGCCGGGCGGATGCCGCGATATTTCTCGGCGATCAGCTCTTCGTTGTCCAGCGTCTCGTCCGCCGCATAGCCCCAGAACTCCTTGCGCACGCGCTGGTGCAGGCGTTCGGCCAGCGCTTCGGCCAGGCGGTCGGCCAAGGCTTTGAGCAGGATCGCGTTGTAGTCGTCGTGGTCGGCTTCGAAACGTGCGACGTGCGGTTCGATGCCGATGCCGGCGGTGACCGCGAAGGCGCCGATCCAGTCCTGCTTTCCGGAATCCTTCGGCGCGATGAAGTCGGCTAGGCAGAAGTCCGGACGATCGACGGGTTTGTCGACCTGTTGCCGCAAGAAGCGAAGCATGATTTTTTCCTCTCCCCCGCTTGCGGGGGAGAGGGCAGGGTGAGGGGGGCTTTTGATCTTGATGTTGCTTTCAAGAGCCAAAGCGCTCGCCCCCTCACCCCAACCCGCTCCCCCGGACGATGAAGCCGTCCGGGGGAGCGGGAGAATCACTTCCACATCGTCGCCGACGCTGTTCGCCGGCCACAATCCAAACACCGCCTTCGCCGTCAGCCATTTCTCGGCGGCGATCTTGTCCAGCATCGCCCGCGCATCGCGATACAGCTCGCTCGCTTGCTTGCCGACAACCTCGTCTTCCAGGATCGCCGGGAACTTGCCGGCCAACTCCCATGCTTGGAAAAACGGCGTCCAGTCGATGCAGTCGATCAGCTCGGCCAGCGGATAATCGTCGAACACGGTGATGCCGGGCTTTTCCGGCACGGGCGGCGCGTAGTTTTCCCAGCCGCCGTCGAATTTCTGCCCGCGCGCCTTCTCCAGCGAAACCAAACGCTTCGCGTCGCCGCGATTCTTGTGGCGCTCGCGGATCTCGGCGTAGTCGGCGTCGTTGGCGGCGACGAAGTTCGCGCGAAGATCCCTCGAAATCAACGATTGCGCCACGCCTACCGCGCGCGAGGCGTCTTTCACCCAAACGGTGGGCGATTTGTAATGCGGATCGATCTTCAGCGCGGTGTGCGCGCGCGAAGTGGTGGCGCCACCGATCAGCAGCGGCATCTCGAAGCCTTGACGTTGCATCTCGCGGGCGACGTGGCTCATTTCCTCCAGCGACGGCGTGATCAGGCCGGACAGCCCGATCAGGTCGGCGTTCTCAGCCTTGGCTCGGTCCAGGATCACCTGCGCCGGCACCATCACGCCCAGGTCGACCACGTCGAAATTGTTGCAAGCCAGGACTACGCCGACGATGTTCTTGCCGATGTCGTGCACGTCGCCCTTGACCGTGGCCATCACGATCTTGCCGTTGGATTTGCCGACATCGCCGGTCCTCTCTTTCTCGGCTTCGATGAAAGGCAGCAGGTAGGCCACGGCCTTCTTCATCACCCGGGCCGATTTCACCACCTGCGGCAGGAACATCTTGCCGGCGCCGAACAGGTCGCCGACCACGTTCATGCCGTCCATCAGCGGACCTTCGATCACATCCAGCGGGCGCGTCGCCTGTTGCCGCGCTTCTTCGGTATCGCCTTCGACGTACTGGTCGATGCCGTGCACCAGCGCATGGCTCAACCGCTGGCGCACGTCTTTCCCGCGCCAGGCCAGGTCCTCGGCCTTGGTTTCGCCTTTCTTGCCCTTGTAGCGCTCGGCGATCTCCAGCAAACGCTCGGTGGCATCCTTGCGCCGGTTGAGGATCACGTCCTCGACCCGTTCGCGAAGTTCAGGCTCCAGGTCGTCGTAGATCGGCAGCGCGCCGGCATTGACGATGCCCATGTCCATGCCCGCTTCGATGGCGTGGTACAGGAACACGGCGTGGATCGCCTGGCGCACGGTTTCGTTGCCGCGGAACGAGAACGAGACGTTCGATACGCCGCCGGACACGTGGCAGTGGGGCAGGGTCTGCTTGATGATCCGGGTCGCTTCGATGAAGTCGACCGCGTAATTGTCGTGCTCCTCAATGCCGGTGGCGACGGCGAAGATGTTCGGATCGAAGATGATGTCTTCGGGCGGGAAGCCCACCTGTTCGGTCAGGATCTTGTAGGCGCGGGTGCAGATCTCGACCTTGCGCGCGCAAGTGTCGGCCTGCCCGGTCTCGTCGAAGGCCATGACCACCGCCGCAGCGCCGTAGCGCAGCACTTTGCGCGCGTGTTCGAGAAAGGCTTCTTCGCCTTCCTTCAGCGAGATCGAATTGACCACGCCCTTGCCCTGCAGGCACTGCAGGCCGGCTTCTATCACGGTCCATTTCGACGAATCCACCATCACCGGGATTCGGGCGATATCGGGCTCGGACGCGATCAGGTTCAGGAACCGCACCATCGCCTTTTCGGAATCGATCAGGCCCTCGTCCATGTTGACGTCGAGGATCTGGGCGCCGCTGGCGACCTGCTGGCGCGCGACGTCGACCGCTTCTTCGTAGCGATCTTCCTTGATCAGTTTGCGGAACTGCGCGCTGCCGGTGACGTTGGTGCGCTCGCCGACGTTGACGAACAACAGCTCGGGCGTGATGACCAGCGGCTCGAGGCCGGACAGGCGGGTGTGGCGCGTCATGCGTGAGAACCTTGGGGCATTGTTGTCGTCGTTGCCAGGAAAGCGTTTTTAGACACGGGTCAGATCCGATAAAGGCGGATAAAAGCAGTATTTTTTGATAAAGCTTTTATCCGCGTTCATCAGATCCGATCCGTGTCAAGAAACTCATGCTGCCTTCGCATAGCGGACCGGCACGCGCGGCGCGATGCCGCGCACGGCGTCGGCGATCGCGCGGATATGCGCCGGGGTAGTGCCGCAGCAGCCGCCCACCAGGTTCAGCAGGCCGGATTCGGCGAATTCCTTCAGCGTTTCGGCCATTTCTTCCGGGGTTTCGTCGTATTCGCCGAACGCGTTCGGCAGGCCCGCGTTCGGATGCGCGCTGACGTAGCCGTCGGCGATGGTGGACAAGGTCTCGACGTGCGGACGCAGGTCCTTGGCGCCGAGCGCGCAATTCAGGCCTACCGACAAAGGCTTGCCGTGCGAGACCGAAGCGTAGAAAGCCTCCGCAGTCTGGCCGGACAGGGTACGGCCGGAGGCGTCGGTGATCGTGCCGGAGATCATCACCGGCAAGCGCGCGCCGCGCCGGTCGAAGGCTTCCTCGATCGCGAACAGCGCGGCTTTGGCGTTGAGCGTGTCGAAAATGGTTTCGACCATCAACACGTCCGCGCCGCCGTCGATCAGGCCGTCGACGGCCTCGCCGTAAGTCGTGCGTAGTTCGTCGAAACTGGTATTGCGGAAGCCGGGGTCGTTGACGTCCGGGCTGATCGACGCGGTGCGGCTGGTCGGGCCGAGCACGCCGATGACGAAGCGGGGCTTGTCCGGAGTTTTGGCTTCGACCGCATCGCAGCAGGCGCGGGCGACCCGCGCGCCTTCCTTGTTCAGTTCGTACACCAAGTGTTCCAGGTGATAGTCCGCCTGGCTGATCGAAGTCGCGTTGAAGGTATTGGTTTCGACCAAATCCGCGCCGGCTTCCAAGTATTCGGTATGCACGCCGGCGATGACCTCCGGCTTGCTGAGCAGCAGCAGGTCGTTATTGCCCTTCAGATCGTGATCGCACTGCGGTCCGTGCACGTGCAGGCGGTCGAAGCCGCCTGCGAAGCGCTCGCCGCGGTAATCGGCTTCTTCCAAGCGATGGCGCTGGATCATGGTGCCCATCGCGCCGTCGATGATCAGGATGCGTTCGGACAGCGCCTTCTCCAGCTTGGCGACGCGTTCGGGGTTCAGCCAGGGCAGGTTTTTCATGCGGAGGTCCTTTGCTTTTCGTAGAGTCGAGCCTTGCTCGACTGCTCTTGCTTCAAAAACGTCGCGACCTGATCGAAAAGCAGTCGAGCGAGGCTCGACTCTACAAGTCGGATTACGGTTTCCTCGCGATCAGGGAAATCACCTCGAAATGCGGCGGGCGCTTTTCGCGGGTGATGGTTTCGGCGGTCTGCACTTCCAGGCCGGCCTTGTCGGCGAACTTGCGCAATTCCTTTTCGGTGAAGCCCAGATTGACGTGGCCGTACAGGTCGACTGCGGCCTTGTGCTCGTGTTTGGCCAGGCTGGACAGCAGCAGGCGGCCGCCCTTGCGCAGCACGCGCGCAGCATCGGTCACCGCTTGCGCCGGTTTGGCCGCATAGGTGAGCGCGTGCATCAGCACGACCAGATCGAACTGGGCGGCGGGAAACGGCAGCGCATGCATGTCGCCCTGGCGCACTTCGACGTTTTTGAACGGTTTCAGGCGTTCGGCAGCGGCCGCGACCACGCGCGGGCTCGCGTCGACGCAGACGTAGCGTTTGGCGTGCGGGGCCAGCAATTCGGCCAGCACGCCATCGCCCGAGGCGATGTCCAGCACATCGCCGGTTTCGAGCAAGGGCAGGGCGCCGCGAGCCAGGGCTTCCCAGGTGCGGCCGGGCGAATAGTGGCGTTCCATGTCGCCTGCCACCGAATCGGCCCAGTTCTGGTCAGCGGCACGGGTGGCCAGCACGGCCGGCACGCGGTCGGCGTCCTGACGCAGCAGCGGGTCGTCGCTGCCGTCGCGGATGCTCTGCCACAAGGCGCGTTGGGCGGGGTCCAGGGTGGCATCGTCGAAGCGGTAATAAGCCGATACGCCGGCGCGGCGGTCGCGGACCAGGCCGGCCTCTTTCAGCTTGGCCAGATGGGTCGACACCCGTGGCTGGGCCAAGCGAGTAATGGCCGACAATTCGGCCACGGTCAGCTCCTCGCCTTCAAGCAAGGCGAGCAGGCGCACGCGGGTGGCGTCCGCGAAGGTCTTCAGACGGCTGGACCAGCCTTCCAGATCCATAAATATCTTCCCATCGCGATATAGAGATAATTCTCCACCTGAAGCGTTCCCAGGTCAAGCGGCGGCGTCAAGTGGTGGGGTTATCCGGTGGCCGCGGCTACAATTCCGCAATTCGACCGAGCCGGAGTGCGCGACGTGGATTTTGGGTTCACCGAAGAGCAGTTGATGATCCAGGACGTGGCGCGGCGGATCGCGCAGGAAAAGATCGCGCCCAGCGCCGAGCACCACGACAAGACCGGCGATTTTCCGCTCGACAACATCAAGCTGCTGGGCGAGAACGGGCTGATGGGCATCGAGGTGCCGACCGAATACGGCGGCGCCGGCATGGACCCGGTCGCCTACGTGCTGGCCATGGTCGAGATCGCGGCCGGCGACGCGGCCCATTCGACCATCATGTCGGTCAACAACTCCCTGTTCTGCAACGGCATCCTGACCAACGGCACCGAGGCGCAGAAGCAGAAATACGTGCGCGCCATCGCCGAGGGCGCCGAGATCGGCGCGTTCGCGCTGACCGAGCCGCAATCCGGCTCCGACGCTACCTCGATGCGCTGCCGTGCGGTGAAGCAGGCCGACGGCACCTTCCTGGTCAACGGCAAGAAGAGCTGGATCACCTCCGGCCCGGTGGCCAAGTACATCGTCCTGTTCGCGATGACCGATCCGAGCAAGGGCGCGCGCGGCATCACCGCCTTCCTCATCGACACCGCTCGCGAAGGCTTCCACCGCGGCAAGACCGAGCCCAAGCTCGGCATCCGCGCTTCGGCCACCTGCGAAATCGAATTCGCCGATTACGTGGTGCAGCCGGACGAAGTGCTGGGCGACGAAGGCCACGGCTTCAAGATCGCGATGGGCGTGCTGGACGCCGGCCGCATCGGCATCGCCTCGCAGGCGATCGGCATCGCGCGCGCAGCGTACGAGGCCACGCTGGCCTATGTGCGCGAGCGTCAGGCTTTCGGCCAGCCGATCGGCGCCTTCCAGATGACCCAGGCCAAGATCGCCGACATGAAGTGCAAGCTGGACGCGGCCTTGCTGCTGACTTTGCGCGCCGCGTGGCTGAAGGGGCAGGGCAAGCGCTTCACCACCGAGGCGGCGGTCGCCAAGCTCACCGCTTCCGAAGCGGCGATGTGGATCGCCCACCAGGCCGTGCAGATCCATGGCGGCATGGGCTACTCCAAGGAAATGCCGCTGGAGCGCTACTTCCGCGACGCCAAGATCACCGAGATCTACGAAGGCACCAGCGAGATCCAGCGCCTGGTCATCGCCCGTCACGAAACCGGCCTACGCTGAATCCGGCGCAGCTTCGGCGCGCCTGACCGCGCGCCCAACCTTCATCATCGGACCCTCGTTCCCATGAGCAACAAACGCAGTTCCGCAGTCCCCGTTCCGGCTGTCCGTAAGACCCGCACCTCCGTACAAGCCAAGGCCGCGCCCGCGCTGTTGCAGCCGGTGTTCGATGCGATCCGCAAGCGCGCCGGCAAGGCCAAGCAGGACGACGCCAGCGCTTTCGCCGCGTCCTTCTATCACCGCATGACTGCCGACGAACTGCCGCTGCACAGCGCCGACAGCTGGGCCGCCCTGGCCAACGATTTCCTCGACTTCGCCCGCACCCGCAAGCCGGGCCGCGCGGAAGTGCGCTTGTTCAATTCGAATCTCAAAGAACACGGTTGGGAGTCGCCGCACACCGTACTGCAGATCGTCAACGACGACATGCCGTTCCTGGTCGATTCGGTGACCATGGCCCTGGCCGAACTCGGCATCGGCGTGCACGTGCTGGGCCATCCGGTGGTGCCGATCGCGCGAGACAAGAGCGGCAAGCTGACCGGCGTGGGCGAGGGCAACCCCGAATCATTGATGCATCTGGAAATCGATCGCCAACAGGCCTCGGCAATTCCCGCCATCGAAGCCAAGATCCGCGACGTGCTGGCCGACGTGCGTTCGATCGTGGCCGACTGGGACGCGATGCGAGTACAGATGCGCAAGGTCGCCGACGATCTGGTCTCGCGCCGCCTGCCGGTGTCCGAAGCCGGCCGCAAGGAGGCGCAGGAATTCCTGCGCTGGGCCGCCGACGACCATTTCACTTTCTTCGGCTACCGCGAATACAAGGTCGAGAAGAAGGGCAACGAGGAAGTGCTGTCGGTGGTCGAAGGTTCCGGCCTGGGCCTGCTGCGCGGCAAGGACGTGGGCAAGCCGCGCCTGCTGAAATCGCTGGCGGCGCATTACATGCCGCAGTCCGGCTCGGTCGACGCCTTGATCCTGACCAAGACCAATGCGCGTTCCACCGTGCATCGCCCCGGCTACATGGATTACATCGGCGTGCTCGAATTCGACGCCAAAGGCCGCCCGGTCGCCGAACAGCGCTTCCTGGGCCTGTACACGTCCAGCGCCTACAACCGCCGGCCGTGGGAAATTCCCCTGGTCCGCGAGCGCTACGAGCACGTGATGCGCGAGTCCGGGCTGAAAGCCAACAGCCACAGCGGCAAAGCGCTCAAGCACATCCTGGAAACGCTGCCGCGCGACGAGCTGTTCCAGTCGAACGAGGAAGAACTGCATCGCACCGGCGTGGGCATCCTGGGCCTGCAGGAGCGCGTGCGCAGCAAACTGTTCCTGCGCCGCGACCGCTACGGCCGTTTCTTCTCGGTCCTGGTCTACATTCCGCGCGACCGCTTCAATACCGACGTGCGCCTGCGCATCGAAAAGATGCTGCGCCGCGCCCTGCACGGCGAGCAGGTCGACACCAGCGTGGTGCTGGGCGAATCGCCGCTGGCGCAATTGCATCTGATCATCCGGCCCAAGTCGGGCGAGGCGATCGAGATCGACGCCGCCGAACTGGAAGCCAAGCTGGGCCAGATCGTGCGCAACTGGCAGGACGACCTGCGCGAGCAATTGGTGGTGCGCCACGGCGAAGAGCGCGGCCTGAAACTGGCCAACCGCTACGGCCGCGCTTTGCCGGCCGGTTATATCGAAGACGTGGGCGCCGCCTCGGCCGCCAGCGACATCGAGCACATCGCCGCGCTGTCCGGCCCGGACGATCTGCGCCTGAGCCTGCAGCGTTCGACCCGCCGCAACGAAAGCAGCCTGCGCTTCAAGTTCTACCGCTACAACGACGACATTCCGTTGTCCGATGCGTTGCCGATGATGGAGAACATGGGCCTGCGCGTGCTGTCCGAGCATCCGTATCGGCTGGAAGTCGAAGACCAGGTCGTCTACGTCCAGGATTTCGAAGTCGAAGGCGTGCGCGAGGATTTCGACATCGCCAGCGTCGACGAGAATTTCGAAGACGCCTTCGCCCAGATCTGGCGCGGCACGGCCGAGAACGATGGCTTCAACCGCCTGATCCTGGCCGCCGGCCTGACCTGGCGCCAGGTGTCGATGCTGCGCGGCTATTGCAAATACCTGTTGCAGGTCGGGGTGCCGTTCTCGCAGAGCTACGTCGAAGCGACCTTCGCCCGCTATCCGCTGCTGGCGCGGTTGTTGGTGGAATTGTTCGAAGCCAAGTTCGACCCCTGCACCGGCCACGAGAGCAAGGCCGAGATCAAGCAGGGCATGGAGAAGTTCAGCAAACAGCTGCAGATCTTGATCGCCGGCGACGAAGCGGCGCAGGCGGCGTTGGCGCCGGTGATCGACGCGCGCAATGCGGACCGCGAAACCCAGTACCTGGCCACGCGCGACGCGCTCAAGAGCCTGCTCGACCGCGTCTCCAGCCTGGACGAGGACCGCATCCTGCGCAGCTTCATCGGCGCGGTCGACGCGACCCTGCGCACCAGCTATTACCAGAAGCGCGGCGGCGACAAGCCGGCCGAGTGCGTCAGCTTCAAGTTCGACTCGTCCAAGGTGCCCGACCTGCCCAAGCCGCGTCCGTACCGCGAAATCTTCGTATACGGTCCGCGCGTGGAAGGCGTGCATCTGCGCTTCGGTCCGGTCGCGCGCGGCGGCCTGCGCTGGTCCGATCGCCGCGAAGACTTCCGCACCGAGGTGCTTGGCCTGGTCAAGGCGCAGATGGTGAAGAACACCGTGATCGTGCCGGTCGGTTCGAAGGGCGGGTTCTTCGTCAAGCGTCCGCCCGCCGCCGGCGATCGCGACGCGGTGCTGGCCGAGGGCATCGCTTGCTACAAGATGTTCATCGACGGCCTGCTGACGATCACCGACAACATCGCGCCCGACGGCAAGATCGTGCCGCCGATGGACGTGGTGCGCCACGATGGCGACGATCCCTATCTGGTGGTCGCGGCGGACAAGGGCACGGCCACGTTCTCCGACATCGCCAACGGCATCGCCCGCGAGCACGGTTTCTGGTTGGACGACGCCTTCGCCTCCGGCGGTTCGGTCGGTTACGACCACAAGGCCATGGGCATCACCGCCAAGGGCGCCTGGGAATCGGTCAAGCGCCATTTTCGCGCCATGGGCCGCGACAGCCAGAGGCAGGATTTCACCTGCGTCGGCATCGGCGACATGTCCGGCGACGTGTTCGGCAACGGCATGCTGTTGTCCAAACACATCCGCCTGGTGGCCGCGTTCGACCACCGCCACATCTTCCTGGATCCGAATCCGGACGCGGCGGCGACGTTCAAGGAACGCCAGCGCATGTTCAAGCTGCCGCGTTCCAGTTGGGAGGATTACGACAAGAAGCTGATCAGCAAAGGCGGCGGCGTGTATCCGCGTTCGGCCAAGTCGATCGCGCTGTCGCCGGAAATCAGGGCCGCGCTCGGCATCGAAGCGGGCGTCTCCGCGATGAGCCCGACCGAATTGCTCAGCGCGATCCTGAAGTCGCCGGTGGACCTGCTGTGGAACGGCGGCATCGGCACCTACGTCAAGGCGACTTCGGAAACCAATGCCGACGTGGGCGATCGCGCCAACAACGCGCTGCGCGTCAATGGCGCCGACCTGCGCTGCAAGGTGGTGGGCGAGGGCGGCAACCTGGGCCTGACCCAGTTGGGCCGCATCGAGGCGGCGCTGAGCGGCGTGCTGCTCAATACCGACTTCATCGACAACTCGGCCGGCGTGGATACCTCGGACCACGAAGTCAACATCAAGATCCTGCTCAATGCGCAGGTGCAGGCCAAGAAGCTCAAGCTCGAGGACCGCAACAAGCTGTTGGCGTCGATGACCGATGAAGTCGCCGGGCTGGTGCTCAACGACAACTACCGCCAGAACCAGGCGATCAGCCTGATGCAGCGGATGAGCCTGACTCGGCTCGGTTCCAAGCAGCACTTCATCCGCACGCTGGAATCGCAGGGTTTGCTCGACCGGCAGATCGAATACTTGCCGTCCGACGCCGAAATCGCCGAACGCAAGGCGCGCGGCCTCGGCCTGACCCGGCCGGAGCTGTCGGTGCTGCTGTCGTATTCGAAGCTGGTCGCGTTCCAGCAGCTGCTGGATTCGGACGTGCCGGAAGATCCGTACCTGTCCAAGGAACTGGTCCGCTATTTCCCGGCGCCGCTGCAGCAGAAGTACACCAAGGCGATGGAACAGCATCGCCTGAAGCGCGAAATCATCGCCACCGCGGTCACCAACTCCACGATCAACCGGATGGGCGCCACCTTCCTGCTGCGCATGCAGGAGGACAGCGGCCGTACGCCGGGCGAAGTCGCCAAGGCCTTCACCATCACCCGCGAAACGCTGGACGCGCGCGATTTGTGGGCGCAGATCGACGCGTTGGACGGCAAGGTCGCCGAATCGGTGCAGATCGATGCGCTGCAGGTGATCTGGTCGCTGCAGCGTTCGTTCACGCGCTGGCTGCTGGCGCGGCCGGGCGCGATCCCGGACATCGCCACCGCGGTGGAGCGCTACCACGACGGCTTCCGCGACATCCGCGCGGGGCAGGGCATCCTGCCGGACTCGCAACGCCCCGTGTACGAGGCCGCGCTGCAGGATTGGGCGCAGAAGGGCTTGCCGGCCGACCTCGGCGGGCAGCTCGCGGCGTTGCCGTATCTGGAACCCTGTTGCGACATCATCGAGCTGGCGCGCGAGCGCAAGCTCAAGACGGTCGACGTGGCCAAGGTCCATTACCGCCTGGGCGATGCGCTGCGCGTGCCGTGGCTGATCGAACAGATCGACGATCTGACCGTCGACGGACGCTGGCATGCGGTCGCACGCGGCGCACTGCGCGACGAACTGGCCACCCAGCTGCGCACGCTCGTCGGCCAGGTGTTGTCGATGCCGGGCAAGGATCCCGACGACAAGGTCCGCCATTGGCTGCAGCGCGACGATCAATCCCTGCGCTTCACCCTGGCCATGCTGAACGAGTTGGCCACGCAGAAGACACTCGATTATCCGACCGCGTCGGTGGCTGTGCAGCGCTTGTCGCAGTTGGCTTCTCGCGGCTGATGGTCGCGCGCCCCGGCCGTTCGGTCGGGGCGCCGGCTTTTTTTGTAGGAGCGGCTTCAGCCGCGAGCTCTTGCTTCACGTTCACGCGACCTGATCGGAAAGCTCGCGGCTAAAGCCGCTCCTACAAGAGCGTGTGGGTGGGTTAAGCTGGTTGCACGGAGACCGCCGATGACCCAAAGCCCCAGGATCGCATTTCTCGCCAGCCCGACGGACGGCGCGCAAGATGCCGCGACCAAGCTGGTCGAGCGCTACGGCCAAAACGAGCCGGCCGACGCCGACGTGATCTGCGCGCTGGGCGGCGACGGTTTCATGCTGCAGACCCTGCATCGGCACGGCGGCTTGGGCAAACCGGTGTACGGCATGAAGCTGGGCACGGTCGGTTTTCTGATGAACCATTACCGTGAAGACGAACCTGGCGATGATTTGCTGGCTCGCATCTCGCTGGCCGAACCGGCGGTGCTGCGTCCGTTGGAAATGATTGCGGCGACCGAATCCGGCGCCTCGGTAGGCTCATTGGCCTACAACGAAGTGTCGCTGCTGCGCCAAACTCGCCAAGCCGCGCAATTGCGGATCGACCTGAACGGCCAGACTCGGCTGGATGAACTGGTTTGCGACGGCGTTATGGTCGCTACCGCCGCTGGCAGCACCGCCTACAACTATTCCGCGCACGGCCCGATCCTGCCGTTGGGTTCCAGTGTGATCGCATTGACCCCGATCGCGCCTTTCCGCCCGCGGCGCTGGCGCGGCGCCTTGCTCAAAGCCGACACCGAAGTGCGTTTCCGGATACTGGATCCGTACAAACGTCCGGTCAGCGCCACCGCCGATTCGCACGAAGTACGCGACGTGGTCGAAGTCACCATTCGCGAATCGCGCGATCGCACGGTGACGTTGCTATTCGACCCCGAGCACAACCTCGAAGAGCGCATCCTCAGCGAGCAGTTCGTGGTCTAGTCGGCCAAGTCGATACTGCCGTTGAGGCCGTTCAAGACTTCTTCCATCGCCGAATCCATTCGCGCTTGGGTGACGCGCACCGGCGTACCGAAGCGGACGCCGATCTTCGAGAACGGCAGCGGCAGCCGCTTCCTATCCCACGAACCGAGTCGCCAATAGCGCGACGGCTCCAAAACGAGCGGCACGATAGGTACGGAGCTCTTTGCGGCTACGTGGAATACGCCTTTCTTGAGCACTTTGGCAGGACCGGCCGGGCCGTCCGGAGAAATGACCGTGGAATCTCCGCTGCAGAGGGCGGTCACGAGCTGGTCCGCAGCCTCGCGGCCGTTGTTCCCGGTAGACCCCAGGATGACCTTGCCGACCCCGGCCAGCCGCATGCAAACGTGCAAGGGCTTCGTCTTCCAGGTTGGATGGCTGATCCAAGTGTGGCGTTCGTGCCGCAAGAAGACGCAGGAGTAAATCAGGCAATCCTGATGCCACAAGCAGTAGATGAAATTTCCGTGGCGTTGCGAGCCGCTCGGATCGGAATATTGAATCCGGGAGCTGTAGCGAACCAAGCGAAAATACAGGTGGTACAAAAGGCCGAGGCCATAGCCGTACGCCCAAAACAGGGGTTTAAATGGCCAAGCGATGTCGTCGACGCGGCGAGGCATAGGTGCGGACTCCGTCACGTTTTTCGCGATGCGCAGTGCGAGCGATGCATCCGCCGAGCTCTTCATGCGCGAATGTAAGACGGCGGTTCGCTGCCAAAGTGGCCATCGGGCGAATCGCCACCCGGGAAGCAGCAAAGGATTTTTCGGCTTGCCCGTTCGGGCGTCGGCCGGACAGCCCGCCTGCTACGATCGGGCGGGATATGATCGATAATGACGGCATGGCCGCAACGGAAATCCCCAAGCCTTTGGTCGTCGCGATCACCTCGCGCGCCTTGTTCGACATGGAGGACAGCCACGGCCTGTTCGAGGAAAGGGGCATCGAGGCCTATGCCGAACATCAGCGCAGCTGCGAGGACGATATCCTGGAGCCGGGCATCGCGTTCCCGCTGGTGCGCAAACTGCTCGCCCTGAACGAAGGCGCCCCCCCGGAAGCGCCGCATGTCGAGGTGATCCTGCTGTCGCGCAATTCGTCCGATACCGGTTTGCGCATCTTCAATTCGATCCAGCACCACAAACTGGGCATAGTCCGAGCGACGTTCACCTCGGGCGCGCCGACCTGGCCGTACATCGTGCCGTTCGGCGCTCAACTATTCCTGTCCGCGAATCCGGAATCCGTGCGGCGCGCGCTGGAGAACGGCGTCGCCGCGGCGACCATCCTGCCGGCCAAAGCGCCCGAGCACCGCAGCGACCAGTTGCGGATCGCCTTCGACGGCGATGCGGTGATCTTCGGCGACGAAGGCGAGCGCTATTCGCGCGAACGGGGCGTTGAGGCGTTCGGCCGCAACGAGCGCGAACGCGCCCACGAACCCTTGCCCGGCGGCCCCTTCCGGGGGTTCCTAGACGCCTTGCATCGTCTGCAGGCGGCATTTCCCAGCGGCGAAGGCGCGCCGATCCGCACTGCGCTGGTCACCGCACGCTCCGCGCCCGCGCACGAACGCGTCATCCGCACTCTGCGCGCTTGGGATGTGCGTCTGGACGAGGCTTTGTTTCTGGGGGGCCGTGACAAGGGGCCGTTCCTGGAGGCGTTCGGCGCCGATATCTTCTTCGACGATTCGCTGCACAACATCGATTCGGCGCGCAGGCATGTCGCGGCCGGGCATGTGCCGCACGGCGTGGCCAACGACTGAGCCCGCTTTTTGTAGGAGCGGCTTTAGCCGCGAGCTCTTTCCTCCAATCGTGATGTCGTTGCGATTTGATCGAAAAGCTCGCGGCTAAAGCCGCTCCTACAAAAGCAGGAAATTACAACGGCAGACGGATGTCGGATAGCTTCCAATTCAGTCCGTCGCGGGTCATCACGAACACGATCGGGCGCCCCGAGTCGTCGTGCACGGTGGCGGTGAAGCGCGACAGCGATTCGTAACGGTATTTCGCTCCGTCGAGCGGCTTCGGCGTGGCGGGGACGGCGGTAGAAGCGCCGTTTTCGGCCGACGCCGCCGGGGTGGGCGGCGCGAAACCGTCCCCGATCCGCTTCCACACTTTGCGCCCTTCCATCAGCGCGCCGAGTCCGGTCGGAGTGACCATCGCGTCCACGCTGCCGCCGATCAAACCACCGGCGAGGGTCAGCCCGATGGAACCGAGCGCGCTGGCTTGCACGTCCGCTCCCGCTTCGCGCACCAGACGATCGGTGAGTTGCGCCTTCAGGCTGGTGCGCAGCGCCGGAAAATCGACTTGGCGCGAGAGGGCCGCGGCATCCTGCTTCTCCACGGCGCTGCGGATCGCGCGCACGGTCAGGTACGGGCCCGCGCCGACGTAGGCGAGCAGAGCGATGAGCAGAGCGGCGAACAGCCATAGCCATTTCTTCATCGTTCGGCTCCTCGTTCGGCCGTGGCCGTCAGAATTCCAGGTCCAGCGCGGCGCAGAGATAATCGACGAACGGGGCCAACCCAGCCAAATCCTTTTCCAGCGTCTGGCGGAGCTTCGGGCCCAATACGACGCTGTCTTCCACCGACCGCAGCGCGACGAAGTTCTTGTGTTTCAGATCGTCGATGAACTCGAAATCGGGCGGGAATCCTCGCGGCGGACGCACCAGCATTTCTTCGGATTCCAGATCGTAGCGCCGCCGGAACGCGGATGCATGCGCCGCCGCCTTCCAGCCGCCCGGATTGTCGAAAATGAACTGGCGGATGCGCCGCTGCGTATCCGGCTCCGGATGCCACAACCCGGCGCCGACGAAACATTCGCCCGGTTCCAGGTGGAAATAGAACGAGGGCGCCGGCACCTGTTTGCGCCGCTCATGGAACAGGCGCGCGCCCTGCCAGGTCTTGTAGGGCGCCTTGTCGTTGGCGAAGCGGGTATCGCGATAGATGCGGAACAGCGATCCGCCGTTGGATTTCGGATCGGCGCGGAAATGCGGGCTCACTTCCTTGAGCGCGGGTTGCAGATCGGCCAGCAGGCGCAGGAAAGGATCGCGCAGATGGGTCTCGTAATCCTGCCGATGCGCCTGGAACCACTCGCGGTGGTTGTTGCGTCCCAGGCTGCGCAGGAATTTGAAGGTCTTGTCGGTGAAATAGGCGTTCATGCAATGTCGGCCTTGATGTCCTCGCCCCAGGCTTCCAACCGGTCCAGCAGCGCCAGTTTGCCGCCGTCGCCGGCGTGCGCCAAGCGCAGGGCGGCGATTTCCGACCGGTAACCGTCGAAAGTGCATTCGGATCGGCCGCTGTCCACGTCCAGGCGCAACCGGCGATACGCATTCCAGGCGTTGCGTTCTTCCACAGTGAGCGTCTGCGGCCAATTGCGCGCGCGGTAGCGGAATAGAAGATCGATCAGACGCGGGTCCTGGAAGCCGAAATCGCGTTCGCCCAACTGGTCCGGCGGCGTACTGCGCACCTGGGCGAACTTGCCTTTGTCGCCGTCGCCGATGAAACCGTCGTACAGGGCGGCATCGGGGTCGGCCGGCGCGCGCGCCGTTTCGGCGGCGTAGACACGGCGCACCTTTTCGGCCAGCGCAGGTCCGGCCGCACGCAGTTTTTGCGCTTTTAATTTGATCGCCGCCGGATCGATCTGCAATCGCTCGAAATCCGCCGCGCGCAGATGCTCCCAGGCCACCAAGGCCGGACAACGGTTGGTGTGGACTTCCTTCAGGCCAATGCGCTTTTCGCCTTCGGGCAAGTCGGCGACCGGTGTGTAGAGTCGATCGGCGATAGCTTCGGCGTCCAGGTCGAGCAGCGTTTCCGGCTCGCCGTCCAGGTCGAACACGATCACGCGGCTGTCGATGCGCGGGTGCCGGCTCAGCGGCAGCACAGCGGCAGCGCTCAGCCGGCTGGCCGGATAGCGCTGCGAGACGTGCAGCACCGGCGTCATCGCCACCGTGTCCAGCATCGCCGCGGCGCGGCGTTTGTCGCGCAAGGTCAGCGCGTATTCCCAAAACCGGGGCTGCGCTTTGCGCAGCATCCGCGCCATGCCGATCAGGGCGCGCACGTCGGACAGGGCTTCGTGCGCGTCGCCCAGGCGCACATGGTTGGCCAGAGCCAGGTGTTCGAGCCGGAATGAGGCATATCCGTCGTCCCGTTTCGGCCATTCGATGCCTTCCGGCCTCAGCGCATAGGCCAGGCGCAGCACATCGAGCAGGTCCCAGCGCGAATTGCCGCCGCGCCATTCGCGCTCGTAAGCGTCGTAGAAATTGCGGTACAAACCGTAACGGACGAATTCGTCGTCGAAGCGCAGAGAGTTGTAGCCGGTGGTGCAGGTCTCCGGCCGCGCCATTTCCTCGAAGATACGGGCGAAGGCGTCGGCTTCGTTGATGCCGTCGCGCAGCGCGTCCTGCGGAGCGATGCCGGTGACCATGGCGGCGCCGGGCGAGGGCAGCAGATCGTCGGCGGGTTTGACGAAGAATTCGACCGGCGCTTCGACTTCCTTGAGTTCGGCGTCGGTGCGAATCGCGGCGAACTGGGCGATGCGGGTCAGGCGGGGATCGCTGCCGAAAGTCTCCAGGTCGTAGAACAGGAAACTGGGCGGCACTAGGGCGCATCCTGCAGCGGTTGCAGCCGCGCCAGCACTTCGGCATCGACGGCTGGCCAATCGATGCCGTCCAACGTCTCCATGCCCTGCGTCGCGCGCACCAAGATTTCGCGCTGGGTGTCGCTGCGCTCCAAGGCCACCGCGTACGGGATTAGCATGAAGGTGACCATCGCGTAGTGCGGCACGAAGCGGCCTGGATGGCGCTCTTGCAGTTCGCGTTCCAGTTCGCGTTGCAGCAGGAAATCGGGGTCGTCGACGCGGTCGCGCATCTCCAGGTAGTTTTCCAGCGCCATCTGTTGGATCGCCGAGGCATTGGGCTTGCGCTCGGCCTCGAATCCGGCGAAGGCGGCGGCGAGATCGCTTTCACTTTCCAGTTTGCGCGCCAGCGCGACGCAATCCTCGAAGGCGCAGTTCATGCCCTGGCCGTGGAAGGGCACCATGGCGTGTGCCGCGTCGCCGAGCAGCACGGCACGGCCGTCCAGATGCCAATGGTCCAAATACAAGGTGGCGAGCAGGCCGGGCGGATTGCGTTCCCAATCCTGGTCGAGCTTGGGGATCAGCGGCACCGCATCAGCGAAATCGCGCTCGAACAGGGCGCGGGCATCGGCCGTCGTCTTCAGCGTCGCGAAGCTGGGGTCGCCCTCGTTCGGCAGGAACAAGGTGACGGTGAAGGTTTTCTCGTCGTTCGGCAGCGCGATGCACATGTAGCGGCCGCGCGGCCAGATGTGCAGGGCGTTGGGTTCGATGCGGAAGCCGCCGTCTTCGGCGGGCGGGATCTCCAATTCTTTGTAGGAGTGATCCAGGAATTCGGTGCGCTCGCCGAGGCTGGATTCCGCATTCATTGCCGCTCGCAGCGCGGAACCGGCGCCGTCGGCACCGACCAGCGCGCGGAAGCCTGTTTCGAAGCTTTCGCCGTTGCGGTCGTCTCGGAAGCGAGCGGTCCGCGCTTCGAAGTCGACGCTTTCCAGTCTGCGATCGAAGTGCAATCGGGCGCCGGCGCGTTCGGCCAGTTTCAGCAGCGTGATGTTGAGATCGCCGCGGTGCACCGACCAGATCACCTCGGAATCGTCGCGGCCGTAGCGTTGCAGCTGCAGCCTGCCATCGGCGAAATGGACCATGCGGCCGCGCATCATCACGGCCTGGGCCATCACCGCGTCGTCGGCGTCGGCCTGGCGCAAGGCGTTGCGGCCGCGTTCGGCTAGGGCCAGGTTGATCGAACGGCCGCCGGCATAGCCCTTGATTCGCGGATCGCCGCGCTTTTCGTAGACGTCCACCGTCCAGCCGCGTTGCGCGAGCAGGGTGGCAAGCAGTGCACCTGCTAGGCCGGCGCCGATGATGGTCAGGGACTTGTCGTTGGAATTCGTCAAAGCGGTAGGTCCAGATATGCTCGGTTTGCCGTTGCCGTTGCCGTTGCCGTTGCCGTTGCCGTTGCCGTTGCCGTTGCTTTTAAGCCGTCATTCCCGCGCAGGCGGGAATCCAGTGACTTGGCTCTGGCCCGTAATTTCGAGCCATAGGTCGTTCCAATAAGGGTTCGACTCCTCGATCAGTCTTACCTTCCAGGCCCGGTTCCATTTTTTGATCTGTTTTCACGAGTAATCGCCGAAACCATATCGCCATGAAGTTCGTACCAGACGAGCTTTCCTATTTCATATTCCTTTGTGAACCCTTCGGCGATGTGTTCCCGGTGAAGCCACGTTCTGCCGACCAGATTGCTCGTCACTCCTGTGTACAAAGTGCCGTTCCGGCCGCTTGCCATTATGTAAACCGCTGTTGCTTTTCCATAGCCGCCAAAGAGCGAAGTCGCTGGATTCCCGCCTTCGCGGGAATGACGGCTAAGAGCAATTATCCCGGCCATTTTTCTACGGCCCGAATGAACCTGAGGATGTCGGCATGGTTGTTGTACATGGGGGTGGGCGAAATTCGAATCACATCCGGTTCCCGCCAATCGCCCAAGACTCCCAGCGTAGCCAAATGCTCAAACAGCGAGCGGCCGCGTTCCCGCCCACCGAGCACGCGCAACGACAACTGGCACCCGCGCCGTTCCGGTTCTCGCGGCGTGGCGATCTGCAGCGTGGAGCCGAGCCGTTCGCGGATCAGGCTCTCCAGATAACCAGTCAGCTTCAGCGACTTCTCGCGCAATGCGCTCATGCCGGCCTGCTCGAACAGCTCCAGCGATCCGCGCAGTGGTGCCAAACCGAGGATCGGCGGATTGCTCAACTGCCAACCATCAGCTCCGGGTGTCGGCACGAATTCCGGCCCCATCCGAAAACGCGTGGACTGCTGGTGCCCCCACCATCCCGCGAAACGCGGACGATCGCTGCGCGCATGCCGTTCGTGGACGAAGCAGCCGGCCACCGCGCCCGGACCGGAGTTCATGTATTTGTAATGGCACCACACGGCGAAGTCCGCATCGCTGTCGTGCAACCGCAGCGGTAGGTTGCCGACGGCGTGCGCCAGATCGAAACCGACGACTGCGCCGGCCGCATGACCCAGACGTGCGATTTCCTTCAGGTCGAATGCCTGGCCGTTGCGGTACTGCACGCCCGGCCACACGATCAAGGCCAAGCGCGGCCCGTGCTCGGCGATGGTGCGTTCAATGGCCTGCATCGAAAACGTGCCGTCTGCTTCATCGGGCTGCAGTTCGATCAGATCGTTAGCCGGATCGAAACCGTGGAAACGCACCTGCGATTCCAGCGCGTAACGGTCGGACGGGAACGCGCCGGCTTCCATCAGGATCGCCGGCCGCTCGCGTGTGGGCCGATAGAAGCTGACCATCATCAGGTGCAGATTGGCGGTGAGCGAATTCATCGCTACCGTTTCCGACGGCAATGCGCCTACCACCGCCGACAGCGGATCGCGCACCAGTTCGTGGTAAGGCATCCACTGCGCCTGCCCGGTGAAATGGCCTTCGACCGCTTCCATCGCCCATTTGTCCAGCACTTCCTCGACGTGCCGGCGCGCCGTTTTCGGTTGCAGGCCGAGCGAATTGCCGCAGAAATAAGCCTGCTCCGAACCGCAGTGCCTGGGAATGTGGAATTCCTCGCGCAGGCTGCGCAGAGGGTCGGCGGCGTCCTGCGCTAGCGCATAGCCGTCGGAATAGAGTTCGCTCATATCGTCACGCTCGGCGATGCGCCGCCAGCCGGCGCGGTCATGAAAAACGGGAGGCCGACAAAGCGAGCCATTCCAATGCGGTGCCGTGGTAAAGCCGCGCCTCGGCGGCGGCGTCCAACTTCAACGCCGCGATGCCTGCGCCCGGTTCCTGCTCGCCGAGCGGGAAAGGGTAGTCGGTGCCCAACATCACCCGATCGATCCCGCAGGTGTCGATCAGATAGCGCAAGGCGCGCGGATCGGCGACCCAGGAATCGAAGTACACGCGCTGCAGATATTCGCGCGGATTGCGCGGATTATCGGTGGCTACCAGGTCGGGACGCATGTTGAAGCCGTGCTCGATGCGGCCGATGGTATAGGGGAAGGCGCCGCCGCCGTGGGCGAAGCACACCTTCAATCCCGGCAACCGTTCGAGTACGCCACCGAAGATCAGGCAGCAGGCGGCGCGCGCTTGTTCGGCCGGCATGCCCACCAGCCAGGGTAGCCAGTATTTGGGCATCGTGTCGGTGCCCATCATGTCCCACGGGTGGACGAGGATCGCGGCGCCGAGTTCGCTCGCCGCCTGGAAGAACTCGAACAATTCCGGCGCATCCAGATTCCAGTCGCCGATGTGCGAGCCGATCTGAACGCCCTGCAGGCCCAACTGGTCCATGCAGCGCTCGAGTTCCTGTACCGCCAAGCGCGGCGACTGCAGCGGCACCGTGCCGATGCCCGCGTAATGGCGCGGATGCTCGCGGCAGGTCTCGGCCATGTGGTCGTTCAGCGCTGCGTGCAGTTCCAGCGCGTGGTGCGGCTTGGCCCAATAGCTGAACATCACCGGCACGGTGCTGATCACCTGCACCTGCACGCCGAATCGGGCGTAGTCGGCGATGCGTTCGTGCGGGTCCCAGGTTTTTGGCCAGATCTCGCGGAAGAACTTTCCGTCTTTGTAGATGCGGTGGCGGCCGTCGTCGCCGTGGTGGATCACGGGGAAGCGGTTGTCGCCGTATTTGGCGGCGAGGTCCGGCCAGTCGCGCGGAAGGTAATGGGCGTGGGTATCGATCTTGAGCATGGCGCCTAGGATACCCGGCGGCGCCCCTCAGGTCAGGCGGCCGGGCGTCGGCGCCGCTTTTCGTAGAGTCGAGCTTGCTCGACTGCTTTTGCGGCAGGTCGCGCCATTTTGCGGGAAAGCAGTCGAGCAAGCTCGACTCTACACAAGCCAGGGCACCTCGCGGGTACGCCGCCTCAGGTGTCCGGCATCACGTATTTGGCCGGGGCCGGATTCAGGTGCCCGCAATTCTTGCAGGTGCGGTGTTCCTTCGACGAATAGAACCGCTCGAACACCGGCGGAAAGTCCTTCTCGATGTCGTGCAGGAAGAAGTATTCCTCGTAGATTTTGTGATTGCAGTTCTCGCAGAACCACAACAGGCCGTCGTCTTCGTGCGGCAGGCGTTTGCGTTCGATCACCAGGCCGATGGAATTGGGCCCGCGCTGCGGCGAATGCGGCACCCGCGGCGGCAGCAGGAAGGTTTCGCCGGCCTTGATCGGGATGTCGCGGACGTTGCCGTCTTCCTGGATGCGCAAGGTCATTTCGCCTTCCAACTGGTAGAACCACTCCGGGCCTTCGTCCCAGTGATAGTCGGTGCGCTGGTTCGGGCCGCCGACGACCATGACGATGAAGTCTCCGTCGTACACGCATTTGTTGCCGACCGGCGGCTTCAGCAGGTGGCGGTGCTCTTCGATCCAGTTTTGGAAATTCAGGGGCCCGGGCAGCATGGAATCACTCCTGGATGCGCGCGACGCACTTGAGTTCGATCGCGATCGGCGTCGGCAGCGCGGTGATGCCGAGCGTGGTGCGGCAGGGCGCCGCGGCGGGATCGGGGAAATACTCGGCCCAGATGGCATTGTAGGCTTTGAAATCGTGGGCCATGTCGGTGAGGTAGACGGTCACGTCGACCAAATCCTCCCAGCGCGCGCCGCTGGCTTCGAGCACCGCGCGCACGTTGGCGAACACGGCGCGGGTCTGCGCCTGGATGTCGTACTTGCGCACGCGGCCGTCGGCGAACATCTCGTTGCCCGGGATCGCATCGGTGGCCGGGTCGCGCGGGCCGATGCCGGACAGGAACAGCAATTCGCCCACGCGCCGCGCGTGCGGGTAGGAACCGACCGGCTTGGGCGCTTCGCCGGCATGGATGGACGAAGCGCTCACTGCGCCTCTCCGAACGAAATCGAATCGATGGCCTTGCGATAGGCCAGCGCCACCTCGTCCGCGCCGGCCACGTCGATCGACAGTTCGCGCACGCGGCCGTTGTTGAGGCTGTACACCCAGCCGTGAACGGCCAGCGCCTGACCACGGGCCCACGCGTCCTGCACGATCGTGGTCTGGCAGACGTTGAGCACCTGTTCGATCACGTTGAGCTCGCACAGCCGCTCGTGCCGCGAGGTCACCGATTCCACGTCCACCAGCAGCGGCTCGTGCTTGAGCATCACGTCGCCGACGTGGCGCAGCCAGTTGTCGGCCAGGCCGACGCGTGTGCCGGTGAGCGCGGCGTGCACGCCGCTGCAGCCGTAGTGGCCGACGATCAAAATGTGCTCGACCTTGAGCAGGTCCACCGCGAACTGGATCGCGCTCAGACAGTTGAGGTCGGTATGCACGACCAGATTGGCGACGTTGCGATGCACGAACACTTCGCCCGGATCCAACCCCAGGATCTGGTTCGCCGGTACTCGCGAATCGGAGCAGCCGATCCACAAGTATTTCGGCGACTGCTGCTTGGACAGGCGGTCGAAGAAACCCGGGTCCTCGCGCACGATGCGGTCGGCCCATTCGCGATTGTTGCGCAGCAGTTCCTCGAGAGCGGTCATGCGATGGCGATGCCTATGTTTTTCGGTTCGGTGAAGAAGCGCATGGCTTCCAGCCCGCCTTCGCGGCCCAGGCCGGACTGGCCCATGCCGCCGAACGGCGTGCGCAGGTCGCGCATCAGCCAGGTGTTGATCCAGACGATGCCGGCGCGGATCTCGGCGGCGATGCGGTGGGCGCGGTTCAAGTCGCGCGTCCAGATCGATGCGGCCAGGCCGTAGTCGCCGGCGTTGGCCAGCGCCAGGGCCTGTGCGTCGTCGTCGAAAGGCTGCAAGGTGACGACCGGGCCGAAGATTTCGTCGCGGTTGGTGGCGCAGTCCGGCCCCAAGCCGTCGATCACGGTCGGCTGCACGAACCATCCGGGTCGGTCCAGCGCGTCGCCGCCGCAGAGCAGGTTGCCGCCTTCTTCGCGCGCACGGGCGATCGCGGCGACCACCTTGTCGAAATGCGCCTGCGAGACCAGCGGCCCCATGCGCACGTCGCTGTCGATCGGGTCGCCGACCTTCAGCGTCTGCGCACGTTCGACCAACGCGTCGCGGAATTGCGCGTAGATGCCGCGTTCGACCAGTATCCGCGAACCGCACAGGCAAATCTGCCCGCTGTTCTGGAACGCGGAGCGGACGATCGTGTCCAGATGCTCCTGCCAGGCGCTGTCGGCGAAGATCAGGGTCGGATTCTTGCCGCCGAGTTCCAGCGACACCTTCTTCAGCATCGGCGCGGCGATGCCGGCGATGCGCTTGCCGACCGCGGTGCTGCCGGTGAAGGACAGCGCTTTGATCCGCGGATGCGAGACGATGGCTTCGCCGACGTTCGGTCCCAGGCCGTTCACGATGTTCAACGCGCCGGACGGAAAGCCGATCTCGGCGGCGAGTTCCCCTAGCATAGTCGCGGTGAGCGGAGTGATCTCCGAGGGCTTCGCCACCACGGTATTGCCGGCGGCCAACGCGGGCGCGATCTTCCAGGTGAACAGATAAAGCGGCAGGTTCCACGGCGAGATCGTACCGACCACGCCCAGCGGTTTTCGCAGCGTGTAGTTCAAGCCCGCCTGGCCATGATGAGATTCGCTGGCGAACTGGGTTGCCGCGTGGGCGAAGAAACGCAGGTTCGACACTGCTCGCGGAATCTCGACATCGCGCGCCAGCTTGAGCGGCTTGCCGCCGTCCTTGGATTCGGCATGGGCGAAGTCGTCCAGCCGGTCTTCCAAGGCTTGTGCGAGTTTCTCCAGCCAACGGGCGCGCTCGGTGTCGGGCAACGAGGACCAGGCGGGCAGGGCGGCTTCGGCGGCGGCTACGGCCGCGTCGACGTCCTGCGCATCGCCGTCCGCGACTTGGGCGAAGACTTTGCCGCTCGCCGGATCGAACACGTCCAGCCGGCCGCCGCTGGCCGCGTCGCGAGCCTTGCCGTCGATCCAGTGCGGGAGCTGTCGCATGGCCAATAGCTTAACCGAAGCCGGGATCGCGGCTTTGCTCTTCGTAGGAGCGGCTTTAGCCGCGAGCTTCTTCCATGAAATCGTGACATCGCTGCGATTAGGGAAAGCTCGCGGCTAAAGCCGCTCCTACGAAGAGCAGGCTAGATCGAATTCATCCGCCCGCCGTCGACAGCCAGGCTGACGCCGTTGATGTATCCCGCGGCCGGCGAGCAGAGGAAGGCGATCACGCCGCCGGTTTCCTCGGGCTTGGCGAAGCGTCCGGCCGGGACGCTCGCGCGCATTCCGGCGAGGATATCTTCCTCGGTCTTGCCGGTGGCGCGGACCCGGTCCTGCACGATCTGCTCGACCCGCGAAGTCTCGGTGTAGCCGGGCAGCACGTTGTTGACCGTGATGCCGAACGGCCCGAGTTCGCGCGACAAAGTCTTGGCCCAACTGGCCACCGCGCCGCGGATGGTGTTGGAGACGCCGAGGTTGGCGATGGGTTCCTTCACCGAGGTCGAGACGACGTTGACGATGCGGCCCCATTGCGCAGCCTGCATGCCGGGCAGCACCGCCTGTACAAGAAGATGGTTGGCCACCAGATGCTTTTGGAAAGCGTCGAGGAAAGCGGAAATCTCAGCGCTGTGCGCCGGGCCGCCGGGTGGGCCGCCGGTATTGTTCACCAGGATGTGGACGGGTTTGCCGGCGGCCAGTGCTTGCACTTCGCTGCGCAGTTCATCGCCCCGGGTAACGTCGGCGGCGATCCAGCCGTGCGTTTGCGCGCCATGGCGGGGCAGGGCATCGGCCACTTCGCGCAACGCTTCCGCGCGGCGTGCGAGCACGGTCACGTCCGCGCCGAGCAACGCGAGCTCGTGCGCGGCGGCGCGGCCGATGCCTTCGGATGCGCCGCAGACTAGCGCGTGTTTGCCGGTGAGGTTGAGGTCCATGAGAGTCTCGCTGAGTCAGGAGTCGCGGCTGCGCATCATCGCCGCAACCGCCCGCGGATTCGTGTCGTCCTGCGCTTGCAGGGCGGCGGCGACGGCCCGGCGATTGGCCTCGGGGTGATTCTGGTTGAGCTTGAATTTCATCTCGATGCTCGACGGCACGAAGCGGAAGCCGACGATGCCGCGCAATTGGCTGCGATGGTCTTCGCGTTCCGGTTCAAAACGCCAATCGCTGCCGACGGAAGCTTCGAAACGATCGCTCAGCCGCGAAACGATATCGGCCAGACCCGCTTCGTCGTCGTAACGTTCGAGCCGGCCGCGCAGATGGGCTGCCGCATAGTTCCAGGTCGGAACGCGGGCGGCGGACTCTTTGTCCGGGTACCAGCTCGGCGACACGTAAGCGTGCGGGCCATGCACGACGATCAGGGCCTCGTCGCCATGCTTCGATTGCGGATTCGGCTTGGCCCAGTGGCCCTCGATCAGTACTTCGTTGCCGTTGCGGCGATAGAGGATCGGAATGTGGCTGACCAGCGGCGCCCCGCCGAAATCGAGGGTGATCAAAGTGACGAACGGATCGGCTTCGACGAGCGCGTCGAGCAAAGCCAGGTCGGTCTCGGCGAAGGCGCGCGGCAGGTACATGCCGGTCAGGCGCGGCCGCCGAGTTGCTGGATCATGCGCGGACGCAGGGCTTCGTCGCTCATGCCTTCGGGCGGGGCGATTTCATGCAGGCTGAAGCCGCGCTGCAGGGCGTCGTCTTCGTCCAGGCCGTCGAACGCCACGTATTCGGCATCCATCAGCATCGCGCGCGCGGTGTCTTCGCTGTCGTAGGCCAGCGTGTTGCCGTCGCTGTCGAAAACTTCCGCAGTGCCCGCCTCTCGCACGTGTAGCCGCGCCCACACGACGGTGCGCCCGAGCGTGGCCAGCCACCATTCGTAGCGCCCGCTCATGCCGGCACCGCCAGCGACCATAACCAGAGTATGCCGGCGCAGATCAGACCGAACAGGATCGTCATCAGCGACAGCCGCGCCGGCGTGGCCAGGCCGCTGAACTGCGGATCGCGCGCTTCGCGATAGCCGCCGGCCAGCAGCCACCACAGCGCGTTCGGGTTGAGGAAAGCGCCGTGGCCGAGTTTTTCGCGGATCGCCGGATGCCGGTCGCGCACATGGACCAGGGCCAGCGGCCAGAAGATGACGAACGCGCAGGCGCCGGCGATGGCGATGGCAACGAAGAGCAAGGCGAAGAACAGGATCATGACTTTGTTTTTTTCATAGAGAAACCGCGGGCTGCGATAGTGTGCCGAACGGCACGGTTCCGGCCCCGATCAGGGTATACCGTCGCGATCGCAGGGGGGCATATTTTCGCACGGAGGGAACTATGAAACTCATACCCATGGTGGGGACTTTCCTGTTGTTGTGCGCAGTCGGTGTCCAGGCGCATGAATCCGGCAAGCAGGCGGACAGCGTCGCAGCTGCGCGGAGCTCGGAGGATGCGTTCGGCGACATCCTCAATGCCAAACCCGCTCCGAAGCTCGATCAATGGCTCGCCTATCCGCGCGCAGCCGCCAGTCCGAGGCCGGAATGCTCCCGCTACCACGACGAAGCTTCCTGTGAAGCGACCAATTGGTGCGTGTGGGACGGCACGGAATGCATCGATGGCATTCCTCCGTCGGCGAAGGTTCAATAACGGGATGAGCGGGGCGGGAACGCGCCTGCGTTCTCGCCTCCGCTAGAACTCCGCGTTGCCCGGCGCCCGCGGATACGCGATCGCATCGCGGATGTTGCCCAGCCCGCACACGTACACCACCAGCCGCTCGAAGCCCAGGCCGAAACCGGCGTGCGGCACGGTGCCGTAGCGGCGGAAATCGCGGTACCAGCCGTAATGCTCCGGATCCAGGCCGAACTGCGCCATGCGCGCGTCCAGCATGTCCAGGCGTTCTTCGCGCTGGCTGCCGCCGATGATTTCGCCGATACCCGGCGCCAGCACGTCCATCGCGGCGACGGTCTTGCCGTCGTCGTTCAGACGCATGTAGAAGGCTTTGATCTGCTCCGGATAGTTCATCACCACCACCGGCCGGCCGACGTGCTGCTCGGTCAGCCAGCGCTCGTGTTCGGTCTGCAGGTCCAGGCCCCATTCGACCGGGAAGTCGAACTTCTGTCCGGACTTCTGCAGCAGCGCCACGGCGTCGGTGTAGTCGATGCGTTCGAACGGCGAATTGATGAAGGCCTCCAGTTTGCTGATCGCGGTCTTGTCGACGCGTTCGGCGATGAAGGCCAGGTCGTCGCCGCGCTCGTTCAATACGGCGCGGAACAGGTATTTCAGAAAATCCTCGGCCAGCTTGGCGTCGTCGTTCAGATCGGCGAAGGCGATTTCCGGCTCGATCATCCAGAATTCGGCCAGATGGCGGGTGGTGTTGCTGTTCTCCGCGCGGAAGGTCGGTCCGAACGTATAGACCTTGCTCAATGCCAGGCAGTACGCCTCGACGTTGAGCTGGCCGGACACGGTGAGGAAGGTTTCCTTGCCGAAGAAGTCGCGGCTGAAGTCGACCGCGCCGTCCTTGCCGATCGGCAGGTTGGCCAGGTCCAGCGTGGACACACGGAACATCTGGCCGGCGCCTTCGGCGTCGGACGTGGTGACGATCGGCGTGCTGATCCAATAGAAACCGTGTTCATGGAAAAAGCGGTGCACGGCCATCGCCAGGCAGTGGCGGATGCGGGTGACCGCGCCGAACAGGTTGGTGCGCGGGCGCAGGTGGGCCACTTCGCGCAGGAATTCCAGCGAATGCGCCTTGGGCTGGATGGGGTAGGTTTCCGGATCCTCGACCCAGCCCACCACCTCGAGCTTTTCGGCCTGGATCTCGAAGCTCTGACCCTGGCCCTGGGACGGGGTCAGCTTGCCGGTGGCGATCACCGCGCAACCGGCGGTGAGCCGCTTCACTTCGGTTTCGTAGTTGGGCAGGTCGGATGGGGCCACGACCTGGATCGGCGCGAAGCAGGACCCGTCGCTCACGTTGACGAACGACAGCCCGGCCTTGGAGTCGCGCCGGGTGCGCACCCAGCCGCGTACGGTGACTTCGCCGCCTTCGGCGACGTGGCCGGCGAGCGCCTGTTCGACGCTGATCGTCGTCATGGGTTGAATCCTGCGTTTTAGCCGCGATATGGGTCGTGCAGTCTAACAAGAGTAGAATGCCGTTCATGGCCATCCATCTCGCTCCCGCCGCACTCGAACGCGTCAAGGGCTACCTGGCGGACACGCCCGCCGCCATTGGTCTGCGCTTCGGCGTCAAACGCACCGGCTGCTCGGGCTGGGGCTATGTGGTGGATCTCGCCCGCGAGCAGCGCGAAGGCGACTCGATTTCCGAACAGGACGGGGTCCGCGTTTACGTGAACGCCGACAGCCAGTCCCTGGTGGACGGCACCGAGATCGACTTCCTGAAGCAGGGGCTCAACGAGCAGTTCGTGTTCCGCAATCCCAACGTGGCCGCCGAGTGCGGGTGCGGGGAGAGCTTTACGACCGATGCCGAGGCCGCTTAAGGCCCTCTCCCGCCTGCGGGAGGGGGTTGGGTGAGGCGCACGGGGTGACAGATAGCCGCGTGGTTGTCTGGAAGCCAAAGTCGCTGGATTACACGCCGCTCCTGCGGCGTGCCCTTCGGGCCATCGGCTTCGCCGATGTTCGTTCCGGCATCCTGCCTACACAGTCCCGCCTTCGCGGGAATGACGGCTTTAAGGGCGCAAGGCTGGGCGGCCCCACCCCATTTGCCCCCAAGTCCCTGAATCTGCCATAATTTCCGGCTCCCGTTCGCGGGAGACCCTTGCTCCACCACGCCTTCGGGCGGCCGGGGGGCTGTCCGGCCCGGTCCACCGGGCCACATCCACAAGGAACTACAACACAATGCGTCACTACGAAATCGTGTTCCTGGTCCATCCGGATCAGAGCGAGCAAGTGCCGGCCATGGTCGAGCGTTACAAAAGCTTGATCGAGAACGCCGGCGGCAAGGTCCACCGTCTGGAAGATTGGGGCCGCCGCATGCTGGCCTATCCGATCCAGGACCTGGTCAAGGCCCATTACGTGCTGCTCAACATCGAAGTCGGCCAGGAAGGCCTGAACGAGCTGGTCGACGGCTTCCGCTTCAACGACGCGATCCTGCGTCACCTGGTCATGAAGCGCGACGACGCCGTCACCGAGATGTCCCTGATCATGAAGAACAAGGACGAGAAGGGCGACAAGCCGGAGCGCGGCGAACGCCGCCGCCGTGACGAAGAGGGTGGTGTGGGCACCGCCGACACTTCCGACGAATCCGCCGCCGAAGCCGCCTGAGGAGCACCGACATGTCCAAGTTTTTCCGCCGCCGCAAGTTCTGCAAGTTCACCGCCGAGGGCGTGAAAGAGATCGACTACAAGGATCTCAACACCCTGCGCCAGAACCTGACCGAGACCGGCAAGATCGTCCCCAGCCGCATCACCGGCACCAAGTCGCGCTACCAGCGCCAGTTGGCCACCGCCGTGAAGCGCGCGCGTTTCCTGGCGTTGATTCCGTACACGGACAACCACAACGCGTAACGACCTCCTCCTTCCCCTTCAAGGGGAAGGCCGGGATGGGGATGGGTTTCACCTCGCGACGTTAACCCCATCCCCACCCAATCCTCCCCTTGAAGGGGAGGGCTTTAAAAATTCCCGTCCTTCGGACAGCAACAGTTGCGGCGCATCGCGTCGCTAACGAACGGAGCAACACAATGGATCTGATTCTTCTGCAGAAAGTGGTCAACCTCGGCAACCTGGGCGACAAGGTCAAGGTGAAGCCGGGTTACGGCCGCAATTTCCTGGTGCCGCAGGGCAAGGCCGTGCCGGCGACCGAGGCCAATCTGGCCCAGTTCGAAGCCAAGCGCGCCGAGTACGAAGCCAAGGCCCAGGCCATCCACGATGAAGCCGAGTCCCGCCGTGCCAAGCTGGAAGGCGTCAGCGTGACCCTGCGCGCCAACGCCTCGACCGAAGGCAAGCTGTACGGCTCGATCGGCCCGCGCGACATCGCCGATGCGCTGACCAAGACCGCCGGCGTCAACGTCGAGAAGTCGGAAGTGGTGATGGGCGAAGGCGCCATCCGCCATGTCGGCGAGTTCGAAGTCATCCTCCATCTGCACGCCGACGTGGAAACGCCGGTCAAGGTGATCGTGGAAGCCGAAACCGCCTGACGCATCGCAGCATCGATCGACGAACGGGCGCCGAGAGGCGCCCGTTTCTTTTTTGATGCTTTTTGTAGGAGCGGCTTTAGCCGCGAGCTCTTTCGATCAGGTCGCAGCGAACTGAAGAAAGAAGCTCGCGGCTGAAGCCGCTCCTACAAGAGCGGTTCGGCTGCGTCGCAGCATTTGCGATTCCCACCGGTTATCCACAAGGTTGTCTGCAACGCTTCGGCGAAGGAGCGACTAGGATGACCGACCCGATACCTTTTCTCTCCGCCAGCTCAAGAGCCCAGGATTCCCCAAAACCGATGTCCGCACGCCCCGGTTTCCGCAACGACCTCCGCAACGACCGTGGCGACAGCCGCATCGAGCAACTTCGGGTGCCGCCGCAATCGATCGAAGCGGAGCAGGCCGTGCTGGGCGGGTTGATGCTGGCGCCCGATGCCTTCGACCGCATCGCCGATCTGCTCACCGACAACGATTTTTACCGCCGCGACCACCAGCTGATCTACCGCGCCATCCGCGAGCTGGCCGAACGCAGCCGCCCGTACGATGCGGTCACCCTGGGCGAGTGGTTCGAATCGCAAGGCTTGGCCGAGCAGGTCGCCGGCGGCGCCTATCTGGTGGAACTCGCCAGCACCACGCCGTCGGCCGCCAACATCACGGCCTACGCCGAAATCGTGCGCGACAAGGCGGTGCTGCGCCAGTTGATCGACGTAGGCACCAACATCGTCAACGACGGCTTCCAGCCCGAGGGCCGCGAAAGTAGTGAGCTGCTGGCCAAGGCCGAGCAGGAGGTGTTCGCCATCGCCGAAGCCGGCGCCCGCGGCCGCAGCGACTTCACCAGCGTGCACAAGGCGCTGTCGGAAGCCTTCGACGTGCTGCAGACGCGCTACGCCAGCGGCGGCAGCGTTACGGGGCTTCCGACCGGCTATACCGAATTCGACGATATGACCGCGGGTCTGCAGCCGACCGATCTGGTGATCCTGGCCGCGCGCCCGTCGATGGGCAAGACCACGCTGGCGCTGAACATGGCCGAGTACGCGGCCATGCGCACCAAGAAGACGGTGGCCGTGTTCTCGATGGAAATGTCGGCCAGCCAGTTGGCGCTGCGCCTGATTTCCTCGGTCGGCCGCGTCAACGCCACCCGCCTGCGCACCGGCCAGCTGGAAGACGAGGACTGGAGCCGCGTCACCAGCGCGATCCGCATGCTGCGCGAAGTGAAGGTCTTTATCGACGACACCCCGGCGCTGTCGCCCGAAGTGCTGCGCAGCAAGGCGCGGCGATTGAAGCGCGAGCACGACTTGGGCTTGATCGTGATCGACTACCTGCAGCTGATGGCCGTGCCCGGCAACCAGGAGAACCGCGCCACCGAAATCTCCGAGATTTCGCGCTCACTCAAAGCGCTGGCCAAGGAATTGAACGTGCCGGTGATCGCGCTGTCGCAGCTGAATCGATCGCTGGAAACGCGCACCGACAAGCGCCCGGTGATGGCCGACTTGCGCGAATCGGGTGCGATCGAGCAGGACGCGGATCTGATCGTCTTCATCTATCGCGACGATTACTACAACAAGGAAAACTCGCCAGACAAAGGCCTGGCCGAGATCATCATCGGCAAGCAGCGTAACGGCCCGACCGGTTCGATCAAGCTGAAGTTCTTCGGCGAGTACACCCGTTTCGACAATCTGGCCCACGATTCGGTGGGCAGTTTCGAGTAGCCGCACCGCGGCTTGTGTAGAGCTGAGCATCGCCTCGATGTCGCTCTTGTAGGAGCGGCTTCAGCCGCGAGCTTTTTGGTCAGGTTGCGACAATGAAAAGAGCTTGCGGCTGAAGCCGCTCCTACAAAGAACCGAAGCTCTGTAGAGCGGGGCTTGCCCCGCTTTTTTTTTGCTTTCGCCTCGGCCAAAGCAGCGGGGCAAGCCCCACTCTACAAAGCCGCGCCAGAGCAGCGGAGCAAGCTCCGCTCTACAAAGATGCCGGCAGCTGGTTCTGGGGCAGGCCCCAGGTTGACAACAACGTCCGACCTCGGGTCCTCCCTAGCTGTCCGACAAGTCCGCTGCGACTAATGTGGCGGCGATAAAGACTAGGGAGGGCGCCGCCGTGACCGAGATCTACGGGATCGATGCCAGCACCTACCAGCGCTTGCCGCCGGAGGATCAACAGGCGGTCCGCGCCAGCTACCAGGAGCAACAGGCCGAAGCGCCGGAGACAGATACGCCGACGTCTGCCGAGCCGGTGACCTTCGCCAATGCGCAGACGCCGGCCGAAGCGGTGGATGCGATCCACGATCTGCCGTTGCCTACGGTCTCGGACCTTCCGCACGGCCTGCCTGACGACGACAAGCAATCCGTTTACGACGCCCGCGTCGAGGCTTTCAACGAACGCCGCGCGGCGCAGGCGCAGGCCGTGCTCGACCGGTTGGCGCCGCAAGCTTCGGATTTCGACGTCGAAGGCCTCAACGGCGCCACGCGATCGCTGGAGTTGCGAGACGCGCAGACCGCATTCAACAGCAATCCTTACGTGCAGCAGCTGCGGCGCATCGTCAGTGAGGCCACGACCAACCCCACCGAGATTCCAGGCTATCTGCGCAACGCCAATGCGCCGACCACCGACGTGACCCGGTTGGATATCACGCAAGTGCGTACCGCGCTGGGCGTGCTCGGAATCGACCTGCCTGCCGACGCATCGCCGTCGCAAGTGCAGGCCGGTTACGACATCCTCGCCGCCGCGCCGGACGGCGTGCTGGCGTGGGCGATCAATCCGGGCCAGCAGGTCAGTTTCCAGACGCCGGTCGCCGGGGCGGCCACCTTGCCGTTGCCGTTGCGAGGCAGCGCCGACATCAGCGTCGTGGGCGAAGTCGACATGTCCGGCGTGCGTACGGGCATGGACTTCGGACAAACCCAGACCTTCGAAATGCAGGTGCAGATGCAGGCGGGCTTGACCGGAGCGATCGGCCGCACGCCGCTCAACCGCTATTACGAATGGGGCACCAAGCTCGGTCTGCTCGGACCCGAAGCGCAGCGCCTGGTCGAGGGTTCGTCGCTGCTGCGCAACGTGGTCAAGGGTTTGCCGATTCCGGTGTCGGGCAGCTATAGCGAATTCGCCGGCACCCGCGTGACCTACGAGGCGGTGGTCACGCCAGAGCAGGGACGGCAGATCGCCGACGGCAATTTGTCCGCCGCGCCCAACCCGCTCGATCCGATGTCGATGCCGATCGGCACCGGCGTCCTGATCCGCGGCCAGACCTTGACCGGCAGCCACTTCGAAGCCAACTACAAGCTGTTGCACGTCCAGGGCACCACCACGGACTTGTCCGGCCAAGGCTTCGGCGTGCGCCGGATCGACGCCAACACGTTCGAGATCGTGGCCGGCGACGTCAAGACGGTGGAGAACGATCTGTTCGCCGGTCTCGGCTACCGCGGCATCGCCGCGATCGGGTTGAGCGCGGAAAACAGCCTGGAGGACCGTTCCATGTCGATCGCGCGCCTGGATCTGCGCACCGAAGAAGGTCAGGCCGCCTATCAGGCGTTCATGAGCGGCGGACAGATGCCGTCGTGGTCGCCGCCGGGCGTCGTGCAAGCCGGCACGACCGAGGTCATGACCTACGAACATGCCGCCAGCATCGGCCTGGAAGTGGGCGGCTTCGGCTGGAGCGCCGAGCTCAACAGCAGCGAATCGAACGTCATCTCCACGCGCTGGGCGGACGGTTCCACCGAATACACCCGGTCCGTGCAGATGGGCGACAACCATTACGCGGAGTGGACCTGGCGCACCGATGCCAGCGGCGCCGAGGTGCCCGGCAGCGCGCGCTACGGCGTGATGCTGGCCAATTACGATTCGGCCCTGGCGTCGTACCTCACCGACGCCTATGCCAGCAATCCGGGCAGTTCCACTTCCTATGGCAGCTTCGATGGCGACCAGCACGTCCGCCTGCAGTTCAGCGAGGCCGACCTGATGCAGATCCAGAGCGATGCGCGCGAATACCTGCTCAGGATGCAAGGCGAGAACGGACAGGTACTTCTGGATCAGATCGAAGCGGGCTCCGCCGCGGCGACCACGCTGCTGGACAAGCTGGCGACGGCGAAGACGCCGGCCGAGGTGTACCAGCTGATCGGCAACGATTTCTACCAGGAAGAGGTCGCAACCGAGCTGCTGGGCATCTATGGCGAACTCGGACGCACGGCGCCTGGACAACTGACGGTGCGCGACGCCGGCTAGAGCCTCAGGGACGCGTCGACACCAAGCGCAGGAAGGCTTCGTGCTGGTAGCGGCTCATGCGCAGCTGCTGCCCGGTGTCCATGGTGACCACGTGATAGCCGTTGAACCAGGGCTGGATCGACTTCACCCGGCGCGTGTTGATGATTGCCGATCGGTGGATACGGGCGAAGCGGCGCGGATCCAGCCGCGCGGCCAGGGCGGACATCGTTTCGCGCAGTTCGTGGGTGGTATCGGCCAGATGGATCAGCACGGTATTGCGGCTGGCCTTGATCCAGACGATGTCGTCGACGTCGACGAAGCTCACGCGCTCGTCGGTGCGCACCGGGATGCGATCCAGATAGTCTTCGCGCCGGCGCAAAGCTTCCAGGGTCTGCAGGATGCGGTCCGATACCTGGCCCGATGCCGATAAGCGCGCCTTCGCCCGCTGCAGCGTGACCGCGAAGCGCTCGCGGCTGAAGGGCTTGACCAGGTAGTCGACCGCGTTGGCCTCGAAGGCCTTGATCGCGTATTGCTCGTAGGCGGTGACGAAGACCGTCGCGGGCATCGCTTCTGCGCCGATCGCGGCGACCACGTCGATGCCGGTCATCGCCGGCATCTGGATGTCCAGGAACACCAGGTCGGGACGGCGGGCGCGGATTTCGGCCGCGGCCGAAGCGCCGTCGCCGCATTCCTTCACCGTTCCGATTTCCGGATCGTCCTGCAGCAGCCGGACGATCGCGCGGCGGGCGATCGGCTCGTCGTCTACGACCAGTGCGCTGAGCTTCATGCGGCCACGTGCTCCGGCGCGTCGTCGGCTTCCTCGATCGTGCGGAACGGCAGACGGATACGGCAGGCGACGCCCTGCGGCCAGGTCATGTTCAGCCGCACCTCGGCCGCGTCGCCATACAAGGTTTTCAGCCGCAGCCGCGTATTGGACAGGCCGATGCCATGGCCGGCGTTGCCGCGGTCGGTTTCCAGCGTGCTGTTGCCGTTGCGCACTTCGAGTTGCAGGGTATCGCCGTCGCGCCGGCTTTCGATTTCGATGCAATCGGCGCCGACCCGCTGGCCGATGCCGTGCCGGATCGCGTTCTCGACGATGGGTTGCAGCAACAGGCTCGGCACCGCGCAATCCAGCGTTTCCGGCGCGATGTAGACGCGGGTCGTCAATCGGTCCTTGAAGCGTTTGCGTTGGATGCCGAGGTACAGGTCGAGCAGGGTGAGCTCGCGGCGCAGTGTGATTTCCTGGCCGTCGTATTCCTCCAGGAAAGCGCGCAGCAGATCGCTCAATCGCAGCAGCATGTCCTCGGCAGACACCTTGTCCTCGTCGAGCAAGGTGACGATCGCGTGCAAGGTGTTGAACAGGAAATGCGGCTGCAACTGCGTCTTGAGAGCCTGCAGGCGGGATCGGTCCAGCTCCGCGGCGAGACGGGCCGCTTCGGTTTCGCGTTGGATCCTTTCCTTCTGCATGCGCAGCAAGAGCTGGATCGCGAGCAATGCCCAGTACGTGAACAACCCGATCATGCCGTGCTGGCCGAGGAACTGCAGATACTGCTCGCCGAAGGAACTGGGTTCGAAAGGCGTGGACACCGCGGCGCCGATGGTCAGCGCGAGTTGGGTGACGCCCAGGCTGAGCAACACGTGGATGCCGGACGAACGGAGCCAGTGCGGCGGGCCGATCGGGTGGCGGGCGCCCAATCGGAACACCAGCGGCGCGAGGCAGGCCCAGGTGCCCCATTGGATGATCGACCAGCGCACGTAGTCGAAGAATCCCCACACCTGTCCGATCAGCGCATCGCGCCCGAAACCCTGCAAAGCGAACACGACCCCGACCACCGACCACAGCGCGAGGTAGCGGCCCAAGCCGATTTCGTATTCGTCTAGACGGACTTTCATCGCACCGATCGCGGCGGGTTCGCTTGCATGGTAAGCACGGCCGCGGCGGCTGAAAAGGCCGGAAAGGCGACGCTACGATTCGCTCGGGGCTGGCTACGATTCGTCCCGTATCGATTGTTTCCCCAGCCGGTGCCGAGGTTCCCTGTGCGCGATGCGGAATGCATCGCAAGCGCGACAGGAGCCCGCCATGCGCCTTTTTTTCGTAGTTCCGATCGCTTTCGCACTGCTGGCGCCGCATGCGGCTGCTGGCGAAAGCAAGCATTACGTCGAACTGGTGAACCGTGCCAAGGACAGCGTGACCGGTGTATCCATCGCAGCTACCGGAACGGATCTCTACACGGACCTGCCCCTGCATGAACCTTTGTTCGGCGGCGGCAGCGCAACTACCGTGCAAGTCGCGGGGGAGGGCTGCCGCTACGACTTCCGATTCTCCTTCCGCGACGGCAGGACTTCCGTATACCAGGGGATAGACGTCTGCAAGGCCAGCGTCCTGCGTATCCGCGCCGCGCCTGCTGCGGAACGAACCCGAATCGCGAGCTCCCAGGGCCGTTGAAACGGTCCGGTTCGCCCGCCGCGGCGCATCGCCTGCGCCGCGGCGGGCTCTTTTTCATGGACGTCGCGCGCTTCGCATGCCAACCTGAGGCATGCATCGCGAACGCGTGCAGTCGCAGGCCTTGCGCAGCGTGGGTTACGACCCGCGTCGCAGGATTTTGGAAGTCGAATTCGCCGGCGGTAACGTGTACCGCTATGCCGACGTCGACGCGGATGTTCATGCGGGACTGATGACCGCGCCCTCGTTAGGCGAATATTTCAGCCGGCACATCCGCGATGCCGGCTACGAATACGAACAAGTCGACGCATAGGCGAGCCGATCGCGGGCAGCTTGCGCCGGCGCTGGGCGAACCCAGTTTGCCCGCCTCGAACTCCGCAGGCCGGCTAACAATTACAATGGGGGGATGGCCCGACCGACTTCCGCCACCATCCACATCGACGCCCTGCGTCACAACCTGGGTCAGGTCCGCAAACTCGCGCCCTGTAGCCGGGTCATGGCCGTGGTCAAGGCCGACGGTTACGGACACGGCCTGGAACGGGTCGCGCGCGCGCTGAGCGGGGCCGACGCTTTCGGCGTCGCCGCGCTGTCCGACGCCGAGCGCCTGCGCGCGGCCGGCTTGTCGCAGCCGATCGTGCTGTTGTCCGGCTTCGACGCCGCGGACGATCTGCCGAAATTGCGCGAATTGAACGTGCAGACGGTGGTCCATCACGCCGCGCAAATCGACATGCTGGAGCAATCGGAGGGCGAGCCGATCCGCTGCTGGCTGAAGGTCGACACCGGCATGCACCGTCTCGGCTTCGCCCCCGAGGATGCGCGTGAAGCGCATGCGCGGTTATCGAAGACCAAAGCCGTGGCCGACGGCATCGTGCTGATGAGCCATTTCGCCAGTTCCGACGAATTCACCGGCAGCGCGTCCGATGGGCGCCAGACCCGCGACCAATTGCGCGTTTTCGGCGAAGCCATCGCTGATTTGCCGGGTACCCGTTCGCTGGCTAATTCCGCCGCCGTGCTCGGCTGGCCCGATGCGCACGGCGACTGGGTGCGTCCGGGCGGGGCGCTGTACGGCATTTCGGTGGTCGAGAGCAAAATCGGCGCCGATTTCGGCTTGAAGCCGGCGATGACGCTGTCGACGCGCTTGCTGGCCGTGAACCGCGTCCGCAAAGGCGAAAAAGTCGGCTATTCCGCTACCTGGGAATGCCCGGAAGACATGTCGGTCGGCGTGGCGGCGATCGGCTACGGCGACGGCTATCCGCGCCATGCGCCTGCGGGCACGCCGGTGCTGGTGAACGGCAAGCGCGCTTCGATCGTCGGGCGTGTGTCGATGGACCTGATGACGATCGACTTGCGAGGCCAGCCGGACGCCAAGCCTGGCGATCCCGTAGTGTTATGGGGCGAGGCTTTGCCGGTCGAGGAGATCGGCGCGGCCGCGGGCACGATCGGATACGAGCTGACGTGCTCGATCACCCGGCGCGTGCGTTTCGTCGAAGACTGATTTCGCCGAAGCCTTCGCTGAGCGGCGAAGATGGGTTCGCGAGCGCATCCAACAAAAGCCGCCGGCCATGGGTAGCCGGCGGCTAAAGGGTCAACTGTTCGATTTTTTACCCGCTTATCAGAAGTCGTACTGGACCATGAAGCGGACCGAACGCGGCTGCTGGAACGAGGTCGGCAGGAAAGCCGTTTCCAAGCGGTCGCCCGAGGTGCCGTCTTCCGTCACTTCGTTCACTGAGGTGAGTTCACGCGAGTTGAACACGTTGAAGACGTCCACCTTGAACTGCAGGCCTTCTGCGAAGTTCGGACGGTAGGCCACGTTCAAGTCGAGTGTGCGCGTCCACGGCAGGCGGCCTTGCGTGCCGCGCGGCGTGGGTTCGCCCTGGCAACGGAAGAACGACGAGCCGTACGGATGCACGCCCGTCGGGCTCGGCCATGGCGAAAGCACGCCCAGGCAGTTCTTCGGGCGGCCCGATTGCACGATCAGGTTGGCGCCGACCGACCACTCCTCGGTGATCTCGTAATTGCCGAACAGCTTCAGGCTGTGACGACGATCGTTGGGCAGGTAACCATAGCTGTCGACGGCCAGCTCCTTGTAGTCGAAGTCCTGGGTGACGTTGGTGTCGGACTGGCCGATGTCGGATTTCACGCCGCCCTCGGTGTTGCCCTTCGATTTGGCGTAGGTGTACGAGCCCTGCAGGAAGAACTTGTCCCAATTGCCGTCGAAGAAGAACTCCAGAGCCGAATAGGTGCGTTTGGCCTGCGGGCTGAGCAGCGCGGCCGGCACGGTGGTTTCCTTCAGCACGCCGTCGCCGTACAGGTCGGTCAGGAAGACCGCGTCTTCGCCAGGGTTGAACATGCGGCAGTACGGGAAGCCCGAGTTCGGCAAAGCCGCGGTGCGGCCGTCCGGACCCAGCCAGGTGCCGTCGTCCTGCTGCGCGAAGCCTTCCGTGGTGAGGATCGCGGTGTAGTCGCAGTTGTCGTCGATCGCGGCTTTCAGGTCGCGGAAAATGGCGCGCACGCCCAGCGCGAAGTTCGGCCCCAGGGCCTTCTGGAAGCCCAGGATGTACTCGTCCTGGTACATCGGATCGAGATTCTTCGACGCGATGGTCAGCGGATTCTTCGCGGTGCCGAATTCGCCGTTGACGAAACGGAAGGAACTATCCGGATCCGCGATATCCGTCAGCCCCGTCGGCGCGCCCGTGACCGGATCGAATCCGGTGTAGGTGTACTCCTGGCGGGTGAATAGCGAGGCGCTGGCGCCGCGCACGGCGACCGTGGCGGTCAAGGGCAGGGCGTAACGGCCCGCGTTGCCGAAGACCTTGAACGTGGAATCGCCGAACACATCCCAGGAGAAGCCCAGGCGCGGGCCGAACTGGTCCTTGATCTCGACATAGGCCTGGCCCTGGCCGTTGATGTTCTTGAAGCTGTCCCAGCGTCCGCCGATATAGGCGATGAAGTTGTCGGTGATGTTCCAGCTGTCCTGGATGTAGTACGCGCGCTGCTCCACCTTGACCGTAGCGCCCTGGTTGACGATCTGCTCGCGGACGAAATCGGTTTCGTCGCCGCTGTTCGGTACGTCGTCCGGATCGTCGGTGCGGTAGCTCCACACCCGGCCGCCTTCGTTCGAGCTGCCGTCGATGGATTCGAAATCATCCACGTCGTAGCCGAAGCGCAGCAGGTGGTCGCCCAACTGCCATTCGGCGTCGATGCGGTACTGCTTGCGTTTGTCCTCGGCGTCTTGGCGCGTGATGCCGGCGCCGGTGAGGTTGCAGGTGCTGAAGCGGGTGCCGTCGATATTGCGACGGTATTCGGGCCGCAGATCGACGATGATCGGACAACCCGTGGCCGGCACGTTGATGTCGCCGCCGTAAGACACGTCGCGGCCGTCGGCGGTGCGAAGCCGCTGGCTGCGCGAGAACGTGCTCTGGCCGGCCAACGCCGACAGTGTGAAGTTGTCGGTCAGGTAGCCGGTGTATTTAAGCACGTAGTTTTCGCCGCCTTGCTCGGTGAAATTCGTGCCGAGGAACTGGCCGCGCTCCAGCGTGCCGGTTTCGTTGAGGAAAATATCGCTGTCGGTTTTGGTCTTGTCCGAAAACGCAGTCAATTCCAGCAGATGGCTGTCGGTGATGTTCCAATCCATCTTCAGCAGCCAGTTGGGCGTCTTGGTCTGGTCGCTGGTGTTGGTCGAGGACAGGACGTTGCCGAAGGTTTCGTTGTCCCTGCGGCCGTAGGAGATCAAGCCGTAGGCGAACAGCTTGTCCTTGATCAGCGCGCCGCTGGCCCACACCGAAGCGGTGGCCCGCCATTGCGTATCCTTGGAATTGTCCTCGCGCAGCACGCCATTGGTCTGATAGACGCTTTTCTGATCCTCGCGCAGGCTTTCCGGCTCCCAGAAAATATTGCCGCCTGCGTGGAACTCGTTCGTGCCGCGCTTGGTGATCATGTTCACCACGCCGCCCAGCGAACGCCCGAACTCGGCGCCGTATCCGCCGGTCTTGATCTGTTGCTCGGCGATGGCTTCGTACGGGATCTGCGCGAAGTTGAGGTTCTGGAACGTGTTGGTGATGTTGAAGCCGTTGACGTAATACTGGTTTTCCGCCACCGACGCGCCGCCGAACGAAGCCAGGTTGCCGAATGCGGCGTCGCCGCGAACGGTGCCCGGCGCGAGCAAGGCGACGCTGGTGGCGTCGCGGCCCACCGGTATCTTGGCGATCTGCTCGGCGGTCAGGATGGTCGTAGACTCGACCGATGAGATGTCGATCGGGTTGATCGCGCCGCTGCCCACGACGGTGACGGTGTCCAAAGTCTGCGCATCGCCGCCCCCTGCGGCGACGAAGCTCACATTGGCGGCCGTGCCCACGCTGATGTTGGCCGTGCGCGTGCTGGTCGTGCCGTCGGCGCCTTTGCGCGTGATGGTGTACTGGCCGATCGGTATCTGCGAAACGCGGAAACTGCCGTCGCCGCCCACGGTGATCGTGCGCGAGAAACCGGTGGCCGCGTTCTCGATGGTGATGGTGTCGCCTGCGGTGGCGCGACCGGACACCGCGCCTGCGGTATTGGTCTGCGCATAGGCGCCGGCTGCGAAGCCCATTCCAAGCGCCATGGCCAGGAGGCTTTTTTTCAAGTGCTTTTGGATACGTTCGGAAGACATTCTGCCAACTCCCCGGGGGATTGATTCAAGAATTAGCGCGCGTCGAAATCGTTCGACCCCGGGAATATAGGCCTATAAACAATTCGTAAACAAACTTCGCAAAAATGAATTGGCGTTCTTCGGTTTGTTTGCATTCACCTATGTGGCGAAGAAGTCAACGCGATGTGATGACGTTCGATTCCTTGATCTGCATCACGTCGGTGCGAATCGGATGCCATTAGTGAGCGACGTCGACCTGTCTCTCGTCGCAGCAACGCGGCTTAGCCCCGCGTGTGCGCTATTCAGGCGATTTGGCTAGGATGGCCCATGCCCAATGCCATCGTCTGGTTCCGCAACGATCTGCGATTGGCCGATCAGCCGGCCTTGCGTACTGCGCTCGATGAGGGCTATGCGCCGATTTGCGTCTATATCCACGCGCCCGACGAAGAAGGCGTGTGGGCGCCAGGAGCCGCCTCCGACGCCTGGCGCCATCGCTCTCTGAAAACGCTTGGCGAAGATCTGCGCAGCCGCGGTTCGCGCTTGCGACTTTTCTTCGGCCCGAGCCTGCAGACGCTGCAGACCCTGCTGATGTCCTGCGAAGCTGAGGCCGTGTTCTGGAATCGTCGCTACGAGCCGGCGATCGAAAAGCGCGATGCGGATATCAAGAAGAAGCTGCGCGGGCAGGGCATCCGCGCGGAAAGCTTCAACGGCGCTTTGCTGTTCGAACCCTGGAGTTTGAGTACCAAGCAGGACGGGCCGTATCGGGTATTCACGCCGTTTTGGCGCAGCGCCCTGGCGTCCTGGCGATTGCCCGCCCTTTGGGATGCGCCGAAACGGATCGACGATGCGCACATCGGGCCCGACGGTGTGGATATCGATGCGTTTCGATTGGCGCCGCAGATCGGCTGGGATTCGGATTTCTGGGATCGGTGGACGCCGGGAGAGAAGGGAGCCCGCGAGGCCCTGGAGATATTCGCAGACGGCGCCCTGCACGGTTATCGCGAACAGCGCGACCGTCCGGACCGCGTCGGCACATCGCGCCTGTCCCCGCACCTGCATTTTGGCGAAATCGCGCCGTGGCGCGTGGCGGCCGCGTTGGAAGATCTGCGATCGGCGGGCATAGCGGCCGATATCGACGCATATCAGCGCGAACTGGGCTGGCGCGAATTCGCGCATCACCTGTTGCATCATTTTCCGCAAACGCCCGAACGCAATCTCGACGTCCGTTTCGACAAGTTCGAATGGGCCAAGCCGCATCCGGCGCGGATCGAAGCCTGGCGCCGCGGCGAAACCGGCGTGCCGATCGTCGATGCGGGCATGCGCGAGCTCTGGCGCACCGGCTGGATGCACAACCGGGTGCGGATGATCGCGGCCAGCTACCTGTGCAAGCACCTGCGCCAGCATTGGCTGGAGGGCGCGCGCTGGTTCTGGGACACGCTGGTCGATGCCGACCTGGCGAACAACACGCTGGGTTGGCAATGGGTCGCGGGCACCGGCGCCGATGCCTCGCCGTATTTCCGGGTGTTCAATCCGGCGGCGCAAGCCCAGAAGTTCGACCCCGAAGGCGCCTACATCGCCCGATGGGTACCCGAGTTGGCGAAGTTGCCGGTGCCGGCGCGTTTCGCTCCTTGGATGCAGCCCGAGCTCGCGGCCAAGCTCGCGCCCGACTACCCGCCGCAGCCCATCGTCGACTTGGCCGAGGGGCGGGATCGGGCGCTGGCCGCCTATCGCGCCATGCGCTGACCTTAGCTTTTTGCTGGGTTTTTGTGGAAACGGCTTCAGCCGCGAGCTCTTCCATCGGGTTGCAGCGATGAGGAAGAGCTCGCGGCTGAAGCCGCTCCCACAAAAGCCGAGGACCCGCGTTGACCGTCCAGGACACGCATGATTCACTGCCGGCATCGTTGCGGGGAAATTGCATGCCATCCAGCCAGAAGGCCAAACCCACCAGCCGCAAGAAGGCTTCGCGTAAAAAAGAGGCCATGTCGCGGGTCGACACCGCCTGGCTGCGGATGGAGCGTGCGACCAATCCGATGATGATCACCGGCGTGCTGATGTTCGCCGAGCCGATGTCCTTGGAGCGGCTGCGGCAGGTGGTAGAGAAACGCTTCCTGGATTATTCGCGTTTCAGGCAGAAAGCGGTCGACACCGCCGCCGGCGCCTACTGGCAGGACGACGAGCATTTCGACCTGGATTGGCACGTGCAATTGGCCGCGCTGCCGGGCCGCGGCGACAAGAGGTCATTGGAGCGTTTCGTCAGCCAGCTGGCGTCCAGCCCGCTCGACAAGTCGCGGCCGCTTTGGCAATTCCATCTGGTCGAAAAATACGAAGGCGGCTCGGCGCTGGTGGCGCGCATCCATCACAGCTACGCCGACGGCATCGCCCTGGTGCAGGTGCTGTTGTCCCTGACCGACACCAAACGCGAACCCGGCAAGGACAGCGATCTGGCCAAGGCCTGGCTCAAGCAAGACGGCGCGGATGTCGCGCGCCGGGTCGGCGCGATGGAGCGCTACACCAAGCTCGGCGGCAAGGTGATCGAGAAGGGCATGGAGATGTATCGCGACCCGACCCTGGCCGCGATGCTGGCCAAGGAAGGCGGCGAGATCGCGCGCGAGCTGCTGTACGCGCTGGCGCTGCCGGACGATCCACCATCGATGCTGCGCGGCAAACTCGGCGTCAGCAAGCGGGTGGCCTGGGCGCCGCCGCTGGATCTGGAAGAGGTCAAAGCGGTGGGCCGCGCCTGCGATTGCACGGTCAACGATGTGCTGATGGCCGCGGCGGCCGGCGCCCTGCGCGACTACATGCTCGAACGCGGCGACGACATCGACGGCATGACTTTGCGCGCCACCGTGCCGGTGAACCTGCGTCCGCTCGAGCACGCCCGCAAGCTGGGCAATCATTTCGGCCTGGTATTCCTGGATCTGCCGGTGGGAGAAGGCAACCCGATCCGCCGCCTGGAGCATGTGGCCGAATGCATGAACCAGCTGAAGAACTCGCGCCAAGCCATTGTTGCATTTGGTCTTTTGGCGGCATTGGGCATGGCTCCCGCAGCCGTGCAGGGCGTGGCGCTGGAGCTTTTCAGCCGCAAGGCAAGCGCGGTGGCGACCAATGTGCCCGGTCCGCAACAGCCGCTATACATGGCTGGCTGCACTTTGCGCGAAATGATGTTCTGGGTGCCGCAGACCGGTTCGATCGGAGTCGGCATCTCCATCCTCAGCTACAACGGCCGCGTCCATTTCGGCCTGATCGCCGACGCCAAGCTGATCCCCGATCCGGATGCGGTGATCCGCCGTTTCGGCGGCGAATTCGAAAAATTGCTGTATTTGGCGCTGATGGGGGATTGGGACCGTTCCCTGGATTCGGTCGCGGCCGCAGCGCTACTCGAAACCGGCTGAACCCCGTATGTCGGAAGCCGCCGGCCGTTTGGGCTTCCGTCACCCGCCGGTGACGCCGGCGTGATTAGCTTGGCGGCGCGAATTCACTCCCAGCGACGAGGAGAGGCACGATGAATCTGTTCAAGCAATCCGCAATCGGTTTGATGGTCGCCGGCAGCATGCTGCTGACCGGCTGCATGAGCACCGGCGGCGGTTATTACGGCAATCAGCCGCCGCCCCCGCAAGACCCGTACGGCCAGCCGCAACAGCAAGGCGGCATGAGCCGGACCGGCAAGGGCGCCCTGATCGGCGCTGCGATCGGCGCGGCGGCCGGCCTGCTCAGCGGCAGCGACGCCACCGAACGGCGTCAGCGCGCGCTGGTCGGCGCGGGCGTCGGCGGTCTGGCCGGCGGCGCGATCGGCTCTTACCAGGACCGCCAGGAACGCATCCTGCGCGAACGCACCCAAGGCACCGGCGTCGACGTGATCCGCCAGGGCGACAACATCACCCTGAACATGCCCAGCGGCATCACCTTCGACTTCGACAGCGCCACCTTGAAGCCGCAGTTCAATTCGGTGCTCGACGGCGTGGCCAGCACGCTGCAGGAATACAACCAGACCATCATCGAAGTGGCCGGCCATACCGACAGCGTGGGCACCGACAGCTACAACCAGGCCTTGTCCGAACGCCGCGCCAACGCGGTGGGCAACTACCTGATGAGCCGCGGCATCATGCGCGACCGTTTCATCATCGTCGGTGCCGGCGAATCGCGCCCGATCGCCAGCAACGACACCGACTCAGGTCGTGCGCAGAACCGGCGCGTGGAAATCACGCTGGTACCGGTGCGGTCGTAACCTGCAAGCGTGTGCCAAGAAACGGGTCGCGAAAGCGGCCCGTTTTTTGTAGGTGCGAATTCATTCGCACGCTCTTTGGGTTTCACGCCGCCGCACAAAAAAGCGTGCGAATAAATTCGCACCTACAGAGAGCCGTGTTCCGCTTTGGCGCGACTCAGCAGCGCGTGCAGCATTTCGGTCGACAATCCATGCAGCACCAGGCGGAACCCGGCGCGCAACGTCGTCAACGGCACCAGCGGGTGCTTGTTGTTGAGGAAGACCAGGTAATCCTGCCGCTTCAGCAGCGTGGCGGCGTAAATGCCGATCACTTCGTCCAGTTGCAACGAATTGGTCGCGCGCCAGAAATCGTTGTCGGTCAGGAACAGTTGGTAGACCGGCGTGTAGACCTCGATCGCGGTCTGCAGGTCGATGAAGTTGGTCCAGCGGTCCGGCATATCCTCCAGCCGCAGCGGCGGCTGGGCGATCATCGAAAAATCCGGACTTTCGGGCGGTTCGATCGGCTTGCCGCCAAGCGCGCGGTTGAGGTTGATCACGAAGTTGAAGAGGTTCAGATCGTGCTGCAGGAACACGTCGTCGCGCAGCGCGTCGATGTCGGCCGGTTTCAGCGGGTGCGAGGGCAGGGTCTGCCCCGGTAAAGCGTTCGCACCGATGAAGGCCAACACCTGCGAACCCAGATGGAAGTGGCGCAGGATCAGCCAATTCGCCTCGGGCCGCACGAAGGTTTTCATGCCCCAGACGATCAAGCGGTGCAGGATGCGCGAAGAGGTGAGATCGTTCGGCATCAGGATCTTCAGCAACTGGATCATCACGATCGCCAGCCGAGCCAGCGGCCGCACCACCGGCAGCACGAACTGGCGCGAGCGCGAGGCGGCGTCCGACAACCAGGCGCGTTTCACGTCGTCGGCCAAAGGGCCGCTGGCGTCCAGATACAGCGCCAGCCACGGATTGGGATCGCGCGGATCGTGCGCGGCGTGCAGCCAGTCTTCGCTCTTGCCCACGCCGGCCTCCGTCAGCGGATCATTTCCAGTTGCCGCGCGTATAGCGCGGCCGTATGCCGCGCATCATCGACGATGTCGGCGGCGATGTCGCGGCCGCCGATCGCGAGCGCCGTTTCCACGGCCGCGAGCCAGCGCTGCAGATGAGCGACGTCGTTCTCGCCGTGGTAGGCCAGGAAGTTGAAGCTGCGGCCCAGCCAGCCCAACCGCTGCCGCAGCAGGGGCAGCAAGGCCGGGACGATCCGTTGGCCCGTGCCTTCGATGATGTACATCGCGCCGAGCAGGCCCAACGCATCCGGTTGCGCGGCTCGCGCATGCAGATAGGCGTTCAACGCTTCGCCGCCGGGGTTGCGCTTGAGCTCGTCGAGCGATGCGACTTTGCCGCCGGCGTTGCGGTAGTCCTCGAACAGCACGTTGTAGTCGAACTGCTCGTCGTCGGCGTGGTGGTGAACGGTATCGCGCAGCACCGCGTATTTCGGCGTCAGATGGTCGGCCGCCTTGCGCATCCACAAGCTGCCTTGGCGCACCTGCGGCACCCATTGCTCCATCCAGGCCACGTAATCGGTCTTGCCGACGCTGCCGTCCAGTATCTTGCTCACCAGCGGCGTGCGCCAAACCCGGCTGCGGTACTCGTGCCAGACCAGGCCAAGTTCGCGCAGCAGGCGCGCGACTTCGGGCAGCTGCGCATCGTTCGCGGCATGCGGCGGTTCGGGCAATGCGACGGGCGAGGGCGGCGGTTCCGCGGTGGCCGCGGACGGCGCTGCGGCGATCGTCGGGGTCGAAGCGTCGACGACCTTCAGCAGCGCGAACGCGACCGTGAAGCGTCCAGACTCGGGCACGAACAACAAGATCTTCTCGCCGGGTTTCGGTTTCCGCTCGCGCAGGAAATCGTCGAGCATGGTGAAGATCGAAGCGGAACCCAGATTGCCGCGGAACTTCAAGTTGCTGTACCACTTGCTTTCCGGGATATCCAACTGCGCCAACTGCAGGCATTGCTTGACCACCGGCGCGAAACGTTCCGATGAATAGTGGCAGAGGAAGTGATCGACCGATGCGGGATCGATCGCGCCGGATTGCGCCAGCTTCACGTATTCGTGTGTGGCAACGTCGAACAGCTGCGGCAGCAGGCGGATGTCCTGGCGCAGCAGCATCGCGCCGGCGGCATCGGCCGCGGTGAAGTCCTCGTGGTCGCCCCACAGCCGGCCGTCCGGCGCCTGGCCCGCTTGCATGCACAGCGGCAATTCGCCCGAGAACGATTTCAGATGCAACCGTTCCAGCTTCAGCGACAGGCCTTCGCCGGGCTGCGCGGACAGGTGCCATGCGCCGGCGCCGTCGGACAACATCCAACGCAGGAAGTGCGCGTCGAAATCGGCGTCGTAACCGGCCGGCGCGAAACGCGAGCGCTTGAACAGCCGCGACGGGAATTCGGCGGCCACGACCATGGCTTCGCGATGCTGGCCATGCTGCAAAGCCAGCGCCGCATGCTGCAACGCCGCCATGCCGGAGGCGCAGACGCCGTGATGGCTGGCGGTGGTCATGGCCGGCGCGCGCAGTTCGGCCTGCAGCATGTTCGCGAAGCCGGGCAGGATCAGGTCGCCGGACGAGGTGGCCGCAGCCAACAGGTCGATCCGGCTCAGCGCGGCATCGGTGTCGCCGTTCAAGCAGGCGCGCACCGCGTTCGCCGCCAAGGCCGCGCAGGTATGCGTGCTGCGGCCGTGCTCGTCGATGGCGTAGTGGCGGGTGTGGATGCCGTTCTCGCCCAGGATGCGCCGCTTGATCCGCGGCGACAGCGCATTGATCGGTGCGATGTAACGGTCGATGTCGTCGTTGCCGACCGGCTCCCCCGGAAAGTAGGCACCGGTGGAGGTGATGTAGACCTGGTCGAAGCGCATGAGGCGTCCCTGTTCCTAGCCGGCTTTATACCGAAAAGGTGCGCCTGGAGTGAAAAAGAATGAGAAATGCATGGCGCCGGGCTTAACCGGTTCCTAACCGCCGTCCGTACGCTCGCGCCCGGCGGCCGGGCATAGGAATATCGGCCGGAATATTCAATAATCGCCCGCCGGGGCACGATCGCCTCGAAGGAAATCCTGGCCCCGGTCGCATGGTTCAGAGCGCAATCGCTGCAATGCCCGGCGCTTCGCCGCGGGAACGGCCCTTCATCGCCGCCGACGTGGGCGGCACCCATGCACGTATCGCGTTGATGCAGCCCGGCCTCGGCGACGACGCCGCGGCCATGCTCCATTACCGGCAGTACGTCTGCGCCGAACACGCCAGCCTGGCGGCGATCGTGCGCGATTTCATGCAGCAGACCGGCGCCGTCGCGGACCGTGCGGCTATCGCCATCGCCGGCGTGTTGAATGGCGACGATCTGGTCAACAGCAACCTGCCTTGGCGCGTGTCGCTGTCGCAATTGCGGCAAGTGCTGGCCATGGAGGAAGTCGCACTGATCAACGACTTCGAAGCCATGGCCCGGGCCACGCCCTACATCGATCCGGCGGCTGCGACGCTGGTGGCCGGGCCCGCATCGGCGATGCCTGCGGGACCGACGCTGGTGATCGGGCCGGGCACCGGTCTCGGCGCAGCTTTGTGGCTGCCGCCGTCCGCGCGCGACGGCCGCGCCAGCGTGATGCCGACCGAGGCCGGGCACGCGGCGCTGGCGCCGGGCAACGAGCGCGAACTGGAGGTCGTCCGCCGCTTGCTGCAGCGCTGGCCGCATGTGGACAACGAACGCGTGTTGTCCGGTCCAGGTCTTGCGAATGCCTATCGCTGCCTGTGCGAAATGGCCAGCGTCGCGCCGCGCTTGTCCGATCCGGCGGCCATCGCGCTCGCCGCGCAGGACGGCAGCGATGCGCAGGCCCGCGAAGCGCTGGACGTTTTCTGCGCGATGCTGGGCAGCGTGGTCGGCGACCTGGTCCTGACTTTCGGCGCGCAAGCGGTCTATCTGGCCGGCGGCATTCCGGCGCATATCCAGCCGTTCTTGTTGCAGAGCGCGTTCGCCGAACGTTTCCTCAACAAAGGCGTGCTGCGCAGCGTACTGGCGCAAGTGCCGGTGTGGCTGATCGAACACGGCCGCTACGGGCTGATCGGCGCGGCGGCCTGGCATATGGATCGCCAGCTCGCCGAGTAGCTTCGTTTGCGCCATCCGCGCCGACTTCCATTGGGGACATTCATGAGCACACGCCGCGATTTCCTGCAGACCTTGTTGCTGACGGCGGGCGCGCTCGCCCTTCCCGGTGCGGTGCGAGCCGCGTCCGCGCAGGCGCGGGGCAAGGTGGTGTCAACCTGGGATTTCGGCGTGCAAGCCAACCAAGCCGCCTGGAAAGTCATCGCCGGCGGCGGCTCGGCCTTGGACGCGGTGGAAGCCGGCGCGCGCTGGGCCGAGGGCGATCTGTGCAATTCGACCGTGGGCCGTTGCGGCAATCCCGATCGCGACGGCGTGCTGACCCTGGACGCCAGCATCATGGACGGCGACGGCCGCTGCGGCGCGGTGGCGGCGCTGCAGGACATCGCTCATCCGGTGTCTGTGGCGCGGCGGGTGATGGAGAAGACGCCGCACGTGATGCTGGTGGGCGAGGGCGCGCAGCAATTCGCGATCGAGCAGGGCTTCGCCAAGGAAAAATTATTGACGCCGGAAGCCGAAAAAGCCTGGCGCGAATGGCTGAAGACGGCGAAATACCAGCCGCAGATCAATGCCGAACGCGCCCAACTGCCCGGCAATAAAGAAAACCACGACACACTGGGCATGCTCGCACTTGACGCCTCGGGCAAGCTTGCCGGCGCCTGCACCACCAGCGGCATGGCTTGGAAGATGCACGGCCGCGTCGGCGACAGTCCGATCGTCGGCGCGGGTTTGTACGTGGACAACGACGTCGGCGCGGCCACCGCGTCCGGTGTGGGCGAAGAGATGATCCGCAATGCGGCCAGCTTCCTGGTCGTGGAACTGATGCGCCAGGGACGTTCGCCCGCGGACGCTTGCCGCGAGGCGATCGACCGGGTCGTGCGCAAGCGTCCGCAAGCCAGCAAGACCCTGCAGGTCTGCTTCCTGGCCTTGAACAAGCACGGCGAAGTGGGCGCGTTCGCCCTGCACAAAGGTTTCGTCTACGCGGTGTGCGATGCGGACAAACAGGACGCGCTGCTCGAATCGCGTTCGGTCTACGCGACAAGCCAGACGTGAGCGCGCCGCTGCTGGAAATCGCGGCCAATTCGCTGGCATCGGCGCTTGCGGCCCAGGAGGGCGGCGCGGACCGGATTGAATTATGCGAGAACCTGGGCGAAGGCGGCACCACGCCTTCGCACGGCACCTTGTCGATGGCCCGCGACAAGCTGCGGATCCCGATCTACGCGTTGATCAGGCCGCGCGGCGGCGATTTCCTGTACGACGAAGCCGAGCTCGAATGCATGCGTCGCGACATCGAGCACTGCTCGCGGCTAGGGTGCGATGGCGTGGTGATCGGAGCTCTCGATGCTGACGGGAACGTCGATATACCGGCCTGTCGCGAGTTGGTCGCGGCCGCGGGAAAATTGGGCATCACCTTCCATCGCGCTTTCGATGTCGCGCGCGACCGGGCGCAAGCGTTGCGGGACATCCTCGCGCTCGGATGCGAACGCGTGCTGACTTCGGGTAGCGCCAATGACGCCTTGACCGGCGCCGTGGCGATCGCCGAGACGGTGCGCAGCGGGGAAGGGCGGATCAGAGTGATGGCTGGTGCGGGCGTGACGGTCGGCAACATTCGTGAGATCGCTCAAAAGTCGCAAGCGCATGAATTCCATGCGTCCGCTCGGTCTTTGCGGAGTTCCGCGATGCGTCATCGCATGCCGGGGCTGTCAGGCTTGGAGCCGGAGCGCATGCAGACCGATGTGGCTCTAGTGCGCGCCCTAGTCGAAAGACTGCGCGGCTTGTAGGCCCCAGCACTGTCATTCCCACGAAGGCGGGAATCCAGTGACTTTGCTTTATGCCGTTGCTTGGTATCTACCGAGTGTCCGACGTTTAGCGCGGGTGCTGGCGCAGACGCCGTTCTCTTGCGGATTTTAAAGTCACTGGATTCCCGCTTTCGCGGGAATGACGGCTGAATAGCCAAAGCTGAGGTCTCAGCCACCCGCGCTTGCTGCGCCGCGTCATGCCTTCTGCTGCAAACCATGTTTTATTTAGATCGATCCAGTCCACAGGGGATTGGATCGTCCGGCTTTGCCGGATTTATTTAATTACTTATTTAGATCGATCTAATTTAATAAAACCCAGCCAATAGGCCGAATTTAGAGCGAGGGGAAGATCGTGTGAACCAGCATGCCAGGCTAACCCGCAATGCCCTGTCCAAAGCGCTCCTGCCGATCCTGTTCGCGCCGCTCGCGGCGCTGGCTCAGACCACGGAACCGGCGCCGCAAGCCACCCAGGCGCCAGCAACAGAGACCGGCGCCAAACAGCTCGACAAAGTTACCGTCACGGGTTCGCGCATCAAGCGCGCCCAAGTGGAAGGTCCCGCGCCGTTGACCTTGCTCACCGCCGAGCAGATCAAGAAAGAAGGCTTCGTCACCGTCTACGACGCGCTGACCACGCTCAACGAAGCGATCGGCACGGTCGAGGCGGACGTGCAATGGGGTTCGCACACGCCCAACGCCAGTCCGCTCAATCTGCGCAACATGGGCCCGGGCCGCAGCCTGCTGTTGGTCAATGGGCGCCGCGTCGCCGATTACCCGCTGCCTTACGGCGGCCAAAGCAATTTCGCGAATTACGGCAACATCCCCGCGGCCGCGGTGGAGCGCATCGAAGTGCTCACCGGCGGCGCCTCGGCGATCTACGGTTCGGACGCGGTCGCCGGCGTAGTGAACGTGATCCTGAAGCAGGGCTACCAGGGCGACGAAATCCGCATGCGCATGGGTGCGTCCACCGAAGGCGGGCGCGAAACCACCGATCTGTCATGGGCAGGCGGCAAGAGCGGACCGCAATGGAACCTGACTTACGCCGTGCAGTACACCAAGCAGGAGCCGCTGTTCGGCCGCGATCGACCGAAGATGGACGACGCCAGCGACGCGCCGTATTCGTCGTGGAATCCCGAGCAGCGCAAGCTCGGCTTCAGGCCGAGCACCGGCCTGGGCTTGATCGACGCCGATACCGGCAATCGCCTGGCGCCGCCCGCCGGCGCTTGCGACCGCTTCGGCGGCGAGTACTACCTCGCCAATCGCCAACTGTACGACCGCAACAGCGGCACGATCACCGACACCGGACAGCTGTGCGGATTGAGCGCGGACTTCGCCAACTGGCTGCTACGCAGCGGCAGCGAAGACTGGTCCGGCTATCTGCACGGCACCTGGGATTTCGAAAACGGAATGCAGGCCTGGGCGAACCTGGCCGTGTACGACGCCACGGGCATCTGGGGCACGTCGCCGCCGGCGGTGGTGCTGCCCGGAGGCCCGGAATTCCCGGCTTTCCACGACGCCGGCAGCGGCCGCAACCTGATCGGCATCCGCAACATCACGCCGGCCGAAGCGGGCGGTTTCGGCGCATTGCGCAATTCCAACAAGGAAAGATCCTGGGATCTGAGCGCCGGCGTGAGCGGCGACTTCGGCGATCGCTTCGAATGGGAGGCCTCGATCGGCCGCGCGCGCTACGCGGTGCGCGAGAACATCGCCACGGTCGATTGGAACAAGTCCGAAAACTATTTCCTGGGCGCGCAGCTGGGCACCACGCCCGATGGATTGCCGATTTACGACCTGGACGAATCGCGTTGGTGGAGTCCGTTGACGCCGGAGCAGTACCGCGAATTCGGCGCGCATTCGATCAATCGCGCGTCGTCGTGGGTGAATCAGGCCAGCTTCACCACCGACGGCGACCTGTTCGAAGGCTGGGCTGGCCCGATCGGTTTCGCCGCGGTGCTGGAGGCAGCCGAACAAGGCTATCGCTTAAGCCCGGATTCGCGCGCCAATCTGGATTACGAAGTGCAGAACGTCGACCGCGGCGGCGGCGAACGTCGCCGCTATTCGGCAGGCGTCGAATTCCAGATCCCGCTGCTGAAGTCGGTGACGGCGACGATGGCCGCGCGCTACGACCGCTACGGCGATTACAAGGCTTTCGACAACGCCAGCCGGCTGTCGATCGGCACCCAAAGCGAAACGACCTGGAACGCCGGGTTGGAATGGCGGCCCACCGACAATCTGCTGTTGCGCGGCAGCTACGCCACCAGCTTCCGCGCACCGGACATGCATTATCTGCTCGCGCAGCCGAGCACCTCGCAGGTGCAGACCACCGATCCCTATACCTGCATCGCGAGCGGCGACTATCTGACTAACAACTGCGGTCAGGGCAGCGAGCATTATTACGCTTTCGGCATCAACCGCCGCGGCACGCCAGATCTGCGTTCCGAACTGGGCGATTCGTGGACCGTCGGTTTCGTGTGGGACGTCGTCGACAACCTATCGATCACGTCCGACTACTGGTCGATCGATCTGGAAGACGAGATCCGAGACATCGGCGAAGACATCGTCCTGCGCGATGAAGCCGGCTGCCGCACCGGCCAGACCGTGGATCCGAACGTGCCTTGGTCGAATCCCGGCGGCGCCGAGTACTGCGCGTCGATCCTGTCCCGTGTGGTGCGCGATGCGGACGGCCAGATAGTTTCCGTGGAGCGCGGGCCGATCAACATCGCCCAGAAGCATGTCGAGGGCATCGACGCTTCGTTGCGCTATCGCCTGGATACGGCGCGCTGGGGCAATTTCCAGTTCGCGTTGAACTACACCAACCTGCGCTCGATGCGCGAGCAGACCTATCGCACCGATCCGGATCCGGAACGCCGCGACCGCGACATCCGCAGCAAGGTCCGCGGCAGCGTCAGCTGGCAAGGCGAGAAGTGGAACTGGAACGTGTACGGCGACCGCATCGGCTCGGTACCCGGCGTGCGCTACCACTGGAACGCGGAGCAGGGCGGCTACGGCGGTTGCACGCCGTTCCCGGACGGCGGCGTGCCCGACGATCATGCCGACTGCGTGGACACCGATCCGAACAGTCCGACCTATCAGCAGCAGACCTCGCGCTATTTCGGTCGCGTCGGCCCTTCGATCACCTGGAACTTCAACGTCGGCTATCAGATCAGCGAGCGCTCGAAAGTGAATTTCTACGTCAACAACGCCTTCAACAGCACCGGCTGGAACCACAAGGATCCGTACAAGCTGGATTACGAGTTCTACAACAGTCGCCTGTTCAGCCCAGTCGGGCGGGAGATCGCGTTGGAGTACGTGCTCAAGCTAAATTGAGCGCAGTCGTGAGCAGTCGAGCCTGAAACGATGACCGGAATCGAAAAGAAGCTTGTCATGCGTAGCCTCCGCCTGGGCGGCTCGGCTGCGCTCGTAACCGCGATGGCGCTGGCCTTCCTTCTCCCCTCGGGAAAAGGTAGCGCGACAGCGCCGGATCAGGGTTTGGCGCGCGAGCGTAGCTCCGCAAACACACCGAACCCTCATCCGCCCTTCGGGCACCTTCTCCCGGCGGGAGAAGGAAAGGCGGGCGTTACGGGCGTCGACCTGGCAAGCCAGGTCAACACCTTCATCGGCACCAAGGACGACGGCAACACCTTCCCCGGCGCATCGGCGCCGTTCGGCATGATCCAGGTCAGTCCGATCGGCACGCATTATTCCGGCTGGCGCTACGACGATCCCAAGATCCGCGGCTTCGGCCATTTCTTCCTGTCCGGCGCCGGCTGCTGGGAGCAGGGCGGGCAGGTCTCGGTGTTGCCGGTAACCGGCAAGATCGGGCCCGGCCAGCGTTTCGACACTGCGAAGGCGGGGAGCTTCGACCAGAAGAACTACGCGTCCTCTTACAGCCACCAGGGCGAAATCGGGCAAGCGGGTTACTACAAAACGCGATTGACCGATTACGGCGGCATCGAGGCCGAGGCGACTGCGCTGACCCGCGCCGCTGCGGAACGCTATACCTTCTCCAGCGGCGGACAAGGCCATCTATTGGTCAATCTGGGTCAGGCCAACGAACGGCACCGTGTGACCCGCAGCGCATTGCGCATCGTCGGCGACGATGTCGTGGAAGGCGAGGTCGAGACCCTCAGCTTTTGCGGCGGCAAGCGTTACACCACATGGTTCCGCCTGGAGTTCGACCGGCCTTTCCATACGCATGGCACCTGGGACAAGGACGGCGGCAAACCGAATTCGCGTGAGAGCAGCGCCGGCGAAGCGCCCAACGGCGCCTGGTTGAGCTTCGATACCCGCAAGTCCAAGGCAGTGACCGTGATCAGCGCCGTATCGCACGTGGACATCGAAGGCGCACGCAACAACTTGCGCGCCGAAGGCATGCGTAACGGACGTCTGCTGGGTTTCGAGCAGATGAAAGCGCAGGCCCAGCAGGAATGGCGCGGAGAGTTGGGCAAGGTCCGGATCGAGGGCGGAAGCGAGGACGACCGCGTCGTCTTCTACACCGCGCTGTATCACGTCCTTCTACAGCCCTTGACCGGCAGCGATGCCGACGGACGCTACCGCGGCTGGGACGATGCGGTGCATCGCGCCGAAAGCTGGACTTACTACGAATTCTTCTCGCTGTGGGACACCTATCGCACCCAGAACCAATGGCTGGCGATGACCCAGCCGCAGCGTGCGCGCGACATCGCGACCTCGGTGCTGAAGATCCACGAGCAAGGCGGCTGGCTGCCGCGCTGGGGCTACGCCAATTACGAAACCAACATCATGACCGGCGATCCGGTCACGCCGTTCCTGGTCGATCTATGGCGTTTCGACGCGCTGCAGGACGGCGAACGGCAAGCCTATGCCGTGCTGAAGCAGAACGCGGACGGCGTGCCGCCGGCGGAATCGCGGATGGGCGGGCGCTCCGGCAACGAGAGCTATCTGCGCCAGGGTTTCGTGCAATACGACAAGGCCTACAAACCCAAAGGCATGGACGTCGATCCGCATCATGGCGGTTCGGCTACCTTGGAATACGCATTGGCCGATTGTTCGCTGGCTCAGATGGCCCGGTCGCTCGGCGAAACGGCCGATGCGAAGCGGTATTCCGAGCGTGGACGCAACTGGCGTAAGTTGTGGGACGCCGACGTGCGCGACGAAACGCGCGGATTCGTCGGTTTTCCCCGTCCGCGGACGCTGGACGGGCGCTGGTACGCGCCCGAAAAAGAAGCTTATAGCCCCGCCTCCGATCACGGTTTCCACGAAGGAACGGCGTGGCAGTACCAATGGCTGGCGCAACAGGACGTGCCTGGCTTGGTGCGGGCGATGGGCGGCCAGGCGCAAGCTTTGAAGCGGCTGGATACGTTCTTCGCCTACGACGATTTGCTGGCGAATCCGGCCACGGCGGCGCGCAAAGATTGGGTCGTCGGCCCCTACAGCTATTACAACCAGTACCGCTACAACCCGAACAACGAGCCGGATCTGCACACGCCGTGGATGTACACGCTCATCGGCAAGCCGGCGAAAACCGCGACAGTGCTGCGCGCCGCGCAGTCGCTATTCACCAATGCGCCGAACGGCGTCACCGGCAACGACGACCTGGGCACGATGTCGGCCTGGTATCTGTTCAGTGCGGTCGGCTTGTATCCAGCGGTGCCCGGCACCGGGCAATTGCTGCTGCATACCCCGCGGTTCACGCGCATCGAGATGGACTTGGGCAAAGGCAAGACTTTGCGCATCGAAGCGCCGGGCGCGAACGGCCGCAAGCTGCAATACGTGGCGGGAGCCGACATCGGCGGCAAACCTCACAAGAACGTTTGGGTCGATTGGGCGACGCTGCGCAGCGGCGCAACGGTCGCTTTCCGCTTGAGCGAGGACGCCGCCACCGTCTGGGGAACCGATCCTGCCGACCTTCCGGCATCGCCCTGCGCGGCGCCGCGCTGAGGCCGGCCTAATGGCATATCCCAGTCGCCGCCCGCGTCGTGCAATCATTCGTCCTCTGCCAATGGATGGGGACGAGCGACGTGAGCACCGCAATCGCATTCTCGCCGCGGAAGACGGCGCCATGAGCGGGCCGGGCAATGTCCGCAAGGCCGTGACCGTCACCGACATCGCACTGGGCAGCGGCGTTTCCCGCGCCACCGTGTCGCTGGTGCTGCGCGGCAGTCCCCTGGTGCATGCCGACACGCGCGCCAAGGTCGAGGCCGAACTCAAGCGCCAGGGCTACGTCTACAACCGCAGTGCGGCGAATTTGCGCCGGCGCACCTCGTCTAGCGTCGCGCTGGTGATCAACGACCTGTCCAACCCCTTCTTCGCCGAGTTCGCAGCCGGCGTGGACGACGCGGTCGCTGCGGAAGGCTATGTCGTGCTGCTGGGCAACACCGGCGAATCGCCGGAGCGCGAGCGGGCGGTGCTGGCTTCTCTGATGGAGCATCAGCCGGCGGGCGTGATCCTGTCGCCGGCCGAGCACAGCGACGGCGAACGCCTCGAGCAAGCGATAGGCCTGCAAGCGCCGGTACTGGTGTTCAACCGCGAATTGCCGGGCGCGCATTGGGATTTCCTGGCGCTGGACAATCGCCACGGCGCGCGCTTGGCCACCGAACATCTGCTGCAGCTCGGACATCGCCGCATCGCGTTCTTCGGCGGGCACGCCGATTCGAGTTCCTGCCGGGAGCGCCGCCAGGGCTATGCGGATGCCATGCAGGCGGCGGGCGCGGCAACGCCGCAATCATGGATGATCGAAACCGCGCCGACCCGCCTCGATGCGGCCGCCCGCAGCAGCGCTTTATTCGCCGACGCGGCTGAAGTTCCGACGGCCGCCGTCTGCTACAACGACACGGTCGCGTTGGGGCTGATGCTCGGCTTGGTCTCGCAAGGCCGCCGTCCGGGCCAGGATTTCGCGATCACCGGTTTCGACGACATTCCCGAGGCCGCGCTGGCCACGCCGGCCTTGACCACGGTCGCGGTCGATCCGCGCGCGCGCGGACGACAGGCCGCCGAATTGCTGCTGCAGCGCATCCGCGAGCCCGGACGCGACGCCCAACGCACGATCGCACCGGTGCGTTTGCTGGCGCGCGCGAGCAGTTGCGCGCCGCCCGCGGACGCATGAAGCCTTTGCCTCCTATCACCCATCAAGCTCGCCGATGAATTCCAACGCCTCCGTCAACACCCGCGCTGCGCTGATCGCGATGACCGCGATCTTCTTCATGTGGGGCTTCATCACCGAGCTCAACGATGTATTGATCCCGCATCTGAAATCGGTGTTCGACCTGAAGTACTGGCAGGCGATGCTGATCCAGTTCTGTTTCTTCGGCGCCTACCTGGTCATGGCCGTGCCGGCCGGGTTGGTAGTGGGGAAGGTCGGCTACAAGGCCAGTATCGTGATCGGCCTGCTGGTGGCCGGCGGAGGCGCGTTGCTGATCCTGTTGGCGGCGCAGATGGGCGTCTACGGCCTGTTCCTGTCCGCCTTGTTCGTCTTGGCGAGCGGCATTGTGGTTCTGCAAGTGTCGGCCAATCCGTATGTGAGCTTGCTGGGCGCGCCGGAAAGAGCGCCGAGCCGGCTGAACTTCGCTCAGGCGATCAATTCGTTGGGCCATACCATCGGTCCCTGGATCGGCGGCGCGTTGATTCTGGGCGCCACCCATCTCAGCGCACAGCAACTCGAAGCCTTGCCGGCGGCCGAGCGCGCGCAGACGGTGCAGCCACTGTACCTGGGTGTGGCTCTGGCGCTGATCGTGCTGGCGGTCGCGGTATATCTGTTCCGCTTGCCGGCTCATGCAGAAGCCACCGAACGCGCCGATGCCGGACGGCATCGCTTCGTCGACGTGCTCAAGCATAGGCACGTGCGCTGGGGCGTGCTGGCGATCTTCCTGTACGTGGGCGCGGAAGTGGCCATCGGCAGTTTCATCGCCAATTACGCGATGCGGCCTGATATCGGCGCGGTCGCCAAGCAAGACGTCGGCCGCTACGTGTCGGTCTATTGGGGCTTGGCGATGGTGGGTCGCTTCATCGGTGCGGCGCTGTTGCTCAAGGCCAACCCGAGGCGGCTATTAGGCGTCTATGCCGCGGTTAATATCGGATTGTTGTTGCTGACCATGTTCAGCACCGGTCCGCTCGCGATGTGGAGCGTCATCGCCATTGGCCTGTTCAATTCGATCATGTTTCCCACCATTTTTACCTTGGTCATCGACCGCCTCGGTCCGTTGGTGCCGAAGGCGTCCAGCCTGCTGGTGATGGCCATCTTCGGCGGCGCAGTCGTGCCGTTCCTGCAAGGCCATCTGGTCGATGCCATCCATGCCGGCACCGGCAACGAAACCTTGGCCCTGCAATACGCGTTCGTGCTGCCGGCCCTGTGTTACGCCTATATCGTCTGGTACGGTTTGCGCGGTTCGCGTCCGTCGGCGGGAGCGCCGAACGCATGACGCGTACCGGTACGATCGTCTGCTTCGGCGAAGCCCTTATCGATTTCCTCGCCCAGCCGGCGGCAGTGGATGCGCCGCGCGCTTTCCTGCAGTTCGCGGGCGGCGCGCCGGCCAACGTCGCGGTTGCGGCCGCGCGCTTGGGCGGCACCGCGCAGTTCGTCGGCATGCTCGGCGAAGACATGTTCGGCGACTTCCTGCTCGATAGCCTCCGACAGGCTGGCGTCGGCACGGAATACGTCGTACGCACCGGGGCGGCCAAGACCGCTTTGGCTTTCGTCGCACTGGACGGCGAGGGTGAGCGCAGTTTCAGCTTCTATCGTCCGCCGTCGGCCGATCTGCTGTTCCGCGAGGCGGACTTTCGTTCCGCATGCATCGAAAACGCATCCGTTTTCCATGTCTGTTCGAACAGCCTGACCGAAAGCGCGATCGCCGAAGCCACGTTGGCCGGCATGCGCTTGGCGCGCGAGGCGGGGGCCTTGGTCAGTATCGATCTGAATCTCCGGCCCGCATTGTGGCCGGTGGGCACGGATCCGAATCCGTGGCTGTGGCGCGCGCTCGATGCTGCCGATCTGGTGAAGCTCGCGCGCAGCGAACTCGAATTCCTGGCCGATAACTTGCCGGATGGCGAGCAGGGCGTGTTCGCACGCCTATGGCAGGGTCGTGCGCAAGCCGTGGTGGTCACCGATGGCGCGGCGCCGGTGCGTTGGAACACACGCGCGGCATCGGGAGAATTGTCGAGCTTTCCGGTTCGAGCGGTCGACACCACCGCCGCGGGCGACGCATTCGTGGGTGGATTGCTGTATCGACTCGTGCAGGACGGGGTCGATGGCGCGCGCTTGCAAGATTACCTGAGCGTTACCGCCGCGTTCGCGGAATCCCTGCGCTTCGCCGCCGCTGTCGGCGGCCTGGCCGTCACCCGTCACGGCGCATTCGCCGCCATGCCCGAATTGGCCGACGTGCTGGCTCTGCTTGGAACCCGACCGCATGAACACGCCTGATATTCCATCGCCAGATTTCCGCTCGCCCGCCTTCCTGCGCGCCCACGTCGCGCGAACGATGGCTTTCTACCATCCGCGCGCCATCGATCCGAGCGGCGGTTTCTTCCATTACTTTAAAGACGACGGTGCGGTCTACGACGCCAGCCACCGTCATCTGGTCAGCAGCACCCGTTTCGTCTTCAACTATGCGATGGCTTATCGCGAATTCGGCGACGACGAGTACCTTGCGGCCGCCAGGCACGGGCTTGAGTACCTAAGGCATAAGCATCGCGACTCCGCGAGCGGCGGCTACGCCTGGACGCTGCGCGACGGCGCTGCCGAAGACCGTACCAATCATTGCTATGGCGTCGCTTTCGTCTTGCTGGCGTATTCGACCGCGCTCAAAGCGGGCATCCAGGAAGCCGGCGCGTGGATGGACGAAACCTGGCGCCTGCTCGAAGGCCGGTTCTGGGATGCGGACGCCGCCTTGTATCGCGACGAAGCCGACGCGGATTGGCGTTTCTCGGACTATCGCGGCCAGAACGCCAACATGCACATGTGCGAAGCGATGCTGGCGGCCTTCGAAGCGAGCGGCGAGCGGCGCTACCTGGACCGCGCGCTGCAGCTCGCCGACCACATGACGCGACGACAGGCGGCCAAGGCCGGCGGACTGGTGTGGGAACACTACGATCGCGATTGGAACGTGGATTGGGACTATCACCGCGACGACCCCAAGCACCTGTTTCGTCCTTGGGGTTTCCAGCCCGGGCATCAGACCGAGTGGGCCAAGCTGCTGCTGATTCTCGACCGCTATGCCGATGCCGACTGGCTGGTGCCCAAGGCGCGCCATCTTTTCGATACCGCGCTGGCGCGTTCGTGGGACGAACGACGCGGCGGCATGTATTACGGCTTCGATCCGGACGGCGCGGTCTGCGACGACGACAAATATTTCTGGGTGCAGGCGGAATCGCTGGCCGCCGCCGCGTTGCTCGCCGCGCGCACGGGCGAGACCGTCTACTGGGATTGGTACGAAAAGCTGTGGGCGTATTCCTGGCGCCATTTCGTAGACCACCGGTATGGCGCCTGGTATCGCATTCTCGACGCCGACAACCGCAAATACAGCGACGAGAAAAGCCCGGCCGGCAAGACCGATTACCACACAATGGGCGCCTGCTACGAAGTGCTGAACGTGCTGCGCAAGCACTGATGCCATGACTTCGCCTCGCCGCTACCGCTGGCTTTTGGCCGTGCTGGCGTGGTTGGCAGCCTTCGCGGCGTGCGCAGCCGAACCGGTTTCTCTTTCGTTGGAAAACGGGTGGCGTTTCCGCTTGGCGGTTGCGGATCCGGCGGTTGCGCAGCATCCGCGGCCTGCAAACTGGCATCCGGCGAAGGTGCCGGGCCACGTGCATACCGATCTGCTGGCGAACGGGTTGATCGCCGATCCTTACGTCGGCGCGCCGGAGGCCGGTTTGCAATGGATCGGCTTGGCGGCCTGGGAATACGAAACCCGTTTCGAAGTCGACACCGCGACCTTGCGCCGCGCTCGCGCCGACTTGGTTTTCGAGGGTCTGGATACTTTCGCGCAGGTCAGTCTCAACGGCGAAAAGCTGCTGTCGGCCGACAACAGCCACCGTACCTGGCGCATTCCCGTGCAAGGCAAATTGAAGGCGAGCGGCAACGTGTTGCGCGTGGTCTTCGAATCGCCGATCCACCGTTTGCTGCCCGAAGTGCAGGCCATGCCGCATAAGATCGCCGGCAATTATCCGTCGCCCTATGGCGACGAGCCGAAGGATGCGATGACCGCGAACTTCGTACGCAAGCCTGGTTATCACTACGGTTGGGACTGGGGGCCGCGTTACGTTACGGCGGGTATTTGGCGGCCGGTGCGACTGGAAAGTTGGGATGGGTTGCGGATCGCGGATTTCCATATCCGGCAAAACAAGGTGGGCGCCGATACGGCCGAGCTGACGGCCGAAGTCGAGATCGAATCCGAAGGCGCGGGCCAAACGGTGTTGGACTTCGGCTACTCGGATCCAGCTCATAACGTCACCAAAGCGGGCGAGCGCCGGCAAGCTTTGCAGCCAGGCACCAACCGCATCTCGTTTCCAATCCGCATATCACACCCGCAACGCTGGTATCCGGCCGGCTACGGACCGCAAGCGCTGTATCGCTTTACCGTCGAGGCGAAGAATAAAGCCGGCGAGCGCGCGGCATCGAGCCTGCGCACGGGCTTGCGCAGCGTCGAATTGCGCCGCGATCGTGACGAGAAGGGTAGAGGTTTTGCCTTCGTCGTCAACGGCATTCCGATATTCGCCAAGGGCGCCAACGCCATCCCGCTCGATGCCTTTCCTGCGCGCGTGACACAAGCGCAGTTGCGACGCGTGCTCGAGTCGGCCCGCGACGCGAACATGAACATGATCCGCAACTGGGGCGGCGGCTATTACGAGAGCGATGCTTTTTTCGATCTCGCCGACGAGCTCGGCCTAATGGTTTGGCAGGATTTCATGTTCGGCGGCGGCATGCAGCCGGGCTACGATCCGGAGTTCCGCGCCAATGTGCGCGCCGAGGCCCGCGATCAGCTGCGCCGCTTGCGTAACCATCCCAGTATCGTGCTCTGGTGCGGCAACAACGAAGAAGAGACGGCCTGGAAGGATTGGGGCAACGGTAAGAAGCTGACGGAAGCCGACCCCGCGTTCGCCGCCAAGGTCTGGGCAGGCTATGAACAACTGTTCGGGCGCGATTTGCGCGAAGTGGTCGCGCAGGAAGGCGGCGGCGTGCCGTATTGGTCCAGCTCACCCAGCAACGATCTCGACGGACCGAGCAACGATTCGAACAGCGGCGACAAGCATTACTGGGCAGTGTGGGCCGGCTCGGAACCGATCGAAAACTATCTGGGCGAAACGCCCCGTTTCATGTCCGAGTACGGTTTGCAGGCATGGCCGTCGATGCGCACGATCCGCAGCTTCGCCGGCGCAGGCGAATGGAACATCGACTCACCCGTGATCCGCGCTCATCAGAAATTCCTGGCCGGTGACGGCAACCAGCGTTTGCTGCACTACATCCGCGCGGAGTACGGCGAACCACGCGGTTTCGAAGATTTCGTGTATTTGAGCCAGACGATGCAGGCGGAGGGTATCGAACTGGCGGCGCTGCACCACCGCGCCTCGCGGCCGCGGACCATGGGTTCGCTGTACTGGCAGCTCAACGACGTCTGGCCCGGCGCTTCGTGGTCCAGCATCGATTATTACGGCCGTTGGAAGCCGCTGCATTTCCACACCAAACGTTTTTACTCGGAATTCGCCGTGGCCGCGTTGCGCAAGCAGGCAGCGGCTATCGGACGGACTACGCTGACCCTGGTGTCCGATCGCCTGCAATCGACCGTCGCGGAATGGCGCTTGCGGGTGATGAATTTCGACGGCCGGATGCTTCGCGACGAGCACAAGCCGGCGACGTTGGCACCGCTGTCCGCGACCACGGTCGCAGCTTTCGACGACGACGAACTGCTCGCAGGAGCCGATCCGCGCAAGACGATGGCGGTATTCGACCTGACTGTCGGCGGCAAGCCAATCTCGCGGCGAATCGTCTATTTCGACGCCGCGAAAGCGCTGTCCCTGCCGACGGATCCCGGCATCTCGGTTCGCTGGCATGCGGCTGGTGCCGGTCGTTACCGCATCGACGTCTCAGCGAAGTCGTTCGCACGCGCGTTGTGGCTGGATTTCGGCGACGTCGATGCCGAGATTTCCGATAACGCCCTTGATCTGCTGCCCGGCGAAACCGTTTCGCTGGCGGTCAACTCCCAAACATCCCTGGCTGATCTGGAGCGCAACTTGAAACTGCGCTGGCTCAAGCCCAAACCCGAGGTGAGAACGCGATGAAAGCGACCTTCCTGAGTACTCTGGCATTCCTGGCACTGGCTTTCGTGCCGCTGGCGACGCCTGCCGCCGAAAAAGCGATGAGCGAAGCCGAATCCGCCAAGCTCGCCGAACGCGTCAAGGCCGAAACCAGGCACGCGTGGCAAGGCTACAAGCGCGATGCCTGGGGCCACGACGCGCTCAAGCCGCTGAGCGGCAAGCCGCACGACTGGTATGGCGAGTCCCTGCTGATGACGCCGGTCGATGCGCTGGACACGCTGATCCTGATGGGCCTGGACAAGGAAGCGAAGGAGGCCCGGGAACTGATCGCGACCAAGCTGTCCTTCGATCGCGATCTGAACGTGCAGAATTTCGAAATCACGATCCGCCTGCTGGGCGGTCTGCTGTCGGGTTACGAGATGAGCGGCGACAAGCGTTTGCTGGATCTCGCGCAGGACTTGGGCAAGCGTTTGCTGCCGGTGTTCGAGTCCAAGACCGGCCTGCCTTACACCCACGTCAACCTGCGCACGGGCAAGGTCAGCGGCAAGGTCAGCAATCCCGCGGAAACCGGCACTTTGCTGCTGGAATTCGGTACTTTGAGCAAGCTCACCGGCGATCCGGTCTATTACGACAAGGCCAAGCGCGCGCTGGTCGCCACGTTCGAGCGCCGCTCCAAGATCGGCCTGGTCGGCACTGCGATCGACGTGGAAACGGGCGAGTGGACCCGCACCGACAGCCACATCGGCGGCGGCATCGATTCCTACTACGAATACCTCTACAAATGCTGGCTGCTGTTCGGCGACGCCGACTGCAAGAAGATGTGGGATCAGAGCATTCCCGCAGTGAACCGTTACCTGGCCGACGAAGTGCGCGACAGCGAGTTGTGGTACGGCCGCGCGGACATGGCGACCGGCAAGCGCAGCGCCACCCGTTACGGTGCCCTGGATGCTTTCATGCCCGCTCTGCTGGCGTTGGGTGGCGATCTGGACCGCGCCCGACGCTTGCAGGATTCGGGACTGAAGATGTGGCGTCTGCACGGCATCGAGCCCGAAGCGCTGGACTATTCGACGATGAAGGTCACTTCCGGCGCGTACCACCTTCGCCCGGAAATCATCGAGTCGGCCTATTACCTGCATCGTTTGACCGGCGATGCCAAGTACCGGGCCATGGGGCGCGAGTTCTTCGAAGATTTCGTCGAGCATTGCCGCACCAAGACCGGCTACGCCGCGCTGAAGGACGTGCGGAACATGCAGAAGGACGATTCGATGGAGAGCTTCCTGTTCGCGGAGACCTTCAAGTACTACTACTTGCTGTTCGCGCCGGCCGAGAAACTTGATTTCGACGCCATCGTTTTCAACACCGAGGCGCATCCGCTGCGTCGCGGCGGCAAGCCGGCGGTGGCTCCTTAATCGCCAGGGCGGCATACTTCGCCCGACACGGAAGCGGGCGAGGGATGCGATGGGAGTAGCGGTTCGGGCGAGGGCGCTGGTCCTGGGTGCGCTACTGGCCGCTTGCGCGCCCGCAGCCGCGAAAACCTGCCTGGTGCTGGGCGGAGGCGGAGCGCGCGGCGCGGCGCATATCGGCGTGCTCAAGGTGATCGAGCGCGAACGCATCCCCATCGATTGCGTCGCCGGCACCAGCATGGGCGGCATCGTCGGCGCGCTGTACGCCTCCGGCTATACCGCGGCCGAAATCGAGGCCATTCTCGACAGCATCGACTGGAGCCGCACTTTGCGCGACCAGCCGTCGCGCGCGCTGACGTCCATGCCGCGCAAGCGCGACGAAATGCAATATCTGCTGGTCGGCGAAATCGGCCTGGGCAAGGATGGCAAGCTACGCATGCCGACCGGCGCGGTGCAGGGCCAGCAGTTGGAATTGCTGCTGCGCCGCTTGTTCCTGCCGGTGTCCAATGTGGAATCCTTCGACCAGCTGCCGATCCCGTTCCGCACCATCGCCACCGACATCGGCACCGGCGAGGGCGTGGTGTTCGAACGCGGCGATCTGGCCTTGGCCGCGCGCTCGACCATGTCCGTGCCGGGCGTATTCGCCCCGGTGGATTACCAACAGCGCCTGCTGGTCGATGGCGGCGTGGTCGAAAACGTGCCGATCTCGCTGGCCCGCGCCATGGGCGCGGACCGGATGATCGCGATCGATGTCGGCGCGGGCTTGCTGCCCAAGGAAAAACTGACTTCGTCGCTGGCGATCACGCTGCAGACGCTTTCGGCGCTGATGGTCCGCCGCACCGAGGAACAACTGGCCACGCTGGGCGAGCGCGACATCCTGATCAAGCCCGAACTGGGCGATATCGGCAGCGCCAGCTTCGATCGCGCGATGGACAGCGTGCCGATGGGGCAGGCCGCTGCCGAGGCCGCACTGGACCGTTTGCGTGAGCTTTCGGTATCGGAAACGGAATACGCGGCATGGCGCGAACAGCACCGGCGCCGCGATTTCGATCCGCCGCTGATCGCTTTTCTGGAAGTCGCCGAGCGGCGCAGCCGCACGGCCGAGCAAGTGGAAAACCGTTTGTCTGGTGCGGTTGGCAAGCCCTTGGATACCGCCGCGCTGGAGACCGATATCAACACCGCCTACGCGGCCGGCGATTACCAGCGCATCGGTTACCGGCTGGTGGAACGCGACGGCGAAACGGGTTTGCGCATCGTCCCCGAGGACAAGGCCTGGGGCCCGTTGTTCTGGCGCGCGGGTTTGTCGCTGAGCGACGATTTTTCAGGTCGCAGCAATTATCAGTTGAACGTGGAAGCGCGCCTGACCGGATTGAACGAGCAGGGCGGCGAGCTGCGCGGGCGCTTGGAAGCCGGCGAAGTGGGCGGGTTGCGATTGGATTTCCGCCAACCCTTCGGCGCGCGCGGACAATATTTGGCCCAGCCGTATCTGCAGTACCGGGCGTTCGATCAGCCGCTCTCGCTCGAACCGGGCAGAACCTTCGCCCAATTCCGGGTGCGCGAGGCGACCGCGGGTTTCGAAGTGGGTTGGTTGCCGTCGCCGACCTGGCAATGGTTCGTTCGTGCCGAAACCGGACGCGATTGGCTGAGTCCAAAAATCGGCGATCCGCGCCAATTGGCGAGCGCACGCAACGATTGGGGGGCTTACGGCGTCGGCGTCGTGCGTGACACGCTCGATTCGGTGCAATTCCCGAGCCAGGGCAGCCGCACGCAACTCACTTACATGCGGGTGAGCCCGGCGTTCGGTGCGGACGACGATGGCGATGTGGTCAACTTCGCGTGGGACAAGGCTTTGGGCAACGGGCGGCATACGGTGTTGCTAGGCCTGCGCGGGAAAACCATCTTCGGCGCGCCGGAAACCATCCGCACCACCAGTTTCATGGGCGGGCTGGGCAACTTGTCTGGCTTCGGCGAACGCGAGGTGATCGGCAACCACAGCGTTCTGGCGCGCGCGGTGTACTACCGCCGCTTCGGCCGGCTGGACGCGCTGTTCTCGGTGCCGACTTATCTGGGCGGAAGTCTGGAATACGGCGGCGCTTTCGAGGAGCGCGAAGATATCGACGGCGGCAGTCTGATCGCCGCCGGCAGCGTGTTCGTGGGCGTGCAGACGCCGCTGGGGCCGATTTTCCTGGGGTACGGGCGCAACGATCTGGATCTGGATTCGTTCTACCTGACGTTCGGATCTTTGTTGCGGCCGATCGAGTGACGGCGGAAGGAATCCGTCGGCCGGGCGCGCCCCGCGCTCCTTTCGTCGCGTGGACGAAAGGCTTCCGATGCGACTTCACATACGATAGATCGATTGAGCATTTTCACGATATCCGCCAGTCAGCCCTTACCAGCCGGAAGAGGACCAATGAATAGATTTGCCCTGGGATTGCTTCTTATGGCTTACGGTTCGTCCGCCGTGGCCGCGGATTCGGACGTCAGGATGCGAAGCCAATACGGCTCCGAGAACACGGATTTGCAGAGCGTTCTCTATTTCGAAGATATCGGATACGAGAAGCTGACGTTTTCGGGAAGAAGCTTGGACGGCAAGGACTATGCGATCACCGTCAAGGAATTCGTGAACGGCGCGCCCACGAAAACCGAAGTCGTCTTCGACTCGAAAGAGGACGCCTATTTCAAGATCAAAGGCGAAGAACTCGCGTTCCGAGTGTTGTCGCAAGTGACGGGCGCGAACACAGTCAGGTTCGAATTCCAATTCAACGGTTTCCGAAAGCGCGTGGAATACCCGATCGCGGCCGGACAGAAGGACTTCGCCATGAAGGATTTCTTGGGCGACCAGCCAGAGCTGCCGATTCCCTTGGGCACGGACACCCATGTCCTGACTTACATGTTGCCGTACGCGAAGGACGATGGCTCAACGCAATACTGCGAAGTGGTCCAGTCAGGAGTCAGACCCGAAGAACTCGGCAAGAAATACGCGATACCCCGCTATTTCTTGATCGCCATCAAGTTCCAGTAACCCGATAACGAAAGGCCAGGCCCGGAGTTCCGAATCTGGGCTTTTTTGGGTCCCAAAGCTCGTAGGTTGGGGTGAAACCCCAACATCGCCATGCGAGGCTCTTGCCTCAGAACGAGCTAGGCCGGTACAAACGAAAAAGCCGGAAGCTCATGGCTTCCGGCTTTCTCGTGGATGGTGGAGGTGGGCGGAATCGAACCGCCGTCCGAAGGCACTCCATCCCCGGCACTACATGCTTAGCGCGACGTTAGTTCTCGTACCTGGGCAACACGACGCGCAAAGCACGCCCAGGCACATACCCGCTAAGGTTGAACCGCGGTTGGCGGGTCGCCGCCGCGATCGATTCCGTGATAGTGACCCTACACCGACGAGCACGGACACAAGTCGGTTCGGGGCTTACGCCTTAAGCGGCGAGAGCGTAGTTGTCGTCGTTGGCAACTAGAGTTTTGCAGCTGGATTTACGAGGAAAGCTACCCCCTCGGCATGCGCCAGGCGATTTCGCGACCCCCGTCGAAGCCAGTGCACCCCCGGGAATGTCGATCACGCTGACCCGACCAGTATAAGGACTGCCGTCGCCGTCTCAAGGCCCGTGCGAAAAACCCGCACAGGGCCGGTTCACGGCCGCGCGGGCGGCTATGCTTGGCCGGATGAGCGCCGATCCCCGCCCGCCCGCCTCGATCCAGCCGCCGGCCCTGCCGGAATACGGCCGCAACCTTCCGGTGACGCCATTCCGGGGCTACCTGTTGGCCCTGCTGGTGCTGATCGGCTCGGTCGCCTCGGTGATCGTGTTCTGGCGCAACGCCTACGAACGCGAACTGCGCGCGGCCGAAGCGGATTTCATCGCCGCCACCCAGCAGATCGCCGCCCTGCTGCAGCAGCGGATGATCAATTACGAACTGGCCCTGGGCAGCAGCGCCTCGGTGTTCTCGACCGTGCGGCCCAGTCCGCAGCAATGGCAATCCTTCGTCGAAGGGCTGGACATCCAGGAACGCTTCCCGGGCATGCTCGGCATGGGTTTCGCGCCTTACGTGACCCCGGAAGGCTTCCGCCAGTTGCAGATCGAAAGCCGCGACGCCGGCTACGGCTTGTTGCGCCTGCAGCCACCGGGCGTGCGCCCTTATTACGGTCCGGTGCTGTATCTGGCGCCGATGACGTTGGAAAACCGCAGCGTCATCGGCTTCGACATGTTCGCCGACCCCGTGCGGCAGGCCGCGATGCTGTCCGCGCGCGACAGCGGCAAGGCGCGTCTGTCCGGGCCCGTGCATCTGCAGCAGGACCGCTACGGCGGCGGCCCGCAGACCGGATTGCTGCTGTACGCGCCGATCTTCCGAATCGGCGATTTCCCGATCACCGTCGCCGCGCGCCGCGAATCGTTGCGCGGCTGGGTCTACATCCCTTTCCACATGCCGCAGTTCGTGCGCGCGGCGTTGCCGTATCGCGAACGTTACGGCGGGATCGATCTGAAGCTGTACGACATCGGCAGCCCCAAGCCGCAGTTGCTCTACGCCGACGAGCGGCGCCAGCCCGATGCCGAGCCCGCTTTCGTTTCCAGCCTGCCGGTGGAGTTGTACGGACGGACATGGCGGATGGAATTTCGCTCGGCGCCGGTCAATGTGGTGACCCCAGGGCTGGCCGGATTGCGCACCACACTAGCCGTCGGCCTGCTGGTGTCGCTGCTGTTGTTCTGGCTGGCGATGCTGTTGGCGCGCACCGAGAACCGCGCCCGCCAGATCGCCGTGCAATTGACCGAAGACTACCGCCGCAGCGAACAGCGCTTCCGCATGGCGATGGTGTATTCGGCGATCGGCAAGGCGTTGCTGGACCGGGAAGGACGGGTAGTGGAGGCCAATCCCGCGCTGGGCGCGATCGTCGGCCGCGAGCCCGACAGCTTGGCCGGCGTGCCGTTTTCCTCGTTGTTCGACGACGCCAGCGATCCGATCCGCACCGTCGAAATGGAAGCCGTGGCCGAAGGCGTGTACCGCACGACCCGGCGCCTGCGCCGCGAGGATGGCGAATTGCGCTACGCGCAGCTGACCTATGCGCCCGTGCCCGGCAACGTCGGCCAAAACATCGCGCGCCTGGTCCAGGTCGAGGATGCGACCGATCGCTTGCGCGCCGAGGCGCAGGTGCGCGCCTTGAACCGGACGCTGGAGACGCGCGTTGCGCAGCGCACCCGCGAGCTGACTGCCGCCAACAACGAGCTGGAATCCTTCGCCTACAGCATTTCGCACGATTTGCGCACGCCGCTGCGGTCGATCGAAGGCTTTAGCCGCTTGTTGTCCGAACGCTACGAACCGAGTCTGGACGAGGCGGGCCGCGACTACCTGGGCCGCATCCGCAATGCGACTTCGCGGATGAGCGAACTGATCGATGCGTTGCTGAAGATGGCGCGGCTCAGCCGCGGTCAATTGAACCAGACGCCGCTGGACTTGAGCCAACTGGCCAAGGAAACGATCGCCGAACTGCGCGCGGCGGAACCGGAACGGAAGGTATCGGTGGCCATCCAGCCCGGTTTGCAGGCGCTGGGCGACGCACCGCTGGTCCGCAACATGCTCGGCAACCTGTTGGGCAATGCTTGGAAGTTCACCCGCGACACCGAAGATGCGCGGATCGAATTCTTCGCCGAACCGGGGCGCAGCCCGGACGAGCCATCCACGTTCGTAGTGCGCGACAACGGCGCGGGTTTCGAGACCGAATATGTCGGCAAACTATTCCGTCCGTTCCAGCGGTTGCACAGCCAATCGCAGTTCGCCGGGCATGGGATCGGGCTGGCCTCGGTCCGGCGGATCGTCGAGCGGCATGGGGGCGCGATCCGCGCGGAAGGTGCACCCGGAAAAGGCGCGGCGTTCAAGTTCACATTGCCTGGCGAGCTGGAATAGCTCTTTGTAGAGTCGAGCCTTGCTCGACTGCCTTTCGCAACGGTCGAAGATAAAAGCAGTCGAGCAAGGCTCGACTCTACAAAGCAGAGCGGTCAGGCGTCTTTGTTGTGCCTGCGCATCAGCCGCTGCTTGTCGCGGGCCCAGTCGCGTTCCTTCGCCGCTTCGCGCTTGTCGTGCGACTGCTTGCCTTTGGCCAGGGCGATTTCGGCCTTGACCTTGTTGCCTTTCCAATACAGCGCAGTCGGCACCAGGGTGTAGCCGTCGCGCTGGACGCGGCCGATCAGATGGTCGATCTCGCGCTTGTGCAGCAGCAGCTTGCGGGTGCGGTGGGCGTCGGCGACGACATGGGTCGAGGCCGAGATCAAAGGCGTCATCTGCGCGCCGATCAGGAACAGCTCGCCCTTGAGCACCATCGCGTAGGCTTCGGTGATGTTGGCGCGGCCGGCGCGGATCGCCTTCAATTCCCAGCCTTGCAGCGCCAAACCCGCTTCGTAGCGCTGCTCCAGTTGGTAATCGTGGCGGGCGCGCTTGTTCAGCGCGATCGTTCCGCCGCCGTTTGCCTTATCCTTGCCCGTCTTCTTGTTCGTGGTCTTGCTCATCGTGCCCATTGTCCCCGATGGGGGGCCGGCGCGCTAATTTCCCGCCATGCCCACCATCCGCCGCACCGCCCTGGTCGAACACTCCGCCGCGCGCATGTTCGCGTTGGTCAACGATATCGCCGCCTATCCGCGCCGCTTCGAATGGTGCGAAGCGGCGCAGGTGCTGGAAGCTGACGAGGGGCGGGTGGTGGCGCGGCTGGACTTGAAACTGGGCGGTTTCAGCAGTTGGTTCGTCACCGAAAACACCTTGTCGCCGCCGCACCACATCGATATGACGCTGCGCGACGGGCCGTTCAAGAGCCTGGGCGGGCGCTGGGAATTCCACGCCCTGGACGAATCCGCCTGCAAGGTGACTCTGACCCTCTCGTTCGAAGCGGCATCCAAGCTGCTGGCGCCTGCTCTGGCGATGGGCATGCAGGGATTGGCCGACCGCATGGTCGACGACTTCGTGCGCACGGCGGACCGCGGTTGAGGCCGGGATGAAGGTCGAAGTCGTCCTGGCGTGGCCGCGGCGAGCCGAATCCGTGCAGCTGGAGCTGCCGGAAGGTGCCCGTGTACACGACGCGGTGGCGGCGGCGGGTTGGGACGGCTTGTCCGAAGTGTCGGGTTACGCCGTGTACGGGCAACGCGCGGAGGCGGACACGGTGCTGCGCGATGGCGATCGGGTGGAATTGCTGCGGCCGTTGCAGGCCGATCCTAAGGACGCGCGGCGCAAGCGGGCCGGCAAGAAGGCGCTTTTGTAGAGTCGAGCTTGCTCGACTGCTTTTCTTTCGTGCGCAACGTGAAAAAGCAGTCGAGTAAGCTCGACTCTACGAAAAAAGTGGTCAGCGGCCGCGCTTTTTGTCTTCTTTCTTCAGGTTATAGCCGAACTGCTTCGGCGCCAGCTTAGCCAATTCATCGTCCTGCTCGGGGAAGTATTCGCCTTCCCATTTGGCCAGGGTGTCGTTTTCGAAATGCAAGGTCAGGTTCTTGACCTCGGTCTTGCCGATGCGGCCGGTGCGCTGGGTGGTGGTGTAATCCCAGCGCTGATGGTGGAACGGATCGGCGATCGACGGCGAGCCAAGCAGTGCGGAGACCTGCTGCTTGCTCATGCCCGGCTGCAATTGGTCCACGGCCGTCTTCTCGAGCAGATTGCCCTGATAGATCGGCTGCCGGTACAGGATGCCGCAGCCCGCGGTCAGAACGGCCAGTGCGAGGAGGAGGGCGGCTTGGATCGGCTTGCGCATTCGGGGTTCGCGGCGGGACGGATTCGGGCGATAATACACCGAAGCCACGCGGACCCGCCCGCGCCAGCCATCGCGTTCATCCCTGGTTATCGCGCCCCGGAGTGCTGATGGAATCGCAAGAACTACGCAAGGTCGGCCTGAAGGTCACCCATCCGCGGATGCGCATCCTGGAGCTGCTGGAGCAGTCCAAACCGCGGCACATGACCGCGGAGGACATCTACCGGCACCTGCTCGAGGAAGGCGAGGAGATCGGCCTGGCCACGGTCTACCGCGTGCTGACCCAGTTCGAGGCCGCCGGCCTGGTGCTGAAGCACAATTTCGAAGGCGGCCATGCGGTGTACGAACTGGACCGCGGCGGCCACCACGACCACATGGTCGACATCGACACCGGCAAGATCATCGAATTCGAAAGCGCCGAGATCGAGAAGCTGCAGCACGAGATCGCCGCCCGGCACGGCTATTTGCTGGAAGAGCATTCGCTCGTTCTGTACGTGCGCAAGAAGCGCTGACCGATCCGCTCCGCTTTTGTAGGAGCGGCTTTAGCCGCGAGCTTTTCGCGAAAGCGGGAATCCAGCGACTTCCGATCGATCGCTGCGCACTACCGAAGAGCCAAAGTCGCTGGATTCCCGCTTTCGCGGGAATGACGGCTTAGGAGCAAGCTCGCAGCTAAAGCTGCTCCACAAGAGCAACAGCCGTCAGGCGGCGGCGACGATTTCGATTTCGACCAGCCAGTCCGGCGACAAGGTCTGTACCACGATGGCCGTGGTGGGAATGCGGCGATCGCCCAGCGCCGCGATGCGCGCATCCTGGTTGGCCTGGGCATAGGCCGGATCGCGCAGATAGCTGGTCAGGCGCACGATGTTGTCGACGGTCATGCCGGCGCTGGCCAGGATGGCGCGCAGGTTCGACCAGATCAGCCGCAACTGATCGTCCAGGGTCGCGCCGGCGACGCCGTCCGTATCCAAGCCCATCGTGCCGCTGACGAACAGCAAGCGCTGCGGATCGCGCACTTCGATGGCATGCACGTAATCGTCGGTGGCTGCGTAGACGCCGGCGGTCGGGTTGTGGATCTTGGTGTCCAAGCGAATTCCTTTCGTCAGTTGACGTTGTCCAGCAGCCGTTTGGCCGCCGCGCGCGCTTCCTTGCTGACTTCCACGCCGCCCAGCATCCGCGCCAATTCTTCGCTGCGCTGTTTGGCGTCCAAACGTTCGACCGCGCTTTGGGTCACGCCGTCGGCCGCCGCCTTGCTGACCCGGTAATGCGCGTGGCCTTGCGCCGCGACCTGGGGCAGGTGGGTGACGCACAAGGCCTGCCGCTTCTCGCCCAGCGCGCGCAGCTTTTGCCCGACGATTTCGGCGACGGCGCCGCCGATGCCCGAATCGACTTCGTCGAACACCATGGTCGGCACCAGATCGCCGCCGAGCGCGGCGACTTCGATGGCCAGCGAAATACGCGACAGCTCGCCGCCCGAAGCGACCTTGCGCAGCGGCCGCGGCGGCTGGCCGGCGTTCGCCGACACCAGGAATTCGACCCGCTCGGCGCCGTTCGCGTCGGGCCGGTCGCCGGCCTGCGGCTCCAACGCGGCTTCGAACTTGCCGCCGCCCATGCCCAATTCGCCGATCAGGGCGGTGGTCGAGCGCGACAGCGCCTTGGCGGCTTTGGTGCGGGCTTTGGACAAGGCGTCGGCGGCTTTCCGCCAGTCGGCACGGGCATTTTCGATTTCCCCGTCCAGCGCGGCCACGCGTGCGCCCGCGCCGCGCAAGGACTCCAGTTCCGCCGCCAGCGTTTCTTGTTGCGCAGCGAGCTGCTCCGGCGCGACACGGTGCTTGCGGGCCAGATCGTGGATGCGGCCGAGCCGGCGCTCCATGTCTTCGAATTGCTCCGGATCCAGGTCCAGGTCTTCGCGGATGCGCTCGATCAGCGATGCCGCTTCGTCCAATTGAATCGCGGCGGCATCGAGCAAAGCGTCCACGTCGGCCAGGCGCGGCTCGTGCTCGGCCACGCGCACCAAATCGGCGCGGCTTTGCTGCAGCTGGCGCGCCAGTGAGGGTGCGTCTTCGGCAGCCAGGCGGGCGAAGACGGCGTCGCAGGCCGCGATCAGAGCGGCGGCATGCGCGTGGCGGCGGTGCGCGGCGCCGAGTTCGGCGATGCTTTCGGGCGTCAGCGATTCGCGCTCGAGTTCGCCCAGTTGGTGTTCGAGGTAGGCGATGCGATCGGAGACGTCGCCCTGTTTCGACAGCGCGTCGCGTTCGCGCAGCAAAGCATTCCAACGCGCTGCGGCCGCGGCGACGCGGGCCAGATCCGCGTCGTGGCCGCCGTAGCCGTCGAGCAGGGCCAGTTGGCTGGCCTTGGACAGCAGCGCCTGGTGCTCGTGCTGGCCGTGGATCTCGACCAGCAGGCCGGCCAATTCGCCCAACTGCGCCAAGGTCGCCGGACGGCCGTTGATCCAGGCTTTGGAGCCGCCGTCGGCGCGGAGGGTGCGGCGCAGCTGGCAATCGTCGCCTTCGTCCAATTCCTGCTCGCGCAGCCAGCCGCGGGCGGGCGCGGCGTCGGCCAGGTCGAATTGCGCGCTCAATTCGGCGCGCTCGGCGCCATGCCGGACCATGCCGCTGTCGGCGCGCAAGCCGGACAGGAATCCCAGCGCGTCGACCAGCAGCGATTTGCCCGCGCCGGTCTCGCCCGAAATCACGGTCAGACCCGGGCCGAATTCGAGTTCGGCGGTCCTCACGACCGCGAAATCCTTGATCGATAGCGACGTCAGCATGCGGTTTATTGTGCCGTGCGGCTTGCCAGCCTGCCATGCGCCGGTCGCGGAACTTGCGACCGGATCGCTTCGAGCCTATACCTTCGCCATGACCCAGATACCCGACCACGCGCCCCTGGCCGTCGCCAGCTTCGCCGCCATCCGCTCCGGCGACGTGGAAGCGTTGCGGCAACTGTTGGCCGAGCATCCCGGATTGGCGACGGCCGGCATCGTCAGCGACGGGACGAACTGCGGGAAGGGCGTGCGTTCGCTGCTGCACGTCGCCACCGATTGGCCGGGGCATTTCCCCCGCGTCGCCGAAACCATCGCCGAGCTGGTGCGGGCGGGCGCCGACGTCGATGTCCGCTTCGGCGGCGCGCACACCGAGACGCCCTTGCATTGGGCCGCCAGTTGCGACGATGTCGCGGCGCTGGATACCCTGCTCGATGCGGGCGCCGATATCGAAGCGTCGGGCGCGGTTATCGGCGGCGGCACGCCGTTGGCCGATGCGCGCGCTTTCCGGCAATGGAAAGCGGCCGAGCGGCTGGTCGAGCGGGGCGCGAAAACGAATATCGTCGATGAGGCGACGATGGGCCTGCTCGACCGGATCCGTGCCCGCTTCGAGGCTACGCCCGCACCCGAAGCCGAGGACGTTTCCTGCGCGTTCTGGGGCGCCTGCCACGGCGACCGCCGCGAATGCGCCAAATATTTGCTGGATCGCGGGGCGGAACTGAACTGGGTCGCATCCTGGGAACCGATGACGCCGCTGGACGCCGCGCTGCGCAGCGATGCCTCCGCGCTGGCCGCCTGGCTCCGCAGCCGCGGCGCCAGATCCGCCCACGAACTCGGTTAATCGCATCGGCGCGACTGCGGCCCGGCTTTTGTAGAGTCGAGCCTTGCTCGACTGCTCTTCGATCAGGCTATTGGAATTTACGAGAAAAGCAGTCGAGCAAGGCTCGACTCTACAAGAGCGAACGCGTGGGTCGTGCGCGATGGCGGGCGCGGCGCTTGCGCATATGTCCCGACCGGCTTATACCGCCCGCCATGAGCCGTCCTTTCGCCGACGACAATCCGCTGGACCCGCGCGCGCGGCAGTTGCTGCGCACGCTGATCGGGCGCTATATCCGCGACGGCGAGCCGGTCGGCTCGCAAACCCTGGCCAAACACGCGGGTCTGGACGTCAGCCCGGCCACGATCCGCAACATCCTTTCGGACCTCGAGGACAGCGGCCTGCTCAGTGCGCCGCACGCTTCGGCCGGGCGCGTACCGACGGTGCAGGGCTATCGCGTCTTCGTCGACAGCCTGTTGCAGGTCAAGCCGCTGGCCGAAGGCGAGTTGTCGCGCCTGCGCAGCGAACTGCCGGCCGGGGCAGGCACCCAGAATCTGCTCGGCAATGCGTCGGAACTGTTGTCGGCGATGACCCATTTCGTCGGCGTGGTCAGCGTGCCGCAGCGCGGCCAGTTCGCGTTCAAGCACATCGATTTCCTGCCGCTGGACGGGCAGCGGGTGTTGGCGATCCTGGTGTTCGCCGACAACGACGTGCAGAACCGCATCATCCAGACCCGCCGCGCCTACGGACCGGCTGAGTTGGAACGCGTTGCGAACTATCTGAACACCCATTTCGCCGGCCGGCCTTTGTCCGACATCCGCGCCACGCTGCTGCGCGAAATGCGCAGCGCCCGCAGCGAAATGGAATTGTTGTTGGCCCAGGCCACCGAATTGGCCGAACAAGCCCTGGCCCCCGGCGCCGAAGACATGCTGCTGGCCGGACAGACCCGCTTGATCGGCATGCAGGATTTGTCCGATCTGGACCGGCTGCGCGACCTGTTCGAAGCCTTCGCCCGCAAACGCGAGATCCTGCAATTGCTGGAGCGCACCGTGGACGCGCCGGGCGTACGCATCTTCATAGGCGAAGAAACCGGCTTGGCGCCGCTGGAAGGCGTCTCGCTGGTCACCGCTCCATACGCCGCGGGCGGCCGGGTTTTGGGCGTGCTGGGCGTGATCGGTCCTACCCGGATGGCCTACGACCGGGTGATCCCGGTAGTGCAGGCGGCGGCCGATGCGCTGGGTTCCGCCTTGAATCCGGGCTCCCAACCCTCATAGGTGGGGGGCAGGCGGCAGGACGGACCGCCCCGGAACCCGTGATGACTTCGAACGAACAAACCCCAGAACAGGCGGCCGAAGCCGCTTTGGAAGCCGATCACCCGCTGCACGGGCTCATCGAAAGCCTGAAGGCGGAGTTGGAGCAGCTGCGCGCCGAGTCCCTGCGCGAACGCGCCGACCTGGACAACCAGCGCAAGCGCCTGGCCCGCGACCTGGAGATGGCCCGCAAATTCGCCAACGAACGCCTGCTGGCGGACCTGCTGCCGGTCTTCGACAGTTTGGAGGCGGCCCTGCAGAACGCCCCGGAAACCGACCCGCTGCGCGCAGGCGCCGAACTCACCCTGCGCCAGCTGCACAAGGTGGCCGAGGCCAACGGCCTGCACGAAGTGGCGCCGATGGCCGGGGACAGCTTCGACCCCGAGCGCCATCAAGCCGTCAGCACGGTCGAGGCCCACGGTGTGCCGCCCGGTGCCGTTTTCCAGACCTTTCAGAAAGGCTATGTGCTGAACGAGCGGCTGCTGCGGCCGGCCATGGTCGTGGTGGCCAAACACGACTGAGGCCTGCTTTTTTGTAGGAGCGGCTTTAGCCGCGAGCTCTTTCCCCCGAGCCTCGGCGATTTCGCGATCTGACTGGCAAAGCTCGCGGCTAAAGCCGCTCCTACAAAAGCCCGCGGTAGGTGGCCTCGAAACGCTTGAACCCGGGGTCGATGGCCCCAAATAACCGACATCGGCGGCGCGACCGCCCCAAAAATTCAGATTCAGAGAGGGAGCAACACCATGGGCAAGATCATCGGCATCGACCTCGGCACGACCAATTCGTGCGTGGCGATCATGGAAGGCGGCAAGGCCCGCGTCATCGAAAATTCCGAGGGCGACCGCACCACGCCTTCCATCGTCGCCTACAGCAAGGACGGCGAAGTCCTGGTAGGCGCCTCGGCCAAGCGCCAGGCGGTGACCAATCCCAAGAACACGTTCTACGCCGTCAAGCGCTTGATCGGCCGCAAGTTCAGCGATGCTGAGGTCAAGAAGGATCTCGACCTGGTCCCGTACGCCATCGTCGAACACGACAACGGCGACGCCTGGGTCGCGACCAGCGACGGCAAGAAGCTGTCGGCGCAGGAAGTGTCCGCGCGCATCCTGGAAAAGATGAAGAAGACGGCCGAAGCCTTCCTGGGCGAGACCGTCACCGAGGCCGTGATCACCGTGCCGGCCTACTTCAACGACTCCCAGCGCCAGGCGACCAAGGACGCCGGCCGCATCGCCGGCCTGGACGTCAAGCGCATCATCAACGAACCGACCGCGGCCGCGCTGGCCTACGGCCTGGACAAGGGCGACAACAAGGACCGCAAGATCGCCGTGTACGACCTGGGCGGCGGCACCTTCGACGTGTCGATCATCGAAATCGCCAACATCGACGGCGAGAAGCAATTCGAGGTGCTGGCCACCAACGGCGACACCTTCCTGGGCGGCGAAGATTTCGACAAGCGCGTCATCGACTATTTGGTCGACGAATTCCAGAAAGAGCAGGGCATCGACTTGCGCAAGGATCCGCTGGCCCTGCAGCGCCTGAAGGACGCGGCCGAACGCGCCAAGATCGAGCTCTCGTCCTCGCAGCAGACCGAAGTGAACCTGCCGTACGTGACGGCCGACGCTTCCGGTCCGAAGCATCTCAACCTGAAGCTGACCCGCGCCAAGCTGGAAGCCCTGGTCGACGACCTGATCAAGAAGACCATCGAACCCTGCAAGATCGCGTTGAACGACGCCGGCCTGCGCGCCAGCGAAATCAGCGAAGTGATCCTGGTCGGCGGCCAGACCCGCATGCCGAAGGTGCAGCAGGCGGTGGCCGATTTCTTCGGCAAGGAACCACGCAAGGACGTGAACCCCGACGAGGCCGTGGCGCTAGGCGCCGCGATCCAGGGCGGCGTGCTGGCCGGCGACGTCAAGGATGTGCTGCTGCTGGACGTGACCCCGCTGAGCCTGGGCATCGAAACCCTGGGCGGCGTGTTCACCAAGATCATCGAGAAGAACACCACCATCCCGACCAAGGCCTCGCAGACCTTCTCCACCGCCGAGGACAACCAGTCCGCGGTGACGGTGCACGTGCTGCAGGGCGAACGCGAACAGGCCCGCTACAACAAGTCGCTGGCCAAGTTCGACCTGTCCGGCATCGAGCCGGCGCCGCGCGGCATGCCGCAGGTGGAGGTGTCCTTCGACATCGACGCCAACGGCATCCTGCACGTGCACGCCAAGGACAAGAAGACCGGCAAGGAGCAGAAGGTCGAGATCAAGGCCGGTTCGGGCCTGTCGGACGAAGAGATCCAGCGCATGGTCAGCGATGCCGAAGCGCATCGCGAGGAAGACAAGAAATTCCACGAGCTGGTCACCGCCCGCAACCAGGCCGATGCATTGATCCACGGCACCCGCAGCGCGATCAAGGAACACGGCGACAAGGTGACCGGCGACATCATCGGCCGCACCGAAGCCGCGCTGGCCGATTTGGAAACGGCGATGAAGGGCGACGACAAGGGCCAGATCGAGGCCAAGTCGAAGGCTTTGGAAGAAGCGGCGCAGTCGCTGTACGCCGCAGCCGCGGCCGGCCAGCAGTCGGGTGCCGAATCCGATGCCGGTCCGTCCGCGAAGAGCGACGACGTGGTCGATGCCGAGTTCACCGAGGTCAAGGACGACGAGAAGAAGTAAGCCCGGGAGACGGGAAGCGAGAAACGGGAGACGTGGTTCGCTGCGTGCTCCCGTTTCTTGCGTTCAGGCCCACGATTCACCGATGGATCGAGCGATGACGAACACCGATGGCCAAGCAGACCCTGCGCCGCCGAGCCTGTACGATTGGGCGGGCGGCATGGCTGCGCTGTCGAAGCTGACCGACGTCTTCTACGCCAAGGTCAAGCTCGATCCGCTGCTGCAGCCGGTGTTCGCGCGAATGGACCCGGAGCATCCGCAGCACGTCGCCAAGTTCCTGGCCGAAGTGTTCGGCGGCCCGAAAGCGTATTCGGGCGAACATGGCGGACACGCGGAGATGATCCGGCATCATCTGGGCCGACATCTGCAGGAAAAGCAGCGCCGCCGCTGGGTGGAATTGCTGATCGACTCGGGCGACGAAATCGGGCTTCCGGACGACCCGGAATTCCGTTCAGCGTTCGTCGGCTACATCGAATGGGGCACCCGCCTGGCCGTGATCAATTCGCAGCCCGGCGCCGAAGTCATCGAAGACGCGCCTATGCCGCAGTGGGGCTGGGGCGAAACCAAAGGACCTTACGTCGCTCCCTGAGCGGCGCGAGCGGAAGAAAGAGACGCATGAGCAAACGGGATTACTACGAAGTACTGGGCGTGGCGCGCACGGCGACCGACGAGGAGCTGAAGAAGGCTTATCGCCGTTGCGCCATGAAATACCATCCCGACCGCAATCCCGGCGACAAGGAAGCCGAGGCCTCGTTCAAGGAATGCAAAGAGGCCTACGAGGTGCTGTCCGACGGCGGCAAGCGCCGTATGTACGACGCGCACGGCCACGCCGCGTTCGAGCACGGGATGGGCGGCGGCAACCGCGGCCCGGCCGGTTTCGGCGACGTGGGCGACATCTTCGGCGACATCTTCGGCAATATTTTCGGCGGCGGAGCAGCGCGCGGCCCGCGCCGCGGCGCCGACATCGGCTATGTGATGGAACTGGATCTGGAAGAAGCCGTCGCCGGCATCGAAAAGCGCATCGAAATCCCGACCTTGGCCGCCTGCGAACACTGCAAGGGCTCGGGCTCCGAAGACGGCAAGTTCGAGACCTGCGCCACTTGCCACGGGCATGGCCAAGTGCGTCTGCAGCGCGGCATCTTCTCGATGCAGCAACCTTGCCCGCATTGCGGCGGCCGCGGCAAGACCATCAAGAATCCCTGTGCGGAATGCCACGGCAACGGCCGGATCGAACAGGACAAAGTGCTGTCGGTGAAGATCCCGGCCGGCGTCGACAACGGCGATCGCATCCGTCTGTCCGGCGAAGGCGAAGCCGGACCGCCTGGCACGCAGCCTGGCGACTTGTACGTGGAAGTGCGGGTGCGCGAGCACGAGATATTCGAACGCGATGGCGACGATCTGCATTGCGAAGTGCCGATCCGCATTTCCCAGGCGGCGCTCGGCGACAGCGTGCGCGTGCCCACCCTGGACGGCGAGGCCGAGATCCGCATTCCTGCCGAAACCCAGACCGGCAAGGTGTTCCGGCTGCGCGACAAGGGCGTCAAGTCGGTGCGCAGCCGCACGCCGGGCGACCTATATTGCAAGGTCGTGGTGGAAACGCCGGTCAACCTGACTTCGCAGCAGCGGGAATTGCTGGAACAGTTCGAAACCACCTTCGTCGGCGAAGGCGCGCGCCGCCATTCGCCCCGCTCCAGCACCTTCATGGACGGCGTCAAGGGTTTCTGGGATCGTATGACTTCCTGACCCAGGACCGCCCGCGATGAAAGCCGCCGCCGTTTCGATGGTGAAGAACGAAGGCGACATCATCGAATTGTTTGTCAAGATCAATCTGCGCGCCTTCGAGCGTCTGTACATCGTCGATCACGACAGCAGCGACGGTACGCCTGCGATCCTGCAAAAGCTTATGGGCGCGGGCCATCCGATCACGGTGGTTCCGTTCAAGGGCATCCAGCAGTCGCAGGCTCAGATAATCACGCGTCTGGTCCGCGATGTGGCTGCGACGGGCGAGTACGATTTCATCGTTCCGCTGGACGCGGACGAATTCATCACGCCGCCCCGGGGATGGCTCGAGCTACTGCACGATTCGCTCGGTTCTGACCGTTACGGCAAGCTGCCCTGGCGCACCTTCGTGCCCGTCTCCGGCGACTACTTCGGCGCGGATGCGCCGTTGCACGCGAATTTCCGCATGCGTTCGCAGGAACCGGCGCAGTACCACAAGGTCGTCATCCCGAATCGTCTGGCCAAGGCTTGCATCATCGGGCCGGGCAACCACGCCCTGGTGGGCGCCGACGGTGTTGAGTTGCCGTTCGAATTGCTGCACGCGCCGGTGCGCAGCAGCGACCAGCTCGTGCAGAAGGCGGTGATCGGCAGCCATACGCTGTCGATCAAACGCGACCGGCTGCCGAACGAAGGCTTCCATTGGGACATGCTGGCGCGCGAAGTGCGGGCCAATGGGTACCGGCTCGGCGACGACGATCTATTGCGCTTCGCATTGGCGTATGCGGCCGGCGAGGGCGACCCAGCCGCGCAAGTGAGCGACGACGATCGCCGGATCGGATCGGCGACCGACGCGATCGAGCACAAGGATCTGGCGCGCATCCGACCCGTCGCCGCGCTCGATGCTTTCCTCGGCAAGACCTGCGCCGAGATCAACGCCTTGCAAGACCGGCTCGACGCCAAGAAGCGGCGTTTCCCTTGGTCGTTGCTGCCCTCGTCGAAGGCATCTCAGCGCCTCGCATGATCTTGAGCCCGTGCTAGGCTCCGCCGGTCCGACGGAGGGACGGCATGACCAAGGGTTGGTGGAAAAACCTGTACCTGCAGGTGCTGGTCGCGATTGCGATCGGCGTGCTGCTCGGCCATTTCCAGCCCGAACTGGGCGCGAAGATGAAGCCGTTCGGCGACGGCTTCATCAAGCTGGTGAAGATGATCATCGCGCCGGTGATCTTCCTGACCATCGTCGCCGGCATCGCCAAGATCGGCGACTTGCGCCACGTCGGCAAAATCGGGCTGAAGGCGCTGATCTATTTCGAAGTGCTGACCACGCTGGCCCTGGTGATCGGGCTGGTGGTAGCCAATACGCTGCAGCCAGGCGCGGGCATGAACATCGACCCGGCCCAGATCGATGCGTCCGGCATCGCCCAATACAAGAAAGCGGCGCACGAGCAGGGCGTGGTCGCTTTCCTGCTGGACATCATTCCGCACGACTTTTTGTCGGCCTTCACCGAAGGCAAGCTGCTGCAGGTGTTGCTGGTGGCGATTCTGACCGGCATCGCTTTGACGCAGATGGGGAGCCTCGGACAACGCTTGTTCGACACGGCCGAAGACCTGTCGCGCATGTTCTTCGCGATCGTCGGCATGATCATGCGACTGGCGCCAATTGGCGCGTTCGGCGCGATGGCTTTCACGGTAGGAAAATTCGGCCTGGGTTCGCTGGCGTCGCTGGGTTGGCTGCTGGTCGCGGTCTACATCACATGTTTCGCTTTCGTATTCATCGTGCTGGGTCTGGTCGCCAGAGTGTCGGGCTTCTCGCTGTGGAAATTCCTGAAGTACATCCGCGGCGAATTGCTGCTGGTGTTGGGAACATCGTCGTCCGAATCGGCCCTGCCGCGATTGCTGAAACGTTTGGAGGACGCGGGCTGCGACCGTGCGGTGGTCGGCCTGGTGGTGCCGACCGGTTATTCGTTCAATCTGGACGGCACCTGCATCTACTTGACCATGGCTGCGGTGTTCATCGCCCAGGCGGTAGGCGTGGATCTCACGCTGGGCGAGGAATTGACCCTGCTGGGCGTGCTGCTGTTGACGTCGAAAGGCGCGGCCGGCGTGACCGGGTCGGGCTTCGTGACCCTGGCGGCCACGCTGGGCGCGTTGGGCGGCAAGGTGCCGGTGGAGGGTGTGGCTCTGGTGCTGGGCGTGGACCGTTTCATGTCCGAGGCGCGCGCCATCACCAATTTCATCGGCAACGGCGTGGCGACGATGGTCGTGGCGAAATGGGAAGGCTTGCGCGACGACGAGAAGATGCGCGCGGCGTTCGCGGCCGGACCGCAGCCGGAAAACATCGCGGCGGCGCGCGATCCAGATCAAGGCGACTGACCCGTTTTTGCTCTTGTGGGAGCGGCTTTAGCCGCGAGCTCTTCCGGCGCATCGTTGCGATCTGAAGGAAAGAGCTCGCGGCTAAAGCCGCTCCTACAAAAGCCCGAGCGACTCTTGTCGGACCTTGTCGCTGCCGTTAGCCTGAGCGCATGACCGAACCCGCGAAACTGCTGATCCACGGCGCCTCCGGCAAGATGGGCCAGGCCTTGTTGCGCCTGGCCGCCGAGCGCGACGACTGCACGGTCGTCGCTGCGGTGTCGCGCAAGGTGGGGCAGCGCGTGATCGACGGCGTGCCGCAATTCGCATCCAGTGAGTTATCGGGCGTGCCTGCATTCGACGTGGCCGTCGATTTCAGCCTGGCCGAAGCCTTCGATCCGATCCTGGCCTTGTGCGCCGAGCGCGGTTCGGCGCTGGTGTCCGGCACAACCGGCCTGAACGACGCTCAGCGCGCCGCGATCGCCGGGGCCGCGGAGCGGATTCCCTTGCTCTGGGCGGCCAATTTCAGCCTGGGCGTGGCGGTTCTTTCCGAATTGGTGGAACGCGCCGCAGCGGCAATGCCCGGCTGGGATTGCGACATCGTCGAAGCCCACCACAGCGGCAAGAAGGACGCTCCCTCGGGCACCGCGCTGGCATTGGGTGCGGCCGCGGAGCAGGGCGGCGCGCAACCGCGCTACGCCAGCCTGCGGGCGGGCGACATCGTCGGCGAGCATCTGGTCCAGTTCGCCGGCCAAGGCGAGCGCATCGAATTGGTCCATCGCGCCACCAACCGCGATATCTTCGCCCGCGGAGCCCTGCATGCGGCGGCGCGTCTGCGCGGCCGGGCGCCGGGCGCCTACCGCCTTCGCGATCTGCTGTAACCCGCGCTTTTGTGGGAGCGGCTTCAGCCGCGAGCTCTTTCCGTCAAATCCCATCAGGCGTGCGGGAAAAAGCTCGCGGCCGAAGCCGCTCCCACAACGGCCCTCCCCCCGAAAACGGTAGCGTTCGCGGCCCCGTCCCGGTATCATTCTCGCTCGCCTGAACCCCTGCCTCCGGACCGGTTGAAGACCGCTTCGGCGGTTTCTTGCAACCTGACGTAGGCGAAACCCGTGACCCAGCCCGCAATCCTGGCCCTTGAAGACGGAACGGTCTTCGAGGGCGTTTCCGTAGGCGCGACCGGCCTTTCGGTCGGCGAGGTGGTGTTCAACACCGCCATGACCGGCTACCAGGAAATCCTGACCGATCCGTCCTATGCCCGGCAGATCGTCACGCTCACTTATCCGCACATCGGCAACACCGGCTGCACGGGCCAGGACGACGAGGCCGCGCAGGCCTGGGCCGCCGGCCTGATCGTGCGCGACGTGCCGCGCCGCCCCAGCAATTGGCGCAGCGAAGTCTCGCTGCCCGAATGGCTGCGGGCGCGCAACATCGTGGCCATCGCCGACATCGACACGCGCAAGCTGACTCGCCTGCTACGCGATCGCGGCGCGCAGAACGGCGCACTGATGGCCGGCGATATCGATGCCGACAAAGCCATCGAAGCTGCGCGCAAATTCCCGGGCCTGAAGGGCATGGACCTGGCGAAAGTGGTCAGCGTTCGCGAACCCTACGCCTGGCGCGAAGGCCAGTTGGATCTGGACCGCAACGAATTCGCCAGCGCCGCGCCGCGCTTCAAGGTCGTCGCCTACGACTACGGCGTGAAGCGCAACATCCTGCGCATGCTCGCCGAACGCGGCTGCGACGTGCAGGTGGTGCCGGCGCAGACGCCCGCGGCCGACGTGCTGGCGATGATGAAGCCCGACGGCGTGTTCCTGTCCAACGGCCCCGGCGATCCGGAACCCTGCGATTACGCGATCGCCGCGATCCGCGAATTCGTCGCCAAGAAGATCCCGACCTACGGCATCTGCCTGGGCCATCAGCTGCTGGGTCTGGCGATCGGCGCCAAGACCCTGAAGATGAAGTTCGGCCATCACGGCGCCAACCATCCGGTCATCGACCTGGATACCGGCCGGGTGATGATCACTTCCCAGAACCACGGCTTCGCGGTGGACGAGTCGACGCTGCCGGCCAACGCTCGGGTCACCCATCGCTCGCTGTTCGACGGCAGCAATCAGGGCATCGCTTTGACCGATGCGCCGGCCTTCAGTTTCCAAGGTCATCCGGAAGCTTCGCCGGGTCCGCACGATGTCGCGCCGTTGTTCGACCGTTTCATCGCGGCGATGGAGGCGGGCAGGTGAAAGGCCGCGTCGGCCAATGGTTGAGCGGCGCGGCAAGCCGTTTTGCTTTTAGCCGTCATTCCCGCGAAGGCGGGAATCCAGTGTCTTTGCTCTCCGGTAAGCCTGTCGTTGCGGATCGAAAGTCGCTGGATTCCCGCCTTCGCGGGAATGACGGCGCGGGGAAGCGATGGTTTCGTCGCGCATTTATCGCAGGAACGGTTCTCGCCGCGTATCCAACCTTCGTCTTCGCCACCGTCTACACCCACTGGTTCGCCACCGATCTTCCCGGCGGCCGCAATGGTCCCTCGGACGCCTATCGGCACGCACTGGCCAGTGCGACCGTCGCCTACACCGCGACGCCGCGCTGGGTCGACTGGGTCACCGCGGTGATGGAGCGCGGCGGCGCCGGCAACGACAGCCGCGCGATGGACGCGCACAACAACCGCATCGGCGCAGCGATCGGCGCGCGCGCGGAAAGCTGGGGCGCGATGCAGGCCGAAGTGCTGCAGGCCGTGCGCGCTGGCGGCATCCGATCCACGGACGACAACACCATCACCTGGCTACCGCCAGAGCGGTGGCAGAACCGTTGGTATTGAGGCCGATATGAGAGAGCGCAGCAACATCGAAGCCGTCTCGATCTGCAGTGCCCGTCGGGCGGCAAACGTGTTTGCGCCGATGCGGCCGATAATCGCGACGGCGCTGGCGATAGCGGCGCTCTTCGGTCCCATGCAGGCGGCGGCCCAGGCGCGAAAACTCACCGAGGCCGAAATCGTGCAGATACGCAATCTGCTCGGTTTCACGCCGGAGGTCACGCTCAAGGTGGTCCGCATGAGTCTGGAGCAGCAGCCGGAACTCAAGCGTTACGACGCGGCGAAACAAGACTGCCTGCTCAAAGGGCTGCAACCCGAAGTGGACGGCAAACTGCAACAGGCTTTCGGGGATCTGTTCGAGGATAGCGAGACGATCGCCGCCTGGTTGCGTTTCGCCGACACGCCGGGCGGTGGAAAGCTTGTCGGTGCGATGCGAATGGCCGTGACGGCGAAGGTCGACGGCGGCATGGTCCCGAACCCGCTCGGCATGATCGCGGGCATGACCGATGCCGAACGTGCCGACGTGACGGCTTTCATGGAGAGTCCGGCCTCCGCAGTGCTGAAGAAGGATTTCCCGGATATGGAGCAGCCCACCGCCTTCGGCGAAGCGACTGCACGCCGATGCGGGATAGCCGAATGGAAAGAAAACTGAAGAACAACCACCGTCGCGGGCGCATCGCGCCGCCGGCCGAGATCGAGTAGAGGAAAACCATGCCCAAACGCACCGACATAAAAACCGTCCTGATCATCGGCGCCGGCCCGATCGTGATCGGCCAGGCCTGCGAGTTCGACTACTCCGGCGCGCAAGCCTGCAAAGCCTTGCGCGACGAGGGCTATCACGTAGTGCTGGTCAACAGCAACCCGGCCACGATCATGACCGACCCGAACATGGCCGACGCCGTGTACATCGAGCCGATCAACTGGCAGACGGTCGAGAAGATCATCGCCAAGGAAAAGCCCGACGCGCTGCTGCCGACCATGGGCGGGCAGACCGCGCTGAACTGCGCGCTGGACCTGGCCGACAACGGCGTGCTGGAGAAATACGGCGTCGAGCTGATCGGCGCCTCGCGCGAAGCGATCCGCATGGCCGAGGACCGCGAGTTGTTCCGCGTGGCCATGCAGGATATCGGCCTTGAATGCCCGAAGGCCGAAGTCGCGCGCAGCTTCGAACAGGCGGTCGAAATCCAAGCCAAGGTCGGCTATCCCACCATCATCCGCCCGAGCTTCACCCTGGGCGGCAGCGGCGGCGGCATCGCCTACAACCGCGAAGAGTTCGAGGACATCGTCAAGCGCGGCCTGGAGCTGTCGCCGGTGCATGAAGTGCTGGTCGAAGAGTCCGTGCTGGGCTGGAAGGAGTTCGAAATGGAAGTGGTCCGCGACACCGCGGACAACTGCATCATCGTCTGCTCCATCGAAAACCTGGACCCGATGGGCGTGCACACCGGCGACTCGATCACCGTCGCCCCGGCGCAGACCCTCACCGACAAAGAATACCAGCGCCTGCGCGACGCCAGCATCGCGGTGCTGCGCAAGATCGGCGTGGATACCGGCGGCAGCAACGTGCAGTTCGGCATCAATGCGCAGACCGGGCGCGTGGTGGTCATCGAAATGAATCCGCGCGTGTCGCGTTCCTCGGCGTTGGCATCGAAGGCGACCGGCTTTCCCATCGCCAAGGTCGCGGCCAAGCTCGCGGTCGGCTACACGCTGGACGAGCTGAAGAACGAGATCACCGGCGGCCTGACCCCGGCTTCGTTCGAGCCCAGCATCGACTACGTGGTCACCAAGATCCCGCGCTTCGCCTTCGAGAAATTCCCCGCCGCCGATGCGCGCCTGACCACGCAGATGAAATCGGTGGGCGAGGTGATGGCGATCGGCCGCACCTTCCAGGAATCGCTGCAGAAAGCGCTGCGCGGGCTGGAAACGGGCAAGGTAGGCTTCGATCCGACCGGTCTGGATGTCGGCAACGACGACGATCTGGTCACGCTGCGCCGCGAAGTGAAGGAAGCCGGCCCCGAGCGTTTGTTCTACCTGGCCGAAGCTTTCCGCGCGGGGATGTCGGTGGAAGACGTGCATGCGCTGTCTTTCGTCGATCCCTGGTTCCTGGACCAGATCGAGGAAATCATCGCGACCGAACAGGACGTCGCGTCCAGCGGCCTGGATGCCCTCGACGCCAAGCGCCTGCGCCGACTCAAGCGCATGGGCTTCTCCGATGCGCGCCTGGCTCAATTGCTGGGCACCGACGAAAAAGCGGTGCGGGCGCTGCGCCGCGCGCACGGCATCAAGCCGGTGTACAAGCGAGTGGACTCCTGCGCGGCCGAATTCGCCACCACCACGGCTTACCTCTATTCGACCTACGAGGACGAGTGCGAGGCGCAGCCGACTTCGCGCGACAAGATCATCGTGCTCGGCGGCGGCCCGAACCGGATCGGGCAGGGCATCGAATTCGACTACTGCTGCGTGCACGCCGCGTTGGCGCTGCGCGAGGACGGGTTCGAGACCATCATGGTCAATTGCAACCCGGAAACCGTCTCTACCGATTACGACACCTCCGACCGCCTGTATTTCGAGCCGCTGACGCTGGAAGACGTGTTGGAAATCGTCGAACTCGAAAAGCCCAAGGGCGTGATCGTCCAGTACGGCGGTCAGACGCCGCTCAAGCTAGCCCAGGCGCTGGAAGCCAACGGCGTGCCGATCATCGGCACTTCGCCCGATTCGATCGACTTGGCCGAAGACCGCGAGCGTTTCCAGAAACTGGTCGAGCAACTCGGCCTGAAGCAGCCGCCGAACCGCACCGCGCGCAATCCCGACGAAGCCTTGGCGCTGGCTCGGGAGATCGGCTACCCGCTGGTCGTGCGTCCCAGCTACGTGCTCGGTGGCCGTGCGATGGAAGTGGTCCATGCCGACGCGGACCTGACCAAGTACATGCGCGACGCGGTGAAAGTGTCGAACGATTCGCCGGTGCTGCTGGACCGCTTCCTGGACAACGCCGTCGAAGTGGATGTGGACATCATCGCCGACCGCGAAGGCAACGTGCTGATCGGCGGCGTGATGGAGCACATCGAGGAAGCCGGCGTGCATTCCGGCGACTCTTCCTGTTCTCTGCCGCCGTATTCGCTGTCGGCCGCCACCCAGGATCGCCTGCGCGAACAAGTGGTCGCGTTGGCCAAAGCTTTGAACGTGGTCGGGTTGATGAACACTCAGTTCGCGATCCAGGTCGATGGCGAGGGCGACGACATCATCTATCTGCTGGAAGTGAATCCACGCGCCTCGCGCACGGTGCCGTTCGTGTCCAAGGCCACCGGCATGCCGCTGGCCAAGATCGCGGCGCGCTGCATGGCCGGCAAGACCCTGGCCGAGCAAGGCGCCACCGAAGAAATCGTGCCCGATTACTTCTCGGTGAAGGAAGCGATCTTCCCGTTCGCCAAGTTCCAGAACGTGGATCCGATCCTGGGCCCGGAAATGCGTTCCACCGGCGAGGTGATGGGCGTGGGCCGCAATTTCGGCGCCGCCTTCGCCCGCGCCCAGGAAGCGGCCAACATCAAGGCGCCGCCGGCGCAGGGCAAGGCCTTCGTTTCGGTGCGCGACCCTGACAAGCCGCGCGTCCTGCCCGTGGCCCGCGACTTGATCGCGCGAGGCTACGTCTTGGTGGCGACCGCCGGCACCGCCAAGTGGCTGCGCGAGAACGGCCTGGAATGCGAGCACATCAACAAGGTCATCGAAGGCCGTCCGCACATCGTCGACCTGATCAAGAACGGCGAAATCGCCTACATCGTCAACACCACGGAAGGCAAGCAGGCGATCGCCGACTCGTTCTCGATCCGGCGCGAAGCATTGCAGCAGCGGGTCACCTATTCGACCACCATTGCCGGCGCGAAAGCCTTGCTGCATTCTTTGGACTATCGCGGCAGCGGCCCGGTCTGGGCCCTGCAGGAACTGCACAAGGAATTGGAAGCGTCATGAGAGCACCACTCACCACCCGCGGTGCGCAGCGTCTGCGCGCCGAGCTGGAAGAATTGAAGTCGGTCAAGCGGCCGGCGGTGATCGCCGCCATCGCCGAAGCGCGCGCGCACGGCGACCTGAAGGAGAACGCCGAGTACCACGCCGCGCGCGAGCAACAGGGCTTCATCGAAGGCCGGATCAAACAGCTGGAATCCGAGCTGTCACACGCCCAGATCATCGATGTGGCCACGCTCAACGCCGGCTCCAAGATCGTGTTCGGCGCCAGCGTCGTGCTGGCCGACGTCGATAGCGACGAAGAGAAGCGCTACCAGATCGTCGGCGACCTTGAGGCCGACATCAAACAAGGTTTGATCGCCATCTCCTCGCCGGTGGCGCGGGCCCTGATCGGCAAGCACGAGGGCGACAGCGTCACCATCGAAGCGCCTGGCGGCACCCGGGAGTACGAGATCGTCGGCGTCAGTTACGAAGGTTGACCCGCGGATCACGGATGGGAGACGCGTCGATGGCTATACGCAAGTTGACGATCGTGTGCGGGATATTGCTCAGCTGGGCGGTCTTCGGGAAAGCCATCGCGGCCGACCGGGTCGATTGCCGGGCCTTGGCGAGCAAGATCGCGCAGAACCGCGACATTGCCGATTTCCGGCCGCCGCTCGAAGGCAAAGTGATCGGCAAAGGCCGCGTCCATTTCCACGATGCGCCGAACGCGGCCTGCGTTCGAAAAACTTTCCTGATACCGGGCGACATGGCCACGGTGCACCAGACCATGCCCGGCTGGGTGCGCGTGGTCTACATCAGCGCAAAAGACGGGGAAGAGCACGGCGGCTGGCTCAAAGAGAACCGGGTCGAATTGAAGGGACAATTGGGCAGGCCCGAACAGGTGCCTTTGCCGAAGGACGTCACCGCTTATATCGAACGCCGCAACCAGTGCGAGCACTTCATCGGCGAAGAACCCTACGATGAAGCGCGCAGGAAGTATCTGACCAAGGTCATCCGCGAAACCTGTACCGGCAGCAATCGCGACCTGGCCGCGTTGCGCCGTAAATACCGCGATCGTCCCGAGGTCCTGGAAGCGCTCGCGGAATTCTACAATCTGGCCGAATGAACCAGGCCCGAGCCGTTCTGCTGCTGCCCGAGGCCGCGCGTTTCGGCGCGCAGTCGTTGAAGCCCGGTGCGGCTATTGCCTTGGGGCGCGCCGACCGATCGCAAGCGCACGAACCAGGCCGGCGTGCGCAGCTGCTTCGCCACTTCACGCCGACGCCCAAGCATTGGCCGATCGCCGCGCTCGCCCGTCAGGTCGATGCCGGCGACGCCGCCGGCGCCGTGTGGTTACGCGCCGACCCGGTTCACATCCGCCCCGACATCAACGGCGCGCGCCTGCTGGCTTACGGCGAAGCGCTCGGCACGGGCGACGAGGATCGCGAAGCGCTGCTGCCGGCATTGCGCCCGTTGTTCGGCGATGCCGGCTTCGCGCTCGATGCGCCGACGCCTTCGCACTGGTATCTACGCCTGCCGAACGGAACGCGGCTGCCCGATTTCGCCGATCCGGCGCAGGCTTTGGGCGAGGACATGTTCGAACACCTGGCGGAAGGCCCCGAGGGCCGGCGTTGGCGCGCATTGCTGAGCGAGGCGCAAGTCGTCTTGCACAATCACCCATGGAACGCGCGGCGCGCGCAGGCGGGCAGGGCGCCGATCAATTCGTTGTGGTTCTGGGGTGGCGGCGCGTTGCCGGACACCGTCGTCAGCGAGCATGCCCTGCTGTGCTCGGACGACGAAGCCGCGGCCACGCTCGCCCGTGCAGCCTGCGCCGCAGAACCATTGCCGCAGCGATGGCGCGAGGTGGAGCGCGATACCGTTTTCGATTTGGATGCGCAGCGCGACTTGGCACGTCTGCAACAAAACTGGCTGATTCCGGCTCTGCATTCGTTGTCGCAAGGCAGGTTGCGGATGCTCGACTTGGACCTCGCCGACGGCAGCGGTTACCGTTTCGCGCGCGGCCAACGTTGGCGCTTCTGGCGCAAGCCGCGGCAGTTGGGCCGATGAACGCGGTGCGCACGATCAAGCGCAGAATCGGCGCTGCCGGAGAGGACTGGCCGGACAGCGTCCCGCCGCTGCTGCGCCGCGTGTATGCCGGACGCGGCGTGTCCGGCGCGCGGCAAGCGCAACCGCGCCTGGCCGATCTGTTGCCTCCGGACACGCTCGGCGGCCTGACTGCGGCTACCGAACTGCTGATCGATGCGATCGCCCACGACCGCCATATCGTGATCGTCGGCGATTTCGATTGCGACGGCGCCACCGCCTGCGCGGTCGGCGTGCGCGGCTTGCGCATGCTCGGCGCGCGCAACGTGTCGTACGCAGTGCCTAACCGTATGGTTCACGGTTACGGGTTGTCGGTGGCTCTGGTCGATGAATTGGCAGCGTTGTCGCCCGAACTGCTCGTCACTGTGGATCACGGCATCGCCTGCCATGCCGGCATCGCCGCCGCGAAGGCGCGCGGCTGGCAGGTGCTGGTGACCGATCATCACTTGCCGGGCGAACGTTTGCCGCCGGCCGATGCCATCGTCAATCCGAACCTGCGCGACGACGCGTTCCCCAGCAAGATGCTCGCCGGCGTCGGCGTAATGTTTTACGTGTTGCTGGCGACCCGGCGCGCCCTACGCGAAAACGGCCGGCTGGCTTCGGAAGCGGACCTCGCCGCCTTGCTCGATCTGGTCGCCGTCGGCACGGTCGCCGACCTGGTGCCGCTGGACGCCAACAACCGCGCCTTGGTCGCGGCGGGTTTGCGCCGGCTGCGCGCAGGCCGCGGCTGCGCCGGCTTGAACGCGCTGATCGAAATCGCCGGGCGCGAGCCGGCGCGGTTGACCGCCAGCGATATCGGTTACGCCTTGGCGCCGCGGATCAATGCGGCAGGCCGTCTGGAGCACATGGCGCTGGGCATCGAATGCCTGCTCAGCGACGATCCGCGCCAGGCGCGCGAACTCGCCGAGATCCTGCACGGCATCAACGCCGAACGCCAAGGCCTGCAGCAGAACATGGTGGACGACGCCGAAGCGCTGCTGGAACGCGCCGGAATCGCGTACGACAACCTGCCGGCGGGACTCTGCCTATACGACGCGGAATGGCATCCGGGCGTGGTCGGCTTGGTCGCTTCCAAATTAAAGGAGCGGACGCACCGGCCGACTATCGCCTTCGCGCCTTCCGAACCCGGCAGCGGATCGCTGCGTGGTTCGGCACGATCCATTCCGGGTTTCCACATCCGCGATGCGCTGGCCGCGGTCGACGCCGCGCATCCTGGCCTGATCGAGCGCTTCGGCGGCCATGCGATGGCCGCGGGCCTATCCCTTCCGGCGGCATCGCTGGCGGCGTTCCGCGATGCGTTCGCCGAAGCCGCACACAGCATGCTGCTGCCGGAAATGCTGCTGGCCGAGGTGCTCAGCGACGGCGAGCTGGCGGCGGACGATTTCACCTGCGACAACGCGATCGCCCTGCGCGACGGCGGGCCGTGGGGGCAGGGCTATCCGGAACCGGTGTTCGACGGAGAATTCGACGTGCTGGGCTGGCGCGTCGTCGGCGAGCGCCACCTCAAATTGGAGCTAGGCTGCGGCGGCCTGCGCCTCAATGCGATCCAGTTCGGAGGATGGAGCGAGCAATCCCCGACGCCGCGCCTGCGCGTGGCCTACCGCCTCGTGCCGGATGATTACCGAGGCGGGCGCGCGGTTCAGCTGATCGTCGAACATCTCGAAGCGATCGTTTGACCTGGTCAAGTGGCGGATTGCGCCGCAACGCCGTCAGCACCGGCCGTGGATCGCAGCCGCTTCAATCCGAACAGCGGGCGCAGCACCCCGATCCGGCGCACGATCTCGTAGCCGACGAAACAGACGGCATAGGTCAGCGCAATCAACAACAGCCCTTCGGCCAGCGGCGGAATCGACAGCGGCCGCAATTGGTAGGCGGCGATCACCGTCACAGTCTGATGCAGGATGTAGACCGGGAACACCGCCGGCGTCAGATAGCGCAACGCGGCGTTGTCCGCGTTGCGGAAGCGATAGGCGAAGCCGAAGATCGCGGCGATGGTCGTCCATTGGTTCAGCGCCCAGATCGAACGCTGGAAGACGCGAAACCAGTCGGGCGCCGGATTGGCGTCGCTGTAGCCGCTGCCGTAGAAATACCAGATTATGAAGGCGTAACTGGCAGCCGCGGCGGCGAGGGACGCCCAGCGCAGGCGCTGCAGTGATTCCCAGAATCCCGTCGTGCGCGCCATCAGGAAACCGATCAGGAACACGCTGAAGTACTGGGCGTGGTTGTACCAATCGTCCACCAGCGCATGGGTCTGTTCGAAACGGGCCACCAGCGTCATGCGCGTTGCCGCCAGCAGGAATACGGGCCAAACCAGCGCGCCCCAGCCGGACAGCGCCCGGGCCAGGCCGGCGCTCAGCTTAGGCCACGCTTGCGGCGCGAGTTTGGCCACCAGCCAGACCGCCGCCGTGTAGACCCACAGGTAAACGACGAACCAGAGATGGTTCCAGGTCGGCACCAGCAGGCAGCCGTCGCTGTCGCAGAAGGTGGAATCGGCCCTCAGGTAACGGCCCCAGAAGGACAGGTAGCCATCGTGATAACCACCCGGGTAGCCCGAATCGAGGACTTCGTAGTACGACTGCGGCGGCACGATCACCAGCATGCCGAAGATCACCGGCACCAGCAGGCGCCAGGAGCGGGCGCCCAGGAAACCCTGGGGCGATTTGCCCAACAGGAATGCGGTCGCCGCGCCCGACACCACGAACAGCAAGGATAGCCGCCAGGGGCTGGTCAGCATCATGAAAGGTTCCAGCGCCTCGCCGGCGTGCGGGCTTTTGACGTGCCAGTCCCAGCTCACGTAGTACATGCCTACGTGAAAGAGCACTAGCAGCCCGAAAGCGCAGACGCGGACCCAGTCCAGATCGTGGCGGCGTTCCATGACGATTCCTTGGTTGAAGACGCCGTCATTGAGCGCGCACTGCGGGCTGGCGGGCGGGCGAGGGGACCAGAGGCGGGGCGAAGGGACGAATCGCGGACGCCGGGGACGACCCCGGCGGCTCCGCGTCGTCCCTGGCTAGAATGCGCGCATGTCCGAAACCCCCGCCGATGTCGCCTACCGACGTTTCCTGCCCTGGCGCCGCAGCTTCGAAATCGGTTTCTGGCTGATCCTGATCGCAGTGAACTGCGCGGCCAACAGCGTGACCACGCTGATGGATATCCGCCGCACCGACTCCGACATCCTCAATTGGGAGCCGGCGGTCTGGGAGATCAGCAGCGGGATCATGTGGCTGGCGGTGCTGATCCCGGCCATCGTCTGGTTCACCCGCCGCTTCCCCTTGCACTGGGACAACTGGCGCCGGCAGGTGCCCTGGTATCTGCTGGCCAGTGTGGCGATTGCGGTGGCCCATGTGGCCGGCATGGTGGCCTTGCGCGTGCTGATCTACCGATGGCAAGAGATGGAATACGACTTCGGCCCTTGGGGCCGGCAGTTCCTGTACGAGTATTTGAAGGATGTCCGCAGCTTCACGGTCATCGCCCTGGCCATGGAGAGCTACCGCTTCGTACTGCGCCGCTGGCAGGGCGAGGCCAGCCTTTTATCCGAACCCGACGAAGGCCCGCCGGTGGATTCGATCGAACGGCCGGAGCGCTTCCTGGTCCGCAAGCTCGGCCGCGAATTCCTGGTCGCGGCCAACGACATCGAATGGCTGCAGGCGGCCAGCAACTACGTGAACCTGCGCGTCCGCGGCCACGACTACCCGCTGCGCAGCACCATCGCCGGCATCGAATCCAAACTGGACCCGCGCAGCTTCACCCGGATCCACCGCAGCTACATCGTCAATCTGGGCCAGGTCGTCTCGATCGAACCGCTGGATAGCGGCGACGCCCGCGTCCATTTGAAAGACGGCAGCCAGTTGCCGTGCAGCCGGCGCTATCGCGAAGCCCTCAAGCCCCGCTAGCCCGCTTTTCGTAGGAGCGGCTTTAGCCGCGAGCTTTTTCCTGCAAACTCCGACCAGACCGCGATTTGCCGAAAAGAGCTCGCGGCTAAAGCCGCTCCTACGAAGAGCAAAGACTCGCCGATTCGGCTACAATTCGCGGCCTTTTCAAGCAGTTGCAGCTCAATGATCGAACTCAACCCGATCCGCCAGCGCATCGCCGACCTGACCGGTCGGCTCGATGCGCTGAGGGGGTATCTTTGACTACGACGCCAAGCGCGAGCGTCTGGAAGAAGTCAACCGCGAACTGGAAAACCCCGACGTCTGGAACCAGCCCGAACGCGCCCAGGCCCTAGGCCGCGAGCGCTCGCTGCTGGACAAGACCGTCAACGGCATCCGCGAACTCACCGAAGGCCTAGCCGGCGCCGGCGAACTGCTGGACCTGGCCGAGAGCGAAAGCGACGAAGAAACCGCGAACGCGGTGGTCGAAGACGTGGAACGCTACGGCGGCCGCGTCGACAAGCTCGAATTCCAGCGCATGTTCTCCGGCGAAATGGATTCGGCCAACGCCTTCGTCGACATCCAGGCCGGCGCCGGCGGCACAGAAGCCCAGGACTGGGCCGAAATGCTGCTGCGCATGTATTTGCGCTGGGCCGAGAGCCGCGGCTGGAAGGCGGAACTGATGGAAGTCAGCGGCGGCGACGTCGCCGGCATCAAGTCCGCCACCTTCCGCGTGGAAGGCGATTACGCCTACGGCTGGCTGAAGACGGAGATCGGCGTGCACCGGCTGGTGCGCAAGTCGCCGTTCGATTCCGACAACCGCCGCCACACCTCGTTCACCTCGGTATTCGTATCGCCGGAAGTGGACGACGACATCGACATCGAGATCAACCCGGCCGATCTGAAGACCGATGTGTACCGTTCTTCCGGCGCCGGCGGCCAGCACGTCAACAAGACCGAATCGGCGGTGCGCATCACCCACGTGCCCAGCGGCATCGTGGTGGCGTGCCAGACCGAGCGCAGCCAGCACGCCAACCGCGACCGCGCGATGAAGATGCTGGCGGCCAAGCTGTACGAGATGGAAATCCAGAAGCGCAACGCCGAGAAAGACGCGCTGGAAGCGACCAAATCCGATATCGGCTGGGGCAGCCAGATCCGCAACTACGTGCTGGATCAGAGCCGGATCAAGGACCTGCGCACCGGCATCGAACGCACCGACACCCAGAAGGTGCTGGACGGCGACCTGGACGAATTCGTCGAGGCCAGCCTGAAATCCGGTCTGGAGGCTGGTTCCAAACGCTCAGACGCTGTCTGATTCTCGTAGGTGCGAATTCATTCGCACGCTGTTGCCTTGTATAAACCTCAAAAGCGTGCGAATAAATTCGCACCTACCAAGCCTAAGCCCATGACCGACGATACGCTGCCCCCCGATGAGAACGCTTTGGTCGCCGAGCGCCGCGGCAAGCTCAAAGCGCTGCGCGGGCAGGGCATCGCCTTCCCGAACGATTTCCGCCGCGCCGACCACGCCGGCGACCTGCAGGACGAGTTCGCCGATGCCGAGCAGTGGACCGGCGAAGCGTTGGAAGCCTTGAACCGCCGCGTCGCCCTGGCCGGGCGGCTCATGGCCAAGCGGGTGATGGGCAAAGCCGCGTTCGCGCAGATCCAGGACGTTAGCGGCCAGATCCAGCTGTTCCTGCAATCGGCCACGCTCGGCGAGCGCTACGACGCGTTCAAGGGCTGGGACGTAGGCGATATCGTCGCCGCCGAAGGCACGTTGATGCGGACCAAGACCGGCGAATTGTCGGTGAAGGCCGACACCTTGCGCCTGTTGACCAAGTCGCTGCGCCCGTTGCCCGATAAATGGCACGGTTTGAGCGACGTCGAACAGCGCTATCGCCAGCGTTACGTCGATCTGATCGTCACGCCCGAATCGCGGGAAGTGTTCGTCAAGCGTTCCAGGATCATCGCCGGAATCCGGCGCTGGCTGGACGCGAAGCGCTTCCTGGAAGTGGAAACCCCGATGATGCATTACATCGTCGGCGGCGCGACAGCCAAACCCTTCATGACCCATCACAATGCGCTGGGCCTGGATTTGTATCTGCGCGTAGCGCCAGAGTTGTATCTGAAGCGTCTGGTCGTCGGCGGTTTCGAACGCGTCTACGAGATCAACCGCAACTTCCGCAACGAAGGCGTCAGCACCCGGCACAATCCCGAGTTCACCATGCTCGAACTGTACGAGGCCTACGCCACGTACGACGAAGTGATGGACCTGACCGAGTCGATGATCCGCGACGTGGCCCAGGAGACCCTGGGCACGACCGCGCTGCAGTGGGAAGGCAACGCGATCGACGTCGGCCCGCGCTTCCGCCGCTGGAAACTGGAAGAGGCCGTGCGGGAACTCAACCCGCAGATATCCGCAGCCGATTGCCGCGATCGCGAAGCGCTGGCCAAGCATTGCTCGGTATTGAAGATTCACGTCAAGCCGAGCTACGGCTGGGGCAAGCTGCTGCTCGAGATCTTCGAGAAGACGGTCGAACACGGCCTGATCCAGCCCACCTTCATCACCCACTACCCGGTCGAGGTGTCGCCGCTGGCGCGCGAGTCGGACACCGAAGCGGGCATCACCGACCGTTTCGAGTTGTTCGTTGGCGGCAAGGAGCTGGCGAACGGATTCTCCGAGCTCAACGATCCCGAGGACCAGGCCGCCCGATTCCGCGCCCAGGTCGATGCCAAAGCCGGTGGCGACGACGAGGCCATGCATTACGACGCCGACTACATTCGCGCGCTGGAAGTGGGGCTGCCGCCGACCGGCGGGTTGGGTGTGGGCATCGATCGGCTGGTGATGTTGCTGACCGATTCGGATTCGATCCGCGATGTGCTGCTGTTCCCGTACATGCGTCCGGAAGCGGGCTGAGGCCTTTGAGCCCTTCCTATTGGGGTGAGCTGCACAGCTTGCGCGCCATTGGCGCGCGTGCAGTTGAGCGCCCGCGCCAACTGGCGTGGGCCCGGGCGCGGAGCGGGGGTTGGGGTGAGGGTTCGGCGAAGCGAGGTGCTCGAAACTCGCGATGAAATCGCCGGCTGACGTTCAGCACGGCGATCCGGCCGTATCTAGCTTCGCCGAACCCTCATCCGGCGCTTCGCGCCACCTTCTCCCGACGGGAGAAGGCAGAGTCCCAGCCCTACGGCCGTTCCCCGGCGTTTCCGACGTTAAACCTGCAAGGGTTGAAATCGGCCCATAACGGCCCTTTCCGCCGGGGCTTGCCGACGAACCTCTTCAGGGTCAACATGTTGGGATTATGAACGCCGTGCAAGGAAGGCTGGCAGACGGGCCACAGGGGAGCTCCGTGAACATCGTTATTGTCGATGATCAGACCTCCGCGCGGACCATGCTCCGGCACATCATTGAAGACATCACCCCGGCGTTGTCGGTCAGCGACTTCGGCGACGCCGAGGCTGCGCTCAAATGGTGCGACCACAACCGGCCGGACCTGCTGCTGCTCGACTACCGCATGCCGGGCATGGACGGGCTGGAATTCGCCCGACGCTTCCGCCGCGCCCCTTCGCATCGCGACGTGCCGATCGTGCTGGTCACCGTGGTCGGCGACGAGCCGGTGCGGCAGGCGGCGTTGGAGGCGGGCGTGATCGACTTCCTGGTCAAGCCGGTGCGTCCGCGCGAGCTGCGCGCGCGTTGCAAGAACCTGCTGCAGCTGCGCCAGCAGACCGAGAACGTGAAGCAGCGCGCGCTGTCGCTGGAGCAGCGCCTGCTGTCGAGCATGCACGAGGTCGAGGAGCGTGAACGCGAAACCTTGTCGCGGCTGGCGCGCGCCATCGAGTATCGCGACGTCGGCACCAGCGCCTTCCTGGAACGCATGGCCCACGTCGCCGGTCTGATCGCCGAGCACCTGGGCATGTTCGAAGACGAGGTGCGCGTCCTTGAAATGGCCGCGCCGCTGCACGACATGGGCAAGATCGCCATTCCCGATTCGATCCTGCTCAAGCCCGGTCCGCTCAACGACGAAGAACTGACCGTGATGCGCAGCCATCCGCGGATCGGCTACGAACTGCTCAACGACAGCCAGAACCGCTTCATCCAGATGGGTGCGATCATCGCGCTGCGCCACCACGAGCGTTACGACGGCAGCGGCTACCCGGACGGTCTGGCAGGCGAGGCGATTCCGATCGAAGCGCGGATCGTGGCCGTGGCCGACGTGTTCGACGCGCTGATCTCGCCGCGGCCGTACAAGGATCCGTGGAGCATCGACGCCGCGCTGGCCTATCTGTATGCCCAGCGCGGGCGGCTGTTCGATCCGAACTGCGTCGATGCGCTGGTGCGCAACCGGTCGCGACTGGAGGACATCTGCCAACGCTTCTCCGGCAACCGGAGAACGGGGTTGAACTGAGATGATCCGTTCGCTTGCCACCTTGAGAGAGCGTTTAGGCAACCGCCCGGACAGCGAACACAAGCAAGTGATCATCCGCGCCGTGATCACGGCGCTGTTCTGCATCTATCTGGGCTGGCGAGTCAGCCTGGGCGGCGCTTCCGGCTCGCTGATCTTCACCTGGCTGGTGCTGCTGGCCGAATTCGCCGTGTCGTTCGTCCTGCTGGCGGCGATCGTGCACAACCCGGGCGTGTCCCACCCTCGGCGGTGGGTCGGCATGATTTCGGATTACGCCGCCCTGGGCATGGTCATGTATTCGCTGGGGGAGGCGGGCAGCCCGTTGTACAGCGTCTATCTCTGGGTGACGATCGGCAACGGTCTGCGTTACGGCACCCGCTATCTGTATTCGGCGATCGGCCTGGCGGCGCCTTCTTTCGCCTGCGTGATCCTGTTCACGCCTTACTGGGGCTCCAACCCGTCGCTGTCCTGGGGCTTGCTGATCGGCCTGATCGCGATTCCGCTGTATTTCGCCTCGTTGCTGAAGGCGCTGACTCTGGCGATCGAGGGCGCGCGCAAGGCCAACGATGCCAAAAGCAAGTTCCTGGCCAACATGAGCCACGAACTGCGCACGCCGCTCAACGGCATCCTGGGCATGTCCGAATTGCTGGCTACCAGCAAGCTCAGTCCGGAACAGCGCGAGTCGACCAGCTTGATCCGCACCTCGGCGCAGACCCTGCTGATGCTGATCGAGGAGGTCCTGGACATCTCCGCGATCGAAGCCGGCAAGCTGAAGATCGACAAGGCAGACTTCAATCTGCCCGAACTGCTCGCGCGCGTGCGCAGCCTCTGCCTGCCGCAGGCCACCGCCAAGGATCTGGTGCTGCGCATGGACTACGACGTGGCGCTGCCGACCACGCTGCACGGCGACCAGGGCCATTTGATGCAGGTGCTGCTGAACCTGCTGCAGAACGCCATCAAGTTCACCGACAACGGCGAAGTGTCTCTGCAAGTGCGGTTGATATCGCAACAGCATCACAGCGGGCGGGTGATGTTCTCGGTGCGCGACACGGGCATCGGCATTCCGCCCGAAGCGCGCAAGCGGATCTTCGAGCCCTTCGAGCAAGTCGATAACGGGCGCGCCCGTCGCTACGGCGGCAGCGGCCTGGGCACCACCATCTCCAAGACGCTGGTCGAAGCAATGGGCGGGCAGATCGGGCTGGAGGAAAACCCGGGTGGAGGCAGCCATTTCTGGTTTGAGCTGCCGTTCCAATTCCAGGCCGAAGCCGAACAGGCGCCCAAGGCGCCTTCGAGCGAAATGCCGGCCACCGTGCCGGTGCCAGCGGCCAACGTCATCTCCTTCGACGACCCCTTCGTGCGGCACCGTGCGCGCGTACGCTCGATGCTGATCCTGGTGGCCGACGACCAGTCTGCGAACCGGTTGGTGCTGCAGCGCCTGCTTGAGCGCGCGGGCCATCGTCTGCTCTTCGCCGAGGACGGCGAGCGGGCGCTCGATTTGCTGGAGAGCACCGCTCCGGACTTGATGGTCATCGATTTGCACATGCCGGGACTCAGCGGCCTGGACGTGATCCGGCAGACCCGTTTCATGCAGGCGGGTGGGCCGCGCACGCCGATCGTGGTGCTTTCCGCGGATGCGACCGTCGAATCGTTGCGCGAAGCCGAACGCGCGGGCGCGCATGCCTACCTGACCAAGCCGGTGGTGGTGACGCGGCTGCTGGATACGATCAGCAACATCGCCAGTGGGCAAGACGCGCCGTCGCCGATGGCGGAGACCATAGTACCGGCGGCTTCCGTCGCCGACGTGGAATTGCCCAGCGTGCTGGAAGAACTGGCCGCGATGGATTCGGGCAACGAATTCCTGAAGAGCTTCGTCGACCAGTGCCTGAGCGACATTTCGCGGCTGGTGCCCGATATCCAGAAGGCCGCGCGCGATCGCGAATGGAACGCGATGCGCGACATCGCCCATGCCATGCGCGGCGTGGCCGAGAACATCGGCGCGAATCGGCTGGTGGAACGCAGCCGGAAGATCATGAACTCGGACAACGGCGAGCTGGCCAAGCACGGCGGCGCATTGACCCGGGACCTGGATGCCTTGCTCGAAGAAAGCTCGCTGCAGGCGCGGCAGGTGCTGCTCAAGCTGGGCCAGGTCGACTCCGGCAAGTCCAAGCCGAAACCAAAATCGTCCTAAGGCAGAGACCCTCCCCCTTGTCGCGTGCGCAGCATGCGTATGGCCGGAGTTCTGCCTGTGGCGTCGGATCGGTGGGCCGCCGGCATTCGCGTCCCCTGTGACGCCGGCGGGTTATTGGCCTTTACGGAAATCCTGCCCAGGGATGGTCGGTTCCCCGGTTCGGACTTCGTCTACCGCCGGCTTCCGCGTCTCCCCGTGGCGCCGGCGGACCTCTCCACATCTGTCAACCTTCCCGGCGACGGCCGGGCGAAACCCCGTTTACTGATACGCACCCGCCTCCTTGAGCTCGCCGTTGCGGCGGTACTGGGCGCGAACCAAGCGTTCCATGGTGCGCAACGACTTTTCGCCCAAACGCAGCGCGGTGTCGACCCAGATTTCGGTGATGCTCATCATCTCTTCCAGCGTAACCGGCTGCGCCATCGAACGGACCCGATGCATGGCGGCGCGGGCGTTGGGAATGCGCTGGTTGCTGCGGATGACTTTCTCGACAGCGCGCGCACCTTCGCCGCGGGGCACCAGCACATCGACCAAGCCGATCTTGTACAGTTCTTCGCTGCTGTACACGTTGCCTTCGAGCATGATCTTTTCGGCGTGGTGCGGGGCGATGCGTTTGCACAGGAAGGAATACGCGCCCATGCCGGGGAACAGGTCGAACAGCACTTCCGGCAGGCCCATCTGCACGCCTTCTTCGGCGACGATGGTGTGGCAGCTCAGCGCGGCCTCAAAACCGCCGCCCAACGCGTCGCCCTGGACCAGCGCGATCGTATGCGCGCCGACGCCGAGCCCGGCATGAAAAGCATGCACGCCACGGACGCACTGCCGCGCGTAGTTCAACAGGCTGTTGCGATCGCCTTTGCGGATGAGCTGGCAGAACAATTCCAAATCGCCGCCCAGGTTGAACACGTCGCTGTCCGAAGCCAGCACGACGTGCTTGAGGCGCTGTCCGCCGTCCTGCTGCTGCTCGATCCGGAGCCGCTCGCCCAGGGCCTGTTGGTAATGGATGATTTCATCGACCAGACTGCTGCGGAAGCAGGCCCGGCCGGGGTTCTTGACCAGATCGGCGTGCATATTGCACTGATAAACCCCGTTGGAGATGTCCTCCGAAGGACGGATCGTGTTGTAACGGGAGACGACGTGGAGCTGCTGGACGACGGACATGGCAAATACCTCGTAGTGGCCGTCCGGCCGGTCGCACAACGGAACGGCGGATTGGATTAGCGGGGAAATCGCGTCCGACGCGCCATCTTCAGCCCGCTATCCCCGCCACTGCAAGCTTTATGAACGGCCGGCCGCGCGGTGGACGCCTGGCCGGGCCCGGCATGCTGAAAAAGCGGGGCTCGGCCGGGCGTAGGGCGGCTTTCGGACTAGGCTATGTCGTCTTCCGCAAGGGCGCGCAGCATTCGGGTCCCCGCCCGGGGGGAGGTGTAGCGCTCCACGACCTCGTTGGCCAAGGGGCGGTCCTGGAGCTGCCAGGGATCGAATCCCGGGCGCAAATAAGCCGCTATGTGGCCGCAGGTTCGTGCCGCCATACGGTGCCGCCCGAACAGATGCCTGCCCAAGCCTCGCCAGGTACGCGCCTTGAACAAGCTGCCGTCCTGGGCCGACAACCAGAGCATGCCCGCCGTCGACAAGGCGTAGAACATCGGCAGCACCATCATCGCCCCCAGCAGGCGCAGGGGGTAGGCGGGCGCGACCTGGCGCAGCACTTCGTAGGCGACGTGCTTATGCTCGATCTCTTCGGCGAAATGCCACTCGAACAGCGCGCGGAGCTCAGGCACGGCATCGGCCAGAATGCGCTGACGGAGGAATTCGTGGCCGATGTAGGCATTCACGTGCTCGACGCAGGCCACCATCGACAGGCGTAGCTTGAACGGCGTCAGCGGTTCCATAATTTTGTAGAGCAGACCGTCGACCGTCGATTGGAAGCCGGCGATGCGATAGCCCTGCGCTTTCAGCACTGCCCAGTAACGATGATGGCCCGCGCCGTGCTGACCTTCCTGGCGCATGAAAAGGCGCGCCATCTCGCGATCGGACGGGTCGTCCAACAGCGGCAGGCAACGCTTCAGCGCGCGAATGAAATAGCCCTCGTTACCCGGCACCAGCAGGGTGTAGGCATTGAGGATGTGGGTCAGCGCCGGATCGTCTCCGCACCAGTGGCGGGGCGTACCGTTGTCGAAAGCGGGCAGGAAGCGGCGCGGCTGGAGCGGAGCGGATTTGGCGTGTGCGGTGGGCATCGGGGCGTTCTCATGGATTAAGTTGCCCCCGATGCGCCGCGGAGCCGCGGCAATTTTTGATGGATCCGGCGGCGGTCACGCGCCGCCGGCCGGGCCGTCCCGCAACTCGCGCCGCAGGATCTTGCCGACGTTGGTCTTGGGCAGTTCGGTCCGGAATTCCACGTATTTCGGATGTTTGTAGCCGGTCAGGTTCTCGCGCGCGTGCGCCTTGACCTGTTCGGCGGTGAGGGCGGGATCCTTCTTCACGATCACCACTTTCACCGCTTCGCCGGATTTCTCGTCCGGCACGCCGACCGCCGCCACCTCCAGCACGCCGGGCATGGAGGCGATCACGTCCTCGACTTCGTTGGGATACACGTTGAAGCCGGAGACCAGGATCATGTCTTTCTTGCGGTCGACGATGTAGAAATAGCCCTGTTCGTCCATCTTGGCCATGTCGCCGGTGTGCAGCCAGCCTTCGGCGTCGATGACGTTGGCGGTTTCTTCAGGCCGCTGCCAATAGCCCTTCATCACTTGCGGACCCTTGATGCACAGTTCGCCGACTTCGCCCATCGGCAGTTGGCGGCCGTCCTCGTCCTTTACGCAGGCGTCGGTGGAGGAAATGGGCAGGCCGATCGCGCCGTTGTAGGCAGCCAGGTCCAGCGGATTGATGCAGGCCGCAGGCGAGGTTTCGGTCAGGCCGTAGGCCTCCACCAGGGTTACGCCGGTCACTTTCTTCCAGCGATCGGCGACCGCGCGCTGCACTGCCATCGCGCCGCCCAGGGTCAGCTTCAAATGCGAGAAGTCCAACTTGTCGAAGCCCGGCGTGTTGAGCAGGCCGTTGAACAAGGTGTTGACGCCGGTGATGGCGCTGAACTTCACCTTGCTCAATTCTTTGACGAAGTTGGGCATGTCACGCGGGTTGGTGATCAGGTAGTTCATGCCGCCGAACTTCATGAAGACCAGTCCGTTCGCGGTCAGCGCGAAGATGTGGTACAGCGGGATCGCGGTGATGATGATCTCTTTGCCCATCTCCATATTGGTGCCGATCCAGGCCGAAGCCTGCTGCATGTTGGCGACCAGATTCCGATGGGTGAGGATCGCGCCCTTGGCCACGCCGGTGGTGCCGCCGGTGTATTGCAGGAAAGCGATGTCGCCCGGTTCGATCACGACCTCGGGCAGGGCATGGCGCTGGCCCAAAGTCAGCGCATCGTTGAAGCGGACCGCGCCCGGAATGTCGTAGTCGGGCACCATCTTCTTCACGTGCTTGAGCATGAAATTGACGATCGCGCCCTTGGGGAAGCCGAGCATGTCGCCCAAGCCGGTGGCGATGACCTGTTTGACGTCGGTATCGGCCAGCACTTGCTGCAAGGTATGGCCGAAGTTGTCCAGCACCACGATCGCCTTGGCGCCCGAATCCTGCAGTTGGTGACGCAGCTCGCGGGCGGTGTAGAGCGGGTTGTGGTTCACCACCACCAGCCCAGCACGCAGGATGCCGAAAGTCGCGATCGGGTATTGCAGGCAGTTGGGCATCATGATCGCGACGCGATCGCCTTTCTTGAGCTTGAGCTCGCCCAGCAGGTAGGCGGCGAACTGGCGGCTGAGGCGGTCGACGTCGGCGTAGCTGAGCACCTTGCCCAGATTGCTGTAGGCGGGTTTGTCGCGGAACTGTCCGAACGAGGATTCCAGGACCGACACGATCGAAGGGAACTGGTCGAGATCGATTTCGGCGGGTACGCCGGCCGGATAGCTGGACAGCCAAGGACGTTCCTGGTTCACGGCATTCCCCCTCTCTGTTTCGGTCATTAATCCACGTGGGCGATCTGCGTCGCCTGGCTGGATTGGAGCATAGGCTCTAGGGGCTGGCAAGGCGCGCTGCGGGGCGTCTGGACCGTGCTAGCTTGTCTTTTTTCGTACGGATCGAAGGCGCTATGGAAGTGGTCGCGGCGGGGCGGGGCTATCGGCGAACCTGGCATCTGTTGGGGGTCGCGGTACTGGCTTTTTGCTTGGTCGGATGTTCCCGCACGCCGCCCGAGCAAGCTTTGCGCGAGGCGATGGCCGAGTTGCAGCAGGGTGTGGAGGCGCGCGATGCGGACGTGATCGAGGAACGCCTGGCCGAAGACTTCGTCGGTCCTGAGGGGTTGGATCGCGACGGCGCGCGCAGGATCGCCGCCCTGCAAATGATGCGGCACGAGAAGCTGGGACTGACGATAGGCCCGCTGGACGTGCGCGTGCAGGACGACCATGCGACCGTGCGGTTCACCGCCGCCGCCACGGGAGGCAGCGGTGGCTTGATCCCGGATTCGGCCGAAGTCTATGAAGTGGAAACCGGTTGGCGGTTGGAAGACGGCGAGTGGCGGATGACCAGCGCGAGTTGGAAGCCCACGCTTTGATCGTTCCCGATTAACTGCCGCGGGCTTTTTGTAGGAGCGGCTTTAGCCGCGAGCTTTTTCCCTCAACACCTCGCGATGTCGCGATTTGAAGGTAAGAGCTCGCGGCTAAAGCCGCTCCTACGAAGAGCAACGGCAAAGCAGTGGAGCAAGCTCCGCTCTACAAAGAAAAAGAGCGGCCTGCAGGCCGCTCTTTTCGTTTCGCGAGAAAGAAGTTTACGCCGCTTTCTTTGACGCCAGCTGGCGCAACACATACTGCAGCAGGCCGCCGTGGCGGAAGTATTCGACTTCCTTCGGCGTCAGCAGCAGCACCTTGACCTCGAAGCTCTTCTTGCCGCCATCCGCTTTGGTCGCCGTGACCGTGGCGGTCTTCGAAGCGCCGTCCTTCAGGCCGGTGACGTCGAAAGTCTCCGAGCCGTCCAGGCCCAGGCTCTGCGCGTTCTGACCCTCGAGGAACTGGCAGGGCAGCACGCCCATGCCGACCAGGTTGGAGCGGTGGATGCGTTCGAAGCTTTCCGCGATCACCGCCTTGACGCCCAGCAGGTTGGTGCCCTTGGCCGCCCAGTCGCGCGACGAGCCGGTGCCGTATTCCTTGCCGGCGAAGACCACCAGCGGCACGCCGTCGGCCTTGTACTTCATCGCCGCGTCGTAGATCGCCAGCTTTTCGCCGGCGCCGCCGTTGTTGGAGAAATACAGCGTATTGCCGCCCTCTTCGCCGCCGAACATCAGGTTCTTGATGCGGATGTTGGCGAAGGTGCCGCGCACCATCACATCGTCGTTCCCGCGGCGTGAGCCGTAGCTGTTGAAGTCGGCCGGCTGCACGCCGCGTTCCTGCAGGAAGCGGCCCGCCGGCGAATCCTTCTTGATGTTGCCGGCCGGCGAGATGTGGTCGGTGGTGATCGAATCGCCGAACAGGCCCAGCACGCGGGCGCCGTGGATGTCGTCGATGCTGCCGACGTCCATCGTCATGCCGTCGAAGTAGGGCGGGTTCTTGATGTAGGTCGAACCGCCGTCCCACTGGTAAGACTCGCCGTCCGGCGACTGGATGTTGTTCCAGCGGCTGTCGCCCTTGAACACGTCGGCGTAGTTCTGCGCGAACAATTCCGGGCCGACGGTGGCGGCGATGGTGTCGCCGATTTCCTTGTTCGACGGCCAGATGTCACGCAGGAACACGTCGTTGCCGTTCTGGTCGTGGCCGATCGGCTGCGTGGTCAGGTCGATGTTGACCGTGCCGGCCAGCGCATAGGCTACGACCAGCGGCGGCGAGGCGAGATAGTTCGCCTTCACTTCCGGATGCACGCGGCCTTCGAAGTTGCGGTTGCCCGACAGCACCGAAGCGACGACCAATTCGTTCTCGGCGATGCCCTTGGACACTTCGTCCGGCAGCGGGCCGGAATTGCCGATGCAGGTGGTGCAGCCGTAGCCGACCACGTAGAAGCCGAGCGCTTCCAGATCGTCGAGTACGCCGGCCTTCTTCAGGTAGTCGGTGACCACCAGTGAACCCGGGCCGAGCGAGGTCTTCACCCACGGCTTGGCCTTCAGGCCGAGCTTGTTGGCGTTGCGCGCCAGCAGGCCAGCGCCCAGCATCACCGCCGGGTTGGAGGTGTTGGTGCAGGAAGTGATCGCGGCGATCACCACAGACCCGTCGCGCAGTTCGGCGTCCTGTTCCTGGATACGGATCTTCGATACCGGTTCGGCGGCCAAGTGTTCGGCCTGCGGCTGCGCGCCGCCTTCGCCCTTCAGTTCTTCGATCGCGCAACCCACGCCCTTGGGCTTGCGGTTGGCGACCAGCGGACCGAGATTTTCCTTGAAGTTGCCGTGCACGTTCTCCAGCAGCACGCGGTCCTGCGGACGCTTGGGGCCGGCCAGCGACGGTTTCACGTCGCCCATGTCGAGCTCCAGCGTGGCCGAGTATTCGGCGTGCGGCGAGTTCGCGTCGTGCCACAGGCCCTGCGCCTTGGCGTAGGCCTCGACCAAAGCGATCTGGTCTTCGCTGCGACCGGACAGGCGCAGGTAATTCAGCGACTCGGCATCGATCGGGAAGATGCCGCAGGTCGCGCCGTATTCGGGCGCCATATTGGCGATGGTGGCGCGGTCGGCCAGCGGCAGGTGCTGCAGGCCATCGCCGTAGAACTCGACGAATTTGCCGACCACGCCGAGCTTGCGCAGCATCTGGGTGACGGTCAGCACCAAGTCGGTGGCGGTGGTGCCTTCGGGCAGCTTGCCGGTCAGCTTGAAGCCGACCACTTGCGGAATCAGCATCGACGAAGGCTGGCCCAGCATCGCGGCCTCGGCCTCGATGCCGCCCACGCCCCAGCCCAGCACGCCGATGCCATTGATCATCGTCGTATGGCTGTCGGTGCCGAACACGGTGTCGGGGAAAGCCCAGGTCTCGCCATCGACCTGGCGTTCCATGACCACGCGAGCCAGGTTTTCCAGATTCACCTGGTGGACGATGCCGGTATTCGGCGGCACGACTTTGAAATTCTCGAACGCCTTCTGGCCCCAGCGCAGGAAGCCGTAGCGTTCCTTGTTGCGTTCGAATTCGATCTTGCCGTTCAAGTCCAGCGCGTCCGGGCGGCCGAACACGTCGACCTGCACCGAATGGTCGATGACCAGTTCGGACGGGATCAGCGGATTGATCTGCGACGGCTTGCCGCCGAGCTTGGTCACCGCATCGCGCATCGCCGCCAGGTCGACCACGCAGGGCACGCCGGTGAAGTCCTGCAGCACGACGCGGGCCGGCATGAAGGCGATTTCGGTATCCGGCTCGGCCTTCGGATTCCACTGCGCGACCGCTTCGATGTGTTCCTTGCCGACCGTGATGCCGCCGTCTTCGTGGCGCAACAGGTTCTCCAGCAGGATCTTCATCGAATAAGGCAGCTTGGCCAGATCGAACTTCTCGCCGAGTTTCGGCAAGCTGGCGTAGGTGTACGACTTTCCGTTGACGTCGAGTCGGGCGCGGGTGGCGAAGGAGTCGGCCATGAAAGCTCCTGGCGGTATGGCGGGGAGGGCGGGAGGAATACACCGCGGTTAGCCCCGTTATTATGCCGGAAGCGGCGTTCCGGCGCAGCTTCCGTGCGCTTTGGACCAAGGTCGTATGCCGGGCCTTTCGTAGGAGCGGCTTTAGCCGCGAGCTCTTTTCGGCAAATCGCGGATCTGATCGGTGTTCGCGAGAAAAAGCTCGCGGCTAAAGCCGCTCCTACGAAAAGCGCGGTCAGCCGCCGGCGGCTTCCAGCATGTCCCGCCGCCGCAACAGAAAGTCCCAAAAACTGCCGCCCATTTGCCGCCACAGCACCGCCGAGCGCAAAGCCGCCAGCAGGATCGAACGGATTTCGGCGACTACGCCCGCCTGTCCGAGGTAATGCGGATTGCCTTGCACCATCACCCTCGGCCGCAGCTGGCTGATCGTCTCGGCATACAGGCTGCCCAGGCCGGCCAGGATGTCGGGGTGCGCGCTGCCCAAGCGTTCGGAAGCCGGCCCCAACGCGGCGATGCCGTGCTGCACCTGGCGCACGGCTTCGCCGTCGGCGACGAAGCGGCGTTCGATCTGCAGTACCGCCAGCGCCAGTTTCGGCAACAGGGGATCGTCCACGGCATTGGTCAGATAGCCGCGCACCAGGCGTAGACCCGGTTGCAATGCGGAAGCGTCGCCGTACACCGCCAGCGGCGAATCCGCATCGATCCGGAACACGCTGTCGATCGCGGTCGCGACCACGGCAGCGTCGGACTGTCCGGTTTCGGCGATGCGCCGCACTTGCTGCAACGCTTGGGCCATGCCGGCCAGGGCCAGCACGCGTTCTTGAATCGCCGGGTTCATGCCGCGTGGTTCCTTCGCGCAGTGTCGTTGAGGCGTGTTTCCAGGGGAGCGTCGGTGGCGGCGATCACGGCGCCGCCCAGGCACACTTCGCCGTCGTACAGCACCAGCGATTGTCCCGGCGTGACGGCGCGCTGTTCTGCGGCGAAGCGCACGTCCAGAGTGCCGTCGTCGCGCACCTGGACTTCGCAGGCTTCGGCCGCCTGCCGATAGCGGGTCTGGGCGACGCAGGCGAAGCGTTGCGCGGGCGGCGCTCCGGCGATCCAGTGCGCGGTTTCGGAACGCAGCGTACGCGAGCGCAGCCAGCGGCTGTCCGCGCCCTGGTCGACGTACAGCACGTTGCCGGCCACGTCCTTGCCGACCACGTACCAAGGCGCGGCTTCGAAACCGCGCACCCCGCCGATCTGCAGGCCTTCGCGCTGGCCCAGAGTGAAATAGAACACGCCCGGATGGACACCGACGACGCGGCCGTCCGGCGTGCGCATCTCGCCCTCGCGGGCCGGTAGGTAGCGGGCTAGGAACTCACGGAAATCGCGTTCGCCGATGAAGCAGATGCCGGTGGAATCCTTTTTCTCGGCGGTGGGCAGTTGCGCCTGGGCGGCGAGGGTACGCACGTCGCGCTTGAGCATGCCGCCCAGCGGGAACAGGGTCGCGGCCAGCTGTTCCTGGCCGAGTTGGTGCAGGAAATAGCTCTGGTCCTTGCTCGTATCAGCCGCGCGCAGCAGTGCCCAGTGATCGCCGCGGCGCTCGACGCGGGCGTAATGGCCAGTGGCGATGCGCTCGGCGCCCAGTTCGCGGGCCGCGTCCAGGAAATGCTTGAACTTGATTTCGCGATTGCACAGCACGTCCGGATTCGGCGTGCGGCCGGCGGCGTATTCGGCCAGGAAGTGGGCGAATACGCCGTCCCAGTATTCGGCGGAGAAATCGCGAAAGTGGATCGGCAGACCCAGCCGGCCGCAGACGGCCACGGCATCGCGGCGGTCGTCCTCGGCGCGGCAATCGCCGCTGCCGTCGTCGGCCCAGTTCTGCATGAAGAGGCCGGCCACGGCTTCGCCGCCGTCGCGCAACAGCAAAGCGGCCACCGACGAGTCGACGCCGCCCGATACGCCGACGATGGTGCGGGGCGCGCTCATGCCACGTGCTGGGCCAACGCCAGCGGATAGCGGCGCCCGGCCAGATAGTCGGCAGCGGCGCGCCACACCAGCGGGCTGCGGTGACGGCTTTCGGCCGCCTGCAGTTCGGCCGGGGTCAGCCATAAGGTGCGGACGATGCCTTCGTCCAGCGAACGTTGCGGATCATGGAACACAGCGTCCGCCGCGAAGGCGAAACGCAGGTAATGGCGATCTGTCTCCGGCGCCTTCCACTGGTAGGCGCCGACGAACGCGGTCAGCCGCACGTCCCAGCCGGTCTCTTCGCGCGTTTCGCGCAGCGCGGCTTCTGCCAGGCTTTCGTCCGGCTCCAGATGGCCCGCCGGCTGGTTCAGCACCAGGCCGCCGTTGACCCGTTCTTCGACCAGCAGCAAGCGTCCGTCGCGCACCACCACCGTGGCCACGGTCACGTCGGGCTGCCAGAAGCGGCCTTCGCGATAGCTCATGCGCGGCCTCCTCGGCGGCGGGGGAGGAACTTGTCGGCGGGGATCATGTCCCCATTTTCCTTGTTCCCGGGGTCCGGCGTCCACGACGCGGCCGGAACCGCGTTCGTATAATCGAGCCCATGCCCAAGAAAACCGATCAAAACGGCGCCGATTACGGCCGCGACCATGGCGCCATCGTCGAGACGGCCAAGCCGGAAACGGCGCGTCCGCCGCTGTATTCCGTACTGTTGCTGAACGACGACTACACGCCGATGGATTTCGTGGTGGAGGTTCTCGTCAGTTTCTTCGCGCTGAACCTGGAAAAGGCGACCCAGATCATGCTGCACGTGCATACCCGCGGCCGCGGCGTATGCGGCGTGTACACCCGCGAGGTGGCAGAGTCGAAAGTGGCCCAAGTGAACGAGTTCTCACGTATGCATCAGCATCCGCTGTTGTGCACGATGGAAAAGGCCTGAGGATGGAAAAGGTCCCAGACCGCCCCCAGATTAGCCGGCAGTCGTAACGGAGGCATCCGCCCCATGTTCTCGAAAGACCTCGAACACACCATCGGCCAGTGCTACAAGCGCGCCCGCGAGGCGCGCCACGAGTACATGACGGTGGAACACCTGCTGCTGGCGCTGCTGGACAACCCCTCGGCCGAAGCCGTGCTGAAAGCCTGCAACGCCGATTTCGGCCGTCTGCGCGGCGAGCTGGAGCAGGCCATCGACACCTCGGTCGCCAAGCTGACCGAAGACGATGGCCGCGACACCCAGCCCACGCTCGGCTTCCAGCGCGTGCTGCAGCGCGCGGTCTACCACGTGCAGTCTTCCGGCAAGAAGGAAGTCACCGGCGCCAACGTGCTGGTGGCCATCTATGGCGAAAAGGATTCCCACGCCGTCTACTTCCTCAACCAGCAGGACGTGACCCGCCTGGACGTCGTCAACTACCTGTCGCATGGCATCGCCAAGCTCGGCGAAGACGAATCCGCGCAGAGCGGCGAAGACCATGCCAAGCCCGGCGAAGGCGAGGGCGGCGAACACAAGGGCGACGCCCTGAGCGAATTCGCCAGCGATCTGAACCAGCTGGCCCGCGAAGGCAAGATCGATCCGCTGGTTGGCCGCGCCGACGAAGTCGAGCGCACCATCCAAGTGCTGTGCCGTCGGCGCAAGAACAATCCGCTGTACGTGGGCGAAGCCGGCGTCGGCAAGACCGCGCTGGCCGAGGGTCTGGCCAAGCGCATCGTCGAAGGCGACGTGCCGGAAGTGTTGGCCGATGCCACGATCTACGCACTCGACCTGGGCGCCCTGGTCGCCGGCACCAAGTACCGCGGCGACTTCGAAAAGCGCCTGAAAGCCGTGCTGGCGCAGCTGAAGAAGCACCCGGGCGCGATCCTGTTCATCGACGAGATCCACACCATCATCGGTGCCGGTTCGGCGTCCGGCGGCACGATGGACGCCAGCAATCTGATCAAGCCGATGCTGGCTTCGGGCGAGCTGCGCTGCATCGGTTCGACCACGTTCCAGGAATACCGCGGCATCTTCGAAAAAGACCGCGCGCTGGCGCGCCGCTTCCAGAAGATCGACATCGTCGAACCGACTGTCGGCGAGACCATCGAGATCCTGCAAGGCCTGAAGCCCAAGTACGAACAGCACCACGGCGTCAGCTATGCGGACGATGCGATCAAAGCGGCGGTCGACCTGTCGGTAAAGCACATCGGCGACCGGCTGCTGCCGGACAAGGCGATCGACGTGATCGACGAAGCCGGCGCACGCCAGCGTCTTCTTCCCGAAAACGTGCGCAAGCAGATCATCGACGTCGAGGAAATCGAAACCATCGTCGCCAAGATGGCGCGCATCCCGGCCAAGCAGGTCAGTGCTTCCGATAAGGACGTGCTGCAGCACCTGGAGCGCAACCTGAAGATGGTGATCTTCGGCCAGGATCCGGCCATCGAGACGCTGACCAGCGCGATCAAGCTGGCGCGCTCGGGCCTGGGCAATCCGGACAAGCCGATCGGCAATTTCCTGTTCGCCGGCCCCACCGGCGTCGGCAAGACCGAGGTGACCAAGCAGCTCGCGCTGCAGTTGGGCATCGAACTGGTCCGTTTCGACATGTCCGAATACATGGAGCCGCATTCGGTCAGCCGCCTGATCGGCGCGCCTCCGGGCTACGTCGGTTTCGACCAGGGCGGCTTGCTGACCGAGAAGATCGTCAAGACGCCGCACTGCGTGTTGCTGCTGGACGAGGTGGAGAAAGCGCATCCGGACATCTTCAACATCCTGTTGCAGGTGATGGACCGCGGCATCCTGACCGACACCAACGGCCGCGAAGCCAACTTCAAGAACGTGATCATGGTGATGACCACCAATGCCGGCGCGGCGCAGGCGGCGCGGCGCTCGATCGGCTTCACCCAGCAGGACCACAGCACCGACGCGATGGAAGTGATCCGGCGCAGCTTCAGCCCCGAATTCCGCAACCGCCTGGACGCGGTGGTGCAGTTCCAGGCGCTGGGCTTCGATCACATCCTGCGCGTGGTGGACAAGTTCCTGATCGAACTGGAAGTGCAGCTGCACGAGAAGAACGTGTCGTTGTCGGCCACCCCGGCCGCGCGCGATTGGCTGGCCCAGCACGGCTTCGATCCGCTGATGGGCGCGCGGCCGATGGCACGGGTGATCCAGGACAAGATCAAGCGCGCCCTGGCCGACGAGTTGCTGTTCGGCAAGCTGGTCGGCGGCGGCAAGGTCAGCATCGACGTGCGCGACGGCGAGATCGTAGTCGAGGCGACAGCCGAGCCGGAGAAGCTGTTGCCGGCGACGGTGCGCTGACCCTTTCGTTCGTTAAAAAGCGCCGGTTTATATGCCGGCGCTTTTTATTTGCTTTAATCAAAGAAGTATTCGAAAACCGCTTGCCAAAATGGCGCTGTGTTTGAACCGTTACCGATGCAATCCTGCGTAGGCACCTGATAACTGTCCGTCGCCTTGGTTGGCGGCTTGCAGGCCGAATGCGCTTGGGGGATCGAGAAGGCGCAGATCGCGAGAATCGCGCCTGTTGCGGCCATGACTGTAAGTTTCATTGTGTTCTCTTTTTGGTTTATAGAAACGCTGCCAATGGTTATTCCCCCAGCGGACCCGACCTCAGAAGAGGTCTCCGTCAAGATGACATATCTTGGGCGACGAGAACAGCACGCGGTTTCTGCAAAAAAGTTGATAGGCGCCGAAACCCGTACGAACGTGAATAACCATCCGCTTCCTCCCTGGCAATCGTCGTGATCGCCGCAATGCGCTGGAGTGTGGCGGCTCGCGCATTAGAGGTTCATCGTCGTGCGTGATGCAACACGCCGCAAGACAGAACATGAATCCGCTGAATGCGGAGAATGCGCATTCAGCGCGATGGCGTTCCTCGCTGAAACGGATTCAGCGCATGCTGAGGCGATCTGCAAGAAAATTTTTCGTGACGAGCCAGGCCGAGAAGCGGCGCACTGGATCCGCTATCGAGGGCAAAGCAATTCGATATTGCGCTGCAATTCGGTCTTGGTCTGCGCCATATCCTTCAGCTCGGCCGGAGTCGGCCGCTTCGGACCTTGTTCCTTCTCGGCCGCTTCGATCCGCGTCAGCGAGCGGCGCCAGGCCGCGCATTGCTCGGCATCGCGCTTGGCGCGTTCGGCCTGCGTCTTCGGGTTCTGCTGCTTGCGCAGGTATTCGCGGTTCTGTTCCAGTTGCTTCTGCACGTCGCCGACCGCAGGTTCGGGCGGTGCGCCGACGGCCGGGGCCGGCTTGGCCGCGATCACGGGCGTGGGCGGATTCACGCGCGGAAGCTTGGTCAAGTCGCGGGGAGCGGCCGGATCCGGCGGGCCGACGGTGCGCGCGTCTCTGGCGCTGGTCGGAGGCGGGCTGTCGGTGTAATGGACGTTGCCCTTGGCATCCGTCCAGCGATAAGTCGTCTGCGCTTGCGCCGACGCGCATGCCAAAGCGGCCGCGATCGAAAGCGCGGCGGGTGCGAACCGGAAAAGGGCCCGCACGCCGGACATCATTTCATCCGGTAGGTGATGCGGCCCTTGGTCAGATCGTAAGGAGTCATTTCGACCTTGACCTTGTCGCCGGTGAGGATGCGGATGTAGTTTTTGCGCATCCGCCCGGAGATGTGGGCGATGATCTCGTGGCCGTTCTCCAGCTTCACCCGGAACATGGTGTTCGGGAGAGTTTCGGAGATCGTGCCTTCGAATTCGATGACGTCGTCTTTCGCCATGCGTCCTGTTGCTGCCTGAAAGTGCCGGGCTGAGGCGCCCGAAGCCGCGCATTCTGCCACGCGGGGCGTGAGCAGGCAAAGAAATCGTTAACCGGCTCGGGCTCTTTGTGGGAGGCTTCAGCCCCGACCGCCCTCTGTCGGGGCTGAAGCCCCTCCCACAAAAGCTTCAGCAACAGATAGCTCCCTGGCCGATCGCACAGCGAAAGCTTCGCTCCATGGCCCCGGCCGGCCAGCCAGCTCGACCAAACCCGCGAGCCTGGCCATGAAGCTCTCCCGCGGCCAACTTTCGGCCCCCAGGCTCAGCAGATGCGGGCTTTCCACCTGCGCGTCGATCAAGGGCCAACCCCACGCGACCAGGCCCCGGGCAAGAGCGGCGAGCGCCGTTTTCGAGCCGCCCGAAACCGCGCTGAACATGCTTTCGCCGAAGAACATCCGCCCGACGGCCACGCCGTAGATGCCGCCGACCAGTCGTTGGCCGTCGAAGACTTCCACCGAGTGCGCGTGCCCCAGCCTGTGCAATTCCAGGTAGGCGGTCTGCATCTCGGCCGTGATCCACGTGCCCCGCTGCCCGTTTCGCGGCGTTTGCGCGCAGGCGGCGACGACTTCGGCGAAGGCGGTATCGGCGCGTATTTCCCAGCCCGAAGACTTCAGGCTGCGGCGAAAACGCGACGACAAATGCACGCCATCGGTACGGAACACCATGCGCGGGTCTGGGCTCCACCACAGGATGGGTTGGCCGCGCGAGTACCAGGGGAAGACGCCGTGACGGTACGCATTGAGCAGACGGACTGGAGACAAGTCTCCGCCCATGGCCAGCAGGCCGTCGGGTTCGCGCAGGGCGTCCTCGACCGGCGGGAAGGGCGCGTCCGGCGATGGGTCGAGTTGGCGGATGCGGAAGGCCATTGCCGCACGTTACCGCAAGCGTCTGCCGGCATGGAGGCGCTCATACGCCTTTGTGGGAGCGGCTTTAGCCGCGATCTTTTCATCGGATCAAGGCGATTGGGATCAAAAAGCTCGCGGCTAAAGCCGCTCCCACAATAGGTGGTGTGCTTTACGAGAGTGGCGCGTTGCGAAAAGGGGAATGGGCGGCGAGGGTCGCGGCATAGCGGCGCACCGATTCGGCTTCTTCCCGGCACCAATGCACCAGAGCCGCCGAGAAATCCGGATCGGCGATCCAATGCCGGCTGCGCACGAGCGTGGGCAGGAAGCCGCGCGCCAGCTTGTGTTCGCCCTGCGCGCCGGGTTCGAAGACGCGCAAGCCTTCGCGCAGACAGTATTCGATGCCCTGGTAATAGCAGGTTTCGAAATGCAATCCGGGCAAGTTCCGCGAAGCGCCCCAATAGCGGCCGTACAAGGTATCTCCGCCGCGCAGGCACAACGCGCCGGCGATGGTTTCGCCTTCGTGATCTGCCAGGAACATCACCAGGCTATCGGGCATGGCCGAGGCTAAGTGGCGAAAAAACTCGAACGTCAGCGCGGGCGAGTTGCCGTATTCGGCGAAGGTCTGCAGATAAAAGCCGTACATCGCGGCGATGTCTTCCTCGCGCGAGTCGCGTCCATGCACGATGCGGAACTCGACGCCGCTGCGTTGCGCCTTGGTGCGTTCCTGGCGGATGTTCTTGCGGTGCTTGTGGTCCATCGCGCCGAGGAAATCGGCGAAGTCGCGCCAGCCGGCGTCGTTGCGCCAGTGGTACTGCACATCGATGCGCGGCAGCCAGCCTTCGCCGAAATGTGCGTCTTCGGCTTCGGTGTGGAAATTCACATGGGCCGAAGACAACTGCTGGCCGTCGGCGATATGCGCCATTGCGGCCAGCAGTTGGCGTCGCCCGTTTTCGTCGCTCGCCAGCAGGCGCGGGCCGGTCACGGGCGAGTAGGGCACGGCGCACAGATACTTCGGGAAATAATCCTGTCCGTAGCGCGCGTAGGCGTGGGCCCAGGCATGGTCGAACACGAATTCGCCGTGCGAATTGGTCTTCAGATACCCGGGGGCGGCCGCAATGAGTCGATCGCCTTCCCATAAAATCAGGTGTTGCGGCGTCCAGCCCCAGTCGGCGCGCAGGCAGCCGTGGCGTTCGAGGCCGACTAAGAAGGCGTGCGAAACGAAGGGATTGCGGCCATCGTGCAGCGCATCCCAGGCTTCGGGCCGTATCTTCTCGAGGTTCGGAATGATGCGGCCTTCGCGCTCGCGACCGTTCACTTCGATGGGTATTTCACCTTTTCGCCATCGAAGGCCACGACTTCGCGCTTGGCCAGCTCTGCGACGATGCGGTCCACGCCCGCCTCATCGAGCGTGCCGAACCACGCGGCGACCATCGCCCGCAGCGTCTTGCGACGTTGCGGACGATTTTTCGGCATGCCGCGCAGGTTGCGGACCACGGCTTCGACTTGCTCGTCGTCGGTGGCGCGGGTCAGCGTCTTCAGCATCGGCGCCGCTTCGAGATTGGGAGTGCGCTTGGCGGCGATGCCTTGCGTCTTCAAGTGCGCGATCAGCGGGTCGAACCCGGTGTCCTTCGAAACGATGTGGAAGGACGCGTCCGGGTCGGCCGCGGCGATCCGGCCGATGTAGTAGGCGATGTGGAAATCCAGCGCATTCGGCCCGCTGCCGTCCATGCGGATGTATTCGCCGCGCGCGCCGAGCGATTGCATCACCGTCACCAGTTCCACCGGCAGCCGCGTGTTGTTCTTGCCGAGGAACACCTTCACCTGGAACTGCTTGCCCGCGATCAGCGCCAGGTTCTTGGGCTGCACGTTCTCGTAGTCGAGCATCAGGTAGGTGGTCTTCATGCGGCTCCGGACGGGTCAGCCGTCCTTGTCCAGGAACTTCTCCGCATCCAACGCCGCCATGCAGCCGAAGCCGGCCGAGGTGATGGCCTGGCGGTAGTGCTGGTCGGCCACGTCGCCCGCGGCGAACACGCCGGCGACCGAGGTGGCGGTGGCGCCGCCGCTCAGGCCGGAGCGGATTTCGATGTAGCCGTTGTTCATCGCCAATTGGCCCTCGAACAACGACGTGTTCGGGGTGTGGCCGATCGCTACGAACAGGCCGTGGATGTCGAGCTGCTGCGTGGAATCGTCCAAGGTCGAACGCAGCCGCACGCCGGTCACGCCGGCGTCGTCGCCCAGCACCTCGTCGACGGTGTGATGCCACACCGGCACGATCTTGCCGGTCTGGATCTTGGCCATCAGCTTGTCCTGCATGATCTTCTCGGCGCGCAACGTGTCGCGGCGGTGGACCAGGTAGACCTTGCGGCAGATGTGCGACAGGTACAGCGCTTCCTCGACCGCGGTGTTGCCGCCGCCGATCACGGCCACGTCCCGGTCCTTGTAGAAGAAGCCGTCGCAAGTGGCGCAAGCGGATACGCCGCGGCCTTTGTAAAGGTCTTCGGAAGCGATACCGAGATATTTGGCGGTGGCGCCGGTGGCCACGATCAGCGCATCGGCGGTGTATTCGCCGCTGTCGCCCTTCAACCGGAACGGGCGCTGCGACAGGTCGGCGCTGTGGATGTGGTCGAAGATCGTCTCGGTTTCGAAACGCTCGGCGTGCGCCTGCATGCGCGTCATCAGATCCGGCCCCATCAACCCGTGCGCATCGCCGGGCCAATTGTCGACCTCGGTGGTGGTCATCAGCTGGCCGCCTTGCTGCAAACCGGTCACGACGACCGGCTTCAAATTGGCACGGGCCGCGTAGACGGCGGCAGTCCAGCCGGCAGGGCCGGAACCGAGGATCAAGAGACGGCAGTGCTTGGAGGTGGTCATGTATACTCGCGGGCGGAATGGAACGCGCTCGGGACGAGGTTTTTTCGTCGATGGGCGGCGCGGCGGAACCCATAGCTTGGCGACCGCGGCCCCGCTTATCAAGGCGCGTCTTCCGCAACATTGCGTGCCGTCGCGGCCCAGCCGCGGCGCGCGCGGAAAGTCCGCAACGGCCCGCGCAACCCTGCGCGGGTTTTCAACATGTGGCGCCCGCATTTCGGGCGATTGAGTCCGGCCTTGCCGGCGACGGAGAACGAAAATGCGTATCGGCGTACCCAAGGAAACCAAGACCCTCGAAGGCCGCGTGGCCTTGGTGCCGGCTGCGGCCGGCGATCTGGTCAAGCGCGGCCATGAGGTCTGGCTGGAAAAGGACGCGGGCATCAAATCCGGCTTCAAGGACGCCGACTACACCTCGCTCGGCGTCAAGATCGCGCCCGACGCCGCCGCGCTGTACGACAAGGGCGAGCTGATCGTCAAAGTGAAGGAGCCGATCGAAGGCGACCTGAAGCTGCTGCGCAAGGACCATCTGCTGTTCTGCTACCTGCATCTGGCGCCGTTGCCGGAGCTGACCAAACGCCTGCTCGACATCGGCCTGACCGGCGTCGCGTTCGAAACGGTGGAACTGGACAACGGCGACCTGCCGCTGCTGGCGCCGATGTCGATTATCGCCGGCAAGATCGGCGTGCAGGTCGGCACGCATCTGTTGCATCAGCCCATGGGCGGCAAGGGCAAGCTGCTCGGCGGCCTGCCTTCGACCGAGCGCGGCAAAGTCGTCGTGTTCGGCGCCGGCCAGGCTGGCGGCAACTCCGCCGCGCTGGCTGCGGCCGGCGGCGCGAACGTCGTCGTATTCGAGAAGCGCCAGGACCGCATGGACGAAATGATGCGCCTGGGCAACAACGTCACCGCGCTGTATCCGTACGAAGACGTCGTGGCCCGCGAAGTGGCCTCGGCCGATCTGGTGATCGGCGCGGTGCTGGTCACCGGCGCGGTCGCTCCGCACGTGGTCAGCCGCGAAATGATCAAGGGCATGGAAGACGGCAGCGTGCTGGTCGACATCTCCATCGACCAGGGCGGCTGCTTCGAGACCTCGCGCGCCACCACCTGGAAGGAGCCGACCTACGTGGAGGAGGGCGTGATCCATTTCTGCGTGACCAACATGCCCGGCGCCGTGCCGCAGACCTCGTCGCAGGCGATCTGCGCGGCGATCCTGCCCTGGGTCAACAAGCTGGCTACCGGCAGTTGGCGCGACAATACCGCGCTGGTGAAGGGCATCAATGTGGAAGGCGGCAAATTGGTGCATCCTGCGCTGCAGGGGATGAAGCTGTAAGGAGCGCCATGGCCATCGTCGCGAGCTTCACGCCAAGCCGTCGCGACCTGATCTGGGCCGGTATCGCAGGAATGCGCGACCGGCCCGCGATGCTGATTCTCTCGGCCGCCTTCTTCGTCGCGCTGCCATGGTCGGCCGCGGCCTATTTCGCTTCGACCCAGATGGGCTTTTCCTGGACCGTGGCGGTCCTGGTTCTAGTGCCGTTCTTCACGATCGCCAGTTTCGTGTGGCTGCCGGTGAAGCTGTTCCGCAAATCGCCCACTCTGCAGGGCGCTCACGTCTACGAGTTCGCGGAGGAGGCGATCCACCTTCGCGGACCCGGCTTCGACAGCCGGCTGGGCTGGGACATCCTCGACCGCTGCCGGGACTACCGCACGAACCTGTGCTTTTTCGCGGGCAAGCAAGCGATGATCATCGTGCCGGCGAGGGCGATGCCGGCAGCCGAACGAGAAGCGCTGAAGGCCTTGGTGGCCAGCAAGGGCATCGACATGCGAGGCTAGTCGGCGACACTCCTGCAAGCCCGAAGCATTGTCGATCTGCAATATTCGCACTATATTCAACAACTAACAGGTTTTAGCTAAGGCTGAATATCAAGGTGGCACGCACGGTAGCAGAAGCCAGCAAGAAGTCGCGCAAGCCTGCGGCAGCCGCGTCTCCGCCCGCGGCGCCGAATCCGCGTCGCCAGCGCTTGATGAAGGACATCGCGCTGATCCTGATCGCGCCGGTGCTGCTGTATCTGTTGGCCAGCCTGTTCACCTTCTCGCCCAACGACCCGGGCTGGTCGCATTCGGGCAGCGTGACCGCGCCGTTGCACAACATCGGCGGCCGGGTCGGCGCCTGGTTGGCGGACGTGCTGATCTACCTGTGCGGTTACGTCGCCTTCTTGTTGCCGATCATGCTCGGCGTCATCGCCTGGATCGCCTTGTTCGGCATGGACAAGGACGGCGACGGCGAGGCGGATCTCGGTCCGGCCTTGCGCCTGGTCGGCATCGTCGGCTTCCTGGTTTCGGCCGCGGGCTTGCTGTATCTGCGCATCGGCACCGTGGCCGACTTCTCGGCCGGCGCCGGCGGCATTCTCGGGCGTCTGGTCGGCAAGAGCCTGATGGCCGGCTTCGGCGTCATGGGCAGCAATCTGTTCCTGCTGGCGCTGTTGCTGACTTCGATCACGCTCGCGACCGGCCTGTCCTGGCTGGCGGTGATGGACAGACTGGGCCAGTGGGCCATGGCCTTGCCTGGATTGTTCCGCCGCGGCACACAGCAAGCCGTGGAATGGCAGGAGGCTAGGGCTTTCCGCGAAGAGCGCGAAGAATCGCGCAAAGTCGAAACCGAACTGCGCGCCAAGCGCGTGCCCGTCAAGATCGAACCGCCCGCGCCGGCGCAGGTGGAGAAGAGCGATCGCGCCAAGCGCGAGCAGCAGATCCCGCTGTTCCATGTCGGCGATGGTTCCGGCATCCCGCCGCTGGCGTTGCTCGACGATCCCAAGGCGCAGCCCAAGGGCTACAGCGCGGAAACGCTGGAGACGCTGTCGCGGCAGATCGAATTCAAGCTCAAGGATTTCCGTATCGACGCGCAGGTCATGGGCGCCTATCCGGGCCCGGTGATCACCCGTTTCGAGGTGCAGCCCGCGCCCGGGGTCAAGGTCAGCCAGATTTCCTCGCTGGACAAGGACATCGCCCGCGGCCTGTC
>DATFFH010000048.1:0-29616 GCA_035250245.1 Luteimonas sp. | reverse complement strand
CTGGGCCTCGGGCAACCGCGACACCGGTTCGCCGGCGCCGGCGATCTACCTGTCCGAATCCGGCGGCGACGCGCGTTTGGCCAGTACGGTCTCCGGCGCGGCCAAGATCCGCATCTACGACAATTATTTCGAGAACAATTTCTCGGGCGTTTCGATCTACGAGAATGCCAACCGCTTCTGCAATTCCAACGGCAACACCAGCAAGGGCTATTGCACGCCGTTCGTGCATCCCACGCTGATTCCAGAGCCGCACGATTACGAATACGTCAACCCGATCAATGCCAGCCATCCCTGCTACACGCAGGTGGCCAGCGAACCGTATCGCACCGATTGCCGCTGGCATTCGCGCAACATCGAAGTGACGGCCAACGAGTTCCATTTCGACCCGGGCGTGGTGCCCTGCGACGGCGCCGACTATTGCGGCGTGCAGGCGTTGATCGCCACCGGTGCGGACAATCTGCCCTGGTCGCCGTACACGGTGGCGGGCATCCAGGACCAGGTGATGTTCGGGGCCGGCAACAAGTTCGCGAACAACCACTATTACGGCCCGTGGAAATTCGCCAAGCGCTGGGGCGAGCGGATCGGTTTCTCCGCATGGCAGGCCGCGCCCTATCTGCAGGACGAAGGCAGCACCAGCGACCAAGGCAACGAGCCGGGGCCGACCGGCAATCTGGTCGATGCCGATACGGCCACGCTGGAGAACGGCATCGGCCTGTGGAACCCCTGGTACGGCGTGGCGGTTTCGCGCAGCGCCGATCAGGCGCATAGCGGAAGCCACAGCCTGCGCCTGGATCTGGAAGGCGGCAACTGGGGCGTGGAAGTCGCCAACTATCCCGGTTACGTCGCATCGCCCGGACCGAAGGCGATCGGCGTGTGGGCGAAGGCGGGCGCAGGCGCGCCCAGCAATCCGCGCTTGGTGCTGGAATGGCGCGGCGACGACGGCGGCGTATTGCAGACCGACGTCGTTGCGCTGCCGGTGTCGGGCAGTGCCTGGCAGCAGGCGACCGCATCGGCGATGGCGCCGGCGGGCACGAGTACCGTGCTGGTGACGATGGTCGGATCGGGCAGCGCGGGCGTGTCGTTCTATCTCGACGACTTGGTCATCGAAACGCCATAACGTAGGGCGGAACCCGCGCAGCGGATTCCGCCGAGCGGTCGCATGGATGTGGCGGCGGAATCGCCTTCGGCGGTTCCGCCCTACGGCCTTCGCCGGTTCGTGCGGCTTGGCGTAAATCCCCCTTCGGTCCCCCTTTTTCAAAGGGGGATTTCTCGGCTTGTGGGAGATCGCTGCGAACAGACGGAGCAAGCGAAACCGCTTTGCTCCCTCCTTTGAAAAGGAGGGCTGGGGAGGATTTATGCCCTGCGGCAGGCGTATCCGCCACTCGCGCCAATGCGGCCGAAATCTGCGGCGAACCGGATTGCTCCGCGGCCGGACAAGCGCCAGACTGAAGCCCCCGGTTCAAGGAATTGCGATGAGAACGACGCCGATGACCGCTCGTCGCGCTGCAGCAGAACGCTTGCGTTGGCTGGCATCCATCGCCTTCGCAGTCGCTGCCACTACGCAAGCGCAAACGCCTGCGCCGCAAGACCCGCTAGCCGTACTTGAAAACGGACTGCGCCCCAGCCTGATCGCGCCGAACGAAGCCGTGCCGCGTTGGTCGCTGGCCGAGCGCATGCGTCATTACAAAGTGCCCGGCGTGGCGGTCGCGGTATTGAAGGACGGCAAAGTGGTGCGGGCCGCCGGTTATGGCGTGCGTGAAGTCGGCACGCAGGACAAAGTGGACGCCGACACGCTGTTCTCGGTCGGTTCGATCAGCAAGGTGGCGACGGCGACGACTACGCTGCGGCTGGTCGCACAGGGCAAGCTCGATCTGGACCGCAACGTCGACGATTATCTGAAGCGCTGGAAGCTGCCCGCGTCGAAAGAAGTGCCGCAACCGAACGTCAGCCTGCGCATGCTGATGTCGCATACCGCCGGCCTCGGCGTGCACGGATTCGAGGATTACCAGCCCGGCGAACCGCTGCCGACCCTGGTCCAGGTGCTCGAAGGACAAAAGCCGGCCAAGGGCGAAGCGGTCCGGTTCAAGCACGCGCCGGGCTCGGTGATGGATTATTCGGGCGGCGGCATCACCGTGGAGGAAGTCGCCCTCGAGGACGCGACCGGAAAACCGTTCCGCCGGCTCGCCGAGGAACTGGTCTTCGTTCCGCTGGGCATGCGCCGCAGCACTTTCGAAAGCCCGCTGTCGCCTGCGCGCGGCAACATCGCCAAAGCGCACGACGGCGAAGGAAGGCCGGTAGCCCTGCCGCGCGGTTGGCAGACGTTCGCCGAAACCGGCGCGTCCGGCCTGTGGACCAGCGCGAACGATCTGGGCAAGTTGGTCGGCGGCCTGATCGACAGCTACCAGGGCCGCGGCGATTTCCTGCCGCAAGCCTTGACGGTGCAGATGATGACGGAAGTGTCGCCGGGCACGTTCGGATTGGGACCAAGCCTGAGCGGTTCGGGCCGTGGCCGGTTCTTCTCCCACGGCGGCGCCAACGAAAGCTATCTGGCCTTCATGGAAGGCTATCCGGAAACCGGCGACGGTTTCGTCATCCTTACCAACGGCAGCAACGGCGGCCATTTGCATAGCGAGATCCGCAACGCGCTGGCCGACGCGATCGGCCTGGGCGCGCATCCGCTGGTGCGCGCGGTGGCGCCGCGCGGGCCGCTTCCGCAGGATTACGCCGGCAGCTACCGGCTCGATGCTGCCGTGCCGATGGACCTGCGCCGCGCCCTGGCCGATAACTTCGACTATCCCTCGTTCCGGGTGAACGTGGCCGGCGTCAAGGCCGAAATCATGTTGCCCGGCCAAGACAAGCCGCAGGCCTTGCAGCCCCTGGGCGCGACGAAGTTCGCGTACGGCAGCCTCATCGTCTTCGATTTCCACCGCGACGCCTGGGGCGCGGTGCGCAGCGTGTCTGTGTCGATGCCGGAGAAGGGTGCGGTGGCTTACTACGTCCGCGAATGATCCGACACTTCTTATGAGGCGCGCCATGCCGCGAAATATTCTTCTCGCATCGTTGTTCTGCTGCGCCCTCGCGGCTGCCGGCTGCGCGGGCTCGGCGCATCGTTCCGAACCGGTCGCGGTAGGCGAGAGCGATGAAACGGCCCGCATCGCCGAACGCAGCCGCGCATTCTCGGCAGCGTACGTCCGCGGAGACGTCGCCGCGATGGTCGCGATGTATACGCCGGACGCGACGATCTTTCCGAACAACTCGGAAATGCTCGCCGGCCACGAGGCGCTGCTGAAATACTGGACGATCCCGGAAGGCGACCGCATCGTCCGCCATGTCGCGACGCCGACCGAGATCCGCGTCGACGGCGATCATGCGTACGACTACGGTGTTTACGAAGTCGACGTGCTTCGGCAGGGTCAGCCCAGGCCGCAAACCCAGGGCAAGTACGTGATCGTCTGGGAGCGCGGCGCCGACCGCGAGTGGCGGATCAAGCTGGATATCTGGAACAGCAGGCCGCGGCGCTGAGCGGCGGGCCATGGCCCGCCGCTTGAATCTCGCCCTTGAAAGCGGATGATGCGATCGGTCCTGTCCGGAGCGCCTGCATGAAACGCCTGCTTCCCGCCGCTTTACTTTCCGCCTTGGCCTTGTCGCCGCTAGCCGTTTTCGCCGAAGAAGCCGCGGCCAAGCCTGCTTACGACGCCGCACTGGCCCAGCGCTTGGGCGCGGACAAGAACGGCATGCGCCAGTACGTGCTGGTGATCCTGAAGACCGGGCCCAAGCGCGTGCCGGACGGGCAGGAGCGCAAGGACATGTTCGCCGGGCATTTCGCGAACATGGAGCGATTGGCGAAAGCGGGCAAATTGGCGCTCGCCGGTCCGTTCGGCGAAGACCCGGACGGCTGGCGCGGCCTGTTCGTGTTCGCGGTGGCCGACATCGAAGAAGCCAAGCGGCTGACCGCGACCGATCCGGTCATCGTCAAAGGCGAAATGGTGGCCGAGTACCACCGCTGGTACGGTTCGGCCGCGGTGATGACGATCCCGGAAGTCCACGAGAAACTGGCGCCGCCGGCCGAAAAATGACGGCGCTGCCGCGCTTCACGCGTCCGCGCCCAAACGGTTGATCTCGGCGTTCTCCACGACCGGCGGCGGATCCGCCATCTTCGCCAGCGCGAGCATCGCGCGCCCGACGGCGGCGGTCGTCGTCAGCACGGCAGGCGCCATCCTCACACCCAGGCCCATCAGCGGCCCACCGATGGCATACAGCGGTTTTAGCCAGGCATGCGGCGAAGTTTCGCCATGCACGGGCTGGATGCCGCCGGTGCGCAGCATCGTCGTCGCGATGGGCAGGCTGCGTAGCGCTTGTTCCGTTTCGCCTTTGATCCGTAGTTGCATGATGCGGCTGTCAGGATTCGACCCCGCGCCGGAAACGTAGAGAAAACGGCCTTTCGGATTTCGCTGTGCGTAGGTGCGCGCGACGTGCAGCGTCAGATCGAGCGTGACGCGCCGGTATTCGTTCTCCGGCGTGCCGACGGGCGTGGCGCCGGCGCAGTAGAAGCAGGCATCGTAAGGCGCCATGCGCGTTTCCACGGCGGACAGATCCGCGAAGTCCGCCACGATCAACGGTTGCAGGCGCGCGTCTTCGCGATCGACCGCGTGGCGCAGGAGCAGGGCGATCTTTTCGACGCTCGGGTCGGCCAGGGTCTCTTCCAGCACGCCTTGGCCCACCAAGCCGGTCGCGCCGGCGATCAATACGCGCATCGGGTCTCCCAGGCGGGTACGGGCGAGCATAGCGCCCGGCCCGTGATCCGGCCGTTCGTCGGCCGGTGATTGACCTGAATCAATTATCTGACTAAAGTCAGAGAATGGACGAAAGCCAGATCCAGCAGGTACGCCGCTTCAACCGCACCGTCACCCGCCGCATCGGCGTGCTGACCGACGACTACCTGGGGCGCGGACGGCCCTTGAGCGAATCCCGGTTGCTGTTCGAAATCGGCAAGGAAGGTGCGGACCTGCGCGACTTGCGCGCACGGTTGTCGCTGGATTCCGGCTATCTGAGCCGCTTGCTGCGTTCGTTGGAAGGGCAGGGCTTGGTGACGTCGCAACGCGCCTCGGGCGATGCGCGGGTGCGGCGCGCGGCGCTCAGCAAGAAAGGCCTGCGCGAATTCGAGGCGCTCGACAAGCATTCGCAGGATTTCGCCAGTTCCCTGCTCGGCGCGCTCAACGGCAAGCAACGCGAACGCATGCTCGCGGCGATGGCGGAAGTGGAGCGGCTGATGCGCGCTTCGGCGGTGACGGTCGAAATCGCCGATCCCTCCGGCGTGGAAGCGCGCGCCTGCATCGAGGCTTATTTCCGCGAATTGCAGGAACGCTTCGATGCCGGTTTCGATCCGTCGCGCACCACCACGGCCGATCCCGAAGAGCTGGTGCCGCCCGCCGGCGTATTCCTGATCGCGCGGCTGGACGGCGAAGCCATCGGCTGCGGGGCCTTGAAAGTGCGCGGCCGCAAACTGGGCGAAATCAAGCGCATGTGGGTGGCGCCGTCGGCGCGCGGTTTGGGCGTCGCGCAGCGGCTGTTGGAAGCGCTTGAGCGGCAAGCCGTTGAGCTGGGGCTGAACACGGTGCAGTTGGATACCAACCGTGCCTTGAAAGAAGCCCAGGCCATGTATCTGCGCAACGGGTACACGGAAATTCCCGCGTACAACGACAATCCCTACGCGCATCATTGGTTCGAGAAACGGGTTGCAGCGGCGATCCGTTTCGCCTGATGCGTAACGGTCTGCCTGACATCATCAGTCGGGCGTGAAGTCCGTTTTCAGTGATTTAAGTCGGCACGTCAAAGGTTTCTCTGATTCCAAATGTCGGCCCCAACTCTTGCAGGGGCGCCATAGCCCATTGTGATGTCCTCTTTAAACCAAGCTTCCCGTCCATATTGGATGCTCGAAAGCATGGCGGCGGGCACCGCGGTTATGAATCGCCTGCTCTTAAGGAGAATCCATGAAATCGCTTACTTTTGCTATGACAGTTGGTTGTCTAGCTTCGGGATTGTTCGGTCAGTCATCTGATTGCTCAGCACAAGCCCGTCTTTGGGGTACGTATTACGGCGGCACCAACATCGAAAATGCCAATAAAATCGCGACCGATGCCTCAGGCAACGTTTACGTAGTGGGTGCTACCAACTCGCCTGATGGGATCGCAACACCAAATGGGTTTGATTCCGTGCTGGATATCTCTGTCGAGCCGTCCCAGGGCTATCTTGCGAAGTTTAATCCAAGCGGAATGCTCGTATGGGCCACCTACTACGGGGATGCCCAGGGAAATTGGGGAGAGGGTGAGGGAGCCAGTGTTGCCGACCTAGGCTTGGATGCGAGCGGTAACGTTTACATCGTGGGCACCGTGGTATGTCCATCGCAGGGACTGGCAACGCCTGGCGCCCATGATATGTCTTGCGACGAAGTCGACGCCTTTGTTGCGAAGTTCAGCCCAAGCGGTAAACGGTTATGGGGTACCTATTTCGGCGGCGACGAAGATGACACTGGCCAGGCTCTATCCGTTATGCCAACTGGCGAGATCTATGTGGCTGGGTATACCCATTCGGCTCATGGGCTTGCCTTAGGTGCATCCAAAGATGCGAGTTTCGGTGGCCTTTACGACGGCTACGTCGCAAAATTCAACGCGCAAGGGCAATTGATATGGTCTCGGTATTATGGGGGAGAGGACTATGATTTTGTGACCGATATTGCTTGTAAACGGCCTAATCTTCTCTCTGCCGACATCTGCTTCATAACAGGTTTGACCGAGTCCACGAATTCGATTGCATCCGTAGGTGCACATGACACGGTGCGAAATGGGGACGATGCGTTTGTGGCGAGGCTCGATACTAACGGAATTAGGCTCTGGGGCACGTACTACGGCGGCTCCGGTCATGACAGCGCACGGAGCATTGCAGTTGATAACCAACTAAACGTGTATGTCGGCGGGAACACCGATTCAAATAGATCCATGGCTACTCTCAATACGCACGACGTGGGATACAACGGTGGTCGCGACATGTTTGTTGGAAAATTCAATGCCATCGGCCAGTTCATTGCTGGTACCTACTATGGCAATAGCGCGGACGAGTCTCTTGAAGACATTGCGGTTGATACAAGTGGCAATGTTTATGTTTTTGGCGATGTAAAAGCTCACGGCTGGCTCGTTACCGTTAATGCCTATGACACCAGTTTCAATGGTATTGGGGACACCGTCATCGCTAGATTCAATCCCAATCTAACTCGTTCCTGGGCAACGTATTACGGCGGAAATAAGATTGATACCGCGTCAGGCATTGCGGTCGGTAAAAACAATCACGTTTACGTGACTGGAGTAACGAACTCATCGGATGCTCTCTCGACCGCTGGTAGCCATCAACAGGAGTTGAAAGCTGTGGACAGTTTTGTAACGGAATTCATCCAGTAAGAAGTACCGGGCTGCGAATTAGTATGGCAGCGGTAGTCTTCGAGCTTTAATCCTGTCCTCTCTGTTTACGAGGGAGGAAAAGCTTGAGCGCAGAAGCGTGTCGCGTCGAATCCTGTCCGGGGTCCATCCGTAGAATACGTGAATGGTTGGCCGACCCCCGACTTTCGCCACGGGCCGGCCAGGCTAGGAAGGTGTAAGAGTGCGGCTCCAGCCGTTGGGAGCCGCACGCATGACCACCCGCCGCGATCTTTTGAAACTCAGCGCCGTAGCCGCAGCCGCGGCGGCTTTCCCGCCTTTGGCCTGGGCCCAGGGCGGCAAATCCGTCGGCAAGGCCGCTAAGCCGTTGAACATCCTGATTCTGGGCGGCACCGGTTTCACCGGTCCGTTCCAGGTGACCTATGCCCTGGCTCGGGGCCACAAGATCACGCTGTTCAATCGCGGCAAGCGGCCTTCGCCGGAATGGCCGGGCGAAGTGGAGCAACTGCACGGCGATCGCAACACCGGCGATCTGAAGTCGCTGGAAGGCCGCAAGTGGGACGTGTGCATCGACAATCCCACCAGCCTGCCGTTCTGGGTGCGCGACGCCGGCAAGGTGTTGAAGGGCAACATCGGCCACTACCTCTTCATCTCCACCATTTCGGTCTACGCCGACGGCAGCAAACCCGGCATCGCCGAAGACGCGCCGCTGGCCGTGTACAAAGGCAAGGACGCGATGGCCGAAACGCAGGAAAACCTGCGCGCCGACATCGAAAACCTGTACGGTCCGCTCAAGGCGTTGAGCGAAGCCGAAGCGCGCAAGCAATTCGGCGAGCGCGTCACCATCGTCCGTCCCGGCTACATCGTCGGCCCGCGCGACGAGACCGATCGCTTCACTTACTGGCCGCACCGCGTCGCACAAGGTGGCGACATGTTGGTACCCGGCGACGGTTCGGATCCGGTGCAGATCATCGACGGCCGCGATCTGGGCGAATGGATGATCCGCCTGGCCGAAGCCGGCACCACCGGCAACTTCAACGCCGTGGGTCCGGCGCAACCGCTGAGCACGAAGGCGATGCTGGCCGGCTGCGAGCGCGTCACCGGCGGCAAGCCGAAGTACGTGCACGTCGATCCTGCTTTCTTGGAAGAGAAGAAAATCGAGCTGCCGATCTGGGTGTCGGACGACAGCGGTCCCTATGCCGGCTACGGCGCGGTCAGCAATGCGCGTGCCGTCGCAGCCGGGCTGACGTTCCGTCCGTACGACACGACGGTGAAGGATCTGATGGCCTGGTTTCACGCCTTGCCGGCCGACCGCCAGGCGAAGTTGCGCGCGGGCATCACGCGCGAGCAGGAAGCGGAATTGCTGAAGGAGTGGGGCGCGCGCAAGAAGGCGTAAGGCCGCGTTCGTCAGGCCATTCGGCGTTTAGCTTGAGCCGTTTGCTTTAAGCCGTCATTCCCGCGAAAGCGGGAATCCAGTGACTTGGCTCTTCGGCTAGCGGACGGTTGCTGATCGAAAGTCACTGGATTCCCGCTTTCGCGGGAATGACAGCTAAAAAGCGGTTTCTAAGCAAGGGTCGGTACGCCGCCGGCGACATCCACAAAGCGCATGACCAATGGCCGATGGCGATCGCCTGCCGTCATGCGAGCCTGCGGCACGCGAAAGCGCTCACGGAGAGAGTACCCATGCCGGTTTCGTTGTCGAAGCGGATCGCCGCCGGTTTGTTTTGCGTGCTGGTGCCCGCACTGAGCGTCGCAGCGGACGGTACCGGCGCCATGCCCGCCGGCGATGCGCATTGGATCGGCGCTTGGGCCGCGGCGCCGAGTTCGCCCGGTCCTTCGTACCAGGCGCAGAGCATCCGCCAGGTCGTGCGCGCCGGCATGGATGGTTCGCGGTTGCGCTTGCGGTTCTCGAACCTGTTCGGCACCGGACCGATGACGATCGGTCCGGTCCAGGTCGCCCGGCATGCAGGCGGAGCGGCGATCGAAGCGGGCAGCGGGCATGCGGTGAGTTTCGGCGGCAAGCCGACGGCACTGATCGCCAAAGGCGAATCCGTGCTGAGCGATCCGGTGGAGATGCCGGTCTCCGCTTTCGACAGTCTGGCGGTGAGCCTGTACGTTCCTGCCGGCAGCGCGACCTCCACCGTGCACGATCTGGCGATCCAAACCGCTTATTTCGCGCCGGGGAATGTGGTTTCCGCCCAGACTTTCCCGGCCGGCGAAACCGATACCAGCCGATTCTTCCTGACCGATGTCGAAGTGGTCGCCGCCCCGGGCGCGCGGGCGCTGGTGGCGGTGGGCGATTCCATCACGGACGGCGTCGGCTCCACCCTGGACGCGAATGCGCGCTGGCCGGATGCACTGGCGGCCAGGTTCAAGGCCGATCCCAGGCTCGCGTCGGTCGCGGTGCTCAACGCCGGAATCGCCGGCAATCGGATCCTCAACGATGCGGCCGATCCGTACCTGGGCCCGAAGATCCTGTCGCGCTTCGACCGCGACGCCCTGGACAAGCCCGGCGTGCGCTGGGTCGTGCTGCTGTCGGGCAGCAACGACATCAGCGCCGCCGAAAGGCTGAAAACGCCGGAAGCGAACGTATCGGCCGAGCAGATCATCGAAGGCATGAAGACGCTGATCGCCCGCGCGCACGCGAAGGGCGTCAAAGTCGTGGGCGCCACGCTGGTGCCCAAAGGCAGCCCGGACGAGCCGCTGACACCCGCGGCCAGCGCCAAGCGCCGGGCCCTGAACGCATGGATCCGCGACGGCGGCGCTTTCGACGCCGTGGTCGATTTCGAGCGCGCGCTGCGCGATCCCGCACGCCCTGAATACATGCTGCCCGCGTTCGACAGCGGCGATCACGTGCATCCCAACGATGCCGGCTACAAAGCGATGGCGGCCTCTTTCGACCTGGATCTGTTCGCCGCCGACTAGAACGCCGGGCCGACGAACGTCACTGCGCGTTCGTGCCCGGCGACGGCTCGAAAATGAAATGCGACAAACGCATCGCGATGATCTTGCTGCGGCCTACCAGGATGTTCGGCGGGTTGCCGGTGTCCCACAACCCAAGCCAGATCGTGTTCACGCGCTTGCTCCGCTCGCCGGGGAAATAAGCCAGCGTCATCAGCGGCACCGAGGCGTGGTCGGCCTTGCCGTTCGGCGCCAGTTTCACCACCGAATGGTCTTCGGACGTGCCGGCGCGCAGTGCAAAGTGGACGATTTCGTGGGCCGACGAATCGCTGTTGACGTCGATCTTGGCGTAGACCGCCCACAGCCCGTCCGGGACCTTGATGCTGGCGCAGACGTCGATGATCGGCTTGTCCGGCGTTGCTTGCGCACCGAAATTGGGCAGCTTCATCACATCGTCCCAGACTCCATAGACTTCGTTCGACACGGCACTCTCCTTGCGCTGGGGATTTCTCCAAGCCAACGCAAGCATTGCGAGCGGCCGGCCAATACATAACCGCGAGGCGCGTTTCGCGGCTGCAGGGCCAGGCCACACGCTGCGCCGCGGCAGGTTGCGGAAGGTGTGCGGGCAATGTATCGGCAGGAAAGGCGAATGCCGGATCCTAGGCCGGGCGGCTTAGGGGCGGTACTGTGGGTCATGCCCCAGGAGCGGCGGCCTAAAAAATTTTCCGGAGTTAGATGTCGATCCCGCCTTCGCCCGTTCGTTGCCTAGGCAAGAGCGGGGTTCAGGCGCCGGATCGGCCGGCCGCCCAGCTCTCACCTCAACCAGGAGAACGACGATGCGATTCCTTTCGATGATCCGAGTCCAGGAAACCGGTCAGGCCCCCAGCGAGCGCCTTATCAACGACATGGGCAAGTTGATGCAGGAAATGACCGAGGCGGGCACCCTGCTGGAAACCGCCGGCCTGCGGCCGACTTCCGAAGGCAAGCGCGTGCGCCTGCGCAGCGGGAAGATCAGCACGATCGACGGTCCTTTCACCGAGTCGAAAGAGGTGATCGGGGGTTATGCGATCCTCAAGGCCGCCTCGATGGCCGAGGCGCTGAAGCTGACCGAACGCTTCCTGGAAGTCCACGGCGACGAATGGGAGCTTGATTGCGAAGTGCGGCAGATCGAAGAGCCCGATTTCGGCTGATCGGTCTCGGCGCGTGACCCGGGTGGAGCGAAAGCGATACCCGGGAAACGGCTGCGCATCATCCGATTGGCGGGTACGCCGGCTGTGCCGGATGTGCCAAAGTGCGGCGTCCAGACTCCGAGCGGCCCCATGACGCCCAATCCCGCCTACTTGCAAGCCGTCCAGGAACACGTGCGCGGCGCGCCGTATCCGCATTTGATCGGCATGACGATCGCTTCGCTGGAACTGGACGCTTGCCGGATCGAATTGACGGTCGACGAACGTCATCTGCAGCCGTTCGGCATCGTCCACGGCGGCGTGCTCGCGGCGCTGATCGATACCGCCACGTTCTGGGCCGGTTTCGTGCGCCTGCCCGAAGATGCGGCGCTGGTGAACGTCGACCTGAAATTGAATTACCTGAAATCGGTCGTGCGCGGACGTTTGCGCGCGGAAGGACGTTGCCTGCGCGCGGGGCGCCAGATCAGCTACGCCGAATCCGGCGTCTACGACGATGACGGCGAACTGGTCGCGCACGGCACCTCCACGCTGATGGCCTTGCCAGGAAAGGGGCTGAAGGTCGGCGTGCCCAAGTTCCTGGAAGATTGAGCGGCTTTTTGGTGTTTGGCTTTGTGGGAGCGGCTTCAGCCGCGAGCTCTGCCTTGCGCTGTGGCGATCGGCTGAAGCTCGCGGCTGAAGCCGCTCCCACAAGTTCGGAGCAGGCAGAACCATGAACGACCCGTCCCGCGTGATCTATGGCCGCGAACCGACCTTGCCGGTGGAAGACTTCAGGCGGGTACTGGTGGAATCGGGCCTGGGCGCGACCCGCCCCGTCGACGATGCAGCCAGGCTGCAGGCGATGTTGTCGGGTTCGAATCTGATCGTGACGGCCCGCCTGGGTGCGGACGACGGTCTGCTGGTGGGCGTGGCGCGTTGCATGACCGACTTTTCTTGGAACTGCTACCTGTCCGAACTCGCCGTCTCGTCGAATGCGCAGAAGCTGGGCATCGGCAAAGGTTTGTTGGACGAAACACGCCGGCAGTTGGGACCGAGCGTCAGTTTGATTCTGGCGTCTGTGCCCGATGCCGTCGGTTTCTACGAGAGGGTAGGGATGGCGCGGCTGCCTGACGCGTTTTGGTTCAAGCGCGAATATTGAACTGTTCTTGCGATCAGCCGTCGCGATCGTCTTCCTCGACCAGTCCGCGCAGACGCTCCAGCGCGCCGTCCCACTGCGCCGAAATCATGTCCAGATAGCGCCGCACCTCGGCCAGGCGCCGCGGCTGCAGTTGCCAGACGCGCTCGCGGCCGCTGCGTTCGCTTTTCACCAATCCCGCGTCCGACAGCGCGTTGAGGTGCTTGGTGACCGCTTGCCGCGTCAGCCGCGTGCCTTCGGTGAGCCGCACGATCGGCAGCGGCCCGCCTTGGCCGAGACGGGTGACGATCCGCAGCCGGGTAGGATCGCCGAGCGCGGCGAAAATCGGCGCGGCATCGGCCAGCTTCGCGGTGCGGGGACGGGCTCTCGGCATGCGCGCTGGTTCCTAGGCTGTCTGCGCCAGATATCTCTGGATGAGCGTCGTCTGCGCTTCCCAACCGCCTTCGTTGGCTGCGAACGCCTCGGCGCGACGGGCGAGCGGAATCGAATCGAAGCCCGATTCGGTAATCGTCAAACGGGTGCCGCCGTCTTCGTCATTCAGTTCGAATACGATCAAGGTCATCGGTTCCTTCGAATAGTCCGTATCCGGATCCACCGCGTACGGATGCCAGCGGAACGAGAACAGGTCCATCGGTTCGATCCGGTCGATGGTGAAATCGAACGCTTTGCCGGCGTAGGGTTCCTGCGACTTGGCGACTTCCGGGTCGACCTGGGTCGGCACGATCTTGCCGGTGATCTTGGCGCCTGGCGCGAACGGCGCGTCGAAGGCCATGCCGAACCACGCGCCGAACTGCTGGGCATCGCTGATCGCGCGCCATACGCGCTCGCGCGGGGCCTTCAACAGGATCTGTTTGACGATGCGGTCGGTGTCGGGCATAAGGGCAACCTCCTGGTTGCTCTTAACTTAGATCGTCCGTTCCTAAAATGCAACCTTAAAGTTGCGTTAATGCTTTTGGTAGAGTCGAGCCTTGCTCGACTGCTCTTGCTCATGAGAAGTCAGGAATTGCCAAAGCAGTCGAGCAGGCTCGACTCTACAGGTCGTCGTCAGCGCGCCAGCCAAAACGCGGCGGAGGCGACGAAAGCGGTCACGGTGCGCACGTGGTTCCAGAAGTTCCAACCGCTCAGATATTCGCGCCAGGCGCTCTCGGCTTCGGCCGAGACGGGCGATAGCCGCGCCAAGGCCTCGTTGCGGGGGATGTTGCAGATCCGCGTCACCGCCAGGTTGCCGAGCAGATAACTCAAACCGCCGGCAATCATCCAAACACTGCCCGGTTGCGTTACATGGAGCGCTCCGTAACCTGCGAGCACCGCGCAGAGCAGCGCCGTGCCGACGAACAGGCCCAGGAACAGCGGGTTGAGCACGGTGACGTTGATCGACTGCATCGCGGCGATGCCTTGCGCGGCCGGGAGCCGCGCCAGCGCGCGCATCACGAAATTGGAGAAGGCGAAGAAAATGCCGGCGACCAGGCCGGCGCCGAGCGCGGCCAGCAGGACGAGTCCGTCGAGCAAGGCTTGACGCATTGCGGTTCTCCCCGGCGGCCGCATGGCCGGCGTAGCGATGATAGCGCCAGGTGCCGTCGATGGAGGCCGTTTTTTATTTTTGTGGGAGCGGCTTTAGCCGCGAGCTCTTAGCTTCGGATAGCTTCGATTTCCAGGAAAGAGATCGCGGCTAAAGCCGCTCCCACAAAAAAACAAGAAAAAAAGCGGTTACAGGCGCAGGCCGCTTTGTTCGCGATGCAAACGGCGCAGCCGTTCGCCGAGCAGCGCGATATTGGCCTCGGCATCGCTCATGGCTTGTTGCCGCGACGCCGGCAGCCAGCGTCGAGCCTCGGCACGCAAGTCTTGGCTGCGTTGCCGCCATTCCGCCGCCTTTCCTGCACTGGCCCGCGCCAGCGCCTCGCGCTCCTGAGCTTGCGGCAAACCATAGCCGTCGCCTGGCACCAGCGCCGCGGGCCGGCTGAGCATGCCTTCCAAGCGCAACAGATTTTGCAGGCCAGCGATGGCTTCCGCGCTCTCGGAACCGGATCCGCGGCGGCCGAGGAACCGGCGCTTCAATTCGTCGCGTGCCAGGAGCTCCTGACGGCGCAGCGAAGCTTCCTCCAGCAGCAATAAAGCCGCGCCAGTGCGCAGGTCGGCACGTTGCAGCCACGGGCGGCGCTCGCCGGGATCCAGGTCCAGCCAGGCCGAGGCGTCGGCCTGCGGCAGATCCAGCGCCCGTTGGGCCACTTCGAACATGGCTTGGTAGCGCGCGCTCATCGGTTCGAAGTAGTAGCCGAGCCGGCGTGCTTCGGCGGCATCGTCCAGCACTGAAGCATCGGCGAGTCGAGCGCGTTGCAAGCGCTTCATCAAACCGGTCGGCGTAATGCTGGCCAGATGCTCTCCGGCCAATCGTGGCACGCCGTCGTGGAGCAGTTTGAAAGTTTCCACCGCGCAGTTATTGCTCAGGAAGTAGTAGCGGCCGTCGTAGCTCCAATGCAGGCGCGCGGCGCGCTCTAGCAGGGCGGCGATCTCGTCGCGTTGCAGACGCAACGGCAAGGAACGCAGTCCCCGCAGTTCAGTCTTGGTGTATTCCTCGATTACCTGGTTCAAGGGCAGCACGAACAAGCGCGACGGGTACGAACCGGTCAGACCGCGCCAGCTGGAAATCTGCATATCGTCGACGAAGGCGCGGAACGAGAGCACGCGGTGATGCTGCAGATCCAAGCGGCAATCCGGGCCGGGCGGGCGTTCCGGCGCGCAGATCACTAGGCGCAGCATGCTGTGGCCCCAGCGGCTCATCGCCTGGTCGTTGCCTTCCGCGAACAGATAGTCGATGGCGTAGACACGCCCGGGATTCAGTGTCTGCAGCGGCTGGTCGCCTTCGCTCGCCTGCATGAAAGGCAGGCCGGGTGCGCATCCGGCGGAGGAGGACGGCATCGCGAAGCGTTCGGCAAAATAACGGTACAAGTCCGGGCGGCGGCAGGCGTAATCCGGATCGAGCAGGAAATGTTCCAGGTTCACCGCGACGAATTCGGCCGGGCCGTCCAGCTCGTACGGATCGGGGCTGCGGTCGGTGAAGAAATTGCGCGATCCGCGCAAGCCGAACCGGATCGGACTGACCTGCCAGCCGGCGAGATCGAGCAATCGTGGATCGCGCGACAAGCGCCTTCGCGTATTGCGATCGTAAACGTGGGCGAGTTCGTGGATCGTGGCGGCCAATGCTGCACGCGTTGCGGGATCGGCGCCGCCGTTTTCGACCGAACGCGTCATCCAGCCTGCGAGCAGGTCGCGGTCGAGCAGAATCCGGTTCGATCGCGCGCGGCCGTGGACTTGCGCGGGAAGATCCCCCCAATAAAGGTCGACGCGGCGATCGATAGCCTTTACCCACGCCGAGGGCAGGCGGCGCACCGCTTCGTACAGCAACTGTCGGGAGGCCGTCGCTTCGGCGGGCGTCAGCGCGGCCTCGTCCGCTTGCAACTGCAGCCCGGCATGCGCCGCGCCCGCACAAGCCAAAAAGCACAAGGCCGCCCCCAGGGCGGCCCAGCGCGGCTTGCGTGGCGGGTTCACTGCGTCAGGATGGCCTGCGCGAGCTGCAGGTCACTGGCGTCGCGCGCGGCCGGATGACGCTCGCGCAATTGCCGCAGCGCGGCTTCCAACTGCGCGCCGCGGATGCGGCCTTCGCTCGCGACGAAACTGGCTGCGTCGTCGCGGGCTTGCAGCACGATCTTGTCGTCGTCCGAAGTGCTGCCCGAAGAAGCGGAAGAACCGGCGGACGAAGCGCCGGCCGACGTGCCGGCGAAACTGCCGGCCCAGGCCGGAGCGGAGAGGGCGAGCAGGGCGCAGATGAGGAGGGTTCGGGTCATCGGAGGAATTCCGCGTCAAAGGTCCGGTTAAGACTACAGGCGGGCGGGTGCGCATGGGAAATGTCGATGAGCGGCGGACAGACTCAATTAAGCCTTGCACAAGCCTTTTGCAGCGGATTCATCGCGATCGGATTATCCTTCGGGCATCGAATGACAGACGGAGGCGCACATGGCCACCGGTTGGGCGGGCGACGGCGCGGTGCAGGACCAGATCGACGCGACCGTGAAGGACGCCATCAAACGAGCGCGCAGCCAACTCGGCCAGGGGCCGGGCCTGGAACGCTGCGAAGAATGCGACGCGCCGATTCCAGAAGCGCGGCGCAAAGCGGTGCCGGGTGTGCGCCTGTGCGTGAGCTGCCAGGAAGCGCACGACCGCGAACAGGCCGCGGCCAGCGGCTACAACCGGCGCGGCAGCAAGGACAGTCAGTTGCGTTGAGCTCATGCTTCCTTCTCCCCTCGGGAGAAGGTGCCGAAGGCGGATGAGGGTTCGGCGGAACGACGCAAGCTGGACCTCTCGCTGCTACGCCGAACCCTCATCCGGCGCTGCGCGCCACCTTCTCCCGAGGGGAGAAGGAAGCGGCATTGACGCGCCGACTACTGCGATCACGACGCATCGACCGCGCATCGTCCATCCTGAGGCTTCATCCGCATCCGCATCCGGAGGCGCCATGACTCCCGCTGCCATGAAGCGCAAGGTCGATCCGTTCTTCCGCCGCTACGCCGAGCGTTTCCAGCATGCGCTCGACGATCCTTCCGAAGTGGACACTGACGGCGTAGTCGGCTCCTTCGCCGAGTATTTCGTCGCATCCAGCCCGGCCGGCGTCCGCGGCGGCAAGAATGGGCTGGCCTTCAAATTCATGATCGGCCGAGGCTTCGCCCATTACCGCAAGATCGGCACCGTCTCCATGAAGCTTTCGAAGCTGGAAGTCACGCGGCTGGACGACATCCACGCGATGGCGAAAGTCACCTGGGACTCGCGCTACCGGCGCCGCAAGGACGGCGCCAAAATCAGGATCGTGTTCGCCAACCTCTACTTCCTGGTTTTCCGCAAGGGCGTTCCCAAGATTTTCGCGTATGTCACCGGCGACGAGCAGGCGTTGCTCAAGAAGCACGGACTGGTTTGACTCGCGCGATCGCGTTACGGCAGCGCCGCCGCTCCGGCCGCCGCTGGCGCGGCTGGAGCAGGGCGGAAGCGCCTCACGGCCAGGAAGCCGAGCACGGCGAAGGCCAGCAGCACTGCGCCTTGCGCGATCAGGAACGGCGGTTCCTTCTGGGTCGGCGCCAAGGCCTTCAATGCCGGCACTTTCAAAAACAGCTGCACCACCAGCACGAATACATTGAAGTAAAGCGCGGCGACCGCGCTCACCACGTAGGCGCGGCGCCAGCCGCCCGCCAGGCGGAATTTGTACAGCGCGGGGATGGCCACGGCCAGCGCGATCATCGAAACGATGCCGGTCGCATGCGAAGGCAGGAAGCGCGTCGCCGGCAAGATGAAGCCGCTGAGGCTGGTGGCCACGGTCGACCACAGGAACAGCGACGTCCAGCCGGACAGTCGGCGCGAAGCCAGCAGTCCGTGGAACAGCACGATCAGGCCGGAAAAGATTCCGACCAGGCTGATCGCGACATGGAGCAGCGTGAGAGGCGGCAATCCCTGGAGCATGGTGTTTCCCCGGTGTGAGCCCGACGGCAATATGATCCCAAGCCGCGGCTCCCACAAGCAGCGACCGTTTTCAAGAATCGGGCCAACTTCGCCTAGCGTTCCGTCGACGCCAGCTGGGCTTTCATCCGCTCGATTTCGGCCTGCTGCCCGGCGACGATGCTCGCGCACAACGCACGGTTGTCCGGATCGCTCAATTCCGCGCGCTGGCACATGAGCACCGCGCCGGCGTGATGCGGGATCATCGACTTGAGCAACTGCCGGTCGCCGACGCCGGCCTGTTCGCGGATGCCGAACCAGAAGCCGAGCATCGCCGCGATGCTGATCGCGATCAGGATCGCGTTCGCTTTCCTGTTCGGATACATGCCGCGCATCACCGTCAATTCCAGGATCGCCATCGGCGCGGCCATCAGGCCAGCCATGTAGAACTGGTTGAGGTTGGGCAATACGTTGCCTAAGCGATCGACCATCGCGTACATCAGGACGTACATGGTCAGGAAGGACAGCAGGACCATCGCGTGCAGTCGCAGATAGGGCATGCCGTGTCGTGGTTGCGTCGAGTGCTCCATAACGGACTCCGGCCGCGCAAGGCGGGTCGCGGGATTCCGAGGCTAGCGGAGAGGGCGTCGCGATCGGGTGTAGCCGTCGCTAGAAATTGACTTGACGCGCCACCGCGCCCGCGCGCCGGCGCCGTTCGTCGTTCTTGGCCTGCAATGCTCGCCGTTCGTTTTCGTCTTTCAGCACGTTCGCGCGCTCCAGCGCCCGTTCGGCGCGGGCCGTATCGCCCAAGCCTTGGTAGGCGCGCGCCAAGCCCAACTGGAAGGCCGGCTCGTCGCGGTGCAGGCGGATCGCGCGCCGGTAATAGGCCACCGCGGCGGCGTAATCGCCGCGGCGTTCGCTGTCGGTCGCCATCATGAACTGGTGGAACGGATCGGCGGACTGCACTTGATACAACCGTTTCAGGTATTTATCGGAGAGAGCGCGGTTGTCCAGACGTTGGTAGAGCGCGACGACATTGGTCAGCGTCGCATCGTGGCGCGAGTCGAGCTTCAAGGCTTCGTGATAGGCGCGCTCGGCGGCAGCGGTGTCGCCGACGCGCATTTCGAGCACGCCGAGGTTGCTCCAGCCGGAAGGCTCGTCGGGCGCCAGTTCCAGCGATCGCTGCATATGCTGCCGGGCGGCGATCAGGTCGCCTTTCGCCATCAGCTCCACGCCGCGGTTGTTGTAGAAGAACGACAATGCGCGCCGGTCGGTGATGATCTTGGGCTTGTAGCGCGAGAGCAGCATGTTCCGGCCCACGTCGACGGTTTGCCGCAGCGGGCCTGCTTCGATCTTGGCATTGACGTGGCTGGAGTTGTAGACCAGTCCGTCCTGCAGGTACCAGAACAGCACCTGTTCGTATTCCTGGATGTGGGTCTTCAGTCCGGCTTCGCGCGCGAGCGCGACGAACAGCAGGGTGAAGGACAGGCAGTTCGCCTGGCGGGTGCGGTAGGTTTCGGCGACCGTGCGTGTGGTTTCGTTGTCGTAGAGCAAGCCCAGGCCGGGCTCGTTGAGCACGAAGTCGGTCAGCAGGCGCAGCCGCTCGGCCTTGGACTCGGTCTTGTCGATCACTGCGCGCCGGAATTCGGCCTCCAGCTCGGGAGGCACCGCCAGGACCTGACTTTCGCTGGGCAAAGCCGCCGGCCCCGGCCCGGCCGCCGTAGCCGCCAGCAACGCCGCTGTCGCCCAGAACGTCATGCGAAAACCCTCCGCGGCCCCGCCGCGAGGATGGCGCTGAAACCCAGTCTAGTCCTTTCGCGGGCGAGTGGAACAGTCTCGGAAATGGCTCCCGCCAATGGCATGAAAAGCGGCTCCCGAAGGTGGGCCAAATCGGCCGCCCAGGGCTGGTGAAGTCGCCATAACGGGACCGTTTGCGACGCTATCGGGTGGCGCCGCATCCATCGATCAGTCGGCGGTCCCGGCCGCTTTTTGAGGATGAACGATGCTTCGTACAGGAGGGCTGGCCGCGCTAGCCTTGGTTCCGCTCGCGATTTTCGCGGCTGAGCCGCAGGCGGTCTACAAGCTGGAGCCGTATCGTAAGACCGTCGCGCTGCGCGCCGAGGTGGGCGACCAAAAAGGACTTTTCACCTTCGATACCGCGGGTGGCATCACCCTGGTGTCGCCCGCATTCGCCGCGAAGATCGGTTGCAAGCCTTGGGGCCGTTTGAGCGGCCATCGGATGATGGGCGACCGCCTCGACATGCCGCGCTGCGACGATGTGCCGCTGCACTTGGGGGCGGACGTCTATCGCTTGCCGGTCGCGGGCGTGTACGACATCACCGCGTTACTGGCCAAGGACGCGGCGCCGGTGGACGGTTCGATCGCCTTGGACGCATTCGCCGGTCGGGCGATCACTATCGACTTTCCGAATATGCGCTTGATCGTCGAATCGCCGGGGAGCTTGCGCGAACGCATCGCCAGTGCTCAGAGCCTGCCAATGAGTCTGTCGCGCGAGTTGCAGGGCAGGGCGCTGGCGGCATCGGTCGGCGTGCCGACCCGCGACGGTCCGGCGTGGATGGAACTTGATTCCGGCAACGGCGGCACGATTCTGGTCGCCAAGCCGTATGCGGCGTTGCTGGGGCTGGATCCGGACGAAAAAGGGCCGCAGAAGGCTGATTTCCCGGTGTCCGGCGCGCTGCGCGCGCAAGGCGTCGCGTTCGCGCCGGACATGATCCTGGACGGCAATCTGGGCATGCCCTTTCTGAAGGATAAAGTGATCACGCTCGATTTGGCGGCGAGTAGATTGTGGATCTCCGCACCGCCGCGGAAAGAGCCGTGAACGAACATAGATTCGCGCGCAGGCCGGCGCTGTATCACAATCCGCTTGCGCGCCGCTGAGGCGCTGCTTCGAATGGAGCGCCATGGTCACGATCGTCGGATTCTCGGGAAGCCTGCGCGCAGGTTCGTACAACACGGCCTTGCTGCGTACCGCGGCCGGGATGATGCCGGCCGACAGCCGGATCGACGTCGCATCGATCCGCGGATTCCCGCTGTACGACGCCGACGACGAGGCCGCACACGGCATCCCGGCCGAAGTGGCGGCGATGAAAGACGCCATCGCCGCGGCGGATGGCGTGTTGCTGGCTACGCCCGAATACAACAACAGCATTCCGGGCGTGGCCAAGAACGCGATCGATTGGCTGTCGCGTCCATCCTCCGACATCCCGCGAGTGTTCGGCGGCAAGCCGGTGGCGATCGTCGGCGCGTCGCCGGGCGGCTTCGGCACCATCCTGTCGCAGGATGCGTGGTTGCCGGTGATGCGGACATTGCGCGCGCAGTTGTGGAGCGGGGGTAGGGTAATGGTGTCGCGTGCCGGCAGCGTGTTCGACGGCGAAGGACGCATCGTCGACGAGCGCGTGGCGACGGCCTTGCGCGACTACATGGCCGGCTTCGTGGCTTACGTGCGCGGCTGCAAGGCGGTGACCGGGCCGCAGGCCTTGCCGCCGACCTCCTTGGCGGAGCCCGCCCCGGTTCGCAAAGCGGATTGATGAGAGGCATGCAAGCGAATGCGGGCGGACAGATGGGGTTGGGGCTCGGCGACGCCAGGCCTAGCGATCGCCTGTTCTTCGCCCTGTTTCCAGATGCGGCTGCGGTCGCCAGGATCGATGAAGTGATCCGCCTGCTGCGCCGCCAGCATGGTTTGCGCGGCAGAGCGCTGCCGGCGGACCACTTCCACGTCACTCTGCACTTCCTGGGCGATTATCCGCAGGATCTCTGGCCGCAAGTCGCCGAACGGGCGGCCGAAGCGGCCTCGCGAGTGCGACTGCCGCCTTTCGATGCACGTTTCGACTACGCCGCCAGCTTCGCAGCGCGCAGGAAACAGGCGCCGTTCGTCCTGCGCAGCGAGGCGGGTAGGGATGCGCTGTGCGCCTTGCACGCGAGCCTGGACCAAGCGCTGCGCCGTCTGGGAGGCCTGATCCGCGCCGAGCACAGCTTCGAACCGCATCTGACCCTGATGTACGACGAGCGGGAGATAGCCGCGCAGCCCATCGATCCGATCGCCTGGCGCGCCGAAGAGTTCGTGCTGGTACGCAGCCGGATAGGCAGGGGCGAGTACGAACCGCTCGACCGCTGGCCGCTGCGGGCCTGAGTTTCGGCCCGGACCCAACTAAAGTCATAGTAGACAAAAAGTTCTAGACAAGACGTTCTAGAAGGTCTAGGGTGCCGCAACAGGTACTCGAGACTTCGCATGGCCAAGAAGAAAGCCCCGCCCAAACCCACGCCGGCCGAGTTGGATTTGCTGCGGGTGCTGTGGCCGCTGGGCGAAGCCACCGTGAAGCAGGTCCACGAGGCCGTGCAGATAGAGCGCCCGGATATGGCTTACGCGACCGTGCTGCGTTTGATGCAGATCATGCACGGCAAAGGTTTGCTGGTGCGCGACGAAAGCGAGCGCTCGCACGTGTACGCTCCCGCGCAGGCGCAGGACTCGCTGCGCAAGAATTTGCTGAAGGAATTGATCCATAAAGCCTTCGCCGGTTCCGGCAAGGAATTGGTGATGGCGGCGCTGCGCGGCCACGTGAGCGAGAAAGAACGCAAGGAAATCCAACGCTTCCTGCACGGAGAAGACTCATGAGCGAGCCTGCGTTGGTTTCCGCCCTGGGTTGGGCCTTGGTCGATTTCCTGTGGCAGGGCTTGGCGGTCGGTTCCGCTGCCGCGGTGGCGCTGGCGCTGTTGCGCAACGCTCGGCCGCAAGCGCGTTACGCGGTGGCCTGCGCCGCATTGGCGTTGTGCGCGGCGCTGCCGGTGTTCGGCTTGATCCGCGGTTTGCAGGACGATGCCTTCGCAGCCGTGCCGTTCGCGGCTGCAGCGGCGTCGAGCGCATCACCCGCGGCGATCGCTGTGGATGTTTTCGCCGCGCCGCTGGATTCCTGGCGTTCCTCGCTGCAGCTTCGGTTGCCTTGGATCGTCGCGCTCTGGTCGCTCGGCGCCGCATTGCTGGCTTTGCGCATGGCAGTGGGAATGGCGTGGGTGGGCAGCTTGCGTCGAGCCGCCGCCGCCGATGCGCGTTGGCAGGACAGGCTGGATCGCCTGGCTTCCTCGATCGGCCTGCGTCGTTGGGTTCCTTTGCGCATCGCCGAGGATATCGACAGTCCGGTAGCGACCGGGTGGTGGCGGCCGATGGTGCTGATGCCCGCGGCGCTGATCGCGCGCATGCCGGCCGATCTGCTGGAAGCACTGCTCGCGCACGAACTGGCGCACATCAAACGTTACGACTATCTGGTGAACTTGGTGCAAAGCGCGATCGAAGCGCTGCTGTTCTACCACCCGGTGGTGTGGTGGCTTTCCAAGCGAATCCGCGCCGAACGCGAGCGGATCGCCGACGATCTGGCGGCGCAAGCCTTGGGCGATCCCAAACGCCTGGCGCTGGCGCTGCAGCAACTGGACTTGATCCGCGCCAAGGACGGATTCGCGCAACCCCATCTCGCGCCGGCGGCGCACGGAGGAAACCTCATGTCACGCATCCAGCATCTGGTCCGCCCGGACCGGCATGCGCTCAGTTGGAAAATCGCTTTGCCGATCATCGGCTTGAGCGCGATCTGCCTCACTGTATTCGCGCAAGGCCAGGCGCCGTCCGCGAAGACCGCCGCTTCCTCCGATGCGAAGCCTCAAGCCGCGGCCGTCGCCCAAGCCAAGGCTGCGCCCGCTGCCAAACCAGCGCCATCGCAGGGCGTTCGAACGGCTGGCAAGATCCAGGTCGGCGGCAACGGACCGCGCGAGGCCTATGCGCTGGTGCGCGCAGGCAAGGACTCGATGACCGTCTCCGGCAACGTCAACGACATCCGCGAAGCGGAAAAGGCGCGGCGCAGCATTCAAGGCGATTTCCTGTGGTTCCGCCGCGGCAAAGAGTCTTACGTTTTGCAGGATGCGGCCATGCTCGCCAGGGCCGAGGAAGCCTGGAAACCGACCGAAGCCATGGGCGCGAGGATGGACGCGCTGGGCGACAAGATGTCCGAGCACGGCAAGACGATGGAAGGCCTAGGCCGGCAGATGGAAGCGCTCAGCCAACAGCATCGCGAGCCTGATCGGGAGATGGAGCGGACCAGCCAGAAAATGGAAGGCCTGGCGCAACAACAGCAGGCCCTGAGCGAGCGGATGCAAAAGCTCAGCATGGACATGGCCCGCGCGGATAGCGACCGCGAGCGCGAAGCCTTGGATGCGAAGATGCGCACCCTGGATACGCAGATGCAGCCGCTATCCCGCCAGATGCAGGCCCTGAGCGAGCAGATGAACTCGCATGCGGCCCGCATGCAGGAATCGCAAAAGCCGATGGAAGCGCTGAGCCAGCGGATGAACGAAGCCAGCAAGCCCATGGAAGCGTTGAGCAAGCAGATGGACGTCTTGGCCAAGCAGCAGGAACAGCTGAGCCGCGAAGCGGATCGGGTAGTGCGGGTCTTGATCGACGATGCGATGGCCAGCGGCAAGGCATTGCCGATGTCTAAGCTCAACTGAGCGACTTCTGGTTAGGTTTTGACGTAGCCCGGGTGGAGCCGCAGGGCGATACCCGGGAATTACGTCGTTACTCGCTCCCGGGTATCGCCTGCGGCTCCACCCGGGCTACGAGATACGCCAGCGGCTCAAGCGTTGACGGTGGCCATGCCCGCTTCGGGATAGCGCATGCCGGCGACCTGATGATCGGCCAGCACGCCGTCGATCCGCTGCAGCTCTTCGTCGCTCAACGCGATACGGGCCGCGCCCGCGTTCTCGTCCAAGCGCGAAATCTTGCGCGTGCCGGGGATCGGCACGATGTCCGGTCCGCGATGCAGCAGCCAGGCCAGCGCCAGCTGCGCGGGCGTGGCGCCGCGCGCGGCGGCGAGTTCGGTCACCGCTTCGACCAATTCGCGGTTGCGGTCGATGTTTTCGCCCTGGAAACGCGGGTTCTGGCGGCGCCAGTCGTTCGCGGCCAGATCGTCCGTATTCTGGATCGCGCCGGTCAGGAAGCCGCGGCCTAGCGGGCTGTACGGCACGAAGCCGATGCCCAGCTCGCGGCAGGCGAGCAGCGAGTCGTTTTCCACATCGCGCGTCCACAGCGAATATTCGCTCTGCAACACGGCGATCGGATGCACCGCCGCGGCGCGGCGCACAGTGGTGCCGGAGGCTTCCGACAAACCCAGGTAACGGACTTTGCCGGCTTCGACCAGGCGCGACATGGCCCCGACCGTTTCTTCGATCGGCACGTTCGGATCGACCCGGTGCTGGTAGTACAGATCGATGTGGTACGCGCCGAGCCGCTTCAAGCTGGCGTCGCAGGCCGCGGCGACGTATTTCGGGCTGCCGTCGATCCGCAGATAGGTGCCGTCCGGTGCGCGCACGTTGCCGAACTTTGTCGCCAGCACCACTTCTTCGCGTCGCGTCGAAAGCACTTTGGACAGCAGGCGTTCGTTTTCGCCCACGCCGTACATGTCGGCGGTGTCGAGGAAATTAACGCCGATGTCGATGGCGTGGTTGAGCACGGCGAGATTGGCGGCTTCCTCGCTGGGGCCGTAGAAGTCGGACATGCCCATGCAGCCCAGGCCTATCGCGGAAACGGTCAGGCCTTGCCGTCCGAGCGTGCGGCGCGGGAAATCGCGGTGTTGTTTGGCGTCGTTCATGCGGATCTCCGATGCGGGTGGGGAGGTGCTCGCACAGGCTAGGAGCCGCGCCGAACCGGGCGTTAGCCCATTGCTCGCCGAAAATTGCACGATCCTCCGGACTGCAGTCCATAGACGGAAAGGCGGCCGGGACTGGGCGCATAATCGCCGCATGCCCCGATTCCGCCGATCGCCATGAATGACAAGGCTTCCAACGTCGTATCCGCGCGCCTCGGGCTCGAAGCGCCGCAGGCCGAGCTTGCCGACCGGATTGCACGAAACGTGCCCGGGGACGGGCTGCATCCGACCGCGATCCCATCGCTCTCGCTGATCCGCGCCAGCGAGCCATCGCAGCCATTGCCCACCGTCTACCACGCCAGCATGTGCGTGGTCGTGCAGGGCCGCAAACGCGCCTTGTTGGGCGACGAGGTCTACGACTACGACGCGCTGAACTATCTGGTCGTGTCGATGACCCTGCCGATGACCGGCCAGATCATCGAAGCCTCGCCCGAGCATCCCTATTTGTGCCTGCGCATCGACATCGATCCGGCGTTGATCGGCGAATTGCTGGTCCACGCCGCGCCGCCGGAGCAGGCGCGGGCCAGCCAGGAACGCGCCTTGTACGTGGCCCGCACCAGCGCGCCGCTGCTGGACGCGGTGCTGCGCCTGGTGCGCTTGTTGGATACGCCCGAGGAAGCCGCGGTGCTGTCGCCGTTGGCGCTACGCGAGATCCACTACCGCGTGTTGACCGGAGAATTGGGCCAGCGGTTGCGCGAGCTGTGCGAAGTCGACGGTTCCGCGCAGCGGGTCGCGCGCGCGATCGAATTGCTCAAGGCGCGTTACGCCGAGCCGCTGCGCATCGAGGAACTGGCCGCGGCTGCGCACCTGAGCGCTTCGTCCTTGCACCAGCGCTTCAAGGCGGCTACCGCGATGTCTCCGCTGCAGTTCCAAAAACAACTGCGCCTGCAGGAAGCGCGGCGGCTGATGCTGATGGACGGCCTGGAAGCGGCTTCGGCGGGCCATCGCGTCGGTTACGAAAGCCCTTCGCAGTTCAGCCGCGAGTACCGGCGGTTGTTCGGGGCGCCGCCCAGGCGTGAGGTGGAAGCGATCCGCGCCGCGGGCGGGTGAAGGCTTTTTTCACGGGCTGGAGTAAGCTCGGCGGCGGGGTCATCGAGAAGGGGCAAAGCATGGCTTACCTGGACTCGACGCATGCCACCGCGCATTCGCATTCGCATTTCGCATCGCGAGCGATCGTCCTATCCGCGGTACTCGCATTGAGCGCCTGCGCGAGCGGCGGCGAAAAAGCCGTGTCGCCTGGACCCGCTGCGCAGAAGGTCAGTGTGTCCGGCACGGTGCTCTATCGCGAGCGCATCGCCATGCCGCCCGGCAGTACGGTGATGGTGCGGTTGGAGGATACGGCGCTGATGGATGCGCCGGCCAAACTGCTGGCCGAGCAGATCATCAAGCCGGAAGGCCAAGTACCTATTCCGTTCCAATTGCAGGTCGCGAAAGAGGCGATCGATGCGCGCGCCAGGCCATCCTTGCGCGCCACCATCACCAGTCCTGAGGGACGGATGCTCTTCACGACGACGACGCACGAAGCGGTGGACTTGTCGCAAGACACATCCGGTCGAACGTTGGTGTTGCAAAGGGTCGCATCGGATTGAGCGGCACAGGAGCCGCGATTGCTTTTTGAGACTCGCCGCACACACGGTCACTTGAACGGACCTCCGTTCAGGCTTATAAATCGTCGCTAATTGCTTGAAGCCGATGCGTTTTCACGGGGGCGCGGCTTCACCGGATCCTGTTAACCGCACGCGCAGAGCGACGATGCGGCACGCAGGTCGATGGAACGATCCAGGAGGCCCCCATGCCGATTCCGCAACGTCGTCAACTCGCGCTCCGCATCGCCGCTTTGCTGCGATCCGGCTACTTCCTGGGCAGTTTCGCATTGCTGGCGCCGTTCGCGGCGCAAGCCAGTTGCGACAATCAAGCGCCCGCGACCGGGCAGACGGCTACTTGCGATGCGAATGCGCCGAATCCGGATCCCGACCCGGTCGTCGCCGCGATAGGCAGCAACAGCGTGATCGTCAATGTGCTGGCCGGGGGCGGCATCAGCACGATCAATGCGGATGCCGTCGTCATTCGCGACCAAAGTCAGGTGAACAATAGCGGCAGCATCGCCGTCACCGCGGGCGCGTTCAACGGCGTCACATCCACCGGCGCGGGCAACACCGTCACCAATTCGACCGGCGCGACCATCTCAAGCCAAGGCGGCAACGGCGTAGTCATGCAGGCCGGCGGCACCGTCGTCAACGACGGCACGATCACCGCGCAAACGGGCACCGGCGTGCTGTTCGGCGGCTCCGCGACAGGTGTGCTGATCAATCGCGGCACGATCAACGGGACGGTCGCCGGCGCAAGCTTCGGCACCGGCGACGATCGCCTGGAAATGCTGGGCGGCGCGATCAACGGCGCGGTCAACCAGAACGCGGGCGCCGATACGCTGATCCTCAGCGGCGGACAACTCGGCGTGGTCAACCAGGGCGACGGCAGCGACAGCATGCAGGTCGTGGGCGGCACCGCCACCGGCAACGTCCAGCAAGGCAGCGGCACCGACGATTTCGCCATGGCCGGCGGCCAGATCCAATCCTTGTCGCAGGGCGACAACATCGACACGTTCGCCATGTCGGGCGGCCGCATCGTCGGCTTCTTCGAGGACGGCGACATCGCCCGCATGAGCGGCGGCCGCATCGGCCGCGTCGACATGAAGCTGGACAACAACCTGTTCGACATGTCCGGCGGCACCATCGACGGCAATCTGGTGGCCGGTTTCGGCAACGACACCATCATCCTGTCGAACGGTTACATCGGCGGCAACGTCAGCGTCAGCGGCGGGCAGGACAGCGTCACCGTCACCGGCGGCACGATCGGCGGCGAAGTGCGGGTCAGCGCCGGCAACGACACGTTCAACTGGAACGGCGGCGGCATCATCTACGGCGCGATCGATCTGGGCGACGGCACCGATACCGCTACCTTGAGCGATCTGACCGCAGCCAACATGGGCGCGACGCCGTCGCTCAGCGGCGGCCTGGGCGCCGACAGCCTTACTTTCAGCAATGTCAGCAGCGCCGGCGTTTCGCGCTTCCAGAATTGGGAAACGGTGAACGCCACCAACGATACCGAACTGACGTTCGACGGCAATCTGACGCTGGGCGACAGCGGCACCGGCACGGGCACGTTGAACGTCGATGCGGCCAGCACCTTGTTCGCCGGGGGCATCGACGCCGCCGTGCTCGCCGTCAGCGGTTTGGCTACGGTCAACAACGCCGGCCGCATCGACCTGACCAACGGAGCGCCGGGCGCCAACGCTTTCACCATCGCCGGCAATTACGTCGGCAACGGCGGAACGGTATTCCTGCAGACCGTGCTCGGCGGCGACGGTTCGCCATCGGACAAGCTGGTGATCTCCGGCGGCAGCGCCAGCGGCACGACGGGGTTGGGCATCGTCAACCTCGGCGGTTCCGGCGCGGCGACGACGCAGGACGGCATTCTGGTCGTCGAAACCGTCAACGGCGGCACCACCGCCTCGGGCGCGTTCGCGCTCGATGGCGCGGTCGCCGCAGGCGCCTACGAATATTTCCTGTTCCACGGAGGCAACAGCGCGGGCACCGAAAACAACTGGTATCTGCGCTCGACCTTGGGCGACTTGCCGGCGCCGACCGACGACGGCGAACCACCCGCGCCGACACCGCCCGAACCGCCGGCACCGCCGCCGCCGCCGCAGGAATTCCCGCCGCCAGGACCCGACGAGCCGGAGCTGCCGGTGCCGCCCGAACCCGCGCCGCCGCCGCCGCCGCCGC
>DATFFH010000047.1:0-11250 GCA_035250245.1 Luteimonas sp. | reverse complement strand
CTTTTCATGACAGGAATCTTGAATCTGATCGAGAAAGCTCGCGGCTGAAGCCGCTCCCACAAGCGCGCGGCGGTTTCATTGGCGACAACCGCAGGACGATCCCTTCCGGGCTTGACGCCCCACAAACGCGGATCGGCCGATAGTCTGGTCGCCAGTTCGCCACCGGAGCATCGTCATGAGCAAAACCAAAGTCGCCGTATTCGTCGGCAGCCTGCGCAAGGATTCGATCAACAAGAAACTGGCCAAGGCGGTCGAGAAACTGATGCCGGCCGATGTCGAGTTCGAGTACGTCGACATCGGCGCGCTGCCGCTCTACAACCAGGATTACGACAGCGACTATCCGCCGCCGTACCGCAATCTCAAGCAGCAGATCGAGGGTGCCGACGCGCTGCTGTTCGTGACTCCCGAATACAACCGCTCGGTGCCGGGCGTGCTCAAGAACGCCATCGACATCGGCTCGCGTCCCTGGGGCAAGAATTCCTTCGCCGGCAAGCCTGCCGCCGTGATCGGCGCGTCGATCGGCAGCATCGGCACCGCTATCGCCCAGCAGCATGTGCGCGGCTCGCTGGCTTTCGTCGACGCGCCGACCCTGGCCCAGCCCGAGGTTTTCATCCACTTCAAGGAAGGCATGTTCGACGACGAGGGCAACATCGGTTCCGACGAAACCCGCGGATTCCTGCAGAATTTCGCCGACAAATACCTGAACTGGATCGCCACCCACCGCAAGTGACGCGATTGTAGGGTGGGTTGAGCGCAGCGAAACCCACCATTGCCATGCGATTGCGGCGAGGACAATCATCGCAGCTAAGCCGAATGGCCCGTATCCAGCGACTGCTTCTCTCCTTGTTCGCGGACGGTGATAGCGATGATGTTGGCCGCGCTCAACCCGCCCTGCGGAGGCCTTTGTGGGAGCGGCTTTAGCCGCGAGCTTTCCCTTCATGTCGCTGCGGTTTGCGGAAAGAGCCCGCGGCTAAAGCCGCTCCCACAAAGGCCGGGTGGTAGGCGTGAAGAGCAGCGGAGCAAGCTCCGCTCTACACAAGCGGGGGGGCTGGCGGGTTTACGACTACTCCTCTGCGATTCGCCCGCGGCCAAGTTCGGTCAGCACGGCCACATCCAACTCGCCGTGCCTGCCGACCCGGACCAACCCGGGCCCGGGCTCGCCGCCGATCTCCGCTTCGCCCAGCCACGCCAATTCCCGCATCAGCACATTCATGCGCACGCCCAGCCGCTTGCATAGGCGCGGCAGCGAAACGCCAGCCGGTTCGCGCGCGAGTTCGGCAAGCAGCCGCTCAGCCAACGAAGGCGACGGGGATGTCACGCGGCGCTTCCGAGGGCGCATCCTGTGCATGCGGCAGAACGACGACCGGGATCGATTTCGATGTCGGCGTACGCGCCTCGTCGGCGAAGCTGGACAGCGGCACCAGCGCATTCGTTTCCGGGTAGTAGGCCGCCAGGCAGCCGCGCGGGATCGCGTATTCGATCAGCATGAATCGCGCCGCGCGCCGGCGTTGGCCGTCTTCGCCCAAGCTTTCCAAATCCACCCAATCGCCGGCCTTCATGCCCAGGGCCGCGATGTCTTTGGCGTGGGCGAACAGCACGCGGCGTTCGCCGAATACGCCGCGGTAGCGGTCGTCCAGGCCGTAGATAGTGGTGTTGTACTGATCGTGCGAGCGCACGGTGGTCAGGGTGAACACCGGCGAATCCGCCGCCGCGCGGGCGCGATGCACCGGCAGATCGGTGGGCACCGCGTGCGCCACGAACATCGCCTTGCCGGCCGCCGTGCGCCATTGCCGCTGCGCAGCGGTGTTGCTCAGCCGGAACCCGCCCGGCACGGCCACGCGCGCGTTGAAATCGTGGAAGTCGTCGAATACCTCGGCGATCTTGTCGCGGATCCGGCCGTAATCGCCGATCAGCCAGCGCCATGGCGTCTTGCTGCGTGCGCCGAGCGTCGCTTCGGCCAGGCGCGCAACGATGGCCGGTTCCGACAGCAGCGACGGCGAAGCGGGCGCATTAATGCCCGCCGACAAGTGAACCATGCTCATCGAATCTTCGACGGTCACCGCCTGCGGGCCGGTTTCCTGCACGTCGATCTCGGTCCGTCCCAAACAGGGCAGGATCAAGGCTTCGCCGCCGTGCACCAGATGGCTTCGATTGAGCTTGGTCGCCACGTGCACGGTCAGGTCGCAGTTGCGCAGCGCGCGATGCGTGGCCGTTGTGTCTGGGGTAGCAGTGGCGAAATTGCCGCCCATTGCGAAGAACACCTTGCCGCGGCCGTCGAGCATGGCTTCGATCGCGCCGATCGTGTCGAAGCCGTGCTCGCGCGGCGGAGCGAAGCCGAACACGTTGCCTAATCGTTCGAGGAAGGCGGGCGAGGGCTTCTCGTAGATGCCCATCGTGCGGTCGCCCTGCACGTTGCTATGGCCGCGTACCGGGCAAGCGCCCGCGCCGGGCTTGCCCAGGTTGCCGCGCAACAGCAGTAGGTTCACGATCATGTGGATGGTCGCGACCGAGTGCTTGTGCTGGGTGACGCCCATGCCCCAGCAGCAGATCGCGCTGTCCGCGGCCAGGTAGATGTCGCCGGCGCGGCGGATCTGCGCCTCGGTCAGGCCGGATTCGGCCTCGATCGTCGCCCAGCTTTCGGCGGCCACGTCGGCGGCGAAAGCTTCGAATCCGGCCGTGTGTTCGGCGATGAAACCGGTATCGATCGCGCGCGGCCGGCCGTCGTGCAGCGCCTGTGCATCGGCTTCCAACACATGCTTGGCGATGCCCTTGATCGCGGCCAGATCGCCGCCGATCTTCAACTGGAAGTAGTCCGATGAAATCCGGGTCGAACCGCCGTGCAGCATCTCCAGCTTGTCCTGCGGATCGGCGAAGCGCTCCAGCCCGCGTTCGCGCAGCGGGTTGAACGAGACGATGGCCGCGCCGCGCTTGGCCGCCTTGCGCAATTCGCCGAGCATGCGCGGATGGTTGGTGCCCGGATTCTGGCCGAAGATGAAGATCGCATCGGCCAGTTCGAAATCGTGCAGCGACACGGTGCCTTTGCCGACGCCGATCTGCGGCGTCATCGCCGTACCCGAAGGCTCGTGGCACATGTTCGAGCAGTCGGGGAAATTGTTGGTGCCGAATTCGCGCACGAACAATTGATACAGGAAGGCGGCTTCGTTGCTGGTGCGGCCGGAGGTGTAGAAGATCGCGCGATTCGGCGAATCAAGACCGTTCAAGTGGCGCGCGATCAGGGCGAAAGCATCATCCCATTCGACGGGGAGGTAGCGATCGCTGGCCGCGTCCCAGCGCATCGGATGGGTCAGGCGGCCTTGGTCTTCCAGCCAATGGTCGCTGTACCGCGACAGTTCGGCGAGCGTGTATTTCGCGAACAATTCAGGCGTGGCGCGGTGCTTGGTCGATTCCGCGGCCACGGCCTTGGCGCCGTTCTCGCAGAATTCGAACGTAGAGGTGTGGTCGCGGTCGGGCCAGGCGCAGCCGGGGCAGTCGAAGCCGTCGGGCTGGTTGGCGGACAGCAGCGTGCGTGCGCCGAGCACGGGGATGTCCTGTTCGAACAGGTGCTTGGCGGTGCTGCGCAAGGCGTCCCAGCCGCCGGCGGGCCCGTCGTAGCGGCGGACGGTCTTCTTCTCGTTCATGCGGCCGCCTCCGAATCCGATGCCGACAGACGCTGCGGGTGCGAATACGCCACGCAGCCGTCGTCGCGTGCGAAACCGATCAAGGTCAGTCCCGCCGACTCGGCCAGCGCGATCGCCAACGCGGTCGGCGCCGAAATTGCGGCCAATACTGCGATGCCGGCCTGCGCCGCCTTCATCGCCATTTCATAGCTGGCGCGGCTGGTGATCACGGCGAACCCGGCGCTGAAATCCACACCTTCGCGGACCAGCGCGCCGATCAGCTTGTCCAGCGCGTTGTGGCGGCCCACATCCTCGCGTACGCATACGAGCGTACCTCGCGCATCCGCCCATGCGGCGGCGTGGGTGGCGCCGGTCAGCGCGTTCAAAGGTTGCTGCGCGTGCAATTCGTGCAGTGCGCGCTGCAGCGCATCCAGGGTCACGTTAGGGCCCGCGCCGACCGGTGGCGGCGGGCGCAATACGGCTTCGATCGATTCCGCGCCGCATATCCCGCAACCGCTGCGGCCTTGCAGATTGCGGCGGCGTTCGGCGAGTTTGACGGCGGCGGCGTCGGGAATGGACAGGCTTACCGATACGCCTTCCAGCGAAGTTTCGATGCCGAGGACGCGGGTGTCGTTCGCCGCCGCGATGCCTTCGCTGAAGGTGAAGCCCAGCGCGAAATCCTCGAGCCGGTCGGGCGTGGCCATCATCACCGCGAACGGTTCGCCGTTGTAAGACAGGGCGATCGGCACTTCGGCGGCGACCCAGTCCGCGGCGGCTTCGACGCGCCCGCCGCGATGGCGCCGGACGCGTTTTTCGACCGCGCCCTGCGGCGACGTGGGTTGGCGTCCCGAGACCTCCATCGGGGGGATTATGGCGGAAACGGCGTGAGCTTCCGGAAAAGCGTGCCGCCTTTCCTTCTCCCCTCGGGAGAAGGTGCCCGAAGGGCGGATGAGGGTACGGCGGAGCGACATAAGCCGGAACTTGCGCAACTTCGCCGTACCCTCGCCCCAACCCCTCTCCCGTTGGAGAGGGACTAAAAAAACCCGGCAGGGCCGGGTTTGGAGAAGTCGTCGACGCGGCGTGTTCTGGTCGTGCTACAGCGACACTATCTTGATCTCGACGCGACGGTTCGGCGCCAGGCAAGCGATCAAGGCTTGGCGGTCCTTGTCGTCGCATTCGACCACCGGTTCGACGCTGCCGCGGCCGACCGCGGTGATCTTGTCGGCGGGTACGCCTTGCTGCACCAGATAAGCACGCACGGCGGCGGCGCGGCGGGTGGACAGGTCCAAGTTGGCCTTGTCGTTGCCGATCCGGTCGCTGTGGCCGATCACATGCACCACTTCGTACGGCCGCGCATTCAAACCGGCAGCGAGCGCGTCCAGTTCGCGGCGTCCTTCGTCGCTGAGATCGGCGAGGCTGGACTTGCCGAAAGCGAACAGGCTGTCCGAAGACAATTTTTGATTCGCGGCCGGCGGCGGCGCGGGTTCTGGCTTGGATTGCTGGGCGGCGCAGCCGGCGGCCAAAGCGACGGCCAGTGCGATGGATATCGAGTATGCGGTTCGTTTCATTGCGTATCCCTTCCTTAGTGCGCGTGAAGAACGACGGGGACACGGCAGCGCCGGCCCCGATAGGCCGTCCAGCTGCTCAAATTCCCCGCGCCGAGCATAACAAGGGCAGGATGTCTTTGCCGCCGCTCGGCGGCCTAGCGGGCGAGTCCGTCGGACAGGGGCAGGGTGGTCAAGGCCGCGCCGCTCGCATGCAGGCCGGCCTGCGGCGCATCCAGCGGCAATACGGCCAGCGCGAGCGTGCGCGCTTCGGCCTGCGCGACGCTGACGACGGTGCCCAGCGATTTGCCTTCATGTTCGACCTGGGCGCCCGGCTCCAGCGCTTGCGTGCTTTCGAACAAGACCAGGCCACGCTTAGCTTGGCCGAGGAAATGCGTGCGCGCGACGATTTCCTGGCCCGGATAACAACCCTTCTTCACGCTGTAGGCGCGCAACCGGTCCAGCGATAATTGTTGCGGCGTCCATTGTTCCGATTGCGATGCCGGCAAGTGCGGCAAACCGTGGGTGAGATCGAATGCGGCCCAGCGGGCGAGATCGTCTGGCTCCGTTTCGGAAACGGCTTTCGATGCGCTCAATCGCAGCGTTCGTGCACCGCCCGCGCCGCCCATGTCGAGCGCGACAACGCTTCCGTCGTCCGCCAACGCCGAACCTAGTGCCGGGGTCGCTTCGAACGCGCCGGACGCATGCAGATCCTCACGCACCGCGATCGCGGTCTTACTGCGGAACACGAACTTCTGCAGGCGTGCGGCGAACTCGGCCGGGTCGGCGTCCGGCAGCAGCAGCCAGAGTTTTTCGTCGTCGAACTTCAACAGTGCGAACAGGGCGATCACGCGGCCTTTCGGCGTCAGCCAACCGCTCCACTGCCAATGGCCCGGAGCCAGCGCTTTGGCGTCGCTCATGAACTGCGCTTGCGCGAAAGTCGTCGCGTCGCGTCCGCTCAAAGCGACCACGCGATGGCCGTGCAGGGCGAATCCGGAATTTCGTCCGGGTAGGGCGGAGGGCGGTTCCAAAAGCGCTGCTTGTCCGAAAAGGGGGTGGGAATTAAACTTGGCAAGTTGCGAGACCTGGAAATGATAGGCGAAACCGTTCCCCAGCCCGAGCCGGAGCAGACCGAACAGTCCGTCCCGGAAACGGCGCCCGCCAAGGAAATCGGCGGCCGTGAAGGCCCCGAACCGACGCGTTACGGCGATTGGGAAAAGAACGGACGCTGCATCGATTTCTGAGCTTCGGGCCGCGATGCCCGGCCGCCCGGGCGACGCGCGATAGCCACGCGGCGATGCCGCCCAGCGAGAGAACGAGCGCCACGATGGCCCAACGCGAACGTCCCTTGTCGCCGCATCTGCAGGTTTATCGCTGGCAGATCACCATGACGATGTCGATCATCCACCGCGTAACGGGCTGCGCCCTGGCGGTCGGTGCCCTCGGACTGGCCTGGTGGCTGCTGGCGATCGCCGTCGGCGGCGACCATTACGCGAACTTCTCGGCATGCTTGGCTTCGCCGCTCGGCAAGTTCGTGCTGTTCGGCTTCACCGCTTCCTTGGTCTATCACTTGTTCAACGGCATCCGCCATCTGCTGTGGGATGCGGGCCGCGGTTTCGATATTCCGGCCGTGTACAAGTCCGGCTATACCGTCGTCGTGCTGACCGTGATCGTCACCGCGGCCATCTGGTTCTTCGCATTGCGGGGTGGCGCATGAGCGGCCCGGTTCGCGATTTCAGGACGCCGCTGGCGCGCGCCCGCGGCCTGGGCTCGGCCAAATCCGGCGTCGGCCATTTCTGGTGGCAGCGCGTCACCGCGATCGTGCTGGCGCTGCTGGTGCCGTGGCTGGTGTGGCTGCTGGTGTCGTTGGCCGGCGCCGACTTGGAAACGGCGCGTGCGACCATCGCCAAGCCTTGGAACGCCATCCTGCTTTCGATCCTCGTCATCAACCTGTTCTGGCATGCCAAGCTCGGCGTGCAGGTGGTGATCGAAGATTACGTTCATACGCGCGCCGTCGAAGTGGCGTCGCAACTCCTCGTCACTTTGGCCTGCGTCGTTGGCGCATTCGCGTCTTTGTACGCGATCGGCCGCATAGCGCTGATGGCCTGACCGCATGAAGACAGCATACCCGATCACCGAACACAAGTACGACATGATCGTCGTCGGCGCCGGCGGCGCCGGCCTGCGCGCCACCTTCGGCCTGGCGCAGAAAGGCCTGCAGACGGCGTGCCTGACGAAGGTGTTCCCGACCCGTTCGCACACCGTCGCAGCGCAAGGCGGCATCTCTGCCGCGCTCGGCAACATGGGCGAGGACGACTGGCGCTTCCATTTCTACGACACGATCAAGGGTTCGGACTGGCTGGGCGACCAGGACGCGATCGAGTACATGTGCAAGGAAGCGATTCCGGCCATCATCGAACTCGAACACCAGGGCGTGCCGTTCAGCCGCACCGAGGACGGCCGCATCTATCAGCGTCCGTTCGGCGGCATGACCACGCACTACGGCAAGGGCACCGCCCAGCGCACCTGCGCCGCGGCCGACCGCACCGGACACGCGATCCTGCACACGCTGTACCAGCAGTCGCTGAAGCACGACGCACGCTTCTTCATCGAATACTTCGCGCTCGACCTGATCATGGACGAGCACGGCGCTTGCCGCGGCGTGCTGGCTCTGGACATGGCCGAGGGCACGCTGCACCTGTTCCGCGCCCACGGCGTGGTGCTGGCCACCGGCGGCTACGGCCGCGCCTATTTCTCGGCGACTTCGGCCCACACCTGCACCGGCGACGGCGGCGGCATGGCGCTGCGCGCCGGTTTGGGCCTGCAGGACATGGAATTCGTCCAGTTCCATCCCACCGGCATCTACGGCGCAGGCGTGCTGATCACCGAAGGCGTGCGCGGCGAAGGCGGCATCCTGCGCAACGACAAGGGCGAGCGCTTCATGGAGCGCTACGCGCCGAACGCGAAGGACTTGGCGTCGCGCGACGTGGTCTCGCGCTCGATGACCATCGAAATCCGCGAAGGCCGCGGCGTGGGCCCGAACAAGGACCACATCCACCTCGACTTGAGCCATCTCGATCCGAAAGACATCCACGAGAAACTGCCCGGCATTTCCGAGAGCGCGCGGATCTTCGCCAACGTCGATGTGACCAAGCAGCCGATCCCGGTGATTCCGACCGTGCACTACAACATGGGCGGCATCCCGACCAATTACCACGGCGAAGTCGTGCAGCTGAAGAACGGCGATCCCGACGCGGTGGTGCCGGGCCTGTACGCGATCGGCGAAGCGGCCTGCGTGTCGGTGCACGGCGCCAACCGGCTGGGTTCGAATTCGCTGCTCGACCTGGTGGTGTTCGGCCGCGCGGTGGCCAACCGCTGCGCCGAGACGATCAAACCGGGCCAGGGCCACTCGAAGTTGGCAGACGATGCCTGCGACAAGGCGCTCGCCAACCTCGACAAGCTGCGCAACGCGGACGGCGGCACGCCGACTGCGGTCATCCGCGACAACATGCAGCGCACCATGCAGGCGGACGCCGCGGTGTTCCGCACCGGCGAAACCCTGGGCGAAGGCGTCAGGAAGATCCGCGAGATCCATGCCTCGTTCGCCGACGTCAAGGTCAGCGACCGTTCCTTGATCTGGAATTCGGATCTGATCGAAACCTACGAATTGCAGAACCTGCTGGGCCAGGCGCTGGCGACGATCGTTTCGGCGGAAAACCGCACCGAATCGCGCGGCGCGCATGCGCGCGAGGACTTCCCCGAGCGCGACGACCAGGCCTGGCAGAAGCACACGCTGTGCTGGGTCGGCGACGACGGCAAGACCGATATCGACTATCGCCCGGTGCACATGTACACGCTCACCGACGAGGTGGCCGTGGTGCCGCCGAAGCCCCGCGTGTACTGACGGATCCGAGCCATGGCCGAATTCACTCTCCCCAAGAACTCGAAGATCCAGAAGGGCAAGCATTTCGCGAGCCCCGGCGCGAAGCAGCCGCGCACCTTCAAGGTGTACCGCTGGAACCCGGACGACGACGCCAATCCGCGCATGGACACCTACGAGGTGGACATGGCGGCGTGCGGGCCGATGGTCCTGGACGCGCTGATCAAGATCAAGAACGAGATCGATCCCACGCTCACGTTCCGCCGCTCCTGCCGCGAAGGCATCTGCGGCAGCTGCGCGATGAACATCGACGGCACCAATACGCTGGCCTGTACCAAGGCCATCGAGGACTGCGGCAAGAGCGAAGTGCCGATCTATCCGCTGCCGCACATGGAAGTGGTCAAGGACCTGGTACCGGACCTGACCCATTTCTACGCGCAGTACGCATCCATCCAACCGTGGATCCGCACCCAGAGCGCGCCGCCGCCGGACCGTGAGCGGCTGCAGTCGAAGGAAGACCGGGCCAAGCTAGACGGCTTGTACGAATGCATCCTGTGCGCTTGCTGCAGCACCAGCTGCCCGAGCTACTGGTGGAACGGCGACCGTTACCTCGGTCCGGCAATTCTGCTGCAGGCCTATCGCTGGATCATCGACAGCCGCGACGAAGACACCGGTGCGCGCCTGGACGACCTGGAAGATCCGTTCAAGCTGTACCGCTGCCATACCATCATGAACTGCGCGCGGACGTGTCCGAAGGGCTTGAATCCGGCCAAGGCGATCGGCGAGATCAAGCAGCTGATGCTGGCGCGCAGGGGCTGAGGGCGCATGACGGGCGCGGCGATGCTGTGGCCGGTGTTCGCTCTGGTCGGCCTGACGTTCCTGGTGTGGTGCCGCATGTTCGTGGTGCGCGTCGGCCAGATGAAACGCGAGCGCATCCATCCGCAGTCGGTGGCGACCTCGTCCCAGGCCGCAGCCAGGCTCACCGACAGCAAGGTTGCGGACAATCTGCGCAACCTGTTCGAGTTGCCGGTGCTGTTCTACGCGGCGGCGCTGATCGCTGCGTTCGCGGGTTTGGCCACGCCGGTGCTGTTGGTGTTGGCGTGGCTGTTCGTGGCGCTGCGCATCGCCCACAGCGCGATCCACTGCACCTACAACAAAGTCATGCATCGTTTCGTCGCTTACTTGGCCGGCGGCATCGTGCTGTGGCTGTTGTGGGCGTATCTGGCCTACCTGCTGCTGGCGTGAGCGACGAAGCCGAACTCAAGCGCCTGCGCTGGCGCTGCCGGCGCGGCATGCGCGAGCTCGACCAGCTGATGCTGCGCTATCTGGACCGCGCTTGGGCGCAAGACTCCGAAGCGCAACGCGGCGTATTCCTACGTTTGCTGGATTGCGAGGACGATAAGCTCTGGCACTGGTTCATGGGTCACGAGCTTCCCGAAGATGCCGAAATCGCCGCGCTGGTCGAACGGATCCGTCAGTTGCCGGCTTGAATGGCGTCCTTCCCGTTGGGCGATCGGCGCGATCGTGCTGTTGGGCGCATTCGCCGCGTTCGCGGTATTGGCTTCGGAGATGCCGCGTCCCTGGGCTTGGCCGCTCGCGGCTGCGACGGCGATCTATGCCGCATGGCGAGCGCGTCGCGAGGCGCGCCAGCCCGTGCGGACTTGGGTTTGGCCCGGCAACGAGCGGCCGGCGACGGTCGATGGCGTTCCCGCATGGGACGCGTTGGTCGTGTGGCGCGGCCCGCTCGCCTTCGTGCGCTGGCGCGATGCGGATGGCCGCCGCCGGTACGCCGTCTGGTGGCCGGACACCCTGCCGGCCGCGCGCCGACGTGAACTGCGTCTGGCCGCGGCAGCGGCACGGGCTTCGCCCTCCGCCGCTTCGATGGCACCATAGCGCCAGCCCGGACCCGGCCGGTCCGGTCCCAAGGACACGATGTTCAAACCCATCCCCGTCGCCATCGGCCTGCGCTATCTGCGCGCGAAACGCCGCAACGGCTTCATTTCCTTCATTTCGCTGGCCTCGATCCTAGGCATCGCCCTGGGCGTGGCCGCGCTGATCACCACGCTGGCGGTGATGAGCGGATTCCAGCGCGAAATCCGCGACCGCATGCTGCAGATGGTGGCGCACGCCACGGTCAGCGCCGACGGCGGCGAGACGATGCAGGGTTGGCCTCAGGCGGTCGCGCTGGCGATGCAGGACAAGCGCGTCG
>DATFFH010000046.1:0-13950 GCA_035250245.1 Luteimonas sp. | reverse complement strand
CTCCTTGCCCCACTCCATCCACAACAGGGTCGCCACCATCAGCCAGGCGAAGATCAGGAAAACGCGGGTCTGGTTCATCAGGCAGCGATAGGCTCAGCCGGCATCGGGCGCCGGCGCGGGATCGTGGGTGGATACATCGGGATTGGCGGCGGCCCCGGCAAGGGCGGCGCTGCGCATTGTGCCGGGCGCGCCCTCCGCAGTCGACTGCCGCAGCCGGGCGCCGGCGCGGCGCAGCAGCGATTCCATGGCCACAGACAAGGCTTCGGCGGAGGCCTTGGCCGCGGCCGGGCGCGCTACGAACACGTAATCGCCGCCCGCCAATTCGGCGCGGATCAGGCGGAAATGCTGGCGCAGCGCGCGCTTGATCCGGTTGCGGCCCACGGCCCGGCCATCGACTTTGCGCGACACGGCCAGGCCCAGGCGCGCGGGCACGGCGGCATCGGGCCGCCAATGCAGCCCGAACAAGGGATCGTTGATGCGCTTGCCCGATTTGAACGCGGCGTCGAAATCGGACGCGGCCGTCAGGCGCGCGCTACGCGGGAAGCGGGCGCGCATGGGCATGGGTTCGGGGCTCCGGCCGCAACGGCCGGCGGGTCGGCTTAGGCCGACAGTACCTTGCGGCCCTTGGCGCGGCGGCGGGCCAGCACCTTGCGACCGTCGGCGGTCTTCATGCGGGCACGGAAGCCGTGGTCGCGCTTGCGCTTGAGGTTGCTGGGCTGGTAGGTGCGCTTGGTGGCCATGATCGTGCCGAGTTATCGGGTGACAAGACCGCTAAGGATAGCCGGTTCGGTTGGCATTGGTCAAACCGTGCGGTGGCTTGGTTTGCGTCGGCACTGAAGTGTTATCCACAGGTGCGCGATTGGGGGGCCGGTGATAGTCTGCTTGCCATCCCGAACACCTCTTCTCGCGACGCGACGCGTCGTGCGGCCAGCCTGTCGAATGACCTTGACCCCCAATCTCGATGCCTGGCCGCGATGCCTGGAGCGCCTGGAAGCCGAATTGCCGGCCGAAGACGTCCATACCTGGCTCAAACCGCTGCAGGCGACCCAGCGCGACGACGCCCTGGTCCTGTTCGCGCCCAACGCTTTCGTGGTCGAACAGGTCCGCGACCGTTACCTAGGCCGGATCCGCGAATTATTGGCGCACTACGCCGGCACGCCCGAAGTCAGCCTGGAAATCGGTGCGCTCAAGCGCGCAGCCGCGACGCCGTCGCCTGTCGTGGGCGCCGCGATGGCGATGCGCCCGGCCGAACCGTTCCACGGCAACCTGGACGGCCACTACACCTTCGACAATTTCGTCGAAGGCCGTAGCAATCAGCTGGGTCGCGCCGCGGCCTGGCAGGCGGCGCAGAAACCCGGCGACCGCGCCCATAATCCGCTGCTGCTGTACGGCGGCACCGGCTTGGGCAAAACCCATTTGATGTTCGCCGCCGGCAACGAAATGCGCCGCGCCAATCCGGCCGCGCGCGTGCTGTACCTGCGTTCGGAACAGTTCTACAGCGCCTTCTTCCGCGCGCTGCAGGAGAAATCGGCCGATCAGTTCAAGCGCCAGTTCCAGCAGATCGACGCGTTGCTGATCGACGACATCCAGTTCTTCGCCGGCAAGGACCGCACCCAGGAAGAGTTCTTCCACACCTTCAATTCGCTGTTCGACGGCAAGCAGCAGATCATCATGACCTGCGACCGCTACCCGCGCGAAGTCGACGGCCTGGAACCGCGCTTGAAATCGCGGCTGGCCTGGGGCTTGTCGGTGGCGATCGACCCGCCCGACTTCGAGACCCGCGCCCAGATCGTGCTGTCCAAGTCGCGCGAGCGCGGCGCCCTGATCCCGGAAGACGTCGCCTTCCTGCTGGCCAAGAAGATGCGCAGCAACGTCCGCGACCTGGAAGGCGCGCTCAACACGCTGGCCGCACGCGCCAACTTCACCGGCCGCAGCATCACCGTCGAATTTGCCCAGGAAACGCTGCGCGATCTGCTGCGCGCGCAGCAGCAAGCGATCGGCATCCCCAACATCCAGAAGACCGTGGCAGACTACTACGGCCTGCAACTGAAGGATTTGTTGTCGAAGCGGCGGACGCGTTCGCTGGCCCGGCCGCGCCAGGTGGCGATGGCGCTGGCCAAGGAGCTGACCGAACACAGCCTGCCCGAGATCGGCGACGCCTTCGCGGGCCGCGACCACACCACCGTTTTGCACGCCTGCCGCCAGATCCGCAGCCTGCTGGAAACCGACGGCAAGCTGCACGAGGACTGGGACAAGTTGATCCGCAAACTCAGTGAGTAATTCGGCGTGAGGCTTGTGGATAATTCGAGGATAAGCGCGGCCTGAAAAGTTACCCACAGCTTGTGCAGCTATCGCACCAGTCTTTGCCAAATGGGTTTGCAGCCTAACTAAACTCAGTAAAAACAAACGCTTAAGTTAGTTGTCCACAGAAATTTTCTACACCAGCACCACCTGCTTTTCTGTTTTTATCCATTCATAAGCACCAGAGCGAAGGGGATCAGGCCCGCATGCGTTTCAGTCTGCAACGCGAAGTCTTGCTCAAACCGTTGGCGCAGGTCGTCAACGTGGTCGAACGGCGGCAGACCCTGCCCGTCCTGGCTAATCTGCTGGTGCAGGTGAAGCAGGGCCAACTGTCGTTGACGGGTACCGACCTGGAAGTGGAGATGGTCGCTCGCTCGGCCGTGGACGACGCCCAAGATGGCGAGATCACCGTACCGGCCCGCAAGTGGTTCGAGATCGTGCGCGCCCTGCCCGACGGCAGCAAAGTCACCGTCAGCCAGTCCGGAGACAAGATTACGGTCCAGGCCGGGCGCAGCCGCTTCACCCTGGCCAGCTTGCCGGCCAACGATTTCCCGTCGATCGACGAAGTCGAGGCGACCGAACGCGTGCAGGTGCCGGAGGCCTCGCTGAAGGAACTGATCGAACGCACCGCCTTCGCGATGGCCCAGCAGGACGTGCGTTATTACCTCAACGGCCTGCTGTTCGACCTGAGCGACAAAGTGCTGCGCTGCGTGGCCACCGATGGCCATCGCCTGGCGCTGTGCGAAGCGGCCTTGGACGGCGGCGGCGGCAAGCGCCAGATCATCGTGCCGCGCAAGGGCGTGCAGGAGCTGCAGCGCCTGCTCGAGGGCGGCGACCGCACGCTCGAACTCGAACTGGGCCGCAGCCACATCCGGGTCAAGCGCGACGATGTCACCTTCACTTCGAAACTGATCGACGGCCGCTTCCCCGATTACGAAGCGGTGATCCCGATCGGCGCCGACCGCGAGGTCAAGGTCGACCGCGAAGCTCTGCGCGCCTCGCTGCAGCGTGCCGCGATCCTGTCCAACGAGAAGTACCGCGGCGTCCGCGTCGAGGTGTCGCCGGGCCAGCTGAAGATCAACGCCCACAACCCGGAGCAGGAAGAAGCGCAGGAAGAGGTCGAGGCCGACACCAAGGTCGACGGCCTGGCGATCGGCTTCAACGTCAACTACCTGCTGGATGCCCTCACCGCCCTGCGCGACGAGCATGTGGTGATCGCCCTGCGCGATGCCAATTCGTCCGCGCTGGTACGCGAAGCCAGCAATGAACGCTGCCGCCACGTGGTGATGCCGCTGCGGCTTTGATGGATAGGACACAGTTCCACGTGAAACATCGCCGCCCGGTCTCTACCGGGCGGTCTCGTTTTGGGTGCTCGTCATGCGACTGACCCGACTCGACGTCCAACGCCTGCGCCGTCTCGAGCCCATCTCGATCTCGCCCGGCCCGGCTCTGAACTGGATCACCGGCGACAACGGCGCCGGCAAGACCAGCCTGCTCGAGGCGATCCACCTGCTGGGTTACGGCCGCAGTTTTCGGGGGCCTGTACGCGATGGCTTGATCCGCACCGGGGCCGAGTCACTGGAAGTCTTTGCGGAGTGGCAGGAAGACGGGGAGCGGCTGCGCCGCGCCGGCCTGCGCCATACCGGCCAAGATTGGGAAGGGCGCCTGGATGGCGCTCCGGCGCCCACCCTGGGCGACCTCTGTGCCGCGTTAGCGGTGGTGACTTTCGAACCGGGCAGCCACGCGCTGGTGTCCGGAGGCGGGGAACCGCGCCGGCGCTGGCTGGACTGGGGTCTGTTCCACGTGGAACAGGACTTCATGTTGCTCTGGCGCCGTTATGCTCGGGCCCTGAAACAGCGCAATGCCTTGTTGAAGGCCCGGCCCGCACCCGATCAGCTGGATCTATGGGAGCGGGAGCTCGCCGAGGCCGGGGAGCCGCTGACCTCGCGTCGTGAAACCTATCTGGACCGTCTCCAGGATCGATTGGCGGCGGTATCGGCGGATCTGGCTCCCTCGCTGGGACTAGCTAGCCTGCATTTCCAACCGGGCTGGCGGCGCCAGGAAATGGCTCTGGCCGACGCGCTGCTGTTGGCGAGGGAGCGGGATCTGGCCACCGGTTACACCTCGGTCGGCCCGCACCGGGCGGACTGGCGAGTCGACCATGCCGCGAGACCCGACCGGGAGGCCCTGTCCCGGGGCCAGGCCAAATTGACCGCGCTCGCCTGTCTCTTGGCCCAAGCCGAGGACTATGCGGCGCTGCGCGGCGAATGGCCGATCGTGGCCTTGGATGACCTGGCCTCGGAACTGGATCGGGCCCACCAACAGCAGCTTCTGGGCCGATTGCGGGAGAGCGGGGCGCAGGTATTCATTACCGGCACCGAATTGCCCGATGGCAAGAGCAAGGAAGCGACGGTGTTCCACGTGGAACATGGGCGAGTGCTTGCGCCAACTAACTGAAGCCTCAGCGAAACCAAGGGTTTGGCAAAGTAGGGTGGAACCCGCGAAGCGGATTCCGCCGCCTCGCCGTCCGTCTCCCATAACGTGGTCTTGGCGGAATCGCCTGCGGCGGTTCCGCCCTACAAGCGCTACCCACAACGGGGGCTTGCAGTGCCCTCGGATGCTATAATTCCCGGAGCAATCCCCTATAGTTAATGTGTCGCGATGCCGTGGCTGCGCCACCGCGTCGCGGGAGCGCGCGAACAGCATGTCCGAAACGACCGAAGACGGCTTCACCCCCGACACCCCGAACCAGAACTACGACTCCAGCAAGATCACCGTATTGCGCGGCCTCGAAGCCGTCCGCAAGCGTCCCGGCATGTACATCGGCGACGTGCACGACGGCACCGGTCTGCACCACATGGTGTTCGAAGTGGTGGACAACGCGATCGACGAAGCGCTCGCCGGCCACGCCGACGATGTCGTCGTGCGCATCCACGAAGACGGCTCGGTCGGCGTCTACGACAACGGCCGCGGCATTCCGGTGGACATCCACAAGGAAGAGGGCGTATCGGCGGCCGAAGTGATCATGACCGTGCTGCACGCCGGCGGTAAGTTCGACGACAACAGCTACAAGGTTTCCGGCGGCCTGCACGGCGTCGGCGTCTCGGTGGTCAACGCGTTGTCGGAAACACTGTGGCTGGACATCTGGCGCGACGGCTACCACTGGCAGCAGGAGTATTCGCTGGGCGAGCCGGTGTATCCGCTCAAGCAGCTCGAAGCGTCCGACAAGCGCGGCACGCTGCTGCGCTTCAAGCCGGCGGCGGAAATCTTCACCGACGTCGAGTTCCACTACGACATCCTGGCCAAGCGCCTGCGCGAACTGTCGTTCCTCAACTCGGGCGTCAAGATCACGCTGACCGATGAACGCGGAGAAGGGCGCAGCGACACGTTCCAGTACGAGGGCGGCATCCGCTCCTTCGTCGAGCATCTGGCGCAGTTGAAGACGCCGCTGCACCCGAATGTGATTTCGGTGACCGGCGAGCAGAACGGCATCACCGTCGACGTCGCCCTGCAATGGACCGACGCCTACCAGGAAACGATGTTCTGCTTCACCAACAACATCCCGCAGAAGGACGGCGGCACCCATCTGATCGGCTTCCGCGCCGCGCTCACCCGCACGCTGACCAACTACATCGAGCAGAACGGCATCGCCAAGCAGGCCAAGATCACGCTGTCGGGCGACGACATGCGCGAAGGCATGATCGCGGTGCTGTCGGTGAAGGTGCCCGACCCGAGCTTTTCCTCGCAGACCAAGGAAAAGCTGGTCAGCTCGGAAGTGCGTCCGGTGGTGGAAAGCACCTTCGGCGCCAGGCTCGAAGAATTCCTGCAGGAACATCCGAACGAGGCGAGGGCGATCGCCGGCAAGATCGTCGACGCCGCGCGCGCCCGCGAGGCCGCGCGCAAGGCGCGCGACCTGACCCGCCGCAAGGGCGCGCTGGACATCGCCGGCCTGCCGGGCAAGCTCGCCGACTGCCAGGAGAAGGATCCGGCGTTGAGCGAACTGTTCATCGTCGAGGGCGACTCGGCCGGCGGCTCGGCCAAGCAGGGCCGCAACCGCAAGAACCAGGCGGTGCTGCCGCTGCGCGGCAAGATCCTCAACGTCGAGCGCGCGCGCTTCGACCGCATGCTCGCCTCGGCCGAGGTCGGCACGCTGATCACCGCGCTGGGCACCGGCATCGGCAAGGACGAATACAACCCGGACAAGCTGCGCTACCACCGCATCATCATCATGACCGACGCGGACGTGGACGGCTCGCACATCCGCACCCTGCTGCTGACGTTCTTCTACCGGCAGATGCCCGAACTGATCGAGCGCGGCCACGTCTACATCGGCCTGCCGCCGCTGTACAAGCTCAAGCAAGGCAAGCAGGAGCTGTACCTGAAGGACGACGCGGCGCTCAACGCGTACCTGGCCGGCAATGCGGTCGAGAACGCATCGCTGATCCCGGCCGACGGCGAACCGCCGATCACCGGCGCCGCGCTGGAGAAGCTGCTGCTGGCGTATTCCGGCGCGCGCGAGGCGATCGCGCGCAACGCGCACCGCTACGATCCGATCGTGCTGGAGTCGCTGATCGACTTCACCCCGCTGGACGCCGCGCGCCTGGCCGAGAACACCGACGAGCAGCACGAGCTGGAAGCGCTGCAGGCGCGGCTCAACCGCGGCGGCATCGGCGGCCCGCGCTACACGCTCACCTTGCAGCCCGCGCGCGAGGACCGTCCTGGCGCGCTGCTGGTCACGCGCAAGCACATGGGCGAGGAACTGGTCCAGGTATTGTCGCTGTCGGCGTTCGAAAGCGGCGAGCTGCGTCCGCTGCGCGAAGCCGCGGCGGTGCTGCACGGGCTGATCCGCGACGGCGCGCAGATCGTGCGCGGCGGCAAGTCGCAGCCGGTGGCCAGCTTCGCCGAAGTGCAGGCCTGGTTGCTGGAAGAGGCGAAGAAGGGCCGCATGATCCAGCGCTTCAAGGGCCTGGGCGAAATGAACCCCGAGCAGCTGTGGGACACCACGGTCAATCCCGACACGCGTCGCCTGTTGCAGGTGCGGATCGAGGACGCCGTCGCCGCCGACCAGATCTTCAGCACGCTGATGGGCGATGTGGTCGAACCGCGCCGCGAGTTCATCGAGGACAACGCGTTGAAGGTGGCCAACCTCGACGTGTGATCGGCGGCCGGGCATCGATCCAGGCCGGATTGACGCGGTCTTCAGGTTGGCCGGCTTAAAAGTCGGCCGACCAATCGATTTGGGGGGCGGAAGATGAGAGCAGTCATCCTGGCGGCGGCGATCGCCTGCATGGTCGCCGCGTGCGCGACCACGATGTCGCCGACCGGACGCCGGCAGATGGTGGGCGGCGTTTCGCAGCAAGAGCTCAACCAGCTGGGCGCGCAGGCTTTCGCCGAGGCCAAGAGCAAAGGCCCGATCAGCAACAACGCCAAGCAGAACGCCTATGTGCGCTGCGTGGTCGGCGCGATCACCCGCGAGCTGCCGCCGGGCGCGCAAGCCGGCTGGGAAACCGCGCTGTTCGCCAACCAGGAGCCGAACGCGTTCGCGCTGCCGGGCGGCAAGGTCGGCGTGAACACCGGCATCTTCAGCGTGGCCCGCAATCAGGACCAATTGGCCGCGGTCATCGCCCACGAAATCGGCCACGTCGTCTCGCGCCACCATGACGAGCGCATCACCCGGCAGATGGGCGCGCAGGGCGCGCTGCAGATCCTGGGCGCGCTGGCCGGCTCGCGCTACGGCGAGGGCGCCGGCAACGCCGCCATGCAGGGCGGCAGCGTCCTCGCCCAGACCGGCTTCCTGTTACCCGGTTCGCGCCAGCAGGAGACCGAGGCCGACGTGGTCGGCCAGCAACTGATGGCGCGCGCCGGTTTCGATCCGCGCCAAGCGGTGAACCTGTGGGAGAACATGATCGCCGCCGGCGGCAGCCGTCCGCCGCAATGGTTGTCCACCCATCCCGATCCGCAGGCCCGCATTTCCGAGTTGCGCCAACGCTCGTCCCAGCTGGTGCCGGCATACGAACAGGCGCGTGTGGCCGGGCGCAAGCCGAACTGCGGTTAAGGCGGCGGTCAGGTCCGCAAAAATTTTGCGACTTTTGAAGGTCTGTTCTGTTAGCGTGGCCGCCCCCGGGCCGTGCCCCCGAATTCCCTCATCAACCGTTAGCCGTATCCAGCGCCGAGGAACGCCGATGAAAACCAGTCTTCCCGTCAGCTTGCTAATCGCCGCCGCCGTCTCGGCCGCTTTCGCCGCGCCGGTCTACGGCCAGGCGATGGGCAACAACTCCGATCAGTCCAAGCCGCGTCCCGGCGATCGGAACAGCGTCGGCACCGAAAGCATGCGCTCGCAGCGCGATCGCCGTAAGGCCGAGTTGGGGCAGAAGTCGGACAAGAAGGTCGAAGCCGCGGCGCCGCTGTTCCCTAACGCCACGCGTCAGGAACCGGACGCCAAAGCCAGCAACAAAACCTTGAAGACGCTGCAGGCCGCGCAGGAAGCCTACGAAAAGCAGGACTACGCCGGCACCGTCGCGCAGGCCGAAAAAATCGCGAGCAATCCCGAAGCCAACGCCTACGAGAAAGGTTTTGCTTACCAGCTGGCCGGCAGCGCGTCCGCCGACGCGAACAACGAAGCCAAGGCTGCCGAGTATTTCCAGAAAGCGCTGGACAGCAACGGCCTGGACAACAACAGCCATTACCAGGTGATGAGCAATCTGGCCACGGTGCAATTCGGCCTGGACCAGTACGATGCGTCGTTGAAGACATTGGATCGTTTCCTCGCCGAAACCAAGGTCGACGATCCCAAGTATCAATCCATGCGCGGCAGCATCCTGCTCAGCCTGGATCGCAACGAAGAAGCGGCCAAGCTCTACCAGGACTTGTACGCCAAGAACCCGAACGACAAGAAGCTGCTGATGAACGCGGTGGCCGCGCTGCAGCAGGGCGACAAATACGACCAGGCCAATGCCTTGCTCGGCGAGGCCTACAAGAAGGGCCAATTGACCGAAGCGCGCGAGTACAAGGCGCTGTACGCCGGCTATTTGAATTCAGACAAATGGAAGGAAGCCAAAGGCGTGATCGAAGACGGCGCCGCCAAGGGCCTGTTGCCGCAGGACGCCGACCTTGCACGCGCATACATGATCGTGGCGCAGAAAGCCTACGCCGCGGACGACGCCAAGACGGCCGAAGATATGTACAGCAAGGCCGCGCCGATCGCCGCCGACGGCGAGGCTTACCTGAATCTCGCCAAGGTTTATAGTTTCCAGGGCAAGAAAGCCCAGGCCAAGGAAGCCGCGCAGAAGGCGCTGGACAAAGGCGTGAAGGATCCCGCCCAGGCCAATTCGTTGCTCAAGTAAGTAAGTATTTCATTAAGCGCGGAATCGATTGGAACGAGCCCGCTCGATTGGTATAAGCTAAGAGGTTCATGCGGCCAAGAAGGGCCGCATGTCCCTCGAAACTGATCCGCGGCGCTCACGCGCCGAGCCCAATGCAGCAGAGCTCCGCATGATCGAACGTCTCGCCCGCCACGAGAACCAAGACGACCGCGACCCAGGCCTCAACTGGCCGCGCATCGCCGGTATCACGTTGGCGATCGCCATCCATGCCGCGGCGTTGCTATTGCTGCTGGCGCCGATTTCGCCGCCGCCGCAAGAAGACGAACGCGACGACCGTGTCGATGTGACTTTCATCGAACCGCCGCCGCCGCCGCCCCCTCCGCCGCCGCCGCCGCCGGAACCGCCCAAGCCGACGCCGATCAAGGAGCTGTCGCCGCCGCGTCCGTCGCCGGTGCCGCCGCCGCCGGAAGCGCCGCCGATCATCGTCGACGAAGCTCGCGCCAGCGACGTGCAGGCGCCGCCGCCGGCACCGCCCGCGCCGCCCGCGCCGGTCGCCTCGATGGAGGCCAGCGTCGATATTTCGTCGAAGAACATGAATCCGCCGAAATATCCGCCGGAAGAGCAGCGCCGCAATATCCAGGGCACCGTGGTGCTCGTGATCAGCGTGGACGCCAACGGCAACGCCACCGATGTGCAGGTCGAACAGTCCAGCGGCAATCGCAACCTCGACCGCGCCGCGGTCCAGGCCGCGAAGCGCTGGCGCTTCAACCCCGCGCAATCCGGCGGACAGAAAACCGCCGGTCGCGTCCGCGTTCCGGTCGAATTCAAACTCGGCTGATGCCGGTGTGAGAGCAAGCGGTACCCGTTATACCCACTAGAAAGAAACCAGCGTCATCCAATCCTTCCACGACATTCAAAGGTAAGCGTCATGCTGCAGGAAACCGCCACCGCCGCCGCCGGTAACAACAATGCCGCGGCCCTCCAGCAGATGAGCTTCGGCCATCTGCTCCAGAACTTCGACGCCGTCGGCTGGATCGTGTTCGTCACCCTGGCCCTGATGTCGGTGATGTCGGTCTACTGGATCGTCATCAACTTCATCAAGAACACGCGCCTGCGCGGCCGCGCAGACCGCGTGGTCAGCACGTTCTGGGAAACCCCGAACGCGCAGGACGCGATCCGCTTCATGGAAGAGCAGCCCAAGAGCGAGCCCTTCTCGAAGATCGCGCTCGACGCCGCCCAGGCCGCCGCCCACCACCAGCGCCACGAAGGCTCGCGCCTGGTCGAGTCGCTGAACCGCTCCGAGTTCGTCGACCGCGCCCTGCGTCAGGGCGTGACCCGCGAATCCATGCGCCTGGAAAGCGGCCTCACCGTGCTCGCCACGGTCGGTTCGACCGCGCCGTTCGTCGGCCTGCTCGGCACCGTGTGGGGCATCTACCACGCCCTGATCCGGATCGGTTCGTCGGGCGACGCGTCGATCTCCGCGGTGGCCGGCCCGGTGGGCGAGGCGCTGATCATGACCGCGATCGGCTTGTTCGTGGCGATCCCGGCGGTGCTGGCGTACAACTTCTTCGTCCGCCTGAACCGCGTCACCAACAACAAGTTCGACACCTTCGCGCACGACTTGCACGACTTCTTCGCGACCGGCGCCCGCGTCGGCGAAGCCGCCGTCGCTCGTCGCTGATCGCAGGCCTCGGACGAAGCTTTAGAGGAAACCTGACATGGCCTTCAGCGCAGGCGACAACACCGGCGGCCCCATGGCCGAGATCAACGTCACGCCGCTCGTCGACGTGATGCTGGTGCTGTTGATCATCTTCATGATCACCACGCCCCTCATGCAGAACAAGACTCAAATTGAGCTGCCGCGGGCGGAACTGAAGAAGAAAGAGGAGGCCAAGATCAAGGCCACCCCGATCCAGCTGTCGGTCAAAGAGGACGGCACGTTGTTCTGGAACGACGAGCCGATCACCAAGGACATCCTCGAAAGCCGCTTGTCCAGCGCCGCCCAGCTGCAGCCGCAGCCGCCGTTGAACCTGCGTGGCGACCGCACCACCAAGATGCGCACGATCAACGAGATCACCAAGATCGCGCAGGCGCAGGGAATGCTCGACATCGGCTACGTGGCCACCAAACCGAAGAAGTAACCGGAGTTACGGAACCATGGCATTCGCATCCAATTCCGGCGGTGGCCCGATGGCCGACATCAACGTCACGCCCCTCGTGGACGTGATGCTGGTGTTGCTGATCATCTTCATGGTGACCATGCCGATCCAGTCGTTCCCGATCAAGGTCGACCTGCCGCAGAAGACCGACAAGCCGCTGGAAAACCCGAAGGAACCGCCGGAGCCGATCCGCTTGCGCATCGACGCGTCCAACCAGGTCTACTGGAACGACTCGCCGACGCCGATCTCGGCGCTGGAAAACATGATGTCCGCGGAAGTGCAGCGCGATCCGACCAACCAGCCGACGCTCGAAATCGACACCAACGACGAAGCCGAGTACGACGTGCTGGCCAAGGTCCTCGCCGCCGCCAAGAACGCCGAGATGATCAAGATCGGCTTCGTGCAGAACACGCAATAACGAACACGCAATAACCGGCCTCGGCCGGGACGCTTACCTACCTTTGATTTTGATGCCGCCCACCCGGGCGGCATTTTTTTGCCCGTCAGCCAGGAATACCGGCGAGGACGGCTTTGTAGGTGCGGCTTTAGCCGCGAGCTCTCCCGCGGGCCGCATACGACATTCTCGATTTCGCCGCGTCTGACCGAAAAAGCTCGCGGCTAAAGCCGCTCCTACAAAAGCTCAATCCGGTCACTTGCCGGCCGGACGGCAGCGGGAGTAGGGTGGTTCCGAACCAACGGAACAGGGGAGGACGCCATGTCGTATTCCACCGTTTCCATGCAGCGCGAGAACGCGCAGATCAACATCACCCCGCTGGTCGACGTGATGCTGGTGTTGTTGGTCATCTTCATGATGACGATGCCCGCGCTGTCGCGGCGGATCGGCATGGACCTGCCGCAAGCTTTGCCGCCGGACGTCGAACGACCACAGCCGCCGGAGCCGATTTCGTTGCGCATCGATGCCGCCGGCCAGGTTACGTGGAACGGCAACCCGACCCCGCTCGCCGCGCTGGAAAACATGATGTCCGCCGAGGTGCAGCGCGATCCGGCGCAATCGCCGACCTTGCAGATCGATGCCGATCAGGAGGCCGAATACGAAGTGCTGGCGCAAGTACTGGCCGCAGCGAAGAACGCGGACCTGCAACGGATCGGGTTCGTGCGGAACTAGCGACGTAGCCCGGGCGGAGCCGAAGGCGATACCCGGGAACACGCTGCGACTCCTGCCCCGGGTATCGCCTTCGGCTCCACCCGGGCTACGACATCTGCGCTAGCCATAGTCGGCACGAATGCTGGATGCGGAACGGTGTCGGCTCGAATTAAGTCAAGTCGACGTCTTGCTTGGCTAGCGCGGATTACGCAGCCAGGATCCGCAAATAAGCTCGGACGGTCCGATTCAGGCCGTCGTACAGCGCTTCGCCGATCAACGCATGACCGATCGAAACCTCGAGCAAACCCGGCACCACCGCCGCGAATTCGCCCAGGTTCGCCTGACTTAAATCGTGTCCCGCATTCACGCCCAACCCCGCGGCTTGCGCCTCGCGCGCGGTGGCGACGCAGGCCGCGAGCGCATCGCGCGCATCGCCGCGCGCATGCGCTTCCGCGTACGGGCCGGTGTATAGCTCGATCCGATCCGCGCCGATCTCGGCAGCGCGCGCCACGCCGACCGTGCCGGCATCGACGAATAGACTTACGCGACAACCCAAAGCTTTCAGCTCGGCGATCCGCGGTCGCAACGCGTCGCCATCGCGGTCGAAATCGAAACCATGATCGGACGTGATCTGCCCGTCGTCGTCCGGCACCAGCGTCGCCTGCGCCGGCCGCGCCAGCGCGCACAGCGCGGCGAAGCCGGGATAGCCGGCCCGCGGCGGCGCGAACGGATTGCCTTCCAGATTGAGTTCGACGCCGTATTCGCGGGTCAGCGCGGCCAGCGCCAGCACGTCGTCGGCGCGGATGTGGCGCGTGTCGGGGCGTGGATGCACGGTGACGCCGTGCGCGCCGGCGTCCAGGCACGCGCGCGCGGCGCGGACCACGTCGGGCTCGGCGCCGCCGCGCGAATTGCGCAGCACGGCGATCTTGTTGAGGTTGACGCTGAGCGCGGTGCTCAAGGCGCCGGCGATTCCGGGTTGTTGCCCGCGGCCTTGCGCGCTTCGGCCTGCTCGCGCAAGCGCCGCAGCTCGACCGGATCGATCATCGCCGACACGTCGCGGCTG
>DATFFH010000045.1:0-101493 GCA_035250245.1 Luteimonas sp. | reverse complement strand
CGCGGCGGCCGACCAGGCCGCGTCGTCCGCCGCGTCCTCCAGCGGCGCCGCGTGATCGGCGGCGGCCGGTTCGCTCACGGCCGCGGTTCTGCGCCCGGCAGTTGGGTGAGCACTTCATAGCCGTCGTCGGTGACGACGATGGTGTGCTCCCATTGCGCGGACAGCTTGCGGTCCTTGGTCACCACGGTCCAACCGTCCGGCAGCACTTTGGTGTGGCGGGTGCCTTCGTTGATCATCGGCTCGATCGTGAAGGTCATGCCCTTGCGCAGCACCACGCCCTCGCCCGGCCGGCCGTAATGCAGCACCTGCGGTTCTTCGTGGTAGATCTGGCCGATGCCGTGGCCGCAGTATTCGCGCACGACGCTGAAGCGCTCGCCTTCAGCCAGTTCCTGGATCGCGGCGCCGATGTCGCCCAGGGTCGCGCCCGGCTTGACCATGCGGATGCCGCGCCACATCGCTTCGTACGTCGTCTCGACCAGGCGCTTGGCCATCACCGACGGCGTGCCGACGTAGTACATGCGGCTGGTGTCGCCGTGCCAGCCGTCCTTGATGACAGTGACGTCGATGTTGACGATGTCGCCGTCCTTCAGCACCTTCGTTTCGCTGGGGATGCCGTGGCAGATGACGTTGTTGACCGAGGCGCAGACGGTCTTGGGAAAGCCGCGGTAACCGACGTTGGCCGGCACGGCCTTCTGCACGTTGACGATGTGGTCGTGGGCGATGCGGTCCAAATCTTCGGTGCTGACGCCCGGTTTGACGTGCGGCACCAGGATTTCCAGCACTTCGGCGGCCAGGCGGCCGGCGACGCGCATCTTTTCGATTTCGTCGGGGGTTTTGATGGTGATGCCCATCGGCCCATTATCGCTGATTCCGGCATGCGCCCGAACCCGGAGCCCGATGCGTCCGCACCGCGTTCGATCTGACGCTCTGGGTCAATTTACTGCTCGAGTTCCCGGGTTCACTGCCCTTCGTCGGCACCCAGGGAATTTCGGCCGATGACCGAGAAAACGTTTTCACGCGAAATTAACTAAAAACGCCCATATTCGGGACAAGCGTCACAATAATTTTGTGAGTTGGCACGCTTTCTGCTTAGCATTCCGCCGACGGGAGGGGAAACCCGTTTGCGCTACCGGCTGCGATTCGGCGGCTTGCGCTCTACAGGGAACTCTCGACTTCTTCTTTCACAATCCTTTCTGCAAAGGAAATCTTCGCCATGCGTTCGTTCATCAAGACCCTGCTCGCCGCTGCCGCCCTCTCCGCCCTTCCGATGCTGGCCAATGCCGAATCGCATTACGTCAACGGCACCGGCAACGCCAATGCCCGCCTCGACTTCCAGGTTACCGTGCCGCGCTTCCTGCTCCTGCGGGTCGGCACGGGCAGCAACACGGCCACCAATTCGACGGTCGACCTGATCAGCTTCACCGTACCGGCCACCACGATGGGCAACGGCACTCCGGTCGCGGCTTCGGCCGGTTCGGGCGACCTGGGCAACGGCGCGGTCACCGCGCGCGTGCTGGGCAACGGTGGCGCCGTCACCCTGACCTCGGCCACCAACGGCGCGCTCAGCAATGGCGTCGCCGGCAACACGATTTCCTATTCGCAGATCCAGACGGCCGTGACCGCGCTGGCCGGTGCGCCGGGCGCTCCGATGGCGCATCCGACCTTGGCCGATAGCGGCACCGGTTCGGTGACCCTGCCCGCGACGGCCGGCGTGGTCGACCGCGGCGCCACATGGACCTACAGCTACGCCAACAGCGGCATCGTCGCGCCGGGCACCTACGGCGGCGTGAACGTCAACAACGGCCGCGTGACCTACACGGCCGCAACCCCGTAAGCATGCCCATCGGGCGGCCGCCTCGTGCGGCCGCCCTTCTGAAGACGGAGTTACGGATGCCTTATCGCCGCGCCCTCGCCTTCGCGCTCTGCCTGCTCTTGTCCGGCTTGTCGTTCGCCGCCCAGGCTTATGTGGTCAACATCAGCGGCGGCCTGACGCCTTCGATTTACCTGCGGGTAGGCGACGGTGTCTACAGCGGCAACTTCATCGGCGGCGGCACGCCGGGGACAGGCGGTGCGATCAATCGCGTTTCGGTGACCGTGCCCGCGGCCGCGATCGGCAACGGCACGAACCTGACGATGACCAGCAATGCGACCCAGACGCAGAGCTTCTACGACAGCTATGTGTTCTGCAATCTCCCCAACGAAGTCTATATCGGCGGTTTCAACCGCGGAGGCTTGTTGTCTGGCGGCAACGGCGTACTGACCGTGACCGCCCCCGCCAGCCTGACCAACGCGGCCGGCAACACCATTCCGTTCTCGCAGATCAGTTGGACCAGCAGCGGCAACGGCGATAGCGGCGCGCAACCCTTTCCCGCCGGGACCTTCACCGGTGGCAGCCAGACGCTGGCCAGCTTTCCGGTCAATACCTGGCGCGAAAGCTGCCATAGGTTCAGCTACGGCAACGATGCCGTGGTCGCCGCCGGCACTTATAACGGCCGCGTCACCTATACGTTGACCGTGCCATGAGAAAAAGCCGAGCCATGCTCGCAGCCCTGTTGTGGCTGGCGACCTCGACGGCTTTCGCGCAGAGCTATCGGGTCGACGACAGCGCCAGCCAAGTGCTGGGCAGCACGCTGCGGCTCAAGCCTGCCGCGACGCCCGCGCGCGGCACACCGGTCTACCAAGTCTCGGGCGAGATCGAAGTGCTGGTGCGCCTGGACGTGGCGCCTTGGCTGGGCCGGCGCGGCCGCATCTACATGCGCCTGCCGGAACGTTCCGGACGCTCGGTGATCGCTTCTTGGACCACTCGCGGCCGCTTGCTTCCCGGCACCGTGCGCAGCGGCGAGCGAGCCCTGGTCTACAACGGTCCGATCAGCGTACGGACGATCGAAGACACGCAACGCCTGCGGATCGAGGCCGACGGCCGCTACCTGCGCCCGTCCGAACAGCTCGAATTCACTTTTGAAATAGACCTGGACCCGTCATGACGCCCTCGCCTTTCCGCACACTGGCCCTGTTCGCGCTGCTCTGCGGCGGCTTGCAGTTCTGCGGCGACGCGTTCGCGCAAGGATTCTCCGCGCTGGTTTCGCCGCCGCGTTTCGAAGACAGCGCCAAGCCCGGCGAGACTTACCGCAACATCATCGAAATCGGCAACGCGTCCTCCGCTTCCGCGCACTTCGCCGTGCGCACCGCCGACTGGACGCTCAAGCCCGACGCGGGCATCGAATTCTCGGACGCGCTCGCGCCGGGCAGTTGCCGGCCTTGGGTCGGCATCGAAGCGGCGGAGATCAATCTGGCGCCGAACGGCAAACGCCGCTACCGGTTCGAAGTGCGCGTGCCGGCCGATGCGCCGAGCGGCGAATGCCGGTTCGCGATCATGATCGAAGGCGATCCGGGCACGCCCAACGGCAGTTCCGTGCCCGTGTCCGGCCGGATCGGCGTGATCGTGTACCTGGCTATCGGCGACGCGGCACCGGATCTGGCGATGACCGGATACAGCGTGCGCACGATGGACGGCAGCTTGGTTCCGATGCTGTCAGTGCGCAACGGCGGCAATGCGCACGGCCGGTTGCAGGGCTTCGTCGACGGCACCGACGCCTCCGGCAAGCGTTACGCCTTCGCGCCGACCGCGCTGCCGATCCTCCCGGGCGAAACCCGCGACATCGCTTTGGTGCCGCAAGCCGATCGCGACGACCAGCCGCCGCCGGCGCTGACTTGGCCGGTGCAGATCGAAGGCTGGTTGGACGCGGGCAAGCAGCGCCTGGACATCGCCAAGACCTTCAGTAAATGATTTTCGACCATGGCCCTGCGAGGCTGGCGCTCGCGCTTGCGATCGCCGCCGGCCTGACGATGCGCCCGGCGCACGCGCAACAAGCGCCGCAGCCCGCGCCGGAGCCGACTTACGCCGATCGCATCATCGCTCCGCAACAACTGCAGCCGCTGCCGCCGGACGAGGACGAAGCGGCCGACAGCGACGGCCCGCCGCGTTCGTTCCGCTTCGAAGCCCTCGTCGGGCGCAGTGAATTCGGCGACGACCGTTTCGACGAGGCCGGCATCTCCGCAGGCGGGCTGTGGCAGACCGAAGCCTGGGGCGCGTTCTCGCTGGACGCCACGCTGTTCGACAGCGATCGGCAGCGCTTCGACGGCATCGGCCGCGGCGACGGCGGCCTGGGCGGCGCGGCCACGCTGTGGCAGCGCGATTTCTACCTGCCCAGCGGCTGGCGCTTGAACAACGGACTCGGCGTGCTCAACACGCCGTCGACATCGCTGCTGCGCAATCAATACCGTTTCTATCTGCCCACCGTCAGTTTCGCCGGCGCCAGCAGCGAATGGAACCGGGACGCCGACGGCCTGCAATTGCAAGGCGCTTTCGGCCGCGCCGGCTTGTACACCGGCAGCCGCGTGGTCGGCTTCGATGTAGCCGACGGCGAAGTCGCCGCGCTGGGCGCGCAATGGCGATGGGCGCCGCAGTGGACGGGCGCCGCTTCTTTCCTCGCCACCCACGGCCGGATCCTGCCCGACGAACAGGGCGAACCGGTGTTCGAACCCGGCGACACGCAAGCGCTGTACGCTGGCACCGCTTGGGAAGGCGAACGCGATCGCGTGCAGTTGAACTTGTTGGCCAGCGACAGCGACTTCGGCGATGCGAACGGCGCCTGGGTCGACGTCGCCTCGGCGCGCGGCCGTTACCGGCACAACTACGGCGCTTTCCGCTTGGGCGAAGGCTTGGCTTGGGGCGCGCAGCCGATCAACAACGACGTCGAAGGCGCCTACTACCGCATCGCTTACCAGTACGCGCGCTGGATCTGGAACGCGGGCTTGGACAGCCTGAGCTCGCTGTCCGGCGAAGGTTTCGAGGGCCTGTACGCCACCAGCTTCGTGCGCTACCAGGCCAGCAGCACGTTGGGCTACGGCGCCAGCCTCAATCTGCGCGACACGCCCGACACCAGCCACAGCCTGCAACTGTTCGCCGACAAGAGCACGTCGTGGGGACAGACCCGCGTGCAGTTCGATCAAGCCGGCAGCGGCGGCCACTCGGACAGCTGGCAAGTCAGCCTGGACCAAGCTCTGCCGCTGCGCCAAGGCAGCCGCTTGTCGGCCTCGCTCGCCTACGGGCGGCTGCGCTACGACGACGAGATCGACGCCACCGCGACGACCACGCTCGCCCTGTACGGCGCGCACGAGTTGACCGACCGGTTGTCCATCGACGGCAGCGCGCGCTGGACCCACGGCGACGGCGGCGAGGCTTTCCGCGGCACCGATCTGAACCTGGGCCTGAACTGGCGGATCGCGCCGCGCTGGTCGCTGACCGCTTCGTACTACCAAAGCCAGGGTTCGCGGCGCTCGCCGTTCGTGCTCGATCCGCTGATCGTCGGCACGCCCTTCGTGTCGTTGCCGCGCAATCGTTCGCTGTTCCTGACCCTGCGCTACGAGCGCAATGCCGGCCGCGCGCAGGCGGTACTCGGCGGGGCGCCGGGGGGGCCGACCGGCGCGATCGCCGGCAGCCTGTTCCTGGACGACAACGGCGATGGCGTGCGCAACGCCTCGGAGCAGCCCGCCGCCAACGTCACCGTAGTGCTGGACGGCCGCTTCGCGCTGCGCACCGACAGCCTGGGCAATTTCGAATTCCCGCGGGTGGCGATCGGCAGCCATACCCTGACCGTGGCCCCGGACAACCTGCCCCTGCCCTGGTTCATCGACGAAACCGCATCCCGGCGGACAGTCGAGGTCGAGGTGCGGCAGGCGACCCGGGTCGATATCGGGGCCCAGCGCCAGCGCTGAACCCCGCTCCCGGTCCGGTTTGCCCGGCCACTTCGGCCCGGCTATAATTCCGCGGCTTTGCCGGCCCAGGCCGGCGAACCGCCCACGACGGGCGTCACCGTCGAATCCACACCTGCTGCAAACACCCGTGCCGGGGTGCCCGCTGTCGAAGGGGTTCGGTCACGGAGGCGGCGGGGAGGCCCAACCCCGGAGCTGTACGCGAGTCCGTTCGCAAGAGCCCGCACATCCCTGTGCGGACTTTTCAAAAGAGCGGCTTGGCGCAGTTCCCCTATCGGAGTTTTAGCAATGTCCCAGATCACCATGCGCCAGATGCTGGAAGCCGGCGTGCATTTCGGCCACCAGACGCGCTACTGGAATCCCAAGATGGGCCCGTACATCTTCGGCGCCCGCGGCAAGATCCACATCATCAACCTCGAAAAGACCCTGCCGCTGTTCACCGACGCGATGAACTTCATCTCGGCGATCGCGCAGAAGCGCGGCACCGTGCTGTTCGTGGGCACCAAGCGCAGCGCCCGCGACGCGATCAAGGAAGAAGCCGCCCGTTGCGGCATGCCGTACATGACCCAGCGCTGGCTGGGCGGCACGCTGACCAACTTCCGCACCGTGAAGGCCTCGGTCTCGCGCCTGAAGGAACTGGAAGCCGGCGAAACCGACGGCACCTTCCAGAAGCTGGTCAAGCACGAAGTGCTGGGCCTGCGCCGCGAGCGCGACAAGCTGGAAGCCTCGCTGGGCGGCATCAAGGACATGAACCGCCTGCCCGACGCGCTGTTCGTTATCGACATCGGCCATGAAGACATCGCGATCAAGGAAGCCAAGAAGCTCGGCATTCCGGTGATCGCGGTGGTCGACACCAACTACGATCCGGCCCTGGTCGACTACGCCATCCCGGGCAACGACGACGCGATCCGCGCCGTGCAGCTGTACGCCCGCGCCGCCGCCGACGCCGTGCTGGAAGGCAAGGCCGCCGCGCCGGCCGCCGGCGTGCGCGAAGACGAATTCGTCGAGCTGGACGCCGAAGGCAACCCGGTCGCCGACAAGCGCGGTCCGCGCGGCCGCGGCGCTCCGGCCAAGAAGGCCGCCGCGCCGGCGAAGAAGGACGCTGCGCCGAAGGCCGATGGCGAAGCTTCGGCCAACGCCGAAGCCGAAGTCGCCGAGAACGAAGCGGTCGAAGCGAAGGCCGCCGAGTAACCGCCGCGCAACGCAGCCGCGCGATCATGCGCGGCTGCGCGAATCTCTCAGCCGTCATTCCCGCGAAGGCGGGAATCCAGTGACTTCGCTCTTGCGGGCACCCGAGCCTGGGTCCCGGCTTTCGCCGGGACGACGACCACTTTTCGAAGGAATACCGAGGTAGATCCCATGGCAGAAATCACCGCATCCCTGGTCAAGGAACTGCGCGAGCGCACCGGCGCCGGCATGATGGAGTGCAAGAAAGCGCTCACCGAGAACAACGGCGACATCGAAGCCGCCGCCGACTGGCTGCGCAAGACCGGCTTGGCCAAGGCCGACAAGAAGGCCGACCGCGTCGCCGCCGAAGGCCGCGTCGCGATGGCCCAGACCGACGGCAAGGCCGTGCTGGTCGAGATCAACTCCGAAACCGACTTCGTCGCCAAGGACGCCAACTTCCTGGCCTACACGGACGCCGTGGCCCAGGCCGCGCTGAACGCGAACGACGTCGAAGCGCTGAAGTCGACCGCGATCGCCTCCGGCGAGACCGTCGATGTCGCGCGCACCGCGCTGATCGCCAAGGTCGGCGAGAACGTGCAGGTCCGCCGCATGGCGCGCCTGGAAAGCGCCAACACCATCGGCGCCTACGTTCACGGCGGCCGCATCGGCGTACTGGTCGAGCTCAAGGGCGGCAACGCCGAACTGGCCCGCGGCCTGGCGATGCACATCGCCGCGATGAACCCGCCGTACATCTCGTCGGCGCACGTGCCGGCCGAGTTCGTCGCGCGCGAGAAGGAAATCGCCTTGGCCCAGGTCAAAGACTCGGGCAAGCCGGCCGAAATCCTGGAAAAGATGATCTCGGGCAAAGTCGCCAAGACCATCAACGAGATGACCCTGACCGGCCAGCCCTACGTGCTGAACACCGAGCAGACCGTCGAGGCCGCGCTGAAGGCCGCCGGCGGCGCCGAAGTGCTGAACTTCGTGCGCCTGGCCGTGGGCGAAGGCATCGAGAAGAAGGAAGACGACTTCGCCGCGGAAGTGATGAAGCAGGCGGGTTTGGCGTAAGCACATCTTCCGGCAACGTCAAAAAGGCCGCGGTTATCCGCGGCCTTTTGTTTTCTTCGCCGTAGCCCGGGTGGAGCGAAGCGATACCCGGGACGCCATTTAATGGCGCTAGAAAAAGCCCCGGGTATCGCTCCGCTCCACCCGGGCTACGTTCTGCTTACTCGGCCGTTTTCGCTTTTCAAGCCGTCATTCCCGCGAAAGCGGGAATCCAGCGACTTGGCTTCGCTTTGCTGAGCTTGAAGAGCTCTAAGTCACCCGCTTTCGCGGGAATGACGGCTAGAAGCAAGGCAGCAATTATTCCTTCGCCTGCAGCACCACTTCCTCGTAGGGCTGCACCACCACCCAGCCGTCGCCGGCGAACTTCAGCTGCACGCTTTCGCCCGAGCCGCGGCCGAACAGCGTGCCCAGCGAGATGTCGGTGACGATTTCCGGGGTCAAGCCGCCGGACCAGGCCACGGTCGCATTCGGATCGGTGAACACCGGGCCGGTCTGCGCGTTCACCGGCAGTGTCAGCGGCTGGTAGTGCGAGGTGATCGCGACGATGCCGTGGCCGCTGAGCCGCACGTTGAACAGGCCGCCGGAGAGCATGCCGGCGACGCGCCGCATCATCGTGATCTTGTTGTCGATGCCCGATTCGATCGCCAACACATCGTTGCCGTTGACGAAGATCGCCTCGCCCGCCAGCCTCAACAGCGTGATCTTCTTGCCTGCATCGGCCAGATAGACGCGGCCCTCGCCTTCCATCTTCATCAGCTGCATGCCTTCGCCGCTGACCGCTTTCTTCAGCAGATTGCCCAGCCCCTGTTCCATCATGCCCTGGCGGGTGAACTTGACGTTGCCCTTGCGCGCGACCATCGCGCCGGCCTTGGCCCAGACCAAGCCGTTGACACGCACTTCCAGCAAGTGCGGGTTCTCCAGTTCGAACGCTTCCGGGCTGGCGTCTTTTTCCTTGGACGCGGCGAGGAATTCCTGCAGGGTTTGCACGGCCATCAGTTCGGTTCCTTGGCGGAGGGTGGAAAAGCTCGCGGCTAAAGCCGCTCCTACAAAAAGCGGGCCTACGAAGGCCGATGTTAGCCCGGTGTCGTGGCGATCCGGCGACGGTGCGGCCTCATCGGCTAGAATTGCCGAGTTTGCCGCCGGAGCCCGCCCATGTCCCTCGCCTATCGCCGCGTCCTGTTGAAACTCTCGGGCGAGGCCTTGATGGGGGACGAGGATTACGGCATCGACCCGAAAGTGATCGGACGCCTGGCGCGCGAGGTGATCGAAGCGCGCGAAGCCGGCGCCGAGATCGCACTGGTGATCGGCGGCGGCAACATCTTCCGCGGCGCCGGCCTGGCCGCGTCGGGTATGGACCGCGTCACCGGCGACCAGATGGGCATGCTGGCCACCGTGATCAACGCGCTGGCCATGCAGGATGCGCTGGAGAAGCTGGGCGCGAAAGTGCGGGTGATGAGCGCGATCAAGATCAACGATGTCTGCGAGGACTACATCCGCCGCCGCGCAATCCGGCATTTGGAAAAGGGTCGCATCGCGATCTTCGCGGCGGGCACCGGCAATCCGTTCTTCACCACCGACTCGGGCGCCGCACTGCGCGCGATCGAGATCGGCGCCGACCTGCTGCTGAAGGCGACCAAGGTGGACGGCGTGTACGACGCCGACCCGAAAAAGAATCCGAACGCCAAGCGTTTCGATACGCTGACCTACGACGAAGTGATCGGCCGCGACCTCAACGTGATGGACACCGCCGCCTTCGCGCTGTGCCGCGACAGCGAACTGCCGCTGCGGATCTTCGACATGGGCCAGCCGGGCGTGCTGCTAAGGATCCTGCGCGGCGAGAAGATCGGCACCCTGGTCCAAGGCCGCGGCTGACCGGCTTTTCGTAGAGTCGAGCCTGCTCGACTGCTCTGATTTCCGGATCGCGCAAAAAAGCAGTCGAGCAGGCTCGACTCTACAAAGCTGCGCGGTGAAATAGTGTCCGCAGCGGGGCGGTGGCAGGATACGCCCATGCACTCGCACGGACCCGGCCACAGCCACGGCTCCAGCACCCGCGCCTTCGCCGCGGTGACGCTGATCAATCTCGCCTACACCGTGCTGGAGGCCGGCTACGGCTTCGCCACCAATTCGCTGGCGTTGCTGTCCGACGCGCTGCACAACCTCGGCGACGTGCTCGGCCTGGGCCTGGCCTGGGGCGCGGCGGTCATCGCCAAACGGCCGCCGACCCAGCGCCATACCTACGGCTGGCGTCGCGCAACCCTGCTCTCGCCGCTCGCCAACGCGTTGTTGCTGGTTGCCTTCGCCGGCGCGCTGGCTTGGGAAGCAGTACGGCGTTTCAGCGCGCCGCCGGAAATCCCGGCCATGCCCGTGGTGGTCGTGGCGGCGCTCGGCATTGCGGTCAATCTGGGCGCTGCCTGGTTCGTCCGGGACGGCCATGCCCAGGATCTGAATCGCCGCGGCGCCTTCCTGCATCTGGTGGCCGACGCCGCGGTATCGCTGGCGGCGGTGCTGGCCGGCATCGGCATGCTGACCCTGGGCTGGGCTTGGCTGGATCCGCTGACCGCGCTGCTGGTCGGCGGCGTGGTCGCGATCGGCGCTTTCGGCTTGTTGCGCGACGCTTTCAATGCCGCCATGGACGCGGTGCCGCGCGGCATCGACCAGGCCGAAGTCAACGCTTTCCTGGCTTCGCAGCCCGGCGTCAGCGCGGTGCATCATCTGCACATCTGGTCGCTGGGCGCGGGCGAGATCGCGATGACCGCGCATCTGGTTCGCCCGGAAGGCGGCGACCACGACGGCTTCATCGACCGCTTGGTCCACGCCTTGGACGAGCGCTTCGGGATCAACCATCCGACCCTGCAGATCGAGCACGGCCAGGCCTGCGAACACGACTTGCACGACCGCGCCCCGCACGCGCACTGAATTGCCTTATTGCCTTTGTGGGAGCGGCTTCAGCCGCGAGCTTTTTCCCCGACCTGGTGGATCATCCAAGCGATGAAAAAAGCTCGCGGCTGAAGCCGCTCCCACAAAGACCGCTCCCGCAAGGCCGGGCGGCGGCCTATCCCCTATAATTCCGGGCTGAATCACGCTACGGAGCCGGCCATGACGCCGAACGACATCAAGAAGGACGCCCAGACCCGCATGGCCAAGAGCGTGGACGCGCTGCGCCACGATCTGACCAAGGTCCGCACCGGCCGCGCCTCGGCCGCCCTGGTCGACCACTTGAAGGTGAACTACTACGGCTCGGATACGCCGCTGTCGCAAGTGGCCAGCATCGCCGTCACCGACGCGCGCACCCTGACCATCAGCCCGTACGAGAAGCAGATGGTCGGGCCGGTGGAGAAGGCCATCCTGGCCTCCGACCTGGGCCTGACCCCGAACACCGCCGGCACCACCATCCGCATCAACCTGCCCGCGCTGACCGAAGAGCGCCGCCGGGAACTGTCCAAGCATGTCCATGGCGAAGGCGAGGATGCCAAGGTCGCGATCCGCAACATCCGCCGCGACGCCAACCAGCACGTCAAGGAACTGCTGAAGGACAAGAAGATCACCGAAGACGACGAACGCCGCAGCGAGGACGAGATCCAGAAGCTGACCGACAAGGCGATCAAGGACGTCGACGAAGTGGTCAAGGCGAAGGAACAGGAATTGATGGCCGTTTGATCCGGCTAGCGACATGAGCGAAACGCCGCCCGCGCCGGAACGGATCCCGCGCCACATCGCCGTCATCATGGACGGCAACGGCCGCTGGGCCGAGCGCCGCAGGCGGCCGCGCGCGATCGGCCATCGCGCCGGCGCGCGCTCGGTCAATCTCTGCATCGACTTCTGCCTGGAACAAGGCGTCGAGGCGCTGACCCTGTTCGCCTTCTCCAGCGAAAACTGGGGCCGGCCGGAAGAAGAGGTCGGCGCCTTGATGAAATTGTTCCTCAACGCGCTGGATCGCGAAGTGGAAGAGCTGGGCCGGCGCGGGGTGCGCATCCGCTTCATCGGCGAACGCGAACGCTTCGCCGCCGCGCTGCGCGAAAAGATGGACGCGGCCGAGGCCTCGACCCGGCACAACCGGCGCCTGAACTTGTCGATCGCCGCCAGTTACGGCGGCCGCCAGGACATCGCCGCCGCCGCGCGCGCGCTGGCACGCGACGTGGCCGACGGCAAGCTGCGGCCGGAAGACATCGACGAAGCGGCCCTGGCCTCTCGCGTCGCATTGGCCGACCTGCCCCTGCCCGATCTCTTCATCCGCACCGGCGGCGACCACCGCATCAGCAACTTCCTGCTCTGGCAATTGGCCTACACCGAGCTGTGGTTCACCGAAACGTTGTGGCCGGAGCTGGATGCGGCCACACTGCGCCGCGCCCTGGACGATTACGCCCGGCGCGAGCGCCGTTTCGGCCTGACCGGGGCGCAAGTGGCCGATCCCTCCGCACCGAGCGCCGAATGACCAAGATCCGCACCCTGACCGCACTGATCCTGGCGCCGATCGCGATCGCGGCCATCCTGCTGCTGCCCACGCCTTGGCTGGCGGCGCTGGCGGCAGTGGTGTTCCTGGCCGGATTGTGGGAATGGTTCAAGCTGGCCGAGATCGACGACACGCTCTCGCGCACGGTGCTGCTGCTGGTCAATCTGCTGTTGATGGTCGCACTGGTCTGGGCTTCGCGCTCGACCGCCGGCGGTTCGCTGGTGTTGTTCCAGTTGGCGACGGTGGTGGGCGTGATCTGGTGGCTGCTGGCGGCGTTGTGGCTGAAGCATTATTCGTTCGCCTCCGACCACGACACCCACGCCCGCGTGTTCAAGCTGGCGGCGAGCTCGCTGGCGGTGGTGCCGGCCTGGTGCGCCTTGGGCCTGATCCACGCCAGCGATCCGACGCCGAGCGTTCTCGGCGGCATCCCGAAAGGCCATCTCTGGTTGCTGACCGCGCTGATGATCGTCTGGGCCGCGGACAGCGGCGCCTACTTCGTCGGCCGCCGTTTCGGCAAGCACAAGCTCAGCCCGCGGATCAGTCCGAACAAGACTGTGGAGGGCTTGCTCGGCGGATTGCTGGCCGGCGTCGCGGTCGGCATCGCCGGCGGATTGCTGGCCGGCGCAGCGCCCGCGCAACTGCCCTGGGTGGCGCTGGTGGCATTGCTGGCGGTAGCCGCTTCGGTGATCGGCGATTTGTACGAAAGCCTGCTCAAGCGCCACGTCGGCGCCAAGGATTCCAGCAATCTGCTGCCGGGCCACGGCGGCATCCTCGACCGCGTCGACGGCGTGCTGGCGGCCCTGCCCGTGTTCGCGCTGGGGAAGGCCTGGCTCGGCTTCTGAGTCCGCAGGGATGACGGTTTCCGCAACGCGCAACGTCGCCGTCTTCGGCGCCACCGGATCGATCGGCGCATCGGCGCTGGACGTGATCGCGCGCCATCCCGATCGCTTGCGCGCCGGCGTGCTCGCCGCAGGCAGCAACGTGCAGGCTCTGCTCGCGCTGTGCGTGCGCCACCGGCCCGCGCATGCGGCGATCGCCGACGCTTCGCGCTACGCCGAATTGCGCGACGGCTTGCGCGCAGCAGGATTGCCGACGCAAGCCTACGCCGGCCCGGAAGCGCTCGACGCGCTCGCGGCTGGCGACGCTTGCGACACCGTGGTTGCGGCGATCGTCGGCGCCGCCGGATTGGCATCGACCTTGGCCGCCGCGCGTGCCGGTAAACGCCTGCTGCTCGCCAACAAGGAATCGCTGGTGCTGGCCGGTGAACTGCTTACCGGCGCCGTCCGCGATTCCGGCGCGCAGATCATCCCGATCGACAGCGAGCACAACGCGATCTTCCAATGCCTGCCGGATGCGGCCTGCGCCGATGCGTTGCGCCGGATCGTGCTGACCGCATCGGGCGGCCCGTTCCGCGGCTGGGACCGGGAACGGCTGCGCTCGGTGACGCCGGCGCAGGCCGTGGCGCATCCGCGCTGGTCGATGGGCCCGAAGATCTCGGTCGACTCGGCCACGCTGATGAACAAAGGCTTGGAAGTGATCGAGGCCCACCATCTGTTCGGCATGCCCGCCGACCGCATCGACGTGCTGGTGCACCCGCAGAGCCTGGTGCATTCGCTGGTCGAATTCATCGACGGTTCCACTCTGGCCCAGCTCGGATTGCCCGACATGCGCACGGCGCTCGCGGTCGGCCTGGCTTGGCCGCAGCGGATCGAATCGGGCGTGGAAAGGCTGGATTTGCTGGCGCAAGGCCGACTCGACTTCGAAGCCCCGGACCTGCAGGCTTTTCCCTGCCTTGCCCTGGCCTACCAGGCCTTGCGCGCCGGCGGCACCGCCCCGGCCGTACTCAATGCGGCCAACGAAATCGCCGTTTCAGCGTTTCTTCAGGGCCAACTGGGTTTCCTAGCCATACCCGCGCTGGTCGAGGAGGTTCTCGCCGCGCTTCCTTCCCAAGCGGCCGATACGCTGGACACGCTGCTGGAAGCCGACGCGCAAGCCCGGCGACTGGCGTCGAAAGCGGCGGCGACAACGACGATCGGCGCATGAGCGACTTCATCGGCTCGGTTTGGTGGTTGATCGTCAGCATCGGCTTGCTGGTGACCTTCCACGAGTTCGGCCATTTCTGGGTCGCGCGCCGTTGCGGCGTCAAGGTGCTGCGCTTCTCCGTGGGCTTCGGCAACGCGCTATGGTCGCGTTACGGGCGCGACGGCACCGAATACCGGATCGCGGCGATCCCGCTGGGCGGCTACGTCAAGATGCTCGACGAGCGCGAAGGCGACGTGCCGGCCGCGCAAGCCGGGCAGGCGTTCAACAACAAGAACGTCTGGCAGCGGATCGCGATCGTCGCAGCCGGACCGATCGCGAACCTGGTGATGTGCGTCGCCCTGCTCTGGGCGATGTTCGTGCTCGGCAAGCAGGACTATTCCCCGACGGTCGGCCGCGCGAGCGCGATCGCCGAACAAGCGGGGCTGCGCGCCGGCGACCGGATCGAGTCGGTCGACAAGCGCGCCACCGCCACCTGGTCGGATGCGACGCAAGCCATCCTGCTCGCGGCCATCGACCGGCGCGACGTTTCGCTGCGCGTGCGCGACGCGCAGAACGACGAACGCACGCTGACGTTGCCGCTCTCGCGCCTGCCGGCGGATTTCGACGAAACCCAGTTCAGCCGGCAAACGGGGTTGCGCTGGCGCTTCACCCTGCAGCCAGCGGTCGTCGACAAGATCACTGACGGCGCCCCGGCTTACGGCGTGCTGGCCGAAGGCGACCGCATCACCGCCGTGGACGGCGAACCGGTGCTCGACGCCGAAGACTTGGTGGCCCAGGTCGCGCGCCTGGGCGAGCGTGGCGGCAGCGCGATGATCGAAGTCGAGCGCGACGGGGCGAGGATGGCCTGGGCGATCGCTCCGAAACAGCTGACCGACCCGGACGGCAAACCCTATTGGGGCCTGGGCATCGGCCTGGCCGCCTCCCAGCAGCCCGCCTACGACGCGGTCCAGCGCTTCGGCCCGCTGGCCGCGGTGCCGCAGGCCTTCAAGGCAACCGCCGCCCTGACCGCCGACTCGCTGGGCATGATCAAGCGCATGCTGACCGGCCAGGCGTCGATCAAGAACATTTCCGGACCGATCACCATCGCGCGGGTCGCCAACGACACCGCCAAACGCGGATTGGACTGGTTTTTGAACTTTCTGGCCCTGCTGTCGCTCAGTCTGGCGATCATTAATTTGCTGCCGATCCCGGTTTTGGACGGGGGCCACCTGCTGTATTACCTTATTGAGTTGGTCAAAGGCAGCCCGCTCAGCGAGCGCGCCATGGCCGCCGGCCAGTACGTCGGCCTGGCCTTGCTGGCCAGCCTGATGGGACTGGCGTTCTACAATGACATCCTGGGCTTGGTGCGCTGATGGTCCGTTTTTCGCGTTTTCCACGCGATGAACGGCCGCGACGCGACGCCGGCCCGCCGACTCCCTTAACGGACGTAACGATGACGCGAAGCCCCACTCGCCGCCTGCTTGCCCTCGCCCTCGCCTCGGCGCTGTCCGCGCCTGCCTGGGCGCAGTTCGCCCCGCCGGCCGAGTCGCCGTCGTCCGCTCCGTTCCCGGCCCCGCCGGCGCCCGAAGCGTTCACCGTCACCGACATCCGCATCGACGGTCTGCAGCGCATCTCGGCCGGTACCGTATTCACCTATCTGCCGATCGAACGCGGCGACACCATCGACCAGGCGCGCGTGGCCGCGGCGATCCGCGCCCTGTACAAGACCGGCTTCTTCGAAGACGTCCAGGTCGGCCGCCAGGACGGAATCCTGGTGGTCACGGTGAAGGAACGCCCGGCCATCAACAAGCTGACCATCACCGGCAACAAGGACATCAAGACCGAGGACCTGTCCAAGGGCCTGAAGGACATCGGTCTGGCCGACGGCGAGACCTTCGACCGCATGGACCTGGACCAGGTCACCAAGGAACTGACCCGCCAGTACAACAACCGCGGCAAGTACAACGTCGAGGTCACGCCCACGGTCACCCAGCTCGACCGCAACCGCGTCGACGTGACCATCGCGATCAAGGAAGGCAAGGCCGCCAAGATCCGCCACATCAATCTGATCGGCAACGAGAAGTACGAAGAGAAATACATCCGCGACGATTGGGAATCGCGCGAGCACAACTGGCTGAGCTGGTACAAGCGAGACGACCAGTATTCGCGCGAGAAGCTGGACGGCGACTTCGAGAAGCTCGACCAGTGGTATCTGGACCGCGGCTATGTCGACTTCGCCCGCGACTCGGTGCAGGTGTCGATCAGCCCCGACAAGCGCGACATGTTCATCACCGCCGGCGTCACCGAAGGCGAGCAGTACAAGATCTCCGACGTCAAGGTCAGCGGCGACACGGTGCTGCCGCGCGAAGAAGTGGAGAAGATGATCTTCGTCAAGAAGGATCAGATCTTCTCCCGGCGCGTGCTGCAGGCCACCACCGAAGCGATTACCGCCGTGCTGGGCAACATCGGCTACGCCTTCGCCCAGGTCAACCCGGTGCCGGACGTGGACCGCGAGAAGCGCACCGTCGGCATCGATTTCCAGGTCGTGCCCGGGCCACGCGTGAACGTGCGCCGGATCATCTTCAAGGGCAACAACCGCACTGCCGACGAAGTCCTGCGACGGCAGATGCGACAGTTCGAAGGCAGCTGGTATTCGCAGGTGGCGATCGACCGCTCCAAGATCCGCCTGCAGCAGCTGGGCTACTTCGAGACCGTCGACATCGAGACTCCGGCGGTGCCCGGCAGTAGCGACGAAGTAGACGTAGTGGTCAACGTCAAGGAAACCACCTCGGGCAGCTTCCTGTTCGGCGTCGGCTATTCGCAGTTGAGCGGCATTACCACTTCGATCCAGCTGACCGAGAACAACTTCCTCGGCAGCGGCAACCGCGTGTCGGTCGCGGCGCAGCGCAGCTCGTACCAGAAGCGCTACGACTTCTCGTTCATGAATCCGTACTTCAGCGACAATGGCATGGCGCTGGGCTACAACCTGTGGTGGCGCGAGTTCGACTACTCCGACTTCAACGTCGCCCAGTACTCGTCCAACAGCGGCGCGGCGCAGGCCATCGTCAGCCTGCCGATCACCGAATACGACTCGGTCTCGGCGCTGCTGGGCATCGACACCAACGAGATCCTGGCGTTCCAGGGCACCACGCCGCAGGTGATCGTCGATTACATCGACGCCGTCGGCAACCGCACCTTCCATTCCTGGCGCGGTCAGATCGGCTTCGCCCGCGACACGCGCAACAACGCGATCTTCCCCAGCAGCGGCACGGCGCAGCGGATCACGGTGGAATCGACGCTGCCGGGTTCGACGGTCGAGTACTACAAGATCGAGTACGACTTCTCCAAGTTCTGGCCGATCGGCCAAGCGCTGGTGCTCAACACGCGCCTGGACCTCGGCTACGGCGACGCTTACGGCGACGATTTCACCCGCACCCTGCCCGACGGGCGCGTGGTCACCGCCAGCGGCCTGCCGTTCTTCGAGAACTTCTACGCCGGCGGCGTAAGCTCGCAGGGCCGCTTGCGCGGCTACGTGGACAACACCCTCGGCCCGCGCGCCACCAGCGTGTTCGGCTTCCCGCAACCGATCGGTGGTTCGCTGAAGACGATCGGCTCGCTGGAAATGTTCTTCCCCAAGCTGTTCGACAGCAACGCGGCGCGGATTTCGGCGTTCCTGGACTTCGGCAACGTGTACAAGGACGTCGACAGCTTCTCGGCCAGCGAATTCCGCGCATCGACCGGCGTGGCGCTCCTGTGGCGCTCGCCGATGGGCCCGATCTCGATCAGCTATGCGTTCCCGCTGCGCGATCAGCCCGGCGACGAAACCGAACGCCTGCAGTTCACGTTCTCCGGCGGACTGTAAGCGATTTCTCCCGACGCTCTTTTCCCTCTCCCTTTACGGGAGAGGGACGGGCGCAAAGCGCCAGGGAGAGGGTTCGGCTTTTCGCGGAAGAGCACACTCGCTTCGCTCGCGCCCCCCTCTCCTACCCTTCGGGCACCCTCCCCCACTAGGGGGAAGAAAGCCATAAGATTCAATTGGCCCGTCCGTTTCGGTACGCCGCCGTACGTGCCCGGCGCGGCCGCGTCTGGCAACATAGCCGGATGAACACCGCATATTCCATCGCCGATCTCGCCGAGCGTTTCGGCCTGCGCGTGCAGGGCGACGGCGGCGTACGCATAGACGGCGTCGCCACGCTCGCCAACGGCGGCAAAGGCAAGCTGGCGTTCCTGGCCAATCCGCGCTACCGGCCGATGCTCGCGAACACGCCCGCGGCCGCGGTGGTGCTGCGCGAAAGCGACGCCGCCGGCAGCCCGGTCGCCGCGCTGATCGCCGACGATCCGTACGCCGTTTTCGTCAAGATCGCGTCCTTGTTCGAAACGCGCCGCGCGCCAACGCCCGGCGTGCATCCCAGCGCCAGCGTCGACCCTAGCGCGAAGATCGATCCGACGGCATCGATCGGGCCTTTCGTCGCCGTCGGCGCGCGCAGCAGCGTCGGTGCCGGCGCAGTGATCGGGCCCGGTTGCGTGATCGGCGAGGATTGCCACGTCGGCGCGAACAGCGAGCTGGTAGCGCGGGTGACGCTGGTAGTGCGAGTGAAGCTGGGCGATCGCGTGCTGGTACACCCCGGCGCGGTGCTCGGCGCGGACGGCTTCGGTCTGGCGATGGAGCACGGCCGCTGGATGAAGGTGCCGCAACTGGGCGGCGTGAGCGTCGGCGACGATTGCGAGATCGGCGCCAACACCACCATCGACCGCGGCGCGATCGACGACACCGTGCTCGAAGAAGACGTGCGCTTGGACAACCAGATCCAGATCGGCCACAACGTCAGGATCGGCGCGCACACCGCCATGGCCGGCTGCGCCGCGGTGGCGGGCAGCGCCACGATCGGCCGTTACTGCCTGGTGGGCGGCGCGGCGGGCATCCTGGGTCACCTCGAAATCTGCGACCGGGTGACGATCACCGCGATGAGCCTGGTCACCCATTCCATTCGCGAACCCGGCGAATATTCCTCGGGCACGCCGCTGATGGACAACCGCAGCTGGCGCAAGAACGCCGCCCGCTTCAAGCAACTCGACCAGATCGCCCGGCAAGTCCAGGCGCGCAACAAGGAACACGGATGAGCAATATCCCCCCGCTTCCCCTAGACGTGACCGGCATCCAGAAGTTGTTGCCGCACCGTTATCCGTTCTTGCTCATCGACCGCGTGGTCGAACTGGAACCGCACAAGCGCGTGCTGGCGTACAAAAGCGTGACCATCAACGAACCCTTCTTCCAGGGCCATTTTCCCGGCCATCCGGTGATGCCCGGCGTGCTGGTGATCGAAGCGCTCGCGCAGGCAGGTGGCGTACTCTGGCAGTTGTCGCACGACGGCACCGCGGACGGCCGCGTTTTCTATCTGGTGAAAGTGGACAAGGCGAAGTTCTCCAAGATGGTGGTGCCCGGCGACCGCCTGGAGCTGGACGTCGCGCTCAAGCGCACCATCCGCAACATGGCGCTGTACGAAGGCGTGGCGCGGGTCGACGGCCAGCAGGTGGCCTGCGCCGAGATCTTCTGCGCGGAGGCCCGCGACTGATGGTGCAGGCGACGATCCATCCGTCCGCATCGGTCGATCCGGGCGCGCGCCTGGGCGAAGGCGTCAGCATCGGCGCCTTCACCGTGATCGGGCCCGGCGTCGAGATCGGCGACGGCACCCGGATCGGTCCGCATTGCAGCGTGCACGGCCCGACCAAGATCGGCCGCGACAACCATTTCCACGGCCATGCCGCTATCGGCGGCGAGCCGCAGGACAAGAAATTCAAGGGCGAGCGCACCGAACTGGTGATCGGCGACCGCAACACCGTGCGCGAGTTCGTCACCCTCAACCGCGGCACCGGCGACGGCGGCGGCGTCACCCGGATCGGCGACGACAACTGGATCCTCGCCTACAGCCACGTCGCCCACGACTGCATCGTCGGCAACCACTGCATCTTCTCCAACAATGCGACCTTGGCCGGGCACGTGGAGATCGGCGATTACGTGATCCTCAGCGGCTTCGCCGGCATCCACCAGTTCTGCCGGATCGGTGCGCACGCCTTCGTCGGCATGGGCGCCATGGTCAACGGCGACATACCACCGTTCGTGATGGTGGCTGCCGACGAATACGGCCGGCCGCGCGGCATCAACAGCGAAGGCCTGAAGCGGCGCGGCTTCGATGCCGGGCGGATCGCGGCGATCAAGCGCGCCTACCGCGCCTTGTACGTGTCCGGAGCGAATCTGGCCGATGCGCGCGCGCGGCTCGCCGAGCTGGGTCGCGACAGCGAAGACGTGCGGCTTTTCGCCGAATTCGTCGCGAAAGGCGATCGACCGCTGCTGCGTTGAGCCACCGCCGCCCCGCTTCTTTGTGGGGGCGGCTTTAGCCGCGAGCTCTTGCTGCAAAATCCGACCGTGCCCGCGGTCGCCAAAAAAGCTCGCGACTAAAGCCGCTCCTACAAAAAGCGGGAAAGCGGAGGCGAATCGCGGCAAACTATAGCCAGTCCGCCATCGCGAGCCGGCTTTGCCCGAATCCCCGCCCATTTCCGAAAAACCGATGCGCATCGCCCTGGTCGCCGGCGAAGCCTCGGGCGACCTGCTCGGCGCGGGCTTGATCGAAAAACTGCGCGAGCGCTATCCGAACGCCCAATTCGCCGGCGTCGGCGGCGACGCGATGAGGGCGGCGGGCCTGGACGCCTGGTACGACGCGCACGCACTCGCGGTGATGGGCCTGGCCGAAGTGCTGCGCCATTTGCCGCGCCTGCTCAAGCTGCGCCGCGGATTGCGCGAGCGCCTGCTGGCATGGAAGCCCGACGTCTTCGTCGGCATCGACGCGCCCGACTTCAATCTCGGTCTGGAACGCTGGCTCAAGCAGCGCGGCGTGGCGACCGTGCACTACGTCAGCCCGTCGGTCTGGGCCTGGCGCGAAGGCCGCGCGGCGAAGATCGGACGCAGCGCCGACCGCGTCCTGTGCCTGTTCCCGATGGAGCCGCCGATTTACGCCCGTCACGGCGTCGATGCGCGCTTCATCGGCCATCCGCTGGCCGATGCGATGCCGCTGGATCCGGATCGCCATCGCGCACGCGACACGCTGGATCTCACCGCCGACACGCCGATGCTGGCCTTGTTGCCGGGCTCGCGCCTGGGCGAGATCCATCGCTTGAGCGCCGACTTCCTGTCCGCCGCGCTGCTGATCCGCCGCCAACAGCCGAATCTGCGCATCGTCGCGCCGATGGCGAACGCGGCGGCGCGCACAGCGTTCGAACAGGAACTCGAATCGCATCCCGATGCCGGCGAGCTGAAACCCGCCCTGCGCATCACCGAAGGCAACGCGCGCACGGTGATGGCCGCCGCGGACGTGATCCTGCTCGCTTCGGGCACCGCAACTTTGGAAGGCATGCTTGCCAAGCGGCCGATGGTGGTGGCGTACAAGATCGCACCGCTCACCTATTCGATCGTGAAAGGCCTGCGCATGTTGAAAGTCGATCATTACGCGCTGCCCAACGTGCTGGCCAACGAAGCGCTGGTGCCGGAGCTGATGCAGTACGACTGCACGCCGGAGAATCTGGCGGCGGCGATTTCCAGCTGGCTGCGCAATCCCACCTCGATGGCGGCGCTGCCGCCGCGCTTCCGCGAACTGCACCAGGTGCTGCGCCGCGACGCGTCCGCGCGCGCGGCCGAAGCGGTGGCGGAATTGGCTGAACGCGGCGCGGCGAATCGATCGCGGATCGAATACGCTAAGGAGCCATGAGCCTGCTCGCGCCTCCGCCCTGCCCAACGTCGGTCCTGGTCGCCGGCGTCGATGAAGCCGGCCGCGGGCCGTTGGCCGGGCCCGTGGTCGTGGCGGCGGTGGTGTTCGATCCCGCGCGCCGGCGCATCAACGGACTCGACGATTCCAAGCAGCTCGGCGCGGCACGCCGTGAAGTGCTGTACCAGCGCATCGTCGAGCGTGCGCTGGCTTGGCATGTCGTTTTCGTCGAAGTCGAGGAAATCGACCGCATCAACATCTTCCAGGCCACCATGCGCGGCATGCGAACCGCGTTGGAAGGCGTGGCGCATGCCGCCGGCATCGCCCGCATCGACGGCAACCACTTGCCGCCTTCGCTGCCCTGCCCGGCCGAAGCCTGGATCGGCGGCGACGCGCGCGACCGCTCGATCATGGCCGCGTCGATCCTGGCCAAGGTGTCGCGCGATCGCGCGATGATCGCATTGCACGAACGCCATCCCGAATACGGCTTCGACGAGCACAAAGGCTATTCGACGCCCGCGCACCTGGCCGCGCTGCGCACGCACGGACCGTGCCCGCAGCATCGCCGCAGCTTCGCGCCGGTGGCCCAGGCTTTGCATCTGCAGCCCAGCCTGCTCTGATCGCGCACGCGATTTTATTTTTGACCGCGAACGCTCGGCATCGTTCCCACCGTAAGGCGGAACCGCCGAAGGCGTTTCCGCCGTTTATCCGCGGCAATGGAAACGGGCTGCGCATGCATCCCTACTTCCGCCATGGCGGAATCCGCTTCGCGGGTTCCGCCCCACTAGGTCCAAGGTCATTCCGACTTCCGCCTCACGACAAACGGCTAGCAACCGCGCAAGCTGCGGGCGCATCCATAGAAGAGGTCGCGCGCATCGCCGGCCTGGCGCGCGCCACGAATCCGGGCCGGATTTGGGAGGTGTGCGATGCGTGCGTTGACCGCTTATCCGACCGACCGTCCTTTGCCGTTGCGCGGCGACGACGGACCGAATCTGCCCACCGGCACGCTCCGGATCGAAGCCGAACGGATCGCGGCCTTCGATGCGCTGCTGCACGAACTGCATCCCGGCGCCGAACGCGTCGATGCCGCACGGATCACGCGGCTCGCAGCTTGGCTGACTTCGTTGCCGGCCGCCGAAGCGCGTGCGGTCCTGGACGAGCGCCTATCGCGGATCGAGGAGCTGCGCGCGATGGTCGACGATCCCGACTGGGACTGCGCCGAAGCCGACTGCGCGAACGTTCGCCGCCTGCTGCGCTATCTCGACCAGACCGACGATCTGATCCCGGACACGATCCCGCTGCTGGGCAAGCTCGACGACGTGCTGCTGCTGGAACTGGCCTGGCCGGCCGTGTCGGACGAGGCCGAGGAATACCGCGATTTCGTCCAGTACCGCGAAGCCGCGCATCCCGGCGGCGACGGCGCGCAAAGGCGTGCCGCCTGGATCGCCGACCGCATGGCGGCGCTGTCGATGCTGCGCCAGCAGATGCGGGCGAACGACGGGCTGCACCTGAACGAGGGACGGCGCGAGCCGCGGTTCCGCATCGTGTAGGGTGGGCCTCGGCCCACCGACGCCATGTCTTAGATCGCGTCGGGCAGTGGTGGCAAAGGTCGGCCGTTCGCTTTGCCCGTTCTTGCGGGAAGCCGATACATGGCGATGGTGGGCCAAGGCCCACCCTACGGCAGCCGACGCCCTGTCAAGCCTTGTCCGCGCCGGCCCCGCGGCCTAACCTGCGGTCTGATCCGCCGGCCCCGCCGATGTCCGCACGTTTCGCCCACCTCCACCTGCACAGCGAGTATTCGCTCGCCGACTCGACGATCCGGGTGCCGGAGCTCGTCGCGCGTTGCGCTGCCCTGGGCCAGCCGGCGGTGGCGCTCACCGACCGCAACAACCTGTTCGCCTTGGTCAAGTTCTACAAGGCCGCCGAAGCGGCCGGGGTGAAGCCGATTGCCGGCGCCGACGTCATCCTGGCCGAAGGCGATGACGCGCCCTGGCGCTTGACCCTGCTCTGCCGCGACCGCGCCGGCTATCTGGCGCTGTCGCGCCTGCTCAGCCGCGCCTGGCTCGAAGGCCATCGCCACGACGGCGTGGTCGTGCGTCCGGAATGGCTGCGCGAAGACGAATGTGCCGGCCTGTTCGCCCTGGCCGGGCGCCACAGCCTGGCCGGCAAACTGGTCGCCGCGCACCGCCAGGATCATGCCGAGCAATGGCTGGCCGATGCGCAACGCCTGTTTCCCGACCGCCTGCACCTGGAATTAACCCGTTGCGGCTTGGAAGGCGAAGCGGCGTTCAACGATTTCGCGCTCTACGCGGCGGCCTCGCGCGGCATTCCGGTGATCGCCAGCAACGATGCGCGCTTCCTCGACGAAGAAGGCTTCGAAGCGCACGAAGCGCGCGTGTGCATCGCCTCGGGCCGCGTGCTCGACGATCCCAAGCGCCCGCGCGACTACAGCCGCGAGCAATACCTCAAATCCAGCGAACAGATGGCGGAGTTGTTCGCCGACGTTCCCGACGCTATCGACAATGCGGTCGATCTGGCCAAGCGCTGCAACTTCGAGCTGAGCCTGGGCAAGTACTACCTGCCCGCGTTCCCGGTGCCCGAAGACCATACGCTGGAAACCTGGATCCGCGCGCAGGCGCGCGAAGGCTTGGCGCACCGGCTGGAAAAAACACCGCTGGCCGAAGGCAAGACCCGCGCCGACTACGAAGCGCGGCTGGATCTCGAGCTCGACGTCATCATCAAGATGGGCTTCCCCGGCTACTTCCTGATCGTGGCCGACTTCATCAACTGGGCCAAGCAGCACGACATCCCGGTCGGTCCGGGACGCGGTTCGGGCGCTGGCTCGCTGGTGGCGTGGGCTCTAGGCATCACCGATCTGGACCCGCTGCCCTACGATTTGCTGTTCGAGCGCTTCCTCAATCCCGAACGCGTATCGATGCCGGACTTCGACATCGACTTCTGCATGGATCGGCGCGACGAGGTGATCGATTACGTCGCCGCGAAATATGGCCGCGACCGGGTCAGCCAGATCATCACCTACGGCACCATGGCCGCGAAGGCGGTGCTGCGCGACGCCGGCCGCGTGCTGGGATTCCCGTACGGCTTCGTCGACGGGCTGGCCAAACTCATTCCGCTGCAGCCGACCGATCCGATGACGCTGGAGGACGCGATCGGCCGCGGCGAACGCGCGCGCAAGGACCCGTCGCGCATCGTCTCCGAATTCAAGGAACGCTACGAGGCCGAAGACGACGTCCGCGACCTCGTCGATCTCGCGCTGCAATTGGAAGATCTGACCCGCAACGCCGGCAAGCACGCCGGCGGCGTGGTGATCTCGCCGGCGCCGCTGTCCGAGTTCTGCCCGCTGTTCGCCGAACACGACGGCCACGGTTTGGGGCGCAACCCGGTCACCCAGTTCGACAAGGACGACGTCGAAGCGATCGGCCTGGTCAAGTTCGACTTCCTGGGCCTGCGCACGCTGACCATCATCGATTGGGCGGTGAAAGCGATCAACGCGCGCCGCCAGGCCGCCGGCGAAGCGCCGCTGGATATCGGCGCGCTGCCGCTGAACGACGCGAAGTCGTACGAACTATTCGCACGCGGCGAAACGGTGGCCGTGTTCCAGTTCGAATCCCGCGGCATGCGCGAGTTGGTGAAGCGCGCGCGGCCGGACCGGTTCGAAGACATCATCGCGCTGGCCGCGTTGTTCCGCCCCGGCCCGCTGGGTTCGGGGATGGACCGCGACTGGGTGGACCGCAAGCACGGCGTCGCCGAAGTCACCTATCCGCATCCTTCGCTGGAGCCGGTGCTGGCGCCGACCTACGGCGTGATCGTGTACCAGGAACAGGTGATGCAGATCGCCCAGGTGCTGGCCGGCTATTCGCTGGGCGGCGCAGACCTGCTGCGCCGCGCGATGGGCAAGAAGAAGCCCGAGGAGATGGCCAAGGAGCGCGCCAAGTTCGAAACCGGCGCGGCCGAACGCGGCGTCGATCCGCGCAAGGCGACCCAGATCTTCGACTTGATGGAGAAGTTCGCCGAGTACGGCTTCAACAAGTCGCACTCGGCCGCGTATGCGCTGGTCGCCTATCAGACCGCTTGGCTGAAGACGCATTATCCGGCCGAATTCATGGCCGCGGTGCTGTCCAGCGACATGGACAACACCGACAAGGTGGTCGGCTTCCTGGACGAAACGCGGGCGCTGAAACTGACCGTGCTGCCGCCGGACGTCAACGCTTCGAACTACATGTTCGAGGCGATCGACGACGCGACCATCCGCTACGGCCTCGGCGCGGTCAAAGGCGTCGGCCGCGGCGCTTGCGATGGGATCGCGCACGAGCGCCTTCGCAACGGCGTGTACGCGGACCTGCTGGATTTCTGCAAGCGCGTCGACTCCACCAAGTTGAACAAGCGCGTGCTCGAAGCCCTGGTGCAATCCGGCGCGCTCGACGCGCTCGGCGCCAACCGCGCCACGCTGATGCTGCAATTGCCGGAAGTGCTGAAGGCGACCGAACAACTCGCGCGCGAACGCGAAGCCGGCCAGGTGTCGCTGTTCGGCGGTGGCCACGACGCCGAGCCGCATATCGACGTGACCCTGCCAGTGGTCGCGGACTGGCCGCTGGCGCAGAAACTGACCGGCGAGCGCGAGACGCTGGGCCATTACCTAAGCGGACATCCGCTCGACCCTTACCGCGACGATCTGCGCGCGCTGGTCGGCAACGATCTGGGCGAACTCGACCGCTTGTGGAGCGAGCGTCCGGACGAAGACCGCAAGAGTTGGCGTCCGGAAAAAACCGTGGTGATCGCCGGCCAGGTCGTCGGCCTGCGCAAGAAAGGCGACAGCCAGGCCTTCGTGCAGCTAGACGACGGCCGCGGCCGGCTGGAATGCGCTTTCTTCGCCGAGAGCTACTTCGAATTCGCGCAACTGCTGACCCGCGACCGCATCCTGGTGATCGAAGGCGGTTTGCGCGAAGACGAATTCAGCGGCGGCTTCTCGCTGCGCGCGCGGCGCTGCTGGGATTTCCAGCAGGTCTGCCCGCAATACACGCAACGCCTGTCGCTGCGCCTGGATCTGCGCGTGCCCGGCGCGTTCGAGCGGATCGATGCCTTGCTGTCCAAGCACCGCCCCGGCCTCACGCCGATCCGCTTCGACCTGCTGCGCGATGGCGCGGCCGGCACGCTCGACCTCAACGGCAGCCACGGCGTGCGCGTGGACGCCGATCTGCCTGCGGCGCTGCGAGAGCAGCCGGGCGTGCATGTGGTCAAGCTGACCATGTCCCGGCCCTGGACGAGCTGAGCTTTGAGCCCCTCTCCCATCGGGAGAGGGGTTGGGGTGAGGGTTCGGCGAAGCGACGCAGGCCTTCAATGGCATCGAAATTTCGTCAGCTCCCGATTTTCTGCCGATTTTTTGCCTTTCATCGTTCCGCCGCACCCTCATCCGCCCTTCGGGCACCTTCTCCCGATGGGAGAAGGTCATCAACGGCTCGCAGGGTGGGCCTTGGCCCACCATCGCCATCGTCCCATACCTGCAAACAAACAACGAAGCGACGCTCAACGATTCACGACGTGATTCGACTTGGCAGCGGTGGGCCAAGGCCCACCCTACGTCAGAACGTCGCGGCTTGCGTCTCCAAAGCGCAAACCGCCGCATCGGGAGCCAATTTCCCGGTCGCGCGCACCGCGGCCATCTCGTGCCGCGCCGCATCCATCGCCGCACGGAAATCCGACGATGCGTGCAACGCGGCCACCAGCGCCGCCGCGTTGGTCGCGCCGGCCTGGATCGCGCTGGCGTTGTGCGCGCCGCAGACGACGCGGCTTTCGGCGTACGTACGCGCACGCATGAGCAGCTCGGTCGAACGCTCGGGCGCCAGTTCGGCAAGCACCAAACCCACCGACCAGCCCCATGTGGCATGGCCCGACGGGTAGTCGTAGCTGCCGGCCAATTTTTCGCGCGGTTGGCAGACCGGCCCGGGATCGATCTCCAAAGGCCTCAGGCGGCGATTGGCCGCCTTCGCCGGTTCGATCGCGCGCTCCGCATCGGCGGACATGCGCGTCAGCAGGCCGGCGAGCAGCGGCGTTTTCACCGGCGTCAATTGCACGCCCGCGGCGCAGCTGTACGCCTTCAGCATGTCCGGCACGTCCAGCGGAACGTCGCGCTTGGCCTGTTCCCAGCGCGGCGTGTTTTCCAGCTTGCGGGTCGTGCGGAACGTCTGGCGGTCCGCCTCATACGCCGCAGAACCTTCGCGCGGCGCCGGGGGCAGGATGCGGGCGGTGTCGGGCCGCAGTGCCGGATCCGCCAGGAACGGCACCGGTTCCCGGGGATCGGCCACGTCCGGCTCGTGCTGAGCGAAAGCCTGCGACCAGGCCAAGGTCAATCCGACCGATATCACCATTCCCAAAGCGCGCATCGCCGACTCCGATTCCCGATAGCCGCGTCACCATAGCCGCCGCGCCGGCGGCGATCTATTGCGATGGTCGCGCGCACCGTTCTAACCGGCTTAACGATGCGAAGCCGAGTCGCAGTGCCGCCGCGGACGGGCCTGCGGCGGGCGGCCCAGCCTCCAGACGGCCTCGTATGGCCGACTCGGGTAGACTGCCCGCCTCGTCGTTCCACCCCAGCCGATGAACCCCAACTACCTCGACTTCGAACAGCCGATCGCCGACCTGGAAGCCAAGATCCAGGAAATGCGCCACGCCAGCGCCGGTCCCGCGGTCAATATCGATGCCGAAGTGCATGCGCTGCAGGACAAGCTGCGGCTGCGCACCGCGCAGATCTTCCGCGATCTGACGCCCTGGCAGGTGTCGCAACTCGCGCGCCACCCCGCGCGTCCCTACACGCTCGACTACCTGCGCGTGATCTGCGACGAATTCCAGGAATTGGCCGGCGACCGCGCGTTCTCCAACGACAACGCCATCGTCGGCGGCCTGGCCCGCATCGACGGACGCAGCGTAGTCGTGATCGGCCACGAGAAGGGCCGCGACACCAAGGCCAAGATCCGGCGCAATTTCGGCATGCCCAAGCCCGAGGGCTATCGCAAGGCCTTGCGCCTGATGAAACTGGCCGAACGTTTCCGTCTGCCGCTGCTCACCTTCATCGACACCGCCGGCGCCTGGCCGGGCATCGACGCCGAAGAACGCGGCCAGTCCGAAGCGATCGCGCGCAACCTCTTGGAGATGGCCGAACTGAAGATCCCGGTGATCTGCACCGTGATCGGCGAAGGCGGCAGCGGCGGCGCGCTCGCGATCGGCGTCGGCGACCGCACTTTGATGCTGGAATACAGCACCTATTCGGTGATCACGCCGGAAGGCTGCGCTTCGATCCTGTGGAAGACCGCGGACAAGGCCAAAGACGCCGCCGAGCAATTGGGCCTGACCGCCAAGCGCCTGTACGAACTGGGCCTGATCGACAAAGTGATCCGCGAACCGATCGGCGGCGCGCACCGCAATCCCAAGCAGATGGCCACGCGTCTGAAAGCGGTGCTGATGAACGAATTGGATGCGCTGGAACAGATACCGACCGAGCAACTGCTGCAACGTCGCTATCAGCGTTTGCGCGGTTACGGCGCCTACGAAGCCGCTTGAGCCCTGCGCGATCGCTTTTCGTAGGAGCGGCTTTAGCCGCGAGCTTTTTCCTGCAATCGCGGCATCGCTGGAGTTGGCAGGAAAAGCTCGCAGCTAAAGCCGCTCCTACAAAAAGCCGCTGCCGAATTGGTCTAGGATGGCCGCGAAGCCGGCCTCCCGCCGGCATCGGGGAGCAGCGCAATGATCATCCGCCGTCTCGGCGTCATGTCCGTCGCCAAGATCTCCGCCCTCATCGGCGCCGTTATCGGTTTGCTGGCGGGCTTGTTGTTTTTCCTGGTATCCCTCGCCGGCGGCGCCGCCAGCGCGGCGGGTGCTTTGGGCGATCAAGACCCGGGCATGACCTGGATATCCGGACTGGGCGCGATGGCGATCGTCGTCCTGCCGATCGTGTACGCCGTGTTCGGCTTCGTCGGCGGCGCGATCCAGGCCTTCTTCTACAACATCGCCGCGAAGTTCGTCGGCGGGATCAGGATCGAAACGGAATAAAGCAGCGCATAGCCCTCTCCCGCAACCGGGAGAGGGTTTCGACTCCGCTCTATGGATGGACCCATGACCGACGCACTACGCACCTACCTGGAAAACGCTTTCCGCGAACTGCCGCAACGCCCGCTACATGTCGGCTACAGCGGCGGCGCCGATTCGGCCGTATTGCTGCATTTGCTAAGCGGTATCGGCAGCATCCGCGACGCCGGCCTGCGCGCGATCCACGTCCACCACGGCCTGAGCCCGCATGCCGACGATTGGGCCGAGCATTGCCGGCGTTTCTGCGATGCGCTCGACGTGCCCTTGACCGTGCTGCGCGCCGAAGTGCGGCGCGACGGGGGAGAAGGTCTGGAAGCCGCCGCACGCAAGGCGCGCCACGCCGCTTTTGGCGATGCGGTGGGCGATGACGAAATCCTGGCCACCGCTCATCACCGCAATGACCAGGCGGAAACCTTTCTGCTGCGCGCGTTGCGCGCTTCGGGCCCGGACGGCCTGGGCGCGATGCGGCCTTTGCGCCGGTTCGGCCGTTGCTGGCTGTGGCGGCCGCTGCTGAGCATCCCGCGCACAGCGTTGTTGGCCTATGCCGAACAGGAAGGCCTGGATTGGATCGATGATCCAAGCAACGAAGATGTCGCGCTCGATCGCAACTATCTGCGCCATCGCGTACTGCCGTTGTTGCGCGAGCGCTGGCCGCAGGCCGACGCCGCATTCGCACTGAGCGCGGCCTTGTCGGCCGAGGCCGATCGCCTGCTCGACGATGAAGACACCCTGGCCTTGGCGCAGGCGCGCAGCGCCGATCCGCAGGCGCTGCGCACGGACGCTTTGGCCGCGCTGCCTCCGGCCCGACGCGCACGCGTATTGCGGCGTTGGATCGAAGAACTCGGCCTGCCACCGTTGCCGGCGCAGGGCGTCGCCCGGATCAACGAAGATCTGATGGCGGCGCAGGCCGACGGCGAAGCGGCCTTCGCTTGGTCCGGCGCAACGGTGCGTCGATGGCGCGATCTGCTGCATGCCGAACGCCAGCACCGCGGCTTGCCGGAGGATTGGCAAACCGATTGGGATGGCCGATCGCCGCTGCCGCTGCCCGGTGGCGGCGAGCTCGCGCTGGAAGGCGCGGCGGGTTTCGACAGCGCCTTTCGCGTGCACGCGCGCCGCGGCGGCGAACGCATCACTCTGCCCGGACGCGACCACACTCATGCCTTGAAGCATGTGCTGCAAGAACTGACGGTGCCGCCCTGGGAGCGCATGCGCATGCCGCTGTTGTCCGATGGCGAAGATGTGCTCGCGGCCGGCGATCTGCTGTATTCGGCGAGTTTCGACGCTTGGCTGCGCGAACGCGGCGCGCGATTGGTCTGGACATCGCCGTAGGGTGGGCCTTGGCCCACCATCGCCGTGCCTCGGCCGCTTCGAACAATGATCGAGCCCAGGCGACGTTCTTCGCCGATTGTTCTTCTCAGCGGATAGATGCCGATGGTGGGCCAAGGCCCACCCTACGAAGCTGCAGCTTCTTTGTAGGGAGCAAAGCTCGCGGCTAAAGCCGCTCCCACAATGATGGGGCGGCGATTCGAGCTCGCCTCTCCCGACCCGGACTCCCATGCCTTAAACTGCGCCCATGGCCCGTAAACCCGCCGAAGACTCGCCCGTCGCCGATTTCGAAACCTCGCTCGACGCGCTCGAGCAGCTGGTCGAGAAGATGGAGCACGGGGAAATGAGCCTGGAAGAGTCGCTGGCCGCCTACGAGCGCGGCGTCGGGCTCTACCGCCGCTGCCAACAGGCGCTGGAGCAGGCCGAACTGCGCGTGCGCCTGCTCAGCGATCCCGCCGATCCGGCTGCTTCCGAACCCTTCCAGCCGGATGCCTGAGCCCGATTTCGGCGCCTGGCGCGAGCGGGTCGAAGCCGCGCTGGATCGCGCCCTGCCCGCCGCAGACGAATCGCCGCAGCGGCTGCACGCCGCCATGCGTCACGCCACTCTCGACGGCGGCAAACGCATCCGCGCCCTGCTCGTGTACGCCACCGGCACCGCGTTCGGCGCAAACGCCGAAATATTGGACGCGCCGGCCGCGGCGGTCGAACTGATCCATGCCTATTCGCTGGTCCACGACGATCTACCGGCGATGGACGACGACGATCTGCGCCGAGGCAAACCGACCGTGCACGTCGCCTTCGACGAAGCCACGGCGATCCTCGCCGGCGATGCGCTGCAATCCTTGGCCTTCGAATCGCTCGCCGGCGCAGCGGTCGACGACGGCACGCGCGTGGCGATGCTGCGCGAACTGGCCGTCGCCGCCGGAGCGCGCGGTATGTGTGGCGGCCAGGCCCTGGACATCGACGCCACCGGTGGCGCGGCTTTGTCGCTGCGCGAACTGGAACGGTTGCATGCGATGAAGACCGGCGCGCTGCTGCGCGCGTCCGCGCGGTTGGGCGCGATCGCCGCCGGCGCGGATTCCGCACAGCGCGATGCTTTGGACCGTTACGCCGAAGCACTGGGCTTGGCCTTCCAGATCCGCGACGATCTGCTGGACGTGGAAAGCGACAGCGCCACGCTCGGCAAGACCGCCGGCAAGGACGCTGCGCAGGCCAAAGCGACTTTTCCGGCCTTGCTGGGCTTGGCGGCTTCCCGCGAACGCCTGCAAGGCTTGGCCGCGGAGATGTCCGCCGCGCTGTCGCCGCTCGGCGAGCGAGCCATCGGCCTGGTCGCGCTCGGCCGCGAAGTGATCGAACGACGCTACTGACGGCCTGCTCCGTGGCGGCCGGAGGAAAATTCCTGTAGATCGGCTTTTGTAGGAGCGGCTTCAGCCGCGAGCTCTTCCCTCACGCCCTGACAATCCTAAGACAGAGCTCGCGGCTGAAGCCACTCCCACAGGGTTCCTATCGAAAACCTCGGCTGACCCGCCCGGCGCGTTTTTCGCGTTTACCCGGCGATGGAGCCCAAAAGCACGCGAGCAGGGAAGGTCGGATGAGACGGATCGGCCGCGCGCTGCTGGCCTGGATCGACGCCGCGATGGCGCGTTCGGCGATCGTCTTCATGGACAACTGGTCCAAGGTCGAACGCGCCTACCGCCGGCCTTTCTCGCGCTTCTCGCTGCGCTTGAAATTCCTGTTCTATCCCCTGCTCGCCTGCGCCGCCGTCGGTTGGCTGGCCTGGGATTGGACTCACGACAAATCGCTGGATGCGGCCGAAGACGCGATCTTCGACAAGGTCGTGCATTGGCGTCCGTGGCAACCGCAGACTTCCGGAAAAGTCGTGGTGGTGGAGATCGACGAATGTTCGATCGACCATTTCCGCGCGCGCGGCGAAGGCGGTTGGCCGTGGAGCCGGCAAAGGCATGCGGACCTGCTCGATGCGCTGGACCGCGCCGCCATCGCCGCGGTCGGCTACGACGTGCTGTTCGTGGACGCCTCGGACGATGCGCAAGGCGATGCGACCTTGGACGCGATGGCCGAAGGCGGCGCCGGCCGCTTCGTTTTCGCTTCCACACGCCTGCACGAGGATTACGACGAAGGCGCAGTGCTGCGCATGGTCGATGCGCCCTCCGCGTTCGCGGTGGCGCGTCCGCCGCGCGACAACCCCAAAGTGGCGATGCAATTGCCTTACGGCAAGAGCATGGCGCGCTATAGCGCGCTGGCCAACGTCGAACGCAACGAAGACGGCGTGCTGCGCGACATTCCGTTGCGCGAAGGCGTGGGCGATTGGGCGCTGGCTTCGTTGCCGCTGCAACTCGCGATCGCCTCCCGCGCCAAAGTGCATCAACCGCCGGCCGCGACAGTGCGGCCGAACTGGCGCCGCCACAGCCGCCTGCCCCACGTCAGCGCCGCGGATCTGCTGGAAGGCGGCAAAGCGATCTGCCGCGAAAAAAGCAGCCCCTTGCCGAAACTTCGCGGTGGCGTCGCCCTGGTCGGCTACACCGCTTCGGGCTTGAACGACGCCAAACCGACGCCGGTGGATCCGGTGATGCCGGGCGTCGAAGTGTTGGCCGAAGCGACCGAAGCCTTGGTCGCCGGCAGCGCCATCCGCATGCCGCCGGCCTGGCTGAAATACGTGCTGGCGGCGGCGCTGGTGCTGCTGACCTCGTTCGCGTTCTGGCGCGGCGAACCGCACGAAGACGTCGACTCGATATTCGTCGCCACCAATCTGGCGCTGCTACTGATCGCGTTCATCGGGCTGAGCTTCTTCGGCACGTTCTTCGACATCTTCGCCAGCGTCGGCTTCGTCAGCCTGTGCTTCGGTTTCTGCCGGCTCTACGCCGGCGTGCAGCGCGGCCGAGCGGTGGGCAACGCCGATTACCGGCACGAATACGATCCGCAAACCCATCCCTGGCTGGCGATGGCGCGTTTGCGCTTCGTCCCCGATCCGAAACTGGATGCGCGCGCAGCCAAACGCCGGCGCCGCGAATACCGGCGCCGTTTGCGCCGCTTCCTTTATGCCGGTTGCGATGCGGTGATGATCGAGGGCGTGGTCGAACGCAAGAGCTGGCTGCACGAAATTCTCGACGATCTGATGGTCTTGGTCTGGAAGGGACGCGACCGCGCAGATGCGTACGCACAAGCGCAGCGCGAGCTCGATGCGCTGCACCTCCATCTGAATAGGCACGACGACCGCTTGGACGACGACGGCAGCGTGATGGTCTGCGTGGTCGCCGCGGAGATCGACGACGGCCGCGACGACAGCCAGCGCGGCGAACGCCTGCGCTTGCGCGAATTGCTCGGCCAAGACCTGAACGAACCCGCGGAGTGGCCGTTGTCGGCCTCGAATGCGTTCTTTTCGGAAGACGCCCAGCCATGAGGGGACACCATGCGCGCTTTATCGATCCTGCTGATCCTTCTGGCCTGCGCCGGCGCGACGTTCGCCGCCGGCCAGAACGCCGCACTCGACGCCGTGGTCAGCAAGCCCAGCGTCGACGTTCGCAGCCAACCTGATTTCTCCAGCGCGCGCGTGGCCACGCTCAAGCGCGATGCGCCGGTGAAGATCGCCGCGCAGCAAGGCCTCTGGTATCGCCTCGCGCTCGCCGACAAGCCCGGCTACGTGCGCGTGAACGACGTGCGCGTCGCCTATGCCGGCACCGCCGCGAACGGGGGCGGCGTGCTGTTCGCCGGCAAATCCGGCGCCGGCCGCGCCAGCGAAACGGCCGGCGTGCGCGGCCTGGACGAGAACGACCTGCGTACCGCCTACGCCAACGGCGCACAGCTGGCGAAGATGGAGTCGTATCGCGTCTCGCCTGCGGCTGCCGCGGCTTATGCGGGGGACCATCGCCTAGCCGACACGACCGTCGCTTATGCGACGGAACTGCAACCGGCCGGCGGCAAGAACGGCGGCATGACCCAGGCGCAAAAGAAATCGGGTTTCGCCCTGGCTCGCGGCCTGTTGTCGCAGATCGGCGGCGGCCTGGGCAGCAAAGCCGACAGCGCCGCGGACGTGGCCGAGTCCACGATCGGCAAATCCGAAGCGGAGCAGTCCGAAGAAGAGTTGGCGCTAGGCCCGCTGCTGGCGGCGCGCATCCTCGGCGCGCGTCCCTTGTGGCAGGACGACGCGGCGCAGCGCCGGGTCAACACGATCGGGCGCTGGGTCGCTTCGCACAGCAGCCGGCCGCAACTGCCCTGGACCTTCGGCGTGATCGACTCCGCCGACGTCAACGCTTTCGCCGCTCCGGGCGGCTACGTGTTGATGACGCGCGGACTGTATCAATTGCTGGACAGCGATGCGGAAGTCGCCGCGGTGCTCGGGCACGAGATCAGCCACATCGTGCAGCGCGACCATTACAACGTGATACGCAAACAGGAAATCGCATCGACCAGCAAGGGCGCGGCGCTGCGCCAGGTACGTACCGGCGGCGGCGTCCCCGGCAGTTACGCGCGCGAATTCGTCGAGAAGAACGGCGCGGCCATCATGCTGACCAGCCTGGACCGCGGCGCGGAATATCGTTCCGACGAAGCCGCTCAGGTGTATCTGGCGCGCTCGGGCTACAACCCGTTGGCGCTGTATTCGGTGTTGCAGAAGATGGCATCGCTGGGCAACGAGTCGACGCGGATGGCGCAGTTGTTCAAGACCCATCCCGCGCTGGGCGATCGGCTGGACCAGATCGACCGGCGCGGTTATGGCGCGCTGGAGCGGTATACCGATCGGCAGTGACAGCTCTCTGCCGATTATCGCCCCTCTCTCGCTGCGGTTTACCCCCTCTCCCGCTTGCGGGAGAGGGCTAAAGCCGAAAGCGCTTAGCGGAACAACCGAATCGTCAACGGATAACGATACGTCTGCCCGTCGTACGCCTTGAACGCGGCGATCAGGCTGCACACCAGCCAGACCAGGGCCAATACCACCCATACCGGCAACGCGACGACGATGCCCAGGCCCAAGGTGAAGATCACCAGCACCACAGCGATCGCCGCGTAGATGAACATGCTCAGGTTGAAGTTGAGCGCTTCCTTGGCGTGCTCGGCGGCGAACGCGGACTTGTCGCGCACCAGCATCCAGATGGCGAGCGCGCCGAGCGCGCCGGCGATGCCGGCGAACCAGCTGGTCACCAAGGCCAAGGTCAAAGCCGCCACGTGAGCGCCGGCGGCCCATTGGCGATCGCTCAGGCTGGGGTTAACGGTGTTGATTTGGGTTTCCATGGTCGACTCCCGCCGGAAACGCTCCGGTTCAAAGCCGATAATGAGGTCAGGACCGTTGTCTGCAAGTAAACGAATGGCATATCTGCTTCTTCCCCTCTCCCTTGTGGGGTGAAGGCGCATTGCTTGCGAAGCATCGCTTCGCGTGCACCTAAACGCCCTCGCGTGAGCGAGGGCCGGGGCGCGGAGCGGGGACAGGCGCGAAGCGCCAGGGAGAGGGTTCGGCTTTTGGCGCGGAGCCTCAAGAAAACAAAAAGCACGCTCGCTCCGCTCGCGCCCCCTCTCCTGCCCTCCGGGCATCCTCTCCCACAGAAAGCGCTTAAGCGAACAAGCCTTCCATTGGTCTCAAACCGCGGCTGTCCGGAAAAACCCGCGTATCCAGCACGGATTCCGGCATCCCCATCTGCGCCGCGAGCACGCCCTTGAACAACGAGCGCATATCCGTCGTCACCCGCAAATCGCGCCCTTCGTTGAGATCGGTTGCGCGCAATCCCGGCCAGTCGCCGGCGATCCTTCCGCCTCGCACGCTGCCGCCGGCTAGAAAAGCCACGCCGCCGGTGCCATGATCGGTGCCGCCCGTGCCGTTCACCGCGGCGGTGCGGCCGAATTCGGTGACGATCGCGACCGTCGTCCGCAGCCAGTAAGCCTCCATACCTTCGCGATAAGCGCGCAGCGCGTCGTCCAGCTCCTTCAACTTGCGCGTCAGCACGCCCGCTTGGTTGCCGTGCGTATCCCAGCCCGAATCTTCGACGAACCCAATCCGCGGCCCTTCGGCTTGGCCCATGAAGCGCGCCGCGGCCGCCATCGTTTGCGGCAGACTGGCGCCGGCTCGCTTGGCGCGTTTGTCCGACATCGATGCCGCCTCCTGGCCTTCGGTTTCGACCGCTCGCGCGAACGCTCCGGCCAGCGCCGGATCGGCCGCGTACAAAGGCTGCAGCTTCTGCAACAGCACCGGATTCACCTCTTGCGGCAACGGCGGCGACCAGGTCGTCGCTTCGCCCTGCCCGCGCAGGATCAGCGGCATCACCGTTGCGATCGCCAAAGCTTCACCGCCCGGCATGGCCGCGACGCACCGATTCAACCAGCCGGTATTTCCGCCCGGGCCCGAAGTGCCGTTCTCCAGGCAATCCTGCGCATCGAAATGCGAGCGCTGGCGGTAGGGCGGCGCCACCGCCACCACCGGCAGCAATTGTTTCTGCGCATACAGATCGCGCATGAAAACCAGCGAAGGATGCAGGGCGAACAGGCCGTCGAGTTTCAACGGATCTTTCGGCACGAGCGCGCCGCGCAGACGCGCATAGGCCGGATCGGCGATGGGCGGCAAGGCGTGCAAACCATCCAATCCGCCGCGCAACAGTACGACCAGCAGGCGTGCATCGCCCGCTGCGGCCATCGCGCCGCCGAGCGGCCATAGGGTCAGCAGCGAACTCGCGCCCAAGGCGGCGACGAATCGGCGGCGGCTCGTATCCATCTCAAATCCTCCATTGGAACGCGGGGCTGGCGAACAGCAGCGCCGCGCCGTCGCGCGCCGATTCGGCCCGTTTCAGCGCCGTCGCGGTCTCGGCGTCGAGCGCCGCGCCCAACGCGGAATGCGCCAGCGCCACGGGATCGAGCCGCTGCTGCGGCAAACGCTGCGCCAGCGCTTCGGCGGCCTGCACGCGTTTCCACAATGCGTCGGGTCCGGTCCAGTCGGCGGCGCGATCGGCGAATCCGGCCGGCGAGCGCGGCGTGAACGGCGGTTGGCCCAACTGGCGCAACAGGGCGACCAAACCCTGCGGCCGCACGCCGCCGTCGATGCCGCCCGCGCGCAAGGCCGATACCAGGAAATCGTCGGGCGTCTTGAATTTGCGCGCATCCGGCGCCCAGGCCAGATCGCTTTCGATCATCGCCCGGTACACCTCGCGCAATTCTCCGCCGCTTTGCCGATACGCCGCCGCCATCTTTTCGACGAGGGCGGAAGGCGGTTCGTCGGCGACGAAATGGCGCGCCAGTTTCAGCGAAAGGTGTTTCGCCGTCGAAGGATGTCGCGCCAGATCCGCCAGCACCGCTCGGCCCTGCTCCACGCCGCCCTCGGCATAGCGTTTGCCGAGCACGCTGCGAGCGCCGGGCTCGTGCGCGACCGAGCGGAATACGAAGACCTCGCTCACCGTCTTTTCGCCCGCAAAATCGCGTGCGAGCGGCGTGCCCCAACCGGTGATCGCGCGCGCCAGCTCGGCCACGTCGGCTTGGGCGTAGCCGCCGTCGACGCCCAAGGTATGCAGCTCCAAGATTTCGCGCGCCAGATTCTCGTTCAACCCCAGCTTGCGCTTAGGCTGGTCTCCGCCGCGCCGACGCAGCCGCTGCGCGCCGCGCTCGGCGAACATCGAGGTCTCGCCGACCGATTGCGCATTGTCCAGATAGCGCAGCATGCCCGGATGCGTTTCCGCGGCGAGCAGCAGATCCTCGAAACGGCCGAACACGTGCGGACGGATCGCTTCGCGCTCCATCGGCGCCGCATACAGCGCGGCTTGCCGCTTGTCGACGGAAATCGCGAAATGGTTGGACCAGAAACGGACCAGTCGTTCGGCGAAACCGGCCTCGGCGATCGTGGCCGCGCGGTAGCGGGCGCCGATTTCTGCCAGCTGGTCATCGCCGAAGCTGGCGCGGAAACTTTGTTTGAATTTCTGCACAGCGTCGCCGTCGCTGGCGTTCGCCGCTAGGTTCGACTGCTGTGCGCGCCGTTCCAGCAGACGCTCGCGGTTATAGGCGAATTCGCGCCGCAGATAGTCGCGGCTGGAAGGCAGTCCGGCGAAAGCCGAGCGCTGCAATGGAGGCGCGGACAGCTGGCCGAGCAGCCATTCGCGCGGCTCCCGCAAGGTTTGCAGTTCGCCGGTTTTGGCGCCCAATCCGAAGCGGTTGAGCGCGGATGCGGCTTGTCGGGTCGACATGCGGGCTCCGCGGCGTTGGCCTATCTAGACCAACGCGCGGACGCCCGGAAGGTTGACTTTGCTTTCTTCCCTTTGAAAAAGGGAAGTTCTTCCCATGAGTGTTGCGGTTACTTGATCAACCGCAACGTGAACGGATAACGGTAGGCCACGCCCTCGTTCGACTTGATGGCGGCGATGATGATGAAAACGAGCGCAGCAACGCCGATCAGCAGCATCAAAGGCGCGATCACGATGAAACCGATGCCGATGGTCAGCAGGCCCAGCGCGGTCAGGATCACCATCAGCCCGGCCAACGTGATGTTGAAATTCAGCGCTTCCTTGGCCTGATCGGCCGCGAAAGGCATCGTGTCCTTCTTGATCTGCCAGATGATCAGCGGACCGATCAGGCAGCCCAGGCTGGCCAGCCAACCGGCGGTGACGATGCCGCCGATCAGAGCGGAAAGATGCGCGAACATCGCCCACTGGCGCTCTTCGGCGCTGGGCGTTCCTGCGGCGGGTGCCGGCGGCGGCGCGGTTTCGTTCAAATCGCTCATGCTCGTACCCCTTCGGTTATCGGACGGCCCTCGTGCCGCCCGTCCGCTGAGAATACGTCAATCGGCGCCGGCGACGGTCATTTTGCCGATCAGGATCGAGCCGGTGCGGATATGGGAGCGCGGATCGACGTCGTTGCCGACCGCCTCGATGCCCGCGAACATCGATTTGAGGTTACCGGCCACAGTGATGCCGTCCACGGGATAGGCGATGGCGCCGTTCTCGATCCAGAACCCGGCTGCGCCACGCGAATAGTCGCCGGTGACGTTGTTCACGCCCTGCCCCATCAGCTCGGTCACCAGCAGGCCGCTACCCATGCCCGCGATCAAACCGTCGAGATCGCCGGCGTTGGAAGACACCGAAAGATTGTGCACGCCGCCGGCGTTGGCGGTGGTCTGCAACCCGAGTTTGCGCGCCGAATAACTGCCCAGGACATAGCGCTGCAACACGCCGTCCAGCACCAAAGCAGATTCGCGCGTGGCCACGCCTTCGGAGTCGTACGACGAGGAACGGAAACCGCGACGCAGGAACGGCTGCTCCACGATCGACATCCACGACGGGAACAAGGAAGTGCCTACGCTGTCGAGCAGGAAGCTCGCACGCCGGTACAGCGCACCGCCGGAAACCGCGCCGATCAGATGGCCGATCAGCGAACGCGCGATTTCCGCAGAAAACAGCACAGGATAGGCGCCGGTGGCGACTTGCCGCGGCGCCAGGCGCGAAGCGGCGCGCTGGGCCGCGCGCAAGCCGATGCTCGCCGCCGGTTCCAGATCGTCGGCGGCCAGCGCCGTGCTGTACCAGCCGTCGCGTTGCATCTCATCGCCGCGGCCTGCGATCAGCGCGCAGCCGATGGTGTGCTGGGTGCTGCGCTCGCGGCCGACGAAGCCGTGCGAATTGGCGTAGACGCCGAGGCTTTCGCTGCTGCCGACCGAAGCGCCGTCGGAATTCTCGATGCGCGCATCGGATTCGCGGCCGGCGTTCTCGCAGGCCAAGGCCAGATCGATGGCGTGGTCGGCTTCTATCCGCCAGGGATGCCAGGTGTCGAAATCGCCCTGCTCGCGCGCCATCAACTCGGCATCGGCCAGGCCGGAAGCCGGATCGTCCTCGGTGTACTTGGCGATGGCGCAGGCCTGGGCGACCGTGGCCTCCAGACTATCCTCGCGCAGGTCGGCGGTGCTGGCGCTGCCCTTGCGCTTGCCGAAATAGACGGTGACGCCGATGCCGCGGTCGCGGGTGGACTCCACCGTCTCCACTTCGCCCATACGCACGTTGACGTTGAGCCCGTGCTCTTCGCTGCAGCTCACTTCGGCCTGGTCGGCGCCGTTCGCGCGGCAGCGTTCGAGCAGGCGCTGCGAAATCTCGGCCAGCGCGTCCAGCCGGGCCCGGCTGTCGTCATGGATTTGCGGAATGACTGCGTTCAATGGCTTATCCTTGGGTCTGCGGCGCCGGAAAAACGCTTCCCGGCGGATTATCGATAGCGAAGAGGTCATGCGAGGACGCGACGAAGACACCGGCGAATTCCTGTCGCCCAGCCGCAGCCAGCAACGGCGCGAAGCGCTGGACGTGCTGGCCCTGGCCCAGCGCCTGGTCGCGCTCGGCGCCGGCCAGCTGGACAAGCTGCCGATTCCGGACTCGCTGCGCCCGCACATCGCCGAAACCCAGCGCATCACCTCGCCGATCGCGCGCAAGCGGCAAATGGCCTTCCTGGCCAAGCAGATGCGGCGCGAGGAAGACGAGACGCTGGACGCGATCCGCGACGCGATGGACGCCGGAGGCGAAGCCTCGCGGCGCGAAACCGCGATGCTGCATCGCGCCGAGGCTTGGCGCGAGCGCTTGCTCGACGACGGCGACGCGGCTTTGACCGAGTTGCTGGCCGAACATCCGGGAGCGGATCGGCAACGCCTGCGCCAATTGGCGCGCAACGCCGCCGAGGAGCGGGCGAAGAACAAACCGCCGCACAGTTATCGCGAGCTGTTCCGCGAATTGCGCGAATTGTTGGCTTCCACGTCCGACGACGAAGACTCCGACCCGACGTAATTCCCCCTCTCCCCCGGCGGCGCAGCCGTCGGGGGAGAGGGTTGGGGTGAGGGGGGCTCTTGCTGTTGCCGTTGCTCTCGGAAGAGCAACATCAAAATCCCCCCTCACCCTAGCCCTCTCCCCCGAACTGCGTTCGGAGGAGAGGGAATGTTCGTTGCGATTTGCCAACATCACGCCTGCGTGCCGCCCACGGTCAGCTGATCGATCAACAACGACGGCTGGCCCACGCCCACCGGCACGCTCTGGCCGTCCTTGCCGCACACTCCCACGCCGTCGTCCAAGCGCATGTCGTGGCCGATCATCTTCACCCGCTGCATGGTTTCGGGGCCGTTGCCGATCAAAGTCGCGCCCTTCACCGGCGCGCTGATCTTGCCGTCTTCGATCAGATACGCCTCGGTCGCGGAGAACACGTACTTGCCGCTCGTGATGTCGACCTGGCCGCCGCCGAAATTGACCGCGTACAAGCCCTTTTTCACCAAGCGGATCATCTCGTCGGGATCGTGCTGCCCGGCCAGCATGTAGGTGTTGGTCATGCGCGGCATCACCAGATGCGCGAACGATTCGCGACGGCCGTTGCCGGTGGGTTGGGCGCCCATCAGCCGCGCGTTCAACGTGTCCTGCATGTAGCCGACCAGCACGCCGTCCTCGATCAGCGTATTGCACTGGCTGGGCGTACCTTCGTCGTCGATGTTGAGCGAGCCGCGCCGGCCTGCGAGCGTGCCGTCGTCGACGATGGTCACGCCCGGCGAAGCGACGCGCTGGCCCATGCGCCCGGCGTAGGTCGATGTGCCCTTGCGGTTGAAGTCGCCTTCCAGACCGTGCCCGACCGCTTCGTGCAGCAGCACGCCCGGCCAGCCGCTGCCCAACACCACCGGCATCACGCCGGCCGGCGCGTCGATGGCTTCCAGATTCACCAAAGCCTGGCGCAAGGCTTCGCGCGCGAATTTTTCCGGTTTGCCGTCGGCGAGCAGTTCTTCGTAGCTGTAGCGGCCGCCGAAACCGGCGAAGCCGGTCTCGCGACGTCCATTCTGTTCGACGATCACCTGGATGTTCATCCGCACCAGCGGTCGCACGTCGCCAGCGAGCACACCGTCGCTGCGCGCGACCAGGATCGTGTCCACGCCGCCGGACAATCCGACCATCACCTGCTTCACCCGCGGATCGGCGGCGCGAAGCAATTTATCGACGCGGCGCAGCGCCTCGACCTTGGCGGCGTTGTCCAGGCCGTCGATCGGATCCTGCGGCACGTACAGTTCGCGGCCCGATCCGCGCACCAGCGCCTGCGCCGGATGCTCGTTGCCGTCGCGCGCGATCGCCCGCGCCGAATGCGCGGCTTCGATCAGGGCCTGGGCGTTGATGTCGTCGGAATAGGCGAAACCGGTCTTCTCGCCGCTGATCGCGCGTACGCCCACGCCCTGCTCGATCGAATGCGCGCCGTCCCTGACGATGCCGTCTTCAACGCTCCAGCTTTCGCGGCGCGCGTGCTGGAAATACAGATCGCCGAAGTCGATGCCCGGTCCGAGCAGGCTGCCGAAGGCGCGGTCCAGGCCGCGATCGTCCAGGCCGGCGGGAAGCAGGAGGCGGGATTCGGCGATGGCGAGGGATTGGGTCATCGATAGTGTTCCAGGGGATGGAATGCGGTTTGCTCTAAGCCGTCATTCCCGCGAAAGCGGGAATCCAGTGACTTTAAGCCTTTCTCGTGCTCGGCGGGCTTGGAAACGCTTCTTGCCAAGCGGCAGAGCAAAGTCGCTGGATTCCCGCTTTCGCGGGAATGACAGCTTAAGAACATGCGGCTTGCGGCCCGCCGAATCAACCGGCCGGAGGCGCCTGCGAGCGCGACACGCGGCTCTGCTCGCGGCCGATCACCTCGACTTTCGGCTCTTTCCAGGGCCCGGTGACGCGATAGGTCTTGGCCGCCACCTGGCCCAGCGGCTTTTTCAGCACCGCGTTCGCGGCCGCGCCGATCGCGGCGCCGACCGGGCCGCCGACCACCGCGCCGGCGACGGTGAGCAGGTTGCCTGCGCGCGGCAGCACTTCGATGGTCTGGTCGAACTGCTGCGCGCGCAGGTCGGCGCTGCCGCGGATGCGGATCTCGGCCGCGGGGCCTTCGATCGCCAGATCGTCGCTGCGCGCCTGCCCGGAAGCGAATTCGATGTTGCCGGCGATCTCGTTGAAGGCGAAACCCTTGGAGAAGAAATCGCGGAAATCCAACATCAACCGGCGCGGCAGCTGGGTCAGGCTCAGCAAGCCGAGCACGCGGCCCGCGCCCGGTTCCACTTCCAACAGGCGCCCGTTCGTGGCCGAAAGCGTCAGCTTGCCCTGCAGCGCGTCCAGCTTGAACGCCGACGGCGCGCCCGGCCAATTTGCGTCGAAGCGGATCTTGCCCTTGCCGCCGTCCACCTGCTTGCCGAATCCGGCGCCGGCCAGGAGTGCGCCGATGTCCTGGCTGTCGATCGCGATGCCCAAACGGGTGCGCGCCGCCGCGCCGCGGCCAAGCCAATCGCCTTGGATGTCGATGTTCTGCTTGGGCCCGCGCACCTGCAATTGCTCGATGCGCATGCCGTTGGCCACCGGCTGGGTGCGCAGCTTGGCGTTGCCGAACGTGCCGTCGTTGATGCGCAGATCGGCAACGTCAAAAGTCAGCGGCGGTATTTTGGCCGGATCCATCTCTGCCGTCTTCGACGATGCCGGCGTTGCGGATGTCGCTGCGCCGGCGGTCTTGGCGAAACGGAAATAGGCGCGTTCGAAATTGCCGCTGAGCGGCGCGCCGTCGGCGGAAGGCGCCAGCACCGTGCCGGCCAGGGCCGGGCCGTCGATGCGGATGCGGCTGCCCGCCGCGGTCGGCGAGACTTGCAGGCGCGTATTGGCGAAAGAAGACCCGAACATCAGCAGACGGTTGGCGCTGACGTCGGCCTGCTGCAGCTTGAGGCCTTCGCCCGAGCCGCCGCTTCCGGCCAGCGACAGCCATTCGATCGCATCCAGCGTGTTCGCCCGGCCGTTCACGATCAAGCCCGATGCCGGCGGCGGTTCGGACACGTTGCCGCTGCCCATCGCGATCCGCACGCCGGTGCGGTCGCCGACCGTACGCGAACGCAAGGCGAGCAGATTGCCCAACGCGACCTGCACCTCGCCATTGCCCAACGGCAACGCCGCATCGACGGTCGCGGCCAGCGGCACGTTCGCGGCCTTGGCCAGCGGCGCCGGCAGGTTCAGCGCCGTGCCGACCAGATTGGAACGCAACTGCAACCGGCTCGGCGCAGCCGTCTTGCCCGGCGCCGAACGCGGGATCGCCACCGCGACGGTCCATTGCGAACGGCCTTCCAAATAGGGTTTCAACCAGGCCAATTGCTCGGCGCGGCTCAGTAAGGCATCGCTCGACACCATCGATTGCAGATCGGCTTCGAAAGCCTGGCCCGCATCGCGCGCGTAACCGCCGGCGCGCAGCGACAACTTGCCCGGCTGGCCTTCGTGAAGCACTTCGAGCTTGTCGGCTTCGAAACCGTCCTGGTTGTAGCGCGCATGGCCGCGCACGTCGACGAAAGCCAGTTGCCAACGTTTCTCAGACAACTTCGCGCCGGCCAGATCGACCGCGCCGTCGATGCGCTTCTTTTCGCCCGAGGACGAGCGCAGCGGCAGCGACATGTCGAAACTGAGCTTGGCCGGGCCGCTGGCTTCGATGTTGGCGAAAGTTTCGCCATGCTCCTTGCGCAGCGGGCTTTGCCGGAGCAAGCCGAGCAGCTTGCCCGCATCGCCGGCGCCCTCGGCGCGCACCGCCAGCGTCGCTTGCCCGAAGCGCGGAATGCCGGCCTGCAGTTTCTGCAGGCCGACGCCGGCGATATTCGCCGTGCCGTCGACGGTGAAGCCGTCGGCGACGAAACTGACTTTGCCGTCCAGCGCTTCGGCGGCGGGCCAATCCGGCTGGAATTTGACGGTCGCGCCGGCGAGTTCGGCATCGGCCTGGAACAAGCCGTTGTGGTCGCGGAAGGGCCAATCGTCCAAATCGCCGGAGGCGACGGCGCGGCCGTTGCGCACGCGCCCGGCCACCAGGGCCGTATCCAGCCAATTCACCGTCGCCGGCGACATCTGGTGCTTCACCCAGAAACCTTTCGCCGCGGCCACCGTGGTTTCGTCCAGATCGGCGGCCAGATCGATCCACGGCCGCGTACCGTCGTTCTGGAACCATAAGCCGCCGCGCACGCGCGCGCCGAAATCGGTGCCTTTCGCATACAAGGCGCTGGTGCCCACGCGCCAACCCGCGCCTTCGCGCCAGCCCGCGACCGTGCCTCGCAGACTCGCGGGATGCGGCACGCCGAAGCCGCTGGGCCAATCGAAGACGAAGGGCGATGCCGGGTCGAGTTTCATCACGAAGCCGTCCGCATCGCCGACCAGATCGCCCGACAAACCGCTCAAACCCGGCGAATGGCCCACAGGCGCGAAACCGAGGTTCTTGATCCGCGCTTTTGCGCGCATCGCGCCGCCGGCATTGCCCGCGACTTCCACCTTCTCCAATAAGGCGGTCGGTTTCGCCGACGCCAGCCAACGCTGCAAACGCGGTTGCAGCCGATCGCTCAGAGCCGCCGCCGACAGCAGCGGCGCCAGTGCGATGCGATCGGCGATCAAGGCATAACGACGGCCGCCGGCGACGAGCAATCCGTCGAGCGTTTGCGCGTTTTCGCCGCTGCCGATCCGCAGACGCGAGGCATCGAAGCGCCAGCCGCCCGAAATCGCCTGCCAGCGGCCACGGGTTTCCACCCGATCGAAAGCTACGGTCCGCGACGCGGCACCGGATACGACACTGCCCAGGCTCAAGCGGTTCACTGCCGCGTCGACCGTCACCGATACCGCGCGATGGCCGCGCAATTCGGCCCAGGCCTGCGCATTGCCGCTGCCGCCGTTGATCGACACGCCAGCGAAGCGCAACAACGACGACCACAAGCCGAGGTCGGCTCGATTGGCCGAAAACCAGGCGCGGCCGTCGCCGGCTTTGCGATCGAAATCGATGAAAGCGTCGATCGGCGACACGGCGGCGCCGCGACGATCGATCACCGGCCAAGCGCGTGCGCCGGCGCGCACGCGCGCGCCGTCCACGCGCAGGCGCAGATCGACTTTCGGCAGCTGCGCATCGATGCCCAGCGAAGGCGCGTGCAAAGCCAGCTTGGCGCCGATCACCTGCAACTCGCCCAGGTTTTCCAGGGCGGCGAGCGGATCGCCGCCGGCGCGCTCCTGCCCGGGCAAGCCGCGCACCGACCAGCGGCCCTGATCGTCGCGCTGCAAGGTCAATTCCAAGCCGCGCAAGCGCAATTCGGTGAACGAACGCCCGGGCAGCAGTCCGGTGTATTGCGCGACCAGTATTTCGGCTTCGCCGATCGGCACTGCGTCCGCACCTTCGCCGATGCGCAGGCCGTCCAGGCGTAGCAGCGGACCGCGACGCGTCCACGCGGTTTCGACGTGGTCGAAACCGACTTTGCGCTGCGCACGCTCGCTGAGCCAGGCGGCGATCTTGTCGGGATGGCGCTCGGCCAGCGGCAACAGTTGACTGGTGACGCCTGCAACCAGCGCCATCAGCACCAGCACGGCGGCCACGGCGTACCACGCGCCGCGGCGGAACAGACGTAAGCGATGGCGCCAGGGAGTCGTCATCGAACGCGAACCGCTCCCTCTCCCCCGCTTGCGGGGGAGAGGGTTGGGGTGAGGGGGAAAGCCGCGGCCTGCAAATTCGCCGTAGAGATTGCGAATGCGCTTATGGGAGAACGGATAGGAGAAGGAGCAAGAGCAAAAGCCCCCCTCACCCCAGCCCTCTCCCCCGCTTCGCGGAGGAGAGGGAGCATTGCCGCTGCGCGGAGGAAAGCGGACTCAAGCAAAGCGTCAAAGCAGCACGACATCGAACTGCTCCTGCAAGTATTGCTCGTCCGGCTGGAAGCGGATCGACTTGCCCAGGAATTCCTCCAGTTCCGCGACCGCCGCCGATTCTTCGTCGGTGATCCGCGAGACCACTTTCGGCGAGGCGATCACCAGCAATCGCGCGGCTTCGAATTGGCGCACGGCGCGGGTGATCTCGCGGAAGATTTCGTAGGTCACCGTTTCGGCCGTCTTCAGCATGCCGCGCCCGCCGCATTCGTGGCAGGGTTCGCACAACTGGCGTTCCAGGCTTTCGACGGTGCGCTTGCGGGTCATCTCCACCAAGCCCAGCGGCGAGAAGTCGTAAACCGTGGTCTTGGCGTGGTCCTTCACCAGCGATTTCTCGAGCGTGCGCAGCACCTGGCGGCGGTGCTCGGCGTCGGTCATGTCGATGAAGTCGATGATGATGATCCCGCCCAGGTTGCGCAGCCGCAATTGCCTGGCCACGGCCTGCGCCGCTTCCAGATTGGTCCTGTAAACGGTCTCCTCCAGGTTGCGTTGACCCAGGAACGAACCGGTGTTCACGTCCACGGTGGTCATCGCTTCGGTCTGGTCGATCACCAGATAGCCGCCGGATTTCAGCGGCACCTCTTTTTCCAGCGCGTGCTGGATTTCGTCTTCGACGCCGTACAGGTCGAAGATCGGCCGCGCACCGGCGTAGTGTTCGATCTTCTCGGCCAGGCCCGGCATGTATTGGGCGGCGAAATCGCGCAGCTTTTCGCAGGTTTCGCGCGAATCGACTTTCACTTTTTCGACATCGCGCCGCATCAGGTCGCGCACCGCGCGCAGCGGCAGGCTCAGGTCCTCGTACACGGGCGAGCCGACCCGCGCTTCGCGTGCGCGCTGCTCGACCAAAGCCCAGGCGCGGCTCAGATACGCGACGTCTTCGGCCAAGGCTTCGGCGGGCTGGCCCTCGGCATTGGTACGCACGATGTAGCCGTGCTCGCCGCCGCGCTTGGCCGGAACGCGTGCCGGCTCCGGCGCAGCTTCGTCGACGGCGACCGCGCCGGCGTTCTCCAAAGCCGCGGCGACGATGTCGGCAGGACGGGCGATGCCGGCCAGCTCCGACACCAGCGATTTCAAGCGCGCACGCTCGGCTTCGTCTTCGATCCGCGCCGAGACGCCGACCACGCGCGACTGCGGCAGCAGCACCAGATAGCGCGAGGGAATGCTGAGCTGGGTGGTCAGGCGCGCGCCCTTGCTGCCGATCGGATCCTTCACCACCTGCACGATCACATCCTGGCCTTCGCGCACCAGTTCGGTGATCGGCCGGGTCGGCGTGGGCGGCAGCGGCGCGTCGTCGCCGTTTTCGCCCTGTTCCATCGCCGGACGGACGATGTCGTTGGCATGCAGGAACGCGGCGCGGTCCAGGCCGATCTCGATGAAGGCGGCCTGCATGCCCGGCATCACCCGCTGCACGCGGCCTTTGTAGATATTGCCGACCACGCCGCGGCGCCAGCCGCGTTCGATGTGCAGTTCCTGCAGCATGCCGTTTTCGACCACGGCGACGCGGGTTTCCCGGGGGGTGACGTTGACCAGAATTTCTTCCGTCACTTCGCGCCCTCCTCGAAAACTTTTCGACACGGATCAAGTCCGAAAAAAGCGGATAAAAAAATAAAAGTGTTTTTATCCGCGTTCATCCGATCCGATCCGTGTCCAAGGTTTTTGCTTTGATCCCGAATTCCTTCAATAGCCGCGCGGTCTCGAACAACGGCAAGCCCATCACGCCGGAGTAGCTACCCGACAGGTGCGAAATGAAGGCATGCGCGCGGCCTTGGATGGCGTAGGCGCCGGCCCGGTCGCGCCATTCGCCGCTGGCCAGGTATTCGGCCAGTTCCGCGTCGGTTAGCGGCGCGAAGGTCACTTCGGAAAACGACACGGCCTGCGCCTCGCGCGAGGCCGACACCAGGGACAGCGCCGAAATCACCCGATGGGTGCGGCCGGACAGGCGGCGCAGCATCGCGGCCGCATCGGCCTCGTCGCGCGGTTTGCCGAAAACGTCGTCGTCCAGCACCACTTCGGTGTCGCCGCCCAGCACGGCCGCGCCGGCCACGCTCACCACCTGCAGCAAGCCGGCGCCGGCCTTTTCCCGGGCCACCCGGCGCACGTACTCTTCGGCCGGTTCGCCGGGCGCGCGGTGTTCGGGTACGTCGATGTCCAATAGCCCGAAATCCAGGCCCAATCGGGCGAGCAATTCGGCGCGGCGGGGGGATTTCGAGGCCAGATACAACATTAAGAAAGGATAACCCGCGACCCTCCCCGCTCGCCCCGTTCGACCCCGTAACGGCTCACGGGCCGTTCACCGCAATCCGAAGACCCTGTCACACATCCCAAGGAGACTTACATGCGCCTCACCGGACTGCGCCCGCTACTGCTTGCCACCGCCCTTGCCACGAGCTTCCTGATGACCTCCGCTTGCGCCCAGACCGCCGCCCCGGGCGGCTATGCCATTCCCGCCGACGGCACCCTGCTTTCGGTTTCGGCCCAGGCCGAATCCAAGCGCGTTCCCGACGTGGCTACCCTCTCTACCGGCGTGGTGACTCAGGCCGCCGACGCCAACGCGGCCATGCGCCAGAACGCCGAACAGATGGCCAAGGTGGTCGCCGCGATCAAGGCCGCGGGCATCGCCGAGCGCGACGTGCAGACCAGCGGCATCAGCATCAACCCGCAGTACAAGTACGCGGAAAACCAGCCGCCGCAGATCGTCGGCTACCAGGCCAACAACACGGTCAGCCTGAAGGTGCGCGACATCGGCAAGCTGGGCAAGGTGCTCGACACCCTGGTCGCGCAAGGCGCCAACCAGGTCAACGGCCCCAGCTTCGAAGTCGACAAGCCGGACGAGGCCTACGACGAAGCCCGCCGCGCCGCGCTGGAGAAAGCCCAGGCCCGCGCCGACATGTACGCCAAGACCATGGGCCTGAAGGTGCGCCGGGTGGTCAGCATCAGCGAGAACGCCGGCGGCGGCTTCCCGCGGCCGATGCCGATGATGGCGATGGCGCGCGCCGAAAAGGGCGGCTATGCGGCCGATACCTCGGTGTCGCCGGGCGAAACCGCGCTGTCGATCACCCTGGATGTGGTGTACGAACTGGGCAAGTGATGGCCGGCAAGGACAAAACCGCGCCGCCGGCGCCCGATCCCAAGCCCGGGCGCAACCCGGGCTATGCGGAACCGCATCCTCGCGACCGCGAGGATGCGCACAAGCCCAAACCGCCGCCGCGGCCGGCGCAGCCGGACGAAAGCGATCTGCAGCGGGATCCGGAAGAAGACGGCCGCTGAGTTTCGCCGTTGTAGGAGCGGCTTTAGCCGCGAGCTTCGATCACGCCGCGACTTGCGGCGAAGAGCTCGCGGCTAAAGCCGCTCCTACAGTTTCTTTTGCAACGAACGCGCTGGATCGATTAGATTTTTTTGGCATCGTTGTCCTCACTTGACCTGCACACCGCACCGGCGCAATTTGGATGCGCAAGAGCGGCGCACCGGTTCGGGGACGGTTGGCTGTTCAACCCCGCTTCCGCTTCCGGTGCGTTCGAGGTTAGGCGCTACAACCTCAGGAGGTGGGTCATGGTCCTTACGCAGCACCGCGGCTTCCGTTTCTCGTTCGCCGTCGACGACGGCGCCAACACGCTCAATCCGATCCGCATCCTGGTCACCGCCGCGGCGCTGGCGCTGCATGCGGCCGTGCTGCTGGTCCTGATCGCGCCGGTGACGATGCCGGCGCCGACCGAAGTGGACGAACGTTTACGCACGCCGCCGGACATCCGGGAAAAAGTGGAACCGCCGCCGAAACCGCCGGAAACCGTACCGGTCGAGCAACCTCCGAAGACCACTACGACGACCAAGCCCGAACGTACGGTCGTGCCGGAGATTCCGATCATCACCGACCGCGCCACCGACACCTATGCCCCCGACGTGGTCGAGGCCGACCCGGTCGGGCCGGTCAGCATCGATCCTCCCGCCCCGGCCGCGGTGCGTTTGCAATACCTCAACGCCCCGCCGCCGCCCTATCCGCGTGCGGCGCAAACCCAGCATCGCGAAGGCGTGGTGATGCTGCAGATCACCGTCGACGTCGAAGGCCGCCCGGTCTCGGTGGAAATCGCGCAAAGCAGCGGCCACCGAGATCTGGACGCCGCCGCGCGCGCGCACGTGCTGAAGCATTGGCGTTTCCATCCGGCGATGAAGGACGGCCAGGCGATCCAGGCCATCGGCATGGTGCCGATCGACTTCAAGTTGAATTGAAGCGGCGCAGCGGGCGAACAGGAGGTTCGCCCGCTCTTTTGCTTTTTGCTTTGTAGAGCGGAGCTTGCTCCGCTGCTTTGGCTTTTTTCTTTTTGTAGGAGCGGCTTCAGCCGCGAGCTCTTCCCGCCCACCGCTGCGATCTTGATGAAAAGCTCGCGGCTGAAGCCGCTCCTACAAGAGCAGCAGCAAAGCAAAAAGCAGCGGAGCAAGCTCCGCTCTACAAAGCGAAACGCTAGGCGCGATGGTAAGGATGGTTGGCCAGCAATGCCGCAGCGCGATACAACTGCTCGGCGGCCACCAGCCTGACCAGCATATGCGGCAGGGTCAGCGGTCCCAGCGACCAGGTCTCGTCCGCGCGCGCCAGCACGTCGGCCGCGTGGCCTTCAGGCCCGCCGATCAGGAAGGCCGGATCGCGGCCCGAGCCGCGCCAATGCTCCAGCCGCTGGGCGAGCTGTTCGGACGAATACGGCTTGCCGCGGCCGTCCAACGCCACGACGTAGGCGTTTTTCGGCAGCGCGGCCAGGACACGTCCGCCCTCCTCCTGCATCGCGCGCGCCGCATCGCGGCCTTTGCCGCGCAGGCCCGGCTCAACCTCGACCAATTCGAACGGCATCCAATGCGATAGCCGCTTCTGGTATTCGGCGAATCCCTGCGCCACCCAAGCCGGCGCGCGTTCGCCCACTGCGATCAATTTCGCTTTCATGGCGGCATCGTAGCCCGGGTAAGCGCAGCGCACCCGGGAAATGCCGCAGGCGTGCATGAACAGTAGTGCATTTCCGAGCGTGACCCTGCGACCTCTCCGCACAACCCGCCTCAGCTATCTCTTGTCGGCTGGCGTAAATCCTCCCCGACCCTCCTTTTTCAAAGGAGGGAGAACAGCGGATCGCTGCAATCTTATCGATGCCAGGAACTCCCCTTTGAAAAAGGGGGACCGGAGGGGGACTTACGCCATGCCTGCATGACGACGATCGCATCGACAAACCGATCGCAACCGGAATGTCATCTCGCGGTTACCGCGATTGCCTAAGGTCCAGGCTCCCCCACACCCAGCCCCCGCAGGAGTCGCCAATGTCCCCGTTCGATCACTCCCGCCGCCAGGTACTGAAAGGTAGCGCCGCCGCCATGGCCATGGGCGCGATGGGCAGCCTGGGCGCGCTGTATTCGCGCCAGGCGCTCGCCGCCACCCAAGGAGCCGCACAGGCATCGCCCATCCCCAGTCCTTACGGCCCGCTTTCGCCCGTCGCCGACCGCACCACCGGCCTGCCGCTGCTGCAATTGCCGCGCGGCTTCAGCTATCGCTCGTTCGGTTGGACCGGCGATGCGATGCAAGACGGCCAACTCTGCCCCGACCGCCACGACGGCATGGCGGTGGTCGGTTTCCGCCGCGCCCGCCACGGTGGCCGCAAGGACGATCGTCATCACGGCACCGAACTGGTGCTGATCCGTAACCACGAACGCGGCGCGGCTTCGCCGATCCAAGCGCCGGGCATGTACGACAGCGGCGACATCGGCGGCGGCGCGCGCGCCGGCGGCGGCACCACCACGCTCGGTTACGGCGCGCGCGGTTGGCAGAGCCTGGAACCCAGCCTGGGCGGCACGCTGGTGAACTGCGCCGGCGGCCCGACCCCGTGGGGCACCTGGCTTACCTGCGAAGAGATCAAGACCAATGCGGTGTCGAGCGCCGGCCGCAAGCACGGTTACGTCTTCGAAGTGCACCCGGACGCAGAGCGCACCAACGGCCAGCCGCTGGTTTCGCTGGGACGCTTCAGCCACGAAGCCGTGGCCATCGATCCGCGCACCGGCATCGTCTATCTGACCGAAGACGACCGCAACAAATCCGGTTTCTACCGGTTCATCCCTAACGACAGCCGCGGCCGCTACGGTTCACTGCAGAACGGCGGCCGGCTGCAGATGGCGCGCGTACGCGGCCAGGCCAACGTCGATCTGACCACCGCTTCGATCGGCGCCGAATACAAACTGGAATGGATCGACATCCCGGATCCGGATCTGGACAACCTGCCCGCGCCCGGTGGTTTCCCCGACATCGGCACCGGCGAAACGCTGAGCGGCCCGTTCGCGCAAGGCTGGGCCGAAGGCGGCCTGCGCATGAGCCGCGGCGAAGGCATCTGGTACAGCTACGGCAAGCTGTTCATCGTCGACACCAGCTGCGGCGTCGGCGCCGACGGCCGCAAGGGCCGCGGCTACGGCGCGGTGTGGGTGCTGGACCTGCACAGCCAGCGCCTGCGCGCGTTGTTCGTCAGCGGACAGCAGTTGGCCGCGCACAATCCGGACAATCTCACGGTCAGTCCGCGCGGCGGCGTGGTGCTGTGCGAAGACCCGGACGCGGCGCCGGCCGGCAGCCCCGACGAATACGGCCCGGGCACGCGCCTGGTCGGCCTGACCCGGCAGGGCGAATCGTTCTGGCTGTGCAAGAACAACGTGCAGCTGACCGACTCTCAGATCGCCGGCGCCGACAAGAGCATTCCCGAGGGCGACTACCGCGAAAGCGAATTCTGCGGCGCCTGCTGGGATCCGTTCGGCCGCACCCTGTTCGTCAACATCCAGACGCCGGGCATCACGGTGGCGATTACCGGGCCCTGGCAGCGCGGGCCGCTGTAAGCCTTGGAAACGACAACGGCGCCGCCGGCGCCGTTGTTTTTCGTAGGTGCGAATTCATTCGCACGCTTTGATTTTCGATATCCGACAAAAAGCGTGCGAATGAATTCGCACCTACGAGATCAAAGGCGGTCTTCGGATTCGGTTTCCGGCGGCTGGTCGCCGACCGTCCACAGCCGCTCCAGCGCGTAGAACTCGCGCACCCGCGGCAGCATGACGTGCACGACCACATCGCCGAGGTCGACCAGTACCCACTCGGCCTCGCGCTCGCCTTCCACGCCCAGCGGCTGCAGGTCGAGCTTCTTGGCGAAACGCACCACTTCGTCGGCGATCGATTTGACGTGGCGGGTGGACGTGCCCGAGGTGACGATCATGAAATCGCAGACGCTGGTCTTGCCGCGCACGTCGATCTCGACCGTATCGCGGGCCTTGATGTCTTCGAGGGCGGAATGGACCTGTTTCAGCAGAACAGGTACGGGCGGCGGCGGGTTGGGAAGGCGGGTCTTGATGACTTGCGCGGGGCTGGTCAAGGGCTATCGGCTCCGGGAATTACGCAGGGATTATAACGGACCGGATGTGACGGTTCGGGCTTCGTACAGCCCGTTATCGGCGATATAGGCCGCCACCGGCGTCGGCAACTGGTCGCGCCAGGGTTCTCCGGCCCGGATCCGACGCCGGATTTCGCTCGCCGATTCAGGATGCAGAGGCTGCTCCATTCGCCAAATCCGGCCCGCCGGCGTCCGGCGAAGACCTGCAGGAGAATCGGCCCAGCGGCCGTCAGCGACCGGCGTCAGCTCATCCGGCAACTTGCTCGCGAGCCCGTTGCCGGGCCGCTCCGCCACGACGAAATGGGCGTAATCGAACAATTCGCGCCAGGAGCGCCAAGTAGGCAGCGCCAGGAAGCTGTCGGCGCCGACAAGCAAAGCGATCCGCGCTTCGGTGCCGAGTTCGGCGCGCAGTTCGCGCAAAGTGTCGATGGTGTAGGACGGGCCTTTGCGGCGTAGTTCGCGCAGGTCGATGCGCAAACCGGATTCGTGGCCGATCGCCAGCGCCAGCATCGCCGCGCGCTGTTCCGCGCCGGCGTGGGTCGGGCCTTTGTGCGGCGGATCGGCGGCGGGCATCAGATGCACCTCGGCCGCGAGCGCGTCGCGCGCGTGACGGGCGACGGCGAGATGGCCGTTGTGGACGGGGTCGAAGGTGCCGCCGTAGAGCACCCGCAGCGGCACGGCTCGCATCATTCCGGCGTCGCCTGCCGTTGCTGTTGCTGTTGCCCCCTTTGAAAAAGGGGGCTACGGGGGATTTGCTTTTGCTTTTCCACGCAAGAGCAAAAGCAAATCCCCCTCGATCCCCCTTTTTCAAAGGGGGAGGAACAGCCGTCGCTGGCCGGAATAATGCCGATCACGCCAGCAACGCCGTCGCCCGCGGCTCGGCGACGGCCAGGAGCAAGCGCTCCAATGCCTGCCAGGCGTCGCCCGCGGCGCGCCCTTTCGCCATCCGGTCGACCTGACCCGCACGCGCCACGAAGCGCTCCCAACGCGACGCCGCGTGCCGCTGCAATGCACGCCGGTACAGCGCCTGCTTCGATTCCCAGATCCGCTGCGCCTTGAATTCGGCGGCGAGATTGCCGCCGCGTTCCTGCACCCTCGCAAGCGCCGCGGCGCGTTGCAGTTCCATCACCACCATGCCCAGCAGGCCGGGCACGGCTTCGCCCTCGGCGCGCAGGCCGGCGAGCATGCGCGAGACATGCGCAGGCTGGCCGTTCATGGCCGCATCGACCAGGCGGAACACGTCGTAGCGCGCCGCATCGGCGACCAGAGCTTCCATGCGCGCGGCGTCCAGCGGCTGGCCGTCGCTGAGCAGCGCCAGCTTGTCGATTTCCTGGGCCGCCGCCAGCAGATTGCCCTCGACGCGGTCGCTCAGGCTCTGCACCGCTTCGCGATCGGCGCGCAGGCCACGCGCGCGCAAACGGCGCTCGATCCAATCCGGCATCTCGTGCGGCTTCACCGCCCATGCGACGACGACGTGGCCGATCCGGCCGATCGCTTCGCTCCATTTGCCGGCGTGCGATTTGCTCCACTCTCCGGCGATGACCGCGAGCGAAACATCCGGCGCCGGATCGGCGCAGAAATCGGAAATCAGTTCCGCGCCCTGTTTGCCGGGCTTGCCGGTGGGCAAGCGCAGTTCGATCAGGCGGCGTGCGCTGAACAGACCCGGCGCGGACAAGCTGGCGTACAGTGCATCCCAGTCGGGCTCGCGCTGATTGCCTTCGGCTTCGAACACTTCGCGTTCGGCATAACCTTGCGCGCGCGCTTGCTGGCGCAAAGCATCCGCGGCTTCCAGCACGCGGAGCGGTTCGGGACCCGCGATCAGGTAAGCCGGCCGCAGCGGTTCGGCTCCTAGCTGCGCCGCCAGCCGTTCCGGCGTCAATTCCATCAGGGATTCGCGGTTTGGCCCGGCACCGGCGATGCGTCGGGCTGCGACGCGGGCGATTCCGGGGATTGCCGCGCCGGCGGCTCGGTGGCACGCTCCGAGGCGTCGATGCGTCGCAGGATGCTGGCGACCATTTCGCGTCGCATTTCCTTGGCCAGCAGTTCCTGCTCGCCTTCGGATCCAGTGGGGTTGGTCGGCGAGGAGATGTAGTCGCGCGAAAGCTCGATCGTCTGCTGCGGCACCACGTCGTCGCCGTTGGCCGCGCGCAGGCCGAACACCACGGCGTAGCGCAGCGAATATTCCTGCGCGCGGCCGAGTTCGTCGATGCTGATCGGGCGGCTGCCCCATTTTTCGGAGATCACCTCGAGCGTCGCCGCCTCGGTGGCGTTCTCGGCCGGGGCTGGAGCGCCGATCCGCGACAGTGCCTGCGCCAGCGCCTGGTTCAGCGGGCTGTACGGGTCCGACGACACCACGCGCACCGGGCCAAGGTCTTCGGGCAACGTCACGGCGTTGCGCAGATGGAAGCCGCAGGCAGACAGGGCGAGAGCCAGAACGGCGGCGGAAACGGCATGAAGGGGTCGGATCATGCCCGCCAGTCTGGACGAGGGCGATCCGGGCATCAATAGCGCGGCGGGCGGGCGCTGAGGATCGCTTCAGGCGGACGCCAGGCTGGCGCGGACGACCGGGACTGCGTGTGGGAGCGGCTTCAGCCGCGAGCTCTTCGGTCGCCCGGAAGCAAAGCTCGCGGCTGAAGCCGCTCCCACAAAATCGCGCGTCAAGCCGCGACGATATTGACCACTTTGCCCGGCACCAGGATGACCTTGCGCACCGCCTGCCCTTCCAGGAACTTGGCAACGTTGCTTTCGGCCAGGGCCAAGGCTTCGATCGTCTCGCGCGGCGCATCCACGGCCACTTCGATCGTGCCGCGCAGCTTGCCGTTCACCTGCACCGCCAGCGTCACCGCATCGCGCGCCATCGCCGACGCATCGGCCTGCGGGAACGGTACGTTTTCCAGCAATGTCTCGGCATGGCCCAGCTTCTGCCACAGCGCATGGCTGGCGTGCGGCGTGATCGGATTGAGCATCAGCGCCATCGCTTCGAACGCCTGCTGGCGCAGGGCGCGCCCGTTCGGACTGACGTCGTCGAACTTGGACACGTGGTTCAGCAATTCCATCACCGCGGCGATGGCGGTGTTGAAACTGTGGCGGCGGCCGTAATCGTCGCCGACCTTCTGGATCGCTTCGTGCAATTGGCGGCGCAGCGTTTTCTGCGGCGGCGTCAGCGCCGCCGCATCCAGCGCCGGAGCGGCGCCGTCGGCCGCATGCCGTTCGATCTGGTTCCACAGCCGGCGCAGGAAACGGGCCATGCCTTCCACGCCGGCTTCGTTCCATTCCAGCGACTGGTCAGGCGGCGCGGCGAACATCGAGAACAGGCGCACGGTGTCGGCGCCGTACTTGTCGACCATCAGCTGCGGATCGACGCCGTTGTTCTTGCCTTTCGACATCTTTTCGACGCCGCCCACGTGAACCGGTTGATCGTCCGTTATCAATTTCGCGCCGACTACACGCCCGCGCTCATCGCGCTCGACTTCGACATTGGCTGGATTGAACCAATCCTTCGAGCCGTCGGGGTTTTCGCGATAAAACGTATCAGCCAGCACCATGCCCTGGCACAGCAGGTTCCGTGCCGGTTCGTCGCTGTCCACCATGCCCGCGTCGCGCAGCAGCTTGTGGTAGAAGCGGAAATACATCAGATGCAGGATCGCGTGCTCGATGCCGCCGATGTACTGGTCCACCGGCAGCCAGTAGCGCGCGCGATCGTCGATCATGTCGGCCGCGCCCGGCGAGGTGTAGCGGGCGTAGTACCAACTGGATTCCATGAAAGTGTCGAAGGTGTCGGTCTCGCGCTCGGCCGCCGCGCCGCATTGCGGGCAGACGGTCTTGCGCCATGCCGGATCGGCCTTGATCGGCGATTGCACCGCGCCTTTGGCGAACGCGTCCGCCACGTCTTCGGGTAGCACGACGGGCAATTGATCTTCAGGCACCGGTACCGCATCGCAATTCGGGCAATAGATCACCGGAATCGGGCAGCCCCAGTAGCGCTGGCGCGATACGCCCCAGTCGCGCAAGCGGTAGTTCACCCGACGCGTGCCGCGGCCTTCGGCTTCGAAGCGGGCCGCCAAGGCGTCGAACGACTGCTGATAATCCATGCCGTCGAATTCGCCGGAATTGACCAGCCAGCCGCGCTCGGTCCAGGCGGCTTCTTCGGCGATCCGGCGCTGGAATTCCTCCACCACCTGCACAGCCGCGCCGGTGTCGTACACGTCGATCGCCCCGCTTTCGCCCAGCGCGGCGCGCATCGGGTCGTCGTGGTTGGCGACGTGGCTGGAGATTTCAGCCAAGGCATCGCGCACTTCGTCGGGCACGATCACCATTTTGATCGGCAACTGGTAGGCCTGGGCGAATTCCCAATCGCGCTGGTCGTGCCCGGGCACCGCCATCACCGCGCCGGTGCCGTAACCCATCAGCACGAAATTGGCCACGAAGATCGGCAGCTTTTCGCCGGTGACCGGGTGGACCGCGCGCAGGCCGGTGTCCATGCCGCGCTTGGCCTGGGTTTCCAGTTCCGCCTCGGAAACGCCGCCCTTGCGCAGTTCGGCGATGAACGCGGCCAGATCGGGATCGCTGTGCGCGGCTTTCTGCGCCAGCGGATGCTCGGCGGCGATCGAAATGAAGGTGACGCCCATCAGCGTGTCGGGACGCGTGGTGAATACCGCCAGCTTGTCCTGGCTGTCCTCGACGTCGAACGAGAATTCCAAGCCCTCGCTGCGCCCGATCCAGTTGCGCTGCATGGTCTTGACCGAATCCGGCCAGCCGGGCAATGCGTCCAGGCCGTCGAGCAATTCCTGCGCGTAATCGGTGATCTTCAGGAACCACTGCGGGATCTCGCGCTTCTCCACCACCGCGCCGCTGCGCCAGCCGCGGCCGTCGATCACCTGCTCGTTGGCCAGCACGGTCTGGTCGACCGGATCCCAATTCACCACGCTGTTCTTGCGGTAGGCCAGGCCCTTCTTCATCAGCCGCACGAACATGCGCTGTTCGTGGACGTAGTAGTCGGGCTTGCAGGTGGCGAACTCGCGAGTCCAGTCGATCGCATAGCCCATCGTCTGCAGCTGCGCACGCATGTGGTCGATGTTGGCGTAGGTCCATTTCGCCGGCGCGGTCTTGTTCTTGATCGCGGCGTTCTCGGCGGGCAGGCCGAACGCGTCCCAGCCCATCGGCTGCAGCACGTTCTTGCCGGTCATGCGCTGGTAGCGGCTGATCACGTCGCCGATGGTGTAGTTGCGCACGTGGCCCATGTGCAGCGCGCCGGACGGGTACGGCAGCATCGACAGGCAATAGAACTTCGGCCGCGGATCGTTTTCCTTGGCTTCGAACGCGCCGGTCCTGGCCCAGAAAGCCTGGGCGGCGGATTCGACGGCGGCGGGCTGGTAGGCCGGCTCGGGGGCGGCGTCTGGCTGGGCGGGCGCGTTCGACACGGGAAACATCGGCTGGACAGGACCGGCAAGCCTACCGCAGCGCACAAAAGTCCGCCAACGTAGGGTGGGCCTTGGCCCACCATTGCCATCCCGCCCCGCGACGAACGTACCGCCGAAACAGTCTCCGGGTGGCGAAACAGCCACCCGGTGGGCTTCGTTGATTGTTCGTCGCAGCCGGATATGGCGATGGTGGGCCAAGGCCCACCCTACGACCATGTGCAGTTTCGGAACCCATGCGACCCGGCTACGCTCGGCACCATGAAAACCCTCGCCGCCGTTCTGATCTCCCTGGCCGCGCTGCCCGCCCAGGCCGCCGATACCGCCCTGCACTGCGAGCGTCTGTTCGACAGCCGCAGCGGCAAAGTGCTGGGCGAGCACACGCTGCTGATCCGCGACGGCAAGATCGCCGACGTGATCCCGGGTCGCGCCAAGTTGGCGGACGGTACCGAGTCGATCGTCCTCGCCGGGCGTACCTGCCTGCCCGGTTGGACCGACCTGCACGTGCATCTGGGCTCGCAATCCAGCCCTCAGAGCTATTCGGAAGGCTTCCGCCTGGACGATGTGGACTTCGCGTTCCGCAGCGTCGGCTACGCTGAAAAGACCCTGTTGGCCGGTTTCACCAGCGTGCGCGACCTGGGCGGCGAAGTGGCGCCGCACCTGCGCGACGCGGTCAACCAAGGCCTGGTGCGCGGGCCGCGGATCTTCGCCGCGGGCAAATCCATAGCGACCACCGGCGGCCATGCCGATCCCACCAACGGCTACAACTCCGAACTCTCGCACCTGCTCGGCCCGCCCGGCCCGACCGAGGGCGTGATCAATTCGATCGAAGACGCCCGCCAGGCCGTGCGCCAGCGCTACAAGGACGGCAGCGACGTGATCAAGATCACCGCCACCGGCGGCGTGCTGTCCTACGCGAAGTCCGGCGACGCGCCGCAATTCACCGTGGAAGAAGTGAAGGCCATCGTCGATACGGCGAAGGATTACGGCTACAAAGTCGCCGCGCACGCGCACGGCACCGAAGGCATGAAGCGCGCCGTGCTGGGCGGCGTCACCAGCATCGAGCACGGCACCATGATGACCGACGAGGTCATGTCGCTGATGAAGCAGAAAGGCACCTGGTACGTGCCGACCATCTATGCCGGCCGCTTCGTGGCGGACAAAGCCAAGATCGACGGCTATTTCCCCGAGATCGTGCGGCCCAAAGCGGCGCGCATCGGCGCGCAGATCCAGCAGACCGCGGGGAATGCGTACAAAGCCGGCGTCAAGATCGCCTTCGGCACCGACATGGGCGTGGGCCCGCACGGCGACAACGCGCGCGAATTCCTGTACATGGTCGAAGCCGGCATGCCCGCGGCGTACGCGCTGCAGGCGGCGACGATCCGTGCCGCGGAAGTGCTGGGTGTGGACGATCAGGGCGTGATCGAAACCGGCAAGCGCGCCGACATCGTCGCCCTGCCCGGCGATCCGGTGGCGGACATCGCCAATGTCATGAAAGTCGACTTCGTGATGAAGGACGGCATCGTCTACAAGCGGCCTTGATCTGTAGAGGCGAGCCTGCTCGCCTGCTCTTCGCCAGGCGTCCGAGAAAAAGCAGTCGAGCAAGGCTCGACTCTACAAAAGCGTCTTCGTGACTTTGGTCGGAGTGACTTAGCGCCCATCCGCCGCAGCGCACGTCCGCGCACACTGAGCGCATGGACGCGATACGCACGCTGGGGCTGACCCGACGTTTCGACGCCACGCACGGCGTGGCCGATCTGGACCTCGCCGTGCCTGCGGGCGGCATTTACGGTTTCCTCGGCCCGAACGGCGCGGGTAAGACCACCACGATCCGGCTTCTGTTGGGACTGCTGCGGCCGCAAGCAGGCAGCATCGCGATCTTCGGCGAACAGACCGTGAAAGGCCGCGCCGCCGCATTGACCGAAGTAGGTTCGCTGGTCGAATCGCCGTCGCTGTATCCGCATCTGACCGGACGCGACAATCTGGAAGTCGCGCGCCGGCTGCTGGGCGCGCCGCGCGAACGCGTGGGCGAGGCGCTGGAACGCGTCGGCCTGAGCGCGGACGCGGGACGCAAAGTCGCGGCCTATTCGCTCGGCATGCGGCAGCGTCTGGGCTTGGCGCTGGCCCTGCTCAACCGCCCGCGGCTATTGATCCTGGACGAGCCCGGCAACGGCCTGGATCCCGCCGGCACGCAGGATATGCGCGCCTTGATCCGCAGCCTGGCCTCGCACAGCGGCATCACCATCTTCCTGTCCAGCCATTTGTTGTCCGAAGTCGAACAGGTCGCCACCCACATCGGCGTGCTGCAAGCCGGCCGATTGCGTTTCCAAGGCGAACTCGAAGCCTTGCGTGGACGTCTGCGCGGACGGCTGATGCTGGGCACCGACCAGCCCGATGCCGTATTGCGCCGCTTGCACGAACTGGGCGAACGCGCGCAGCCCGATCCGGACGCCGACGCGGTGATCGTGCACGAACCACTGCGCGACGACGCCGAACTATTGCGCGCGCTGGTGAGCGCGCAAGCGCCGATCCGCAGCTTCCACCGCGAGCGCCCCACCTTGGAAACCCTGTTCTTCGACTTGACCGCGCCCGCCGAGGCCGCGCGATGAGCCGCCCTTCCCTCTCCGGCGCCGTTTCAGCGGAGTTCCTCAAACTCCGCGGCACACTGGCCGCATGGATGTGCCTGATCGCGCCGGCCCTGGTGGTGGCGGTCTACGTGCTGCAGATGAATTTCGTCCAGTTGGGCAACAAGCCGCCGCCCGCGCCTGGGCAGGCTTGGGCCCTGTACGCGCAGAGCGTGCTGGTGCTGTGGGCGTTCCTGATGCTGCCCTTGTTCGTGACCTTGCAGGCGGCGCTGCTGGCCGCGCTGGAGCACGGCAACCAGCAGTGGAAACATCTGCTCGCGCTGGCGGTGCCGCGGCGCCATCATTTTCTGGCGAAAGCGTTCGCTCTGGCGGCGATGCTGCTGGCCGCCAGCGCCGCGCTCGTGCTGCTGATGCCGATCGGCGGCTGGCTGTTGATGCACACCCGGCCGCAGCTGGGCATCGCCGGGCCGCCGCCTTGGGACTTCCTGCTGAGCCGCGGCGCGGCGATCTTCGCCGCGGCGATGCTGATGGCGGCGATCCAACTGTGGATCGCGCTGCGCTGGCGCAGCTTCACCATCGCGGTCGGCGTCGGCATGGGCGCAACCGTGGCCGGTTACCTGATCGGCCAGTCCAAGCAGTTCGGCCATCTGTATCCATGGTCGATGCCGCTGCACACGCTGGCCAGCGACGGCAGCCGGATGCATTCGGTGCTCGTCGTCGGCTTGATCGGCGCGGCGGCGATCGGCGCCTTGGCGCTCTGGGATTTCCTGCGACGCGAGCATCCGTAAGCATCGGATCGTCTACGACGAACGGTAGAGGCGAGCCTGCTCGCCTGCTTTTGCTCTGCGCACGACATGACGAAAAGCAGTCGAGCAGGCTCGACTCTACGGAAAGCCGTGGTCGCGGGATTGCGCATAGCCGGCCCAGGCCAACCAAGCGAACCACAGCAAGAACGCGATGCGGTGCGCGATCGCTGCGGGCATCCACGCGGCTGGTGCCATGGCGAACACGGGCACGGCGATGCCAGCCAACGCGCTGACGGCCGCCAAAGCGCCCCAGCCCGGACGCGATTGCAGACCCAAGCCGAGCAACAGCGCTCCGGGCGCGAAAGCCAGCCACCACAACATCCAGGCTACGCCGTGCAACCGGCTCGCGGTCGATTCCAGGTGTTCGGGATCCAAATGCGACAAGCCTTGCGCCGCGAACGCCAGGCTGGACAGCAGCGCCATCCAAGCGCCGATCCGCGCCGTCCAGGGTCCGCTTTCCAAGCGTTCGCGCAGTCGCCAGCACACCCACACCGCTAGCAAGCCAGGCAGCAGAAAACCGACGAGGTTGAAGGCCAGCGCATGCGGCATCCCCTGCGCGCCGAGCAGGCCGACCGGGTGGACGCGATGCGAATAGCCGTCCAGGCCGAAGGCGAAGAAAAACACGCTGGCCGCGAAAATCGCGCCCGCGAGCAAGCCCATATGCGCGGAAGAACGGTTCATGACCGCCCGCGCAAGGATTTAGCTAGAAAATACATACTGCAATCAAAAACTTAGCAGGCGAAGATGTCAATCCTTCCCGCGTCGCCCGAGGGCGCTCTTGTGGGAGTCACCGGAACTTGGATTCACGCGGGACTGGCACAATCTTCGGTTGAACGAAATTTCGGGGTTCCCATGTCCGCAGCCGCCAACAAACCGCACGTTCTCGACGTCACCACCGAGCGTTTCGAAACCGAAGTCCTGCAGAAATCGCTGCAGACTCCGGTCCTGGTCGATTTCTGGGCCGATTGGTGCGGCCCGTGCAAGACCTTGGGCCCGATCCTGGAGAAACTGGCCGGCGAGTACAACGGCGGTTTCCTTTTGGCCAAGGTCGACACCGAGCGCGAGCAGCAGATCGCCGCGGCCTTCCAGATCCGCTCGATCCCGACCGTGTTCCTGGTCCAGGGCGGCCAACTGGTGGACGCTTTCCAGGGCGCGCTGCCCGAAGGCCAGGTGCGCGAATTCCTCAAGCATCACGGCATCGAGCCGGTGCCCGCGAACGACGAAATCGCCGAAGCCGCGCCCGCCCCGGCCGATCCGCATGCGGAAGTGATGCGGCTGCGCAAAGCGATCGAAACCGAACCCGACAAGGCCGAGCACAAGCTCGATCTGGCCCTCGCCCTGCTGCAGACCGGCGGCGCGCACGAGGCCGAGCAATTGCTCGACGGCTTGCCCGCCAATCTATCCACCGACGATCGCGCGGTGAAGGCGCGCGCGCGGCTCGGTTTCGCAGGCTTGCTCAAGGACGCGCCAGCGCCGGAAGTGCTGGAAGCGGCGGTGGCCAGCGATCCGAACGATCTTCGCGCGCGGCATCTGCTGGGCGTTCATCGCCTGGTCGGCGGCCAGTCCGAGGCGGCGCTGGAACACTTCCTGGAAATGCTGCGGCGCGACCGCGCGTTCCAGGACGGATTGGCCAAGAAGACCTTGATCGATGCGTTCCGGGTGATCGAGGACGAGGATCTGGTGGGCAGCTACCGTCGCAAGATGTCGTCGCTGCTGCTGGTCTGAATGTTTTTGTCCCTCTCCCTTTTACGGGAGAGGGACAGGCCCGAAGGGCCAGGGAGAGGGTTCGGCTGTTTGCTGCTCCGTAGAGTCGAGCCTGCTCGACTGCTTTTTTCGTAATGCGAGCCAAAAGCAAAAGCAGTCGAGCAGGCTCGACTCTACGAAAGCCAAGCGCCTACGAAACTAACGGAGCCGCCGTTTGAAAGCCAACACCCTGCGCCGCGTCCTCAACCTTTGGCCGCCTTTCCTATTCTCCGGCATCCACGTCGTCGAATTCGCCGCCGACTGGCGCCATGCCAAAGTCGAACTGCGCATGCGTCCCTGGAATCGCAATTACGTCGGCACCCATTTCGGCGGCAGCCTGTTCGCCATGACCGATCCGTTCTGGATGATCATGGTCAAGGAAAGCCTGGGCCGCGATTACATGGTCTGGGACAAGGCCGGCGAGATCGAATTCGTCAAACCGGGGCGCGGCACCGTCGTCGCGCAATTCGAATTGCAGGACGCCGCGCTGGACGAACTACGCGCCGTCACGACGGACGGCGACAAGGCCCTGCGTTGGTTCGATACCGACGTGAAGGATGCGCAGGGCGAAACCGTCGCCCGCGTGCGCAAGCAAGTCTACGTCCGGCGCAAGCGCGAATCGCAGGCGATCCCGTAGAGTCGAGCCCGCTCTACCGCTCTTGCTTCTAAGGCGAAAAGAAAAGCAGTCGAGCAGGCGCCAAGGTCTGAACGGACCGCCAGCCCGACTATCGAGCCGGGGCAGGCAATGGCAGTTCCCAGTGATCGCCCTGGCCTTGATGGTACAAGGCGATGCGCAGCGAACGTCCATCCTCGCCCACGACGATATCGCGGCCGTGCGCCAAGACCGACGGCCGCTGCCGCAACGCTTCGCCGACTTTCTGACCCTCCGCGCCGCGCTCGCGCAGCCAAATCAGCGTGGCGGTCAAGCGCAAGCGTGCGCTATGGTCCTGACCGCGGCGGATGTATTCGACGAAGCCGTCGCTGGCGCTTACCTCGCTCAGCGCACAACCGAACAGATTGGCGATGCAATCGAAACTCGACGCTTTCCCCGTGTAAGGACTCACGGGAACATCCGACGCAAGCGATTCGCGCACCGGGAGCGAGCAAGCATAGGCATGCTCCGGCGCCACTCGCGCTTCGGTCATTTTTTGGCTATATACGAGCGGCAGGTATAAATCGGCCAAGCCGACTTCTTCGCGTTGGACATCGAGAGCCATCGCCATGCCGGCGCGAATGAACGCCGATTCGCCCTTCATCGCCAGGCATGAAGACCCATCTTCGGGCGCGGGGGGCGCGAACGCGACCGCGCAAACCGGCGGCAAAGGGCGCTCGGCCGGTAGTTCGGCCAGCATCTCCGCAAACAAACGCGCATACCCCCCGACATAGGCGATGCCGATCATGCGCGCGATCAGCATGTCCGAATCGGCTCCTATCCGGCGCCATGCGGCCGCGTTCTCGCATACGTCGGCCAAGGCCGTGTCGACTCTGCCTGCGACGAAATCGGCCGCGTTGCGCGTCATCGGCGCGAGCGCATACTGGAACGGAGGCAACGGCATGTCCGGACGCAGCGGAACCTGGGTGCGCATGTGTCCGTAACGGCGCAGATCGCTCGCCTGCGCGATCAAGCGCGCGTGTGCGGCAAGCAAGCGCTCGTAACCGATGGGATCTGCCCGCACCTTTTCCAGGCAGCCCGATTCGCGCGATTTGCAGAACTTCCGCCAGTCCGCTTCCGGCGGCACGATGCCGGCGTATCGCCCTTCAGCGGCGTATTCGAATTGTGCGGCGTCGAGAGTCCCGTCTTTTGCGAAGGCCGGCCGCATGGCGAGGATGCGTTCGGCATCCTCGGCCACGAGCGCTGGCCGGGCGTCCGCAGGCACGTCGTAGGCCATCAACCAAAACGCCGCAAAAGCGTTCTCGCCTGCTCCCGGTTGCGAATGCTCGAGCACTGCCAGCGCGGCCCGCTGCTCCGCGTCAGGGCCGCGGGCGCGCGAAAGCAGGCCCAGGCCTACCACGCCCAGCAACAACGACAGCAAAACCACTCCGATCCAGCGCGCCAATTTCCCCACAACAGCCCCTTAAAGTGACGCAGTTCGCAATCTCCCCGCGCCGCAAACTGAATGAGCAAGATTCCTGGCCGCCCTTCCGACCGTGATGCCGTTCAGATAAGCATCGTTTGCCGCACATACGGTCGCAATAGGGGGTCCGAACGGTCGTCGACAGGCGCCGCCGCAGCGTATCCTGGCGTCGGATCCGGGGGGAACCATGTCCATCCAATCGCCTGAACGGCCGGAGAGCCGGGACGAGATATTGCCGGAAATCGCCGGCTACACCGTGCTGCGAGCGATCGGGCATGGCGGGATGTCCACCGTCTATCTCGCCGAGCAGACCGCGCTGGGCCGCGAGGTCGCGGTCAAGGTGATGTTGCCCGAGGCTTTGGCCGACGAAGTCAGCCGGCGCCGGTTCGAGAACGAAGTGCGCACGATCGCGCGGCTCGAGCATCCCCACATCGTCGGCATCTTCGAAGTCGGGCGCAGCCGCGACGGCCTGCCTTATTACGCCATGCCATACTTGGCGCGCGGGCACCTGGGCCAGTGCGATTTCACTCAAGACGAAAGCCGCGTCGCCTCCACCTTGCGCGCCCTGCTGTCGGCGCTGGCCTACGCCCACGCCCGCGGCGTGATCCACCGCGACGTGAAAGCCGAGAACGTGCTGTTCGACGAAGCCAACCGCCCGCTGCTGGCCGATTTCGGCATCGCCTTGCGTCACGGCTACAGCCCGCGCGTCACGATGGCCGGCCTGGCCGTGGGCAGCACGGCCTACATGGCACCGGAACAGGCGCGCGGCGAGAACGTCGACCATCGTGCCGACTTGTACAGCGTCGGCGTGCTCGCCTACGAAATGCTGACCGGACGCTTACCCTACATCGCCGACGACGCGCTGGCGATGGCGATGCAGCACGTGCAGGATCCGATTCCGCGCTTGCCGCGCGAAAAGCGTCACTGGCAGCGGCTGATCGACAAGTCGATGGCCAAGACCGCGGGCCAACGCTACCGCGATGCCCAGCAGATGCTGGACGCGCTGCAGAAGATCGAACGCAAGCGCCAATCCGCTGGTTTCGCTGTGAACCGGCGCATCGGCGACTTCTTCGCCGCGCTGCGGCACTGGCCGCGCGCTGTGTGGATCGGCGTCGGACTGGCCGCAGCGGCGCTCGCGGGCGTGGGTTTGCGCCACTTCGATCGCGAACCGGAACCGGCCGCACCGATCGCGGTTTCGCAGCCCTCCATCGCCCCCGCTCCCGATCCGGCCGCGGCGACACCGATCGCTCCCATCGATCCGAGCGACGCCATGCTGCGGCCGCCGCCCGAATCGCCGGCCGAACGTTGGATGCGCGACGCCGAGCGGCAGACTGCCGCGCTCAATCTGACCGCGCCGAAGGAAGGCAACGCTTACGACAGCCTGCTCGCCGCTTGGCGCGCCGATCCCGACCACACACGGCTGCCGCGCGCGGTGGATGCGCTGATCGATGCGACGACGCCACAGATCCAGCAACGCCTGAAAGAAGGCAACGCCGAACGCGTGCGCGATTACCTCACGCATGCCGACGGCCTAGCGCGCGAAACGCGCCGCGCCGGTTCGCCCGCGCTCAAGCGCCTACACGCCGCGCTCGAACGCGGGCTGCGCGAACGGCTCGACGATGCGGCCAAACGCGGCGACCGCATGACCGCAGTCGCGACCGCGGAGTTGGCCGCGCGGACGATGAGCGACAAGGCCGCGGCCGCCGGCCTGATGAAACGCGCGCTGGCCGTGACCGGGACGCCCGCCGACGCTGCGGGACTGCAGTTCATGCACAGCGGCGGGCGCGTGGTCGCCGTGGGCCGCAACGAAGTCTCGCGCGGCGACTACGCGCGCTTCGCCGCCGCGACCGGGCGCACGCCGGCGCTGTGCCGCGAGCGCGCTTCGCTGCTGCGGCTGCTGGCACCGCGCGACTGGACCGCGCCGGGTTTCGAACAAACCGATGGGCAAGCGGTGGTCTGCGTGTCCTGGCAGGACGCCGAGGCCTACCTGCATTGGCTCGGCCAGCGCGACGGACGGCGCTATCGCCTGCCCACCGCAGCGGAGGCCAAACAGATCGCTGCGGGATCGGACAATAAACCGGTGGCCGAATGGCTGGCCGATTGCGAACAAAGCTGTCGCCGCCGAATGGCGCATGGCAAATCCTGGCGCGGCTTGGGCGATTCGCGGCCGTTGGATCCGGGTCGCGGTTACGACGATGTCGGCTTTCGTGTAGTGCGCGATCCTTAATCTCCCTCTCCCCCAACGGCTTCATCGTTGGGGGAGAGGGTTGGGGTGAGGGGGCTGCTTTTGCAGTTGCTTCTTTAACCAAACCAAGCAAAGCACTCGTGCCTTCGGCACTCGCCTCCCCTCACCCACCCTCTCCCCCAGCCTGCGGTTGGGGAAGAGGGTTTTAGGGAACCGCTACAATCCCCGCATGCCGCCGACCGCCACGCCAGGCAAACGCCTGCAAAGACTGTTCCTGACCGGACTGCTGACCCTGCTGCCGATCTGGCTGACCTGGGTGGTGGTTAAATTCGTATTCGTGTTGCTGAGCGATCTCAGCAAACCCTGGGTGCAGCCCTTGGCAAGGCAGATTGCGCTGAGCGATCCGCGCATGCTGGGCTGGTTCGACGATCCCTGGGTGCAGACCGCGATCGCGCTGCTGGCCACGCTGCTGGTGATCCTCACGGTCGGCTGGCTTGCGCGGCGCGTGGTCGGGCAGCGGTTGCTGCGCTGGTTCGAAGCCGTGATCGCGCGCATCCCGCTGGCCAGCACCATCTACGGCAGCGCGCGCAAGCTGCTCGACATCCTGCAGACCCAGCCCGATGGCACCCAACGCGTGGTGCTGATCGATTTCCCGCACACCGAGATGAAGTCGATCGGCTTCGTCACCCGCGTGGTGCGCGAACAGGGCACCGGCCGCGAGCTGGCCGCGGTATATGTGCCGACCACGCCCAATCCGACATCCGGTTATTTGGAGATCGTGCCCGTGGAGAAGATGACGCCCACCGATTGGACGGTGGACCAGGCGATGAGCTTCATCATCTCCGGCGGCGCGGTGTCGCCGGACACCATTCCCTTCGCTCCGCCGGCGGCGCAGAGGTGAGTTCGCGCCCGCTCGAAGACCGCGCGACGCGGCTGTTCATCCTGTTGGCGGCGTTCTTCTGCGCGAACGCGGTGCTGGCCGAGTTCATCGGGGTCAAGATTTTCGCGCTGGAAGACACGCTGGGGCTGAAGCCGTTTGAATGGAACCTGTTCGGCCAGAGCGGTTCGCTGAATTTCACCGCGGGCACGTTGCTGTGGCCGATCGTGTTCATCATGACCGACACGGTGAACGAGTACTACGGCCGTCGCGGCGTGCGCTTCATCAGCTGGCTCGCGGCGGGATTGATCGTGTACGGCTTCGCGTTCGCCTTCATCGCCATCCACTTGGCGCCGGCGGCGTGGTGGGTGGGCGTGGCCAAGGATCAGGGCGTGCCGGATTACCAGGCCGCATTCGCCGCGGTGTTCGGACAAGGGCTGTGGACGATCTGGGGCTCGCTGATTGCCTTCATCGTCGGTCAATTGATCGACGTTACCGTGTTCCATCGCATCCGCCGCGCTACCGGAGAACGCCATGCCTGGTTGCGCGCGACCGGTTCGACCGCGGTCTCGCAGCTGATCGACAGTTTCGTGGTGCTGTACATCGCCTTCGTGATCGGCCCGCAGCACTGGCCGACCTCGCTGTTCCTGGCGGTGGGCACTTTGAACTACGCCTACAAGATGGCGGCGGCGATCGCGCTGATTCCGCTGCTGTATCTGGCGCGGGCGATGATCCATCGCTATCTGGGCCATGCGCGTGCGGCCGAATTGCGCGAGCAGGCGGCTGCGGCGTGACCATAGCTTTTGTAGGAGCGGCTTTAGCCGCGAGCCTTTTCCCTCAAATCGTTGCAATGTCGCGATTTTGACGAAAGAGCTCGCGGCTGAAGCCGCTCCTACAAAAGCAAAGCCAACAAAAAAGAAGGGAGCCGGAGGGCTCCCTTTTTCAATGCGATGCCTCACGGCAAGGCCACATGGCGGGCGGTAAAGCAGGCGCAGGACTGCGTAGGGGAAGTACGCGGGCCCAGCGCCCCCGGCCGCCATGTTGTTCTAGTCGCCGGCGTTCGGCCGGCGCGTTCGCGGCGCGCGCGACGGTGTCCTCGCGCTTGCCGCAGTCGTTCCGCACCGCGCGGGCGGCGCGGAACGGGATCACTTGCGCGTGGTCGCGCGCAGCGATACCTCCACTCTTCGATTCGGAGCCAAGCAGGCGATCAACTGCGCGCGCGGCGCACTGGCGCATTCGGCGACCGGTTCGCGTTCGCCGCGCCCTTCGCTGACGACGGCCGAGGCCGGGATGCCTTTGCCGACCAGATAGGCCGCCACCGCGTCGGCGCGGCGTCGCGATAGCGCATCGTTCGCGGCCTCGTTGCCGATCCGGTCGGTATGGCCGACGACGCGCACCTGCTCCACGCCGTCGCCGGCTTCGGCCGCGATGCGGTCGAGCGCCTGCCGGCCCGCAGCCGAGAGGTCGGCGCTGGCGAAGGCGAACAGCGCGTCCGCCGACAGCGCGACCTTGCGTTCTTCCACGACTTCCCGCTTCGGCGCCTGTTTCGCCAACAGCGCCGCGCAGCTTTGCGGCGACCAGGCCGTCGCGCTAGCGCGCTCCGCATCGTCGAACGACACCTTGAACTGGCACGCCGAGGTTTGCGAATCCGGCCCGGGCAGATGGAACAGGTAATTCCACTCGCGTACGCCGAATACGCCCTCGTGGAAATGCGGACGGCCGAGCAGGTGGTAGAGCTGATCCTTGCTCATGCCCGGCAGGACCGCGCGCACGTTGTCGAGATTCGGATGGGTGCCGCCGGCCAGCGTCGCCGACGCCGGATCGGGGAAACCTCCCGATGGTGACGATCCCGTACTGGCGCAGGCAGCCAATCCCATCGCTGCGGCGAGCAATGTTCCTGCGCTCGCCCACTTCCGTTCCATGCCGTGCATACGCCCACCTCTCCTTGTACGGTCCTTCGCCCCTGTCGCACGCTGCGCGGCCGCCCCCCGCGGCCGCGCAGCGCGGACGTTTACCATTGCAGGCCGGCGCCAACCGTCACGCCGACCTCCTTCACCGTGTTGGTCGTGCCGCTGAATTTGTAGATCCAGCGTCCGTTCTCGGAAATGGTGGTGATGCCCACCGCCAACGCCGCTTCCTGTTTGTAGCCGCTGGCCGACATCGCGATCATGCTTTTGCCCGGCAAATAGGCTTGCGGCAGGCCCGCCACCGCTAACGCTGACGCGGTCGCCGCGCGATAGCCGCGGTCGATCTCCCAAATGTCGTCGCGCATCTCATCGAGGCGATTGTCGACGTAAGTGTTGGATTGGGTGATCGCGTTCTCGAGGCCTGCGTTGAGCTGGCCGACGTTGACCGCATCGGTGCTCTGCACGCCCGCCGCGACGTTGGTGACCTGCCGCGTATTGCCCGCGCCGCCCACCGACACCGTATTGGCGCGGTCCGCGACCGAACCCTGGCCCAGCGCGACCGAATTGGTGGCCGTCGCCGAACTGCCCTGGCCCAGCGCCGTGCCCGATGCCGCGGACACCGAAGCGCCCTCGCCCATCGCCACCGCATTCGTCGCCGCGGCGCCGATCGCCACGTTGGCACCTACGCCGGTGCTGCCGTCGGCGGAGACGCGGGCATTGCCGCCGATCGCCGTGTCGTTGTCGCCGGCGGCGAAGCTGCCGCCGCCGACCGCGACGCCGTGATCGCCACCGCTGGCCGCGCCCGAGCCGATCGCCACACTGCCCGAACCCACGGGCACGCTGGCGTCGTCGCTGCCGTCGCGGACGCCGTCGACCGCGACCAGCGGATCGCCGACATTGCCCGGCGGCAGGTTGTCGATGCGGTCGTTGGCATCGTCCAAACCTTGGTTGAGCGCCGACAATGCGTCGCCGACGTTGTTGTAGTTGTTGCCCTGGATGAAATAGCTCGGCGGCGTCCAGCCGCCGCCCGCGCCGATGCCCGCGCCGCCCCCGAAGATGCCGGCGATGGTCGTCTGCGCCGAGAACAGCTGCGATCCGTTCACCGCGTCCAAGCTGGCCGCGGTGACCGCGCCAGCCGCAACGTTGCCGAGCAACGTGCCGGTGCCGGCCGGGCCGCGCAGCGTGACGCTGCCGTAGTCAGGATTGCCGCTGCCGTCGTCGTCGTACTGCACGGCGAACGCATTGCCGCCGTTGACGCTACCGTCCAGAGCCGTCAGCGCATCGCCGACGTTGCTGTAGCTGTTGCCGCCGATGACGTAGCTGGTTCCACCCAGCACGCCGCCCGAAAAGACCGTGCCGCCGCCGAGCGCGGTGGCGACCGATTGGCCCATGTCGAAGATCTGGCCGCCGTTCACCGCCTGCAAGCTGCCTGAAGCGATCGCTCCATCGGCCAGGTTGTCGAGCGTCGTGCCGGTACCGGCTGGGCCGCGCAAGGTGATGCTGCCGTAGTCCGGATTGCCGCTGCCGTCGTCGTCGTACTGCACCGCGAACGCGTCGCTGTTGCTGAGCCCGCCATCCAACGCGGTCAGTGCGTCGCCGACGTTGCCGTAGCTGTTGCCGCCGATGACGTAATTCGTGCCGCCCAACACGCCGCCCGAGAAAACCGTACCGCCGCCGAAGGCCGTGGCGATCGATTGGCCCATATCGAAGATCTGGCCGCCGTTCACCGCCTGCAAACTGCCCGCGGCGATCTGGCCGTCGGCCAGATTGTCGACCACGGTACCGGTGCCGGCCGGCCCGCGCAGCGTGATGTTGCCGTAATCGGGATTGCCGGCGCCGTCGTCGTCGTACTGCACCGCGAACGCGTCGGCTTCGGCCATGCCATTGTCGATCGCCGCCAGGGCCGAGCCGACGTTGTCGTAGCCGTTGCCGTCGATGACGTAATTCGGCGCGGTAATCGTGCCGTCCGGCGCTACGCCGGCACCTGCGCCCAGGCGTTGCGCGGCGGATTGGCTGATCGCGGAGATCTGGCTGCCGTTCACCGCCTGGGTGCTGGCCGGATTGATCGCACCGGCGCGCACGTTCGAAATCGTGGTGCCGCCGGCGCCTTGCAGCGTGACGCTCTGCAGATTCGGCGAACCGCCCAAGTCGTCGTACTTCACCGCGAACGGATCGGCGGCCATGGTCGCCAAGGCGCCCTGCAACTGGGCGAGGTTGACCGCATCGGTGCCGACGCTGGCTGCGGCGACGTTGGTCAGCTTGCGGGTCGCGCCCGCGGAGCCGATCGAAACTTCGCCGGACGAGGTCTGCGGCGCGGCCAATCCGAAAGCGATGTATCCGGTTTGCGCGCCGACCGTGGTCGATGCTCCGGCGCCGAGCGCGACGCTGTTGGCGTGGGTCGAAGTCGCGCCGAAACCGAGGATGGTCTGCCGATCGGCGTTGCCGAAAGTGTTGTCGCCGATCACCACCGAATTGCCCAGCCGCGCGGCGTAGTTCGTATCCGGACCGCCGGCGAAACCCAGGTCGGCGGCGCTCACGGTCGGCAACTGGTGCCGGGCATTGGTCCCCATCACCACGGTGTTGGAACCGTTGGCGTAGCTGCCGTCGCCGATGATGACTTGGTTGTTCTGCGCAGCATTCGTCTGCCAAGTGCAGGCCAGGCCGATGACCACGCAACTGGCGTTGTTGTTGTTGCCGAAGTAGTTGCTGTCCTGGAACTGGATGTAGCTGTCCGAATGCACGCTGCCGATCAGGGTCAGGTGGTTGGCCGGCTGATTGCCATCCAGATCCACCACGTTCGGCGCCTGGATCAGGTTCAGGATCAGGCTCAGATAGGAATAGTTGAAATTGGCGCGATCGATGGTGAGGCAGCCCGAGCCGAGCAGGCCGCAGGCCTGATAGTCGTTGCCGAGCAGCCAATCGTTGAGATACTGAGTCAAGCCGGGCAGCGTGTTGTTGGTCGCCGGCGGCGGTTCGATCACGCTCATCGGCGTCATGCCGCCGTCGGCCAGGGAGAACATCGAGAAATCGGGCGGCGGCAACAGGAACGGTTCTTCGGATACCAGAATGGGGGCCAGCACTTGCGTTTCCGCGCTCTCCTCTTCGGCGGCCGCATCCGTCGCCGCCTCCTGCTGCACTTTTTCCTCTTCGGCCGGCGGCGCCGTTTGCGCCCAGGCTCCGGCTATCGGCAATGCCAGCGCCGCCGCCAGCAGGTTCGCGCGCAAGGCGCGACGCTTCTTCTCGCTGCTCATGATTTTCCCCTCAGTCCCTGGATCGAACCGGCGACAGCGCAGCGCCTGGTTGCGGCGATCCGCTATCGAACGCGCCCCTTGGCGCGGTGCGTCATGCATTGCGCCACGAACCACCCTGGGCGGATGGCGCGATTAGGAAAATGAGACGAATCTGATATTGATCAGCCGGCCGTCGAAAACATGAGATACGTCACGATTTCAGGCCGTGATCGCGGGCATACGCGTACAACTGGCTGTGATTGTCGATGCCGAGCTTGCGCATGGCGTCTGCCTTCTGGTGGCTGATCGTCTTGATGCTGCGGTTCAGCCTGCGCGCGATTTCGCTGACCGAATAGCCTTCCGCGAACAGGCGGACGACTTCGGTCTCGCGCGCGGTCAGCGCCGCTTCGGGCCGGCCGGCCTCCGCCTCCAGCGCGGCCTGCAGCAAGGGACTGAGATAGCTGCGTCCGGCGCCGACCACCGCCACGGCCGCCGGCAGCTCGCGCAGGTCCGAGCGCTTGCTGATCAAGCCGTGGGCCAATTCCCGGATCGCGCGCAGGATCGAAGGATTGTCGAGCATGGTCAGCACCAACACGCGCAGCAGCGGGTGGGTGCGCCGGATCGTCTGCAACATCCGCAGTCCGTCGCGGCCGTGATCGTTGGGCGAAGGCATGGAAAAGTCGGTCACCAGCACGTCGCACGGCACGCGGTCGAGCAGCCCGAGCAGTTCCTCGCCGCTCTGCGCGGCCGCGACCACCTCGATCGGCGGTTCGGTGCGTTCCAGGACGGCGCGGACGCCGGCCAAAACGACGGCGTGGTCGTCAGCGATGACGATGCGTAAAGCGTTCATCCGTGCCTGTCTCTACGATCGACCCCTGCCAGCCGAGGGTACCGCGTCTGCGATCTTCGGAATGTGTGTGTAAAGCCACGCGTTACATCGTTTATATCGATTCAAGCAGCCCGTCCGCTCTGTTCTCCAGGTTGCGTTTGCTTATACGTGACGAGCGTCACACACGGGACAAACGGCATCGACCATCGTGCCGGCGGGGGAAAACCATGCACGAGCTCTGCAGGGCGCCATCGCCCGGCTCCGCACACAGCGAAGCTACGCCGCTTCCGCGGCCGGACGCTGAGCTCAAGCTGCTACCCGCACCGACCGCGACGAACGCGGCGCCCAATCCTGCCGCTTGCCTCGCCTGCCCCGAATTGAGCGCTCTGGTCGATCTGCTCGGCGACGCCGATGCCGCGGACGGCGTCGCGCTGGTGCTGATCGAGGCTACGCTCAAGGACATCGGCGAACTCGACGCTTGTTTGGACGCATGCGATCTGGACCGCGCGGCGCAGCATCTGCACCGGATCGTCGGCGGCTATCACGTCTTGGGGCCTTCGCCGTTGATGGAGGAAGGCCGCGCCCTGCTCGCCGAAATGCGCACCGACCGGAAAGGCGCCACGCTGGCACGCTTGTCGCGTTTCCGCGGACGCCTCCTCGCCCTGACCTGGCGCTTGGAAGAAGCGATGGAAGCCGGACGCGACGCGCCGCGCTGAACCTTTCAGCCTCTCAGCCTTCGCCGCCGTTCGCCGCCAACCCCAATGCGCGCCTGAGCTCGGCGCGGAAGCTGCGGCCGGAGGTCAATCGGGCGCCGCTGCGCATCCGCACCACGTATTGACCGGCGCCGTACGGCTCGATCTGTTCGATCATGCCCACCCGTACGATGCGTGAGCGATGGATGCGGACGAACTGAACCGGATCCAGGCGTTCCTGGATGCCGGCCATCGTCTCGCGCAGCAACAGGCCGCGCCCACCCACCTTCAGTTCCACGTAGTTGCCCTGGGCCAGCACGTATTCGATGTCGGCGACCGGAACGATGCGCACGCGCGCGCCGTCCGGCACCGCCAGCCGTTCCGGATAGCGCGCGTTGTCTCGGGCCTTTTCGCGGCCGCCTTGCGAGGCCAATTGGCGACGGATGCGCTGCACCGAATCGCGCAGGCGGTCGGGCGCCACCGGCTTGACCAGATAATCGGCCGCATGCGCGTCGAAGGCCTGTACCGCATGCTCCGAATACGCGGTCACGAACACCACCAGCGGCCGCGGCTCTGCCGGCAGTTGTTCGAGCATCGCGAAACCGTTCATCTGCGGCATGCGCACGTCGACGAAGACCACATCCGGCGAAAGCGCGGGCAACTCGCGCGCCGCCGATTCGCCGTCGCCGAATTCGGCCAGCACTTCCACCTCGCCTTCGTCGCCGAGCAGGCGGCTCAAACGCGCGCGCGCCAAAGGCTCGTCGTCGACGATCACCGCCCGCAACGGCCGGTTCATGCCGCGATCCTCTCGCGCCGCAGCGGCAGGCGCAATCGCGCGCACGTACCACCTTCCGGACCGCTGCTGTCGAGCTCCATCCCATACTCCTGACCGAACAACACTTCCAAGCGCGAACGGATATTGGCCAAGCCGGTGCCGTGCCGCGGCGCGGTCGACCTGCCGTCGCCGTCGTCGCGGATTTCGATCAGCAACCATTCGCCGTCGCCGCGCACGCTCACGCTCAGATGGCCCGGCGCGATCTTCTCGGCGATCGCATGCCGAATCGCGTTTTCGGCCAGGGGCTGCAGCAACAGCGGCGGAACCGGAGCGTCGCGCACGGCATCGTCGATGTCCCAATGCAGTTGCAGCCGCTCGCCCAGCCGCACTTTTTCGATGTCCAGGTAATGCCGCAACAGGCGCAACTCCTCGTGCAGCGGCACCAGCGGGCGTTGTTTGTGATCGAGGCTGCTGCGCAGCAATTCGCCTAGCCCCACCAGCATCCGGTCGGTCGCCGCCGGATCGCGGTGCACCAGTTCGGCCATCGAATTCAAAGCGTTGAACAGGAAATGCGGATTGAGCTGCGCGCTCAGCGCTTCCAACCGCGTCTCGGTCAAACGCGCCTGCAGCTGTTCCGCCTGGCGCTGCCGTTGCAGGGCGCGCCGGCCGAACAGCCAAGCATGCGCCACGCCGATGTTCAGCCAAGCCAGCAGGAAATTATTGAACACGCTGGTCACGAGCACGTCGCGGAAGGGCGGCAGTTCGCGGTACCAGCCGAGCCAGGGGTTGAGCTGATAGATGGTGACGGCGCGCAGCACGACGATGGCCGCCACGGCGACGAGGGACACGCCGATCGAGGTCGCCAAGCGCCCGCGTTCGATCGGAAAGCGCTCCACCAGCCAGAACAGACCCAGCGAAAAAGGGATCCACAGCCAGGCCGAGGCGATTCCGCGCCGCGCGGCCTGGCTCAGGGTCAGCACTTCGTCGTCGCCGAATTGCATGGTCAGCAATTGGCCGGTCGTGACCAGGCCTTCCAGCGTCCACCAGAAGACCACCGCCAATACGACCAGCCAATCGCGCCTCGACATGGCCGCAAACTAGCGGCGCAGGCATGCCGTTGCAACCCGTCGCCCTGGCCTTGATCACCGTCGCGGATGCGTTCGTCACATCGGCCTTGCCGGCGCACGCGCGCAATCCGAGTTTGCGGCGGTATCCACGACCGGGAACCGCCATGAAACGCCGCGCCGCGCTGTGTTCCGCTCTCCTCCTGTGCCTGTCCGCGATCGCCCTGCCAGCCGCTGCCGAGGGCGGCCAATGCGCGCCGATCAAGATCTTCGGCGAAGGGGTCATTTCCCGCCCCGGAAACAATTGGGAATCCCGCATCACCTTGTCGCCGGACCGCAACCTGGCGCTGTGGACGGTCGGCAACGGCTTCGCCGGCGAGCAGTTGGTGATCCTGGTGTCCGAATACCGGCGCGGCGGCTGGAGCGAGCCGGTCGTCGCGCCGTTCTCGGGTATCTACGACGACGTCGATACCGTGTTCTCACCCGACGGCAAGACCATCTATTTCTCGTCCAAGCGCCCCTTGCAGCCGGGCGGACAGCCGCTGGAATTCTTCGACCTGTGGAAGATGAGCTACAGCGACGCGCGCGGTTTCGGCCAGCCACGGCATTTGGGCGCCGGCCCGAACAGCGCTGCCGACGAGCTCTATCCCAGCATCGATCGCCACGGCAATCTCTACTACGGCAGCAATCGCGACAACGAACAGTGGGACGTCTGGCGCAGCGCACGCCGTCCGGATGGCAGTTTCGGCCCGGCGGTGAAGCTGAGCACGGCGGTCAACACCGCCGACTATTGGGAATACAACCCGGAGATCTCGCCGGACGGGAAGACTTTGCTGTTCGCATCGCTCAGCCGCCCCGGCGGTTACGGCTGGGGCGACATCTACCGCAGCGATGCGCGCCGCGGCGCGTTCCAGCCCGCGCGCAATCTGGGCCCGTGCGTGAATTCGAACGCCGACGACTACCACCCGACCATGCTGTGGGAAGAGAACCGGCTGATCTGGATCCGCAATTTCATCGAAGACCCGGATTGGTTCCCCGACTTCTTCATCGCGCGCTACAAGCTGGATTGATCGCGACCATCCCGATTCGGCCATGCCGACCCCTTCCGCCCGGAAGGGGTTTTTTTTGCCAATTCGCGCAATATCCCGTCGCAGCGGCCGCGCTAAACTCGCGGCCGGGGGTAGGCATGAATCCGCAGCCGGTCAGCTTGGCGTCCATCTTGGTAGTGGAAGACGATCCGCTCGCGCAGCAGCGTCTTCTGCGCCTGCTTTCCGGCATCGCTGACGGAGATGCGCGTATCGAAACCGCTTCCGATCTCGCCCAGGCGCGGGACCGCCTGCGGGCGCGACCGTTCTCCGTGGCCTTGGTGGACGTGCAATTGCCCGATGGCAACGGCATCGGCCTGATCGCTTGGATGCAACAGCACGCGCCGCAAACCTCGTCGGTCATCGTGTCGGCCTGGGCGGAAGAAGAGACCATCCTGGCCGCGGTGCAGGCCGGCGCGATCGGTTATCTGCTCAAGGATCGCGACGACGACGAACTGCGCGTCTCCCTGAAAAGCTTGCAGCGCGGCGGCGCGCCGATCGATCCCACCATTGCGCGGCGGATCCTCGCCCTGCTGCCGCACACCGCTCCAGCCGCGCCCTCGGCCGCATCCGCTCCGCAGTTGTCGGAACGCGAACGCGAAATACTCAAGCTGGTGGCGCAGGGCTTCAGCAACCGCGAGATCGCCGAACTGGTGTCGCTGTCCAAGCTCACCATCGAATGCCATACCAAGAACATCTACCGCAAGCTGGCGGTAGGTTCGCGCACGGCCGCGGTTTTTGAGGCGCGCTCGATGGGATTGCTGAATTGACCAGGCCGATCGGACGCCTGGCCGCCCTGCTGCTGTTCGCGCTGCTGGCGTGCGCTGCCGCGCGCGCGCAAACCCAGACGATCGATCGTGCAGACGCCGTACGCTCGGACTGGGAGGCGCAGGCCCCGCCCGCGCAGGGCTGGACGGCGGTGACGCTGATGGACCAGTGGCAGACGCGCTGGCCGCAACACGACGGCGTGGTCTGGTACCGCGTGCGCTGGCGGCAGGACGATGCGCATGCGCCGACCGGCCTGCTGGTCGACTACACCTGCATGGCGGCGGCGATCTATCTCAACGGCAGTCTGATTGCGCACGACGCGAGCCTGATCGAGCCCTTGTCGCGCAGTTGGACGGCCCCGCGCTACTTCCTGCTGGATGCGCCGCTGCTTCGTCCGGGCGAGAACGAACTTTTGGTGCGCGTATCGGGCCTGGCCGCTTACCAGCCCGCCTTCGGCAAAATTACGGTCGGCGAACCGCAGGCCGTGGCAGCGGCGTACCGCGCCGAGAAACTCGTACGCCACGACCTGCAATTGCTGGACACGGCGATCGGCGCCGTGCTGAGCGCTTTGTTCGGCCTGTTCTGGCTCTTGCGCCGGCAGGACACGACTTACGGCTGGTTTGCGCTCAACGGCTTGTTCGGCTTGGCTTACGGCTACAACTTCGTTGCCGCCAGCCCTTGGCCCTTCGCGACCACGGACGGCTGGCAGGCATTCATCGCCGCTTGCTACGTCGGCATCGCCGCGACTTACGTCGTCTTCCTGCTGCGCTACGCGGATCGGCGCTGGCCGCGCTTCGAACGCATCCTGTTCGGGGCCGTCGTGGCGGCGTTCGCGTTCGCGCTGGCCGTTCCGCAAGTCATGGGACCGCACCGCAACGCTTACGTCCTGCCGATGATGGCCTTGCACTACGCGGCGAGCGTCGTTTTCGTGGCGTTCGCGCTGCGCCGCGGGCGGCGCGACCAGCAAGTGCTGGGCCTGTGCATCCTGCTGCCGCTGCTGGTGACTTTGTACGACGCGGCGGTGTATCTGGGCTTGGTGCGCGGAACCGGTTATCTGGCTGCGTTCACTTCGCCGGTAATGCTGTTGGGCATGGGCTTCGTGCTGGCGCACCGTTTCGTGGGCGCGATGAAGCGTGTCGAAGGCTTCAATCTCGAATTGCAGCGCGAAGTGGCGGCCGCGACCGGCGAACTGTCGGCCACGCTCAACCGGCAGCACGCGCTGGAACTGTCGCACAGCCGCGCGGGCGAACGGCTCAAGCTGGTGCGCGATCTGCACGACGGCTTCGGCGGCACCCTGGTCGGCGCCATCGCACGGCTGGAGCAGGCGCCGGAAGCGACTTCCAAAGCCGACGTGGTGAACCTGCTGAAAGAGATGCGCGAGGATCTGCGCCTGGTGATCGACACCACTGCGCAAGAGCAGGCCGATCTGGCCGATCTGATCGCGCCGCTCCGCCACCGCGCCAGCCGCTTGCTGGAAGCCGCGGAAATCGACGCGCGTTGGCAACTGGACGGGCTGGAAGGTATCGCGCTGGACTCGGCGCGCAGTTTGGACCTGCTGCGCCTGCTGCAGGAGGCCCTGACCAACGTCTTCAAGCACAGCCGCGCGCAGCGCGTGGAAGTACGCGTCGCGCGCGTGGGCGAGCGCATGGAAGTGCGCGTCCGCGACGACGGCCGCGGACTGGCGGACCGCGCCGAGCAGCGATCTTTCGAAGGCGGCGCCGGGATGGCCAGCATGCGTTTGCGCGCGCAGCGCCTGGGCGGCGCGCTGCAACTGGCTTCCGCCGAAGACGGCACTGAATTGCGCGTGGACTTCCCGCTGGCCGCATAACCGCCTACCCGGTTTCGGGGATACCGTCGCCATCCGTCTGCGCGCATGGTGGCCGCGCCATGGACGACGGCTCGGGCAGCGACCGCAAACGCGGAAGGATGCCCTCCCTCCCGACGACGCTCGTCGTGGCTTTTCTTATCCACGATGCGTCATCAACGGGAGAAACTCGAATGGAAGTCCAAGACCAAACCGAACAAGCCAAGATCGAAACCGACGCCGGACTGCGCGAAATCGGCCTGGAAATCCTCGGCAATCTGGAGAAGCATTTCGGCATCGACCTGAAGAGGATCGTCGCCGACGAAAGCCTCGACAGCGAACAGGCCTATGTGGAGCTGCGCGCTTCGCTGGCGGCCGCGGTGCTGTCGCACGCAGGCTATCCAGTGGAAGACCGCGAATTCGCGGTGCCCGGCCCGCTGGCCAAAGGCGTGGAGAACGAGCCGAACGTGTTCATCACCCAGCACAACGCGAACATCGCCGCCGACTACAGCGGCGAGCGCGTGCGCGAATACGTGATCGACCTGACCCGCCGGCTGGACCTGATGTCGCGCTCGAACAGCGTCGGCAGCCTGGTCGGCAACACCATCGGCGGCTTCGTGATCGCGGTCGGCATCGGCGTCGGCAAGGAAGTGGGCAAGCGCTTGTTCAACGGCGATGGGTTGAAAGACGCGCTCACCGGCGCGATCGGCAAAGTCGGTTTGAAAACCGCGTTGCTGGCGGTGGTCGGCGCCCTCGCCGGCATCCTGAAATGGATGATCTTCGACAAGCAGGCTCGGATCCTGGGCGTGGTGATCAACGACACCGACACCGATTTCGTGGTCCGCGACTGGCGCAAGAGCGTGGACGGCTACCACGGCGGCGATCTGTACATGGCGCATGGCGCCACCAAGAACTTCATGTCGGACCATCTGACCGGCGATCTGGATTCGCCCGAAGTGCAGCTGAAGGCGCGCATCCCCGGCAAGACGCCCGAAGAGCGCCAGGTCGCGATCGGCATCTACTTCGCGGACCGCAAGTCCGGCTTCTACGGTGCCGAAGGCCTGTACGTGTTCACTCCGCTCGGCGGCGGACACGACAGCGTCGCGGTCCAGTTCGCGGTGCCGTTCTCGAAGGCGAACAACGCCAACATCGCCTTGCACCGCGGCGGTTCGATCAACAACAAATCGCAACTGGAAGGCATGTTCCGGGCCTTGTACAACGAAAAGAAGGTGAACGTCGACAAGCGCGAAGGGCCTTACCGGCTGCGCTCGCACATCAATTCGCCTTCGGGCGGCGTGGTCAGCGGCATCGCCTGCATCAGCAAGGCCTGAGTTTCGCCGTCCCCGCGTCGCTCGCGACGCGGGGACACTGCGCCTACCTGTTTTCGGGGATGGCCGACTAGGCCCTCGCGCCGCATCCTCGCGGCGCGTCGCAGGGGGCGGCGCTCCGATCGAAATCACGGCCAGCCATGCCGCTCCCTGGACTTATCTCCAACGCCAGGGAGCTACGCCATGCGCCATCGGAACTTTTTCTTCCGCCCTCTCATCCTGGGCATCGCCGCCAGTCTCGGCGCATGCATGAGCCTGCCCGCCGCGGCCGGCGTCACTTGCCAATTGTTCGATCCCGGCGGCACCGACATCGGCGACGGTGGCGCCGATGCCGGCGGCGACGCAGGCGGCAACGCCAACGCCACCGCTTGCGGCCGCGGTGCGTTGGCGACGAGTGCAGCGGCTACGGCCTTCGGCAGGGACGCGCAGGCGACGGGCATCTCCAGCATGGCGGTCGGGATAGGAACGCGAGCTTCAGGAAGCAGCGCAGTGGCGCTGGGCGCCTACGCCAACGCATCCGGCAATTGGGCGATCGCCTTGGGCCGCGACGCCGTAAGCAACAATTGGACGACGATCGGCATCGGCGTCGACAGCCGCGCCACGGGCAAGTTCAGCGCCGCGATCGGCGCTTTCACCCAAGCCGAAGGCGCGAACAGCAGCGCATTCGGCGGCTTTCTTGGCGACGAGAACAGTGCCATCCAATCCGGGAGATTCACCCGCACCACCGGCGCGCGCGCCGTCGCGTTCGGCGCCGGCGCGCACGCGTTCGCCGACGACGGCGCGGCGTTCGGCACCGCCAGCCAAGTCGTGGCGGGCGCCACGCGCAGCGTCGCGCTGGGCGCGCAATCGGTGGCCTCTCAGGCCGATACCGTATCGCTGGGGCATGCGGCGGGCGACCTGGATTACATGGGAAATGCCTTCGGCAGCGATCTGAACCGCCGCCTGACCCATCTGGCCGACGGCGTCGACGACACCGATGCCGTCAATCTGCGCCAGTTGAACGCGGCGATGGCCGATGCGGTCTCCCCGTACGTGGCCGTCACCGCCGCAGCTTCCGATGTCGGCACCGCGGACGCAGTGGCGGGCCATATGGGCGCGATCGCCATCGGCAGCAACGCCGTGAGCAGCCAGAACTACGGCATCGCCATAGGCGGAGGCAGCCGCACGCAAGGCTACAGTTCGGCGGCGCTCGGTCCAGCTGCGACGACCGGAGCGCAGGCGTTCGGCTCGGTCGCCCTCGGTTTGAATTCCGTGGCCAATGAAGCCTATGTCGTGTCCTTCGGCCACGCCGCGGGGGATTCGATCTACCTGGCGGGCAACAATCAGACGATCACTTTTCCAACCGAGCAAACCCGCCGCCTGATCCACGTCGCCGCCGGCACCGGCGACACCGACGCGGTCAATCTGTCGCAGTTGCATCCTTTCGCGACCGCGCTCGGTGCGGGCGCAAGCTATGCCGACGGCGTGTTCGTCGCACCCGGCTACGTCATCCAAGGCAACCAATACAACGATGTCGGCGCCGCGTTCGCCGCGGTCGATGCGCGGCTGACCTTGATCGGCGGCGGCAGCCCGAAGGCCATCGAATACGACGACCCCGGCAAGACCAACGCCACGCTGGAAGGCGCCGGCGGCACTACCATTTCCAATATAGCGCCCGGCGTCGCCGCAACCGATGCGGTCAACAAAGGCCAGATGGACGCCGGCGATGCCGCGACGCTGCAATCGGCCAACGAGCACACACGCGCCCAATCGACGGCCACGCTGCAAGCGGCCAATGCCTACACCGACAGCCGCGTCACCCAGATGAGCACCGACGTCACCGCGTTGCGCGCCGACATCGATCGCTTGGACCGGCGTTTCGGCGAAGTGGATCGTCGCCTGGACCGTCTGGGCGCGATGAGCGGCGCGATGTCGGCGGCCGCGATGAACACCGCGGGCCTGGCCGGCGACAACCGCGTCGGCATCGGCGTCGGCTCGCAAGGCGGGCGCGCTGCGATGGCCGTCGGCTATCAACGGTTGGTGAACGCGCGGATCAGCGTGTCCCTGTCCGCGGGTTTCTCCGGCGACGATTCCAGCGTTTCCGCCGGCACCGGCTTCAGCTGGTAAGGGAAGCCCGCCGTCCGGACCGCCCGAATGGCGCGGGCGGTCCGGATCGGCGGGCGTTTTTTGCGGTCTTGCTTGAAATCGCTAGGCTGCGGGCGGCTTCTTTTCGAAAATCGCCTTCAACGCGTCCAGCGGCATGTCGTAAGCGGTCTTCGCGTCCAACTTCGCCAACACCTGCTCTTCCAGGATGCGCGCGCGGCGGGCCAGTTCCTTGCGGTGATAGCCCGAAAGCCCGTAAAGCTTGCCGACGATCGCGCAACTCAAGCTTCTCTGCGCAGGTCCCGGCCTGCCCCAGCCGAAACCCCCGCTGTAGTCGTAGAGATCGCCGCGCGTGGGAACCAGTTCCGCCTGTCCGCGCGGTTCGTGCCGGTACAAGGCCACACTGGCGCCCTCGACGAAGCGGAGAAGGATTTCGGGCATGTTTGCTCCTGCCGGCATCCGGGCGTTCCGTGCCGCGACCCGCCGACGAACGGCCGCATGCGGGGAAGACGACGGAAAGGAGCGGGATCGACGGCCGTGCTAGCCGCGCTGAATGCTCGAAGCGCAATTCGAATCGCAATACATACTGAAGATGAAGCGTGATGGGGTCCTCATTCCTAGCATCGATGAAAAAATCGTCTATACGGTTCAACCGGACGGGCGCGTTATCTGTCCGTGATACTGACCCATAATTTCCCATGTAGCTGTGCGCCGCGCCATCGGCGCGTGGATTGCGTCAACAGGCCTTCCGGGCCGTATTGGAAATAAAGGGACGAGGCAAATTTGGCGTTCGCTGTCAAATTAATTACCTACATCCCCTTAATTTCTGCTTCCAGGAAGCGCGGGCCGCAGAAGAAGATTCGGCAGCAGCTAGAACAGATCGAAGCCTTGCCCATCGCCAAGCAGCGCGTCGTCAGCCAGATGATCGACGCCATGCTGCAAGCCAACGCCAGCGGCTAAGAAGAAGCCCCGCACTTGGCGGGGGCTTCGGATAATGCGTTGGATTCGATTCACGCAGCGGGCTTGATTGCCTTTGCCCGATCAATCTTCTGCATTACAAAAATCACGGCTTCGAAAGCTAAATACACAACACCCAGCATCGCCGAACGACTCGCCGGTGCCGGTCCACGTCAAACGTCCCAGCGTGTCATGAACGTAGCTCAGCGCCACGCCATCGGCGCGCGTGGATTGCGTCAACAGGCCCTCCGGGGCGTATTGGAAGGTAAAGGGACGAGGCAATTTGGCGTCCACTGTCAAATTAATTACCTACGCCCCTTAATTTGCCCCCTTAATTTCCTAATTTCGCTATTCGACGCCCGTGCAACTTGTATATGAGGCCTGGATATCTTCTTTCAGTCGAACCATCAAGGCTGAATTGACTAGTCTTCCACAAGAACCGAATCCGCCCCAAAGTACTAAAAGCTTTCCATTCTCGATGAAGGCTGTATACATTCCATTTCGATAATCAAATACCGATCTAACCAAATATTTTTTGGTTCCATCTTTAACTCTATTTGTCGGTAAATGTAGAAATAACGCTGCCTCTTCATCAGTCAGCTTGACGAAGCTTTGTTTAGACAGAATCTTAGAGGCCTTATCAAAATCAGCGTCACCGACAACGAATATTGACTCCTGAGAAAGCCTGGTTGCTTCCTTTGGAACAAAATCATCAGGTGCGTCCTTCTCCCATATGGCCTGAGCGTGAACACATGAAGTCGTCAAAATTGTCGAAAAAATAAGGAAGTAAGTACGCATATGATTATTCCCCAGAAGGACAGTCGCAGTTACAACCCAAAGCTGTAAGGGCTGCCACCCTCTCAAAGGGCATCACCTGCCCCCTGTAAGAACCCATCATTGAATCTTTCCAGCCCGGACGCGGGTTTGAAAACGTCTTCCACGCAAAAGCGACGTCGTCATATTGATCCGCCAACCCCATGATGTGGCCCGATTCATGGGCGGCATCCCATGGGTCGGAGCCCGCGTACCAAGTACCGTTATTTCCTTGCGTCGTCGGCCTGCCCTTTCCGGGAATTAGATTGATCCTACTGGCCCCACCTCCGCCAATACTCGTTGTAACCGACAGTCCGGAACCACTCCAGCCGTTTTCGATCGAATTTCTCATATCTGCAATCACTTCTGGCGTCGCACCCGCACCAGAAAACTCAAAATTTATATTTATTTCTGCGCCAGATTTTGTGCATCGGCATGAAGCGCGCAAACCTAGCGGATCTACAAAACTGAGAGGGTTCGCACCGACATAGCTGTACCCATTCATCCCACCCGCCAACCCGATCGGATCGAACTGCAAATACCGCCCCCAGTCCGATTTGAAGTCGCGCCGCCCGTTGTGCCAAATCCCGGTCTCCGCATCGTAGTACTGCCCCGGGAACCCCAGGTTCAACCCGCCGATCAGATCCAGATCCACCCGCCGATCGAACGCGAAGTTGCTCGCCCGCCACGCCGACTGCTGGCTCCAGTTCGTCACCAACTCCGGTCGGCCCAGATGATCGTTGTGCACGAAGTACAAGGTTTTGCCCGGCGTCACCACGCCGATCAACTCATTGCCGACCCAGATGTAGCTTTTCCAGCCAGTGGGACCGTTCTCGGCCAATAGCTGGTTCGGGCCGGCATAGACAAACCGTGTCGTACCCAGCGGACCGCTCTTGCCCACCCGTTGCTCCAGCGCGTTGTAGCGATACTTTGTCTGCCCGGCCGGATAGTTGTGGTACGCATAGTTCGGCTCGTACACGTTCGCCGCCGCTTGGGCTCTTGTAGCCGAGGTGAGACGATTGAAGGCATTGTAGGCGTACGTCACTCCGCCACCACCGAGTAGATTGCCCTGCGGGTCGTACTGGAACTGCTGGAACGCCTCGTTCGGCCGCAATCGCGCCGTCAGCCGGTTGCTGGCGGCGTCGTGCACCGTGTTGGTGATGGCGCCGTTCCAGTTGTAGCTGATGCGGTTGCTGGTGAGGTCGTACAGGAACGACTCGGCCGGCGTGGTCGGGCGGGTTTGCGCGGTCAATCGCGACAGCTTGTCGTACTGGAAGCCCAGGCTCATCGCCGCATTCGCGCCGTTGGTGATCGCCGTGATCCGGTCGTTGGCATCGAAGCCGTAGGTGAGGCTTTGCAGCACGTTGTTCGCATTGCGCGTGCTGACGCCGGTCAGGCGGCCATCCACGTCCTGGCTGTAGCCACGGATCAGGCCGTTGCCGTAATTCCAGGCCACCGCACCACCAAAGGGCTGATAGCGCATCGCACTGGCCACCGGGAACGGATTGCCGCCCAGGTTGCCGGTGACGGTGGTCAATTGCCCGGCCGTATAGCCATAACCGACGTTCAAGCCACTGGGGTAGCTGATACCGGCCAAGCGCCCCAGACCATCGTAGGCGTAACTGGTGATGTCCGAGACGCCGTAGGTCTTGTCCAGACGATACGTCAGCTGACCCCACTCGTTGTAGCCAAAGTCCGAGGCATCGATGTCCACGGCGCTGGTCTTTTCGGCGATGCCGCACAGCTGGCCTTGGCCCTTGGCGCACCAGTCGTAGCTGTACGCCCGGCCGAACAGATCGCCGGTGCCGGTCCACGTCAACCGGCCCAGGCTGTCGTAGACGTAGCTCAACGCCACGCCGTCGGCGCGCGTGGATTGGGTCAGCAGGCCTTCCGGACCGTATTGGAAGGTGGAGACGCCGCTATCCGGGCTGGTCTGTTTCCACAACTGGCCGAAGCCGTCGTAGTCGTACAGCGTGGAATGGTTACGCGCATCGGTGACCTTCACCGTCCGATCGCCCAGGTCGTAGCCGAACTGGGTGACGATGCCGGACTCGTTGGATTTGATGACCCGGTTCAGCGGGTCGTAAACGAAGGTGGTCACATTGTTCAGCGCATCGACCACCATGCTGAGGTTGCCGTTGGCGTCGTAGCTGTACTTCACCTTCTGGCCGTGGTTGCCGCGGCGGGCGCGCACGCGGCCCAGTTCGTCGTAATCGATATAGGTGCGCCAGGTGACCAGTTGTTGGCGCGTGGGGTTCGGATTGGGGTTCGGGTTCGGATTGGGAACCGGATTCGGGTCGGGGTTGGGGACTGGGTTGGGAACCGGATCAGGATCAGGATTGGGCACCGGATCGGGATTGGGGTCCGGTTCCGGATCCAACTGGCAATCGGGTTGCGGATGGCATAGATCGGTGTCGCCGCCCGACGCCTCGCTTTCGGCCCAAGCCCCCGCCGGCAGGTCCGGGGCGTAGCCGTTCAGCGGTAAGTAGTCGATGCCGGCTTCGGCTTGGATCGGATTACCCGCCAAGTCGTAGTAGAACCGCTGGAACGCGACGATGTCCGTACCCAGATTCGCATAAGCCGAGTTCGGATCGGCGCGGGTCACCCACAGCAGCCGGTCGTTCGCATCGTAGGCATAGTGCGTAGCCACGCCCTCCGGCGAGGTCGTTTTGATCAGGCGCCCGCGGTTGTCGTAGACGTTCGTCGTGGTCTGCGCGATGCCGGACACGTAGCGCTTCTCGCTCAGCACGCGGCCGCGCGCGTCGTAGGTGTATTCGGTGACTGCGCCGTTGACGCCGGTGATGCGGCCGGGCAAGCCGAGCCCGTTGAAATTCGAGTACGCGACTTTGTGATTCAGCGCATTGCGCACCGCAACCAGATTGCCGTAACTGTCGTAATCCTGGGTGACCGCATCGCCGTTGCCGGGCAACGGGCCGTCTACGGTGGAACTCTTCAGCAGGCCGTTGAAGTGGGTCGTATAGCTGTAAGTGGTGGTGCGGACCTGGCCGGGCACGCCGATGGCGCTGAGGTTGGTGGTGCTCACCTGGCTCAGGCGGCCATTGGCCAGATAGACGTAATCGGTCTGCCGGTAGCCGACGATGGTCTCTCGGATGATCCGGTTCTTGACCGGGTCCCATTGGTAGTCGGTGACTCGCGCCTGCGGCGTGCCGGCGGCCTCGGTCTTCTTCAGCAACTGGCCTTTGGCGTTGTAGTCGTAGTCGGTGATGGCGTCGGCGAAATCGGTGGCCTTGTCTTGGTAGCCGTTGGCGTCGTAGGTGATCTCGCGGTAAGTGGCGCCTGGGCAATAGAGCGAGGCCTGGCCTGTTTCCGATTGCAGCTTGCCGTCCTTGAACAGGAAGGTGGTCTTTTTGCCCAGCGGATTGGTGTGCTCGGTTTGCAGCACACCTCCGCCGGGAAAGCTGTAGACGAAAGTGTGCTTGTCCGCGCCGCCGCTGTGCTCGCTGCTGGCGGCGCGGTTGTATGGGTCGTAGGTGAACGTCGAGTAGCGCACGCCGTTGTAGCTCTTGCCGGTCAGATTGCCCGGCTTCCAGTAGTCCTCGTAGTGATAGGTGATGGTGGTGCCCGGCGTGCCCGGCTGGACGGTGGAAGCAAGCTGGTAGAACGTGCCGCCCAGCGGGCTGTCCCAATAGCTGTAGGTGAATTTGTTGCCGGCCGGATCGGTCACGCCGGTCAACAGATCGCCGGTCCACCAGAACAGGACTTTTCGCCCCGAAGTGTGCTGGGCCAGATACAGGCGCCCGTTCGAATAATAAAAAGTGATGCCGACGCCTTGCGCGTTCTTCAGGCTGGTGATCTGTCCGGCGGCGTTATAGGTTTCGGTGCCGTCGTCCTCGCCGTAAAGGATATAGCCGTCGCCGCTGGCGACGATTTTCGAGACCGGCTCGGCCTTGTTCTCGTACCAGGCCGGACTGGGCGTGGCGCTATAGAGATAGGTGACCTTGCGGCCGTCGCTGCGATAGGCGGTGATGATCTGGTTGTCGGGCGTCTTGGCAATACGCAGGTCGAAGTTGCTTAGCCAGTAGTAGCCGAATAAGCCCTTCTCGCCCCAATATCGGTTGTAAGTGCGCTTAAGGAACAGCGGCATTTCGCCGGTGGAGACGAAATCGGTCTCCGGTTCGACCTTGTTGCCGGTCGAGGGCAGAATCGGATTGCCCAAGCCACAGTCCGTTTGCTTGGCGTCCTGGCCGCCTGGGGCTACGTCACTATCATTGCTTACGAAGGCGTCGCCGCCATTGTCGGCTTGCTCGATAGTGGGACCTTTGTTCCCCGCACCGACAAACATGTGGTCAGGCCACGTCATTTCGCCGCGAACCACGACCGGTGCCATATCCTGGGGTTCCGGCGGCTTTTCGCCATGCACTACAACCGGGCCCAAACCTTTTAGTTCCGCTCCCGCAGGCAGTGAAAACAACAAGGACGCAAAATAACCCAGCACTTTGCACCAGGCCATGTCCAGACGTTTCATGCTTCCCTTCTTGGATTTGATCGCAGGCAATGCGTCCTGCTCGCCTCTCCCTGAATACCGCAGGCAACCCGAACGGGATGCCTGCAACAAGACGAAAAGGGCCGCTGCTAGCGGCCCTTTGACAGATACTTAAAAGTAGCGGTTGACTGGAAATGAGATTTCCGTCGCAACTGCGAGGCTTCTATCGGATTGCGGCAAATTCGCGAAGACAGCAATCAGTGGCTCAGCAAAAGAAAAAGCCGGCAAAAGCCGGCTTTTTCTTTTCAGCGTAGAACTCGGACGTTATGCGCGCGAGCCCCGCCGCGATCCTTCGCGCGCGCCCTGCCCGCGATGCTGCTTCGGACCGGCATGCGCATGCGCACCGCGATCGCCCGGCTTGCCGTGCGCACGATGCGACTTGCGCGGCGGACGGTTGCCTGCGGGACGCTGATTCTGGCGCTGCTGCTGCGGCACGCCGATGTCCAAACGGATCGGGCGGCTCGGCGCGTAGCCTTCCACCACCGACATGTCCAAGTCGACTTTCAGCATGCGCTGGATCTGGCGCAACAGGCCGCCTTCTTCCGGCGACACCAACGACAGCGCTTCGCCGCTGGCGCCGGCGCGGCCGGTGCGGCCGATGCGATGGATGTAGTCCTCGGCCACCATCGGCAGATCGTGGTTGATCACCAGCGGCAGGTTCGGGATGTCCAAACCGCGCGCGGCGACATCGGTGGCCACCAGCACGCGCGCCTTGCCCGCCTTGAACTGGTTCAGCGCCTTCTGCCGCTGCGCCTGGCTCTTGTTGCCGTGGATCGCCACGGCCTTCAAGCCCGCGGTTTCCAATTGCTCGGCCAGACGGTTGCAACCGTGCTTGGTGCGGCCGAACACCAGCACCTGGTCGGTATGGCGCTGGCTGAGGATCTCGATCAGCAGCTCGCGCTTGCGCGAAGCGTCGACCGGATGCGCGCGATGCACGATGGTCTCGGCGATGGTGTTGTTGGCGGCGACCTGCACTTGCTGCGGATTGCGCATGAACTCCAGCGCCAGCGCCTTGATCTGCGCTTCGAACGTGGCCGAGAACAGCAGCGTCTGCCGCTGCGCCGGCACGCGGCCGAGGATGCGCTTGATCGCGGGCAGGAAGCCCATGTCGAGCATGCGGTCGGCTTCGTCCAGGACCAGGACTTCGACCGCATCGAGCTTGGCGGTGCCGCGCTCCAGATGGTCGATCAAACGGCCCGGCGTGGCGACCAGGATGTCGACGCCGCGGCGCAGGTTGTCCATCTGCGGACCCATGCCGGCGCCGCCGAAAATGGTGGTCACGTTCAGGCGCAGATGCTTGCCGTACAGGCGCAGGCTATCGGCGACCTGCACCGCCAGTTCGCGGGTCGGGACCAGGATCAGCGCGCGCGGCTTGCGCGGGCCGGTCGGCGGGGTCTGCTTGGCCAGGCGCTGCAGCAGCGGCAGGCCGAAGGCGGCGGTCTTGCCGGTACCGGTCTGGGCGCCGCCCAGCAGGTCGTGGCCGGCCAGGGCCAGCGGGATGGCCTGGGCCTGGATCGGCGTCGGCGTGGTGTATTCGTTTTCGGCGAGCGCGCGCAGCAGCGCGGGCGACAGCCCGAGGGTTTCGAACGTCATTGGATACAGCTCCGGTAAGGCACGGCCCCGCGCCGCGGTGCGGCGGGCCGTTTACTCGAAGCTTCCTAGAAACCGCGCTGCGAGTAGGTATTGGGACGGTTCCGGAGGTTCCGGACCGTGTCTGCGCGACGAAAGACGTGCGGGATAAGTGGCCGGGATCGTTGGGAATTTCTCTTTCGAGCGGCCCGGCGGATCCTGCGGCAGGCGTACCAGGAACAGGCAGCCGCGTTGCAAACGGGGCGCACTGTACGCGAATTTTCCTGAATGGGCCACCCATCCGGCCGGCTCGCCTCTCGTTTTTCGATGAATTGCCCGGATTTTTCGCGGACAATATGGCCACTGGGGGAAATGGAAGAGCGGTTTGGATCGGAATTCGATAGCCACGGACGCGGTGATGGGTGACGGCCGGTTCGGCCGCTGGATCGCGAGGGCCGCCATGCTGGCGCTGCTGGCGCTGGCCACGTTCGCCGCATCGGCGCAGGAATGGCGCTACCGGGTGCGGCCCGGCGATACGGTGTGGGACCTGTCCGCCAAATACGTCCGCAGCGACATCCCTTGGCAAAAGCTGCAGGCGCACAACGCCGTGGCCGATCCCTACCGGCTGCCTCCCGGTTCCTTGATGCGCTTTCCGGTGGTTTGGCTGAAGCAGCAGCCGGCCAAAGCGCAGGTGCTCGCCGTGCAAGGCAGCGTGCAGGCGCAGGCTACTCGCGCCGCGAATCTGATCGCGGTGGCCGAAGGCATGCGGCTCGGTATCGGCACCCGGCTGCGTACCGCCAAGGGCGCTAGCTTGACGCTGCAGTTCGTCGACGGTTCGCGCCTGCTGCTGCAAGGCGACAGCGAACTGATCCTGGACAAACTTACCGCTTACGGCGCTACCGGCATGGCCGACACGCGCGTGCGCCTGGCGCGCGGCCGCATCAGCAATGCGGTCAAGCGCATGCGCGGACCGGCGTCGCGCTTCATCGTCGAAACGCCGAGCACGATGTCCAGCGTGCGCGGCACCGAGTTCCGCATCGCCAGCGACGATCGGCGCTCGCAGGCCGAAGTACTGAAAGGCAGCGTCGCGGTCAGCGGCGGTGGACGCCAGATCGTGCTCAAACCGGGTCAGGGCACGGCCAGTGGCGCGGACAATCGCCCCGCTGCCGCTTCGTTGCTGCTGCAAGCGCCTGCGGCCGGATCGCTCAAACTGCAGGCGGGCCGTCTGCAGTGGGCGCCGGTGGAAGGCGCAACGGGTTACCGCGCCCAGGTCAGCGCCAGCACCGACTTCCTGACCTTGGCCGTCGACGAAACCTCCGCCGTGCCAGGCATCGCACTGCCCGCGCTACCGAACGGCGACTATCACTTGCGCGTCCGCGCAATCGACGGCGACGGCATCGAAGGCTTCGATGCCGTAGGCACCGCGCGCATCTCGGTGCAACCGCCGTTCGCCATTGCGCCTACGCAAGGCGCGACTAGCCGCGTCGATCGCCCGCGCTTCCGCTGGGCCTCGATGGGCGAAGGCGTGCGCTACCGCTTCCAGTTGGCGAACGAGGCCGGCTTCGCCGCGCCGCTGGTCGACCTGGACGGATTGGAGAAGACCGAAGCACGCGTCGCGCAGGCCTTGGCCCCGGGCGAATACTTCTGGCGCGTCGCCGCGATCGACCTCGCGGGCCAGAGTTCGTCGTTCAACGACGGCGTACGCTTCAGCGTAGCGCCGGCGGACGGCCCGGCGCTCGAGCGCGACGCCAACGCCGACAAGAACACGCTCACCGTGCGCTGGCCGGAAGGCGAACCCGGCCAGCGCTATCGTTTCCAGCTGTCGCGCAAGGCCGACTTCTCGCGCCTGGAAGTCGATCGCGAACTGGATGCGAACCAGATTTCCCTGCCCGGCCTGCGTTCGGGTACGTGGTACGCGCGCACGCAGGTGATCGACAGCGACGGCTATGCGGAGCCGTTCGGTCCGGCGCAAAGCGTGAAGCTCGGCTGCCGGCCATGCACGCTCGGCGCGATCGGCGGCGGCGCGATATTGCTGTTGCTGGCCTTGTAGCCATGCACGCCGACCGCTGGAGACTGCGATCGAAACTGCTGGCGGCGCTGGGCGCGGTCGCGTGTACGGCCTTGTTGACGGTGTCCGGACTGACCTGGCGCTTCGACACCTGGCTCTACGATTTCTTGATCGCGCACTCGGGGCAGGAAGCCGATCCCAGCATCGTCCTGGTGGAGGTGGACGACGACAGCCTGGGGGCGCTGGGCCGCTGGCCGTGGCCGCGCCGGATTCATGCCGATCTGCTCGATCGTCTGCACGAAGCGGACGCGCGCGGCATCGCTTTGGACATCGCCTTCGCCGAGCCCGACCGCGCCGATCTCGCGGGCGATGCCGCGCTCGCCGCCGCGATCGAGCGCGAAGGCAAGATCGTGCTGCCGGTGATGGTGGAACCTTCGCAACCGGACGGCGTGCTGATCGAAGTGCTGCCGATGCCTGCGTACAGTGCCGCGGCCGCCGACATGGGCCATGTCGAAGTGGACGTCGATCCGGACGGCGTGGCTCGCCACACCTATCTGCGCGCAGGGCTGGGCGAAGCGCGCTGGCCCGCGCTGGCCCTGGCCTTGTTCGAACTGCAGCCCGGAAAGGGCCATAGCGGTGCGCTGCCGGGCCTGCTCAATCCGCAAACCACTGCGTCGCCTTATTTGTGGGTGCGCGATCGCGACGTGATGATCCCCTACGTTGCCGACGGCAAGGGCTTCCAGCGCGTTTCCTATCTCGATCTGCTGCGCGGCCAGGTGCCGACGGAGTTGCTGCGCGATCGCTGGCTGCTGATCGGCGTCACCGCGCATGGCATCGGCGATACGCTGCTGACGCCGGTGACCTCGACCGATGCGCGCATTTCCGGGCTGGAATACCAAGCCAACCTGCTCAACATGCTGGTGCGCGGCAATGCGATCACGCCCTTGACCCGCTCCTGGCAGCTGGCGATCGGCCTGGTCCTGACCCTGCTGCCCTTGCTGGTGCTGATCTGGTCCGATTTGCGCCGGCCCTGGCTGCTAGCGGTGGGCGCATGCGCCGTCGTCCTGCTGTTCTGCGGCTTGTTGCTTTTCTACGGCCGCCACTGGTTCGCGCCGGTGCCCACGCTGGCCACGCTGCTGCTGGGCCTGGCGGCGTGGGGCGTGTACCGGTTGCAGCAGTCGCAACGGATGGCGCATTCGGACGCGCTGACCCGCTTGTCCAACCGGCGCCTGTTCGATGTGATGCTGACCCGCGAACTGGGCGCGGCGCGGCGCGGCAATCGGCCGCTGTCGTTGCTGCTGATCGATGTCGACCACTTCAAGCATTACAACGACACCCAGGGCCATCAGGCCGGCGACGACGCGCTGCGCCGAATCGGCCACGCGATCGCCGAACGCGCGCGGCGTCCGCGCGACGTGCCTGCGCGCTACGGCGGCGACGAATTGGCGGCGATCCTGCCCGAAACCACCGCGCATGCGGCGCAGGCGATCGCCGATCACATCGTCCGCGACGTGCGCGCCCTGGCGATCGCGCATCCGGGTTCTGGCGTCGCCGCGGTCATGACCGTCAGCATCGGCGTGGCGACCTATTTCCCGATCCTCGAAGGCCACGAGGCCGATCTGCTGGAACGCGCCGACGCGGCCTTGTACCAGGCCAAGCAGAAAGGCCGCGACCGCAGCTACTGCGCCGAGACCACGACCTCGCCCTGATCGGCCGCCGCGGCCGTGCCCGTCCGGCGGTTTTATGCCAATCTTGCGGCTTCCACGCGGAAGGGGACGGCAATGAGACGTGATCCCGGCATCGTGCTGGCGAGGCTGCTTCTGGCCAGCGTTTTCGTGGTGATGGGCGCCTACCGTCTGTGGGCCGCCAGCCAGGGCGCGGCGATTCCGAACAGCACGCTCGTGTTCAGCGCGGTCGAATTGATCCTGGGCCTGTTGATCGCGATCGGCTGGAAGCTGCGCCTGACCGCCTCGCTGGCGGCGCTGCTGATGCTGGCCGACGCATTGCTCTCGCACCGGTTCTGGACGCTGGCCGATCCCGAACGCGGCGCGCAGCTGCTGCATTTCATGAAGAACATCAACATCGTCGGCGGCCTGCTGTTGCTGGCGCTCGTCTCCGGCCAGAAGCCGCGCCGCCTGTAAGCGAAGCCGATGACGCAAGCGCCGCGAAAATCGCTGCTGCGCGCACGCGGCGGCCACGATAGCAGCCGGGTCGGCATGGTCGAATTGTTCTTCGACCTGGTGTTCGTGTTCGCGGTCACCCAGCTCTCGCACACCTTGCTGGCGCACCTGGATCCGCTGGGCGTGCTGCAGGTGGGGTTGCTGTTCCTCGCGATGTGGTGGGCCTGGATCGACACGTCCTGGATCACCAATTGGCTCAATCCGGAACGCCAGCCCGTGCGGCTGATGATGTTCGCGCTGATGCTGGCCGGGCTGGTGCTGTCTTCGTCCATCCCGACAGCCTTCGGCAGCCACGCCATGGCCTTCGCCTGCGGCTACGCGGCGTTGCAGGTGGGGCGCTCGGCCTTCATCCTGTGGGCCTTCCGCAACGAAACGGCGGTCAGGCGCCGCAATTTCCAGCGCATCCTGATCTGGCTTTGCGTGACGTCGGCGATGTGGATCGTCGGCGCATTCCACGACGGCGCGGTGCGGCTGGCGTGGTGGGCCTGCGCGGTGGCGATCGAGATGGCCGCGCCGTCGCTGTATTTCTGGGTGCCCGGGCTCGGCGGTTCCTCGACCGCGGAATGGGACATCGATCCGCATCACCTGGCGGAACGCTGCGCCTTGTTCATCATCATCGCGCTGGGCGAATCGCTATTGGTCACCGGCGCGACCTTCGCCGAACGCCCGTGGAACGCGCCGACCGTCGTCGCTTTCCTGACCGCCTTCCTCGGCTCGGTGGCGATGTGGTGGGTGTACTTCGACACCGGCGCCGAACGCGCCAGCGCGCGCTTCAACCGTTCCGAAGACCCGGGTCGCGTCGCACGATTGGCCTACACCTATCTGCACATGCCGATCGTGGCCGGCATCATCGTTTGCGCCGTGGCCGACGAGATCGTGCTGGTGCATCCGGATCACGCCAACGATGCCGGCATCGCCGCGATCCTGGGCGGGCCTGCGCTTTACCTGATCGGCAACGCGCTGTTCAAATGGGTCACCAACGATCGTCGCACGCCGCCGCTGTCGCACATGGCCGGCTTGCTGCTGCTGTTCGCGCTGATGCCGTTCGCGTTCGCGCATTTGTTTTCGGCGCTGGCGCTGGGCATCGCGACGACCGCGATCCTGATTCTCGTCGCCGTGTGGGAAACCATTGCTCTGCGGCGGCCTGCGAAGCCGCGCTCTTCGTAGGAGCGGCTTCAGCCGCGAGCTCTCTACTTCAAATCGCGACATCGCGGCGATTTCCTGCGAAAAGCTCGCGGCTGAAGCCGCTCCTACGAAGAGCAAAATCAGACGCGGAGGGTGACGCCAGGCCGCGCCAGCCGCACTTCGACGCCATAACGCTCGCCGATCTCGCCCGCCAGCGCTTCGCGCGCCTTGTCCTCGCCATGCACCAGGGCCAGCAGCGGCCGGTTTTCGAAACCGCCGTACCATTCGATCAGGCCACGCTGGTCGGTGTGCGCCGACAGTCCGCCGATGGTGTGGCGCTGCGCATTCACCCGGTAGTCGCGCCCGTGGATGCGCACCCAGCGCGCGCCGTCGACCAGACGGCGGCCCAGCGTGCCTTCGGCCTGGTAGCCGACGAACACCACATGCGTCTGGCGCCGCTCCAGGTTGTGCTTGAAGTGGTGCAGGATGCGGCCGCCGTTGGCCATGCCGCTGCCGGCGATGATGATCGCGCCGCTTTCGATCCGGTTGATCGCCATCGAATCTTCGGCGCTCTCGGTGAAACGCAGATTGGGCAGATGGAACGGGTTCGGCTTGTTCTTCCACACAGCGCGCGCTTCATCGTCGAACAGATCCGCATGCTTCTCGTACACGCCGGCGACTTTGGCGGCCATGGGACTGTCGAGGAAGATCCGCCAGCGGGACAGATTCCACTCGTCCCAATGCAGCGCGAACCAGTACAGCAACTCCTGGCTGCGGCCGACCGCGAAGGCGGGAATGCAGACATTGCCGCGCCCGCGCCAGGCTTCGTCGAGTATCGCGCCGAGCTCGCGCACGGTGTCGAGCCGGTCGCGGTGGTTGCGATCGCCGTAAGTCGATTCCATCAGCACCAAATCGGCTTCGCGGATCGTCGCCGGATCGCGCAGGATCGGCGTGCCTTTCGGGCCCAGATCGCCGGAAAACACCAGCTTGCGCCCGTCGGCGCCCAGTTCGACGATCGAAGAACCGAGGATATGGCCGGCTTCGCGGAAGCCCAGTTCGATGCCGTCGAAGATCGTCGTCGGCGCATCGTAAGGCAGCGCCCTCACCCGCTTCATCGCGGTTTGCACGTCTTCGCGATCGTACAGCGGCAGCGTTTCCGGTTCGCCTTCACGGCGTTTGCGGTTGGCGCGCTCGGCGTCGCTTTCGGCCAGCGATGCAGAATCCAGCAGCATGATCGGCATCAGGTCGGCGGTGGCTTGCTGCGCGAAGATCGGCCCGGCGAAACCGCGTTTGACCAGCAGCGGCACGCGGCCGATGTGATCGATGTGCGCATGGCTGATCACCAGCGCGTCGATCGACGCGGGATCGAACGGGAACGGTTCGGCGTTGCGCGCTTCG
>DATFFH010000044.1:0-3441 GCA_035250245.1 Luteimonas sp. | reverse complement strand
GGCGGCGGCCTCGCGTTCGCGTGCGGCGCGGGCGGCCGCGGCGCGCAACTGGGCGAGCAGGCGTTCGAGCGACTTCACGTCGCGGCCCAGCGCTTTTTCCTTGGCGTTGCGGTCGCGGTAGCGTTCATCCAATTGCGCGATCAGCGCGCTGCGTTCGCGGCGCTGCTTCTCCAGCGAGGTCAGCTCCTTGCGCTTGTCGGCGCGGGTGGCGTCCAGCTGCACGCGTTTTTGCGCGATGTCCTGTTCCAGTTCGTCCAATTCGCGCAGCTGCGCGTTCAAGGCCGCGATGCGTTGCGCGCGGTCGCGCTGCAGGTAGCGGTGGTAGGCCAGGTCGCGGCCGGCGTCGGCGACGCTGTCCTGCGACAACATCACCTTCAGCGGCGCATCGTCGCCCACTTTGTAGGCAGCGCGCAGCAGACGGGCGAGTTCGTCGCGCTGCGCGGCGAGCTTGGTGCGCAATGCATCGCGTTTTTGCTGCAGCTCGACCAGCGCCGCGGCCTGGCGCTGCAATTCGGATTCGGTCAGGCGCAGCGCGCGGGTGGATTGGCCGACCTGCTCGTCGGCCTGACGCAGTTCGCGATTGGCGGCGCCACGCTGGCCTTCGATCTTGCGGCGTTCGGCGGCGATGTTCTTCAGCTCGCTGCGCGCGCGCTCCAACTTGCGTTCGGTCTCGCGGCTGCTTTGCGCCTGCGCCGCACCAGCGGCGATCAAGGCCGCGATCAGCAGCGCGGTCGCCTGCGCGAGCCTCATCCGGCGAACAGGCTGCGACCGGTCATCTCGGCCGGCGCGGGCAGGCCGAGCAGATCGAGCATCGTCGGCGCCACGTCGCGCAGCGCGCCGCCGTCGCGCAACTGCGCGGCGCGATCGCCCACGTACACGAAAGGCACCGGGCCGACGGTGTGCGCGGTGTGCGGCTGGCCGGTCTCCGGATCGCGCATCATTTCCAGATTGCCGTGGTCGGCGGTGATCAGCAGCGCGCCGTGCGCGGCGCGCACCGCGGCGTCGATCGCGCCCAACGCCAGGTCCACCGCTTCGGCCGCCTTGATCGCCGCCTGCAGATCGCCGCTGTGGCCGACCATGTCGGGATTGGCGATGTTGCAGACGATCACGTCGAATTTATCCGAGCCGATCGCGTCGACCAGCTTCGCAGTCAACTCCGGACAGCTCATTTCCGGTTGCAGATCGTAAGTGGCGACCTTGGGGCTGGGAATCAGGATGCGTTCCTCGCCCGGATACATGTCCTCGCGCCCGCCACTGAAGAAGAAAGTGACGTGGGCGTATTTTTCGGTTTCGGCGATGCGCAGTTGCTTCAGGCCTTGCTCGGACACGATTTCGCCGAGGGTGTGGCGCAGATCGTCCGGCGCGAACGCGACCGGCGCCGGCAACTTGGCGTCGTATTCGGTCAGGCAGACGTAGCGCGACAGTTGCGGGCGGCGCGCTTCGAAACCGGCGAATGCGGGATCGACGAAGGCCGCGGTGAGCTGGCGCGCGCGGTCGGCGCGGAAGTTCATGAACACCACCGCATCGCCGTCGCGCATCGGCCGGGCGCCGTCGATCACGGTCGGCAGCACGAATTCGTCGTTCTCGCCGCGGGCGTAGGCGGCCTGCAGCGCGGACAAGGCGTCCGCTGCGCGATGCTCGGATTGCGCTTCGACGATCGCATCCCAGGCTTTGCGCAAGCGATCCCAGCGCTTGTCGCGATCCATGGCGTAATAGCGGCCGCTGACGCTGGCGATGCGCGCATTGCCCAGCTTGTCGCACACGTCCTGCAATGCGCGCAGGCTGGGTTCGGCCGAACGCGGCGGCGTATCGCGGCCGTCCAGGAAGGCGTGCACGGCGACGCGCGGTACGGCTTCGCGCTTGGCCAATTCCAGCATGGCGAAAATATGGGTTTCGTGGCTGTGCACGCCGCCCGGGGACAGCAAGCCCATCACGTGCAAAACGCCGTCGGCAGCCTTGGCCGCGGCGCAGGCGGCGCGCAATTCGGCATTGGCGAAAAATTCGCCACTTTCGATGGCCGCGTCGATCCGGGTCAGGTCCTGGTAGACGATCCGGCCCGCGCCCAGATTCATGTGCCCGACTTCGGAATTGCCCATCTGCCCGTCCGGCAGACCGACGTGGCGGCCTTCGGTGTGGATCAGGGTATGCGGCGAATCGGCCCACAGCCGGCGCCAGTTGGGCAGCTGCGCCTGGGCCAGGGCATTGTCGGCCGGATCCTCGCGATGGCCCCAGCCGTCCAGGATCAGCAGGACCACCGGTTTCGGCGGGGAAGTATTTGGTTTAAACGCCGGCTCAGACAAGACGACAGTCCCAGTGACTAACGACAGTCGAGGATTGTAGCGAAGCCGCCTAAGCTCCTGGACAAGATATCGTCACGGCTTACGGGCCGGTTCAAGGAGTTTCCATGTTGCGTCTTCCGCTCGTTCTCGCGCTCGCCGCGGCCTTGGCCGCCGGGTCCGCCGCCGCCGGCGACCGCCCGGACAGCGTCGACAAGGTCAACGGCAGCATCACCGCGCAAGCCGGCCAGACCTACCGCGATCTGAGCACGGTCAACGGCAGCATCCGGATCGAGGAAGGCGCCCGCACCGAGGAGGCGAGCACGGTCAACGGCAGCATCAAGGTCGACGACCGCGCCCAGACCCGCGACATGGAAACGGTGAACGGCGGCATCCGTCTGGGCCGCGAGGTGCAGGTCGACGGCAGCCTGGAAACGGTGAACGGCGAAGTGTTCGTCGATCGCGGCGGGCGGGTCAGTGGCGGCGTCACCACGGTCAACGGGGCGATCGGCCTGGTGGCGACCGAGTTGGGCCGCGGCATCGAGACGGTCAACGGCGACATCACCGTCGGTGTCGATTCGCATGTGCGCGGCGGGATCAAGATCGAGAAGCCCACCAGCAACTGGATGCCGATCAGTTTCGGCAGGAAGCAGCCGCCGCGGATCATCATCGGTCCGAACGCGACTGTCGACGGCGCTTTGGTGTTCGAACGCGACGTCAAGCTGTACGTGCACCGCACCGCGAAGATCGGCCCGGTCAGCGGTGCCACCGCTGTCGCTTACGATGGTGATCGCGCGCCCCGCGATTGATCTGTAGGGTGGGCCTTGGCCCACCATCGCCATCGCTGGTTTCATGCGGTGCTCTAACGTTGTCGCTGTGCCTTAAGCCGTCATTCCCGCGAAGGCGGGAATCCAGTGACTTAGCTCTCGCTCGTCGCTCTTCTTGCTCAACGCCCGGCGCATGCTTTTCGACCTTCGTGTCGGTGGCGACACGACTGGTTACATGGACAACAGCTTCCGGGCTATCGCCCGGGTCACTTTCTTTGCTGGCACACTGCGCGCGCAGGAGCGCGCGCGAACGGCGAAGCCGGCCCCGAAGGGGTGAGCGCCAGGATGGCGCGAATCAAGAAAGTAACCAAAGAAAGTGCCTCAACGTCAACGGCGGT
>DATFFH010000043.1:0-19745 GCA_035250245.1 Luteimonas sp. | reverse complement strand
GCGGCGGCTTGCGCCTGCGCGCGCCGCGGCTTGGCGGTTGCGGAAGGTTTCTTGCCCACGGTTTCAACCATGTCCCAGCGCCACCTTCATCAATTCGGGCAGCGAGCGTACACCGAGTTTGTTCATCATGTTCGAGCGATGCAGTTCCACGGTCTTGATGCTGATGCCGAGGATGTCGGCGATGATCTTGTTGGGCTTGCTGGCCACCACCAGGTCCAGCACTTGCCGTTCGCGTGGGCTGAGCGAGGCCAGGCGCTCGCCCTGCGCGCCGGCGCCGGCGTGGTTGCGCGCGTTGGCCAGCGCGGCGTGGATGGCGTCGATCAGGCTCTGGTCGCCGAAGGGCTTTTCCAGGAAATTAGACGCGCCCTTGCGCATCGCTTCCACTGCCAGCGGCACGTCGCCGTGCGCGGTCACGAACACCAGCGGCAGCGCGATCCCGCGCCGCTGCAGCTCGTCCTGCAGCTGCAGCCCGCTCATCTGCGGCATGCGCATGTCCGACACCAGGCATTCCTGCGCCTCGCCGTGGCGTTCGCCGGCGTAGGCCGCGACGAATTCCGGTCCCGACGCGTAGGCCTGCACTTCGAAGCCGGCGGTCTGCAGCAGCCACGCGGTCGAATCGCGGAAGCCGTCATTGTCGTCGACCAGATAGACCCGTGTGCTCATGGCTTCGTCTCCCCCGAGATCGCGCATCAGGCCCGGCCTTCCGCGCGCGGCAGGGTGAAGCCGAAGACGCTGCCGCCGCCGTCGCGCGGTTCGAAGAACAGGCGGCCTTCGTGGTATTCGATGATCGAGCGGCAGATCGCCAGGCCGATGCCCAGCCCGTCGGTCTTGGTGGTGAAGAACGGCGAGAACAGTTGGTCCTGGTCCGCCGCGCTCAAGCCATGGCCGCGGTCGCAAACCCGCACTTCGATCTCGCCGTCCAGGTTGACCCGGCCTTCGACGCGCAGTTCGCGCTGCGCCGCGGGCACTTCGCGCATCGCTTCGATCGCGTTCTTGACCAGGTTCAACAGCACCTGTTCCACCATCACCCGGTCGGCGTACACCGCAGGCAAGGCCGGCGCCAAAGCCACGTCGATGCGCAGTTGCAGGCGCTCGGCTTCCAGCCGCAGCAGCTCGAGCACCGTCGCGGCGATGACCGGCAATTCGTGCGCGTCGCGCCGCGGTTCGCGCGCGCGGACGAACTCGCGCACGCGCGAGATGACCGCGCTGGCGTGTTCGGCCTGCGCGCGCGCCGCCTGCAGCGCGCGTTCCACCTGCGCCGGGCCGCCGGCCTGGTCGACCAGGCGCAGGCTGCCGTTGAGGTAGTTGACGATCGCGGCCAGCGGCTGGTTCAACTCGTGCGCCAGGGTGGCGGCCATTTCGCCGACCGACATCAGGCGCGAGGTGAACAGCAATTTTTCTTGCTGCGATTTGTGCGAATCCAGGCTTTGGATCCGTTCGCTGATGTCGACCGCGGTGAGCAACGCCAGATTGCGGCGGCCGTCGTAGGCCACGTCGCCCCAATGCAGCGCGTACCAGCGGCCGTTGTGCGGCGCGTGCACTTCCAGCGGTCCGTTGCCGTCGACGTCACCGCCGTGCAGGCCGCGCAGCAGGCGGTCGCGCTCGGCGTGTTCGGGCAGGGCGCCGAATTCGTCCAGGAAACGGCGGTTGGCGGCGAACAGCGCGCCGCCGTCGCGCGCGTAGGCCGCGCAGGCGAAAGGCATGGCTTCGAGCACGGCGACGAAGGCGTCGATCGCCGGATTCGCCGCCCGCGGCGATTGCGCGGCCTCGGGCGCGTTCGCCGTCGCCGCCGGTTCACGCATGGCGCACGGGCCTGCTACGGTAGCCGGACGCCGCGCCATCGCGCCTTCCGTATCCCTTGCCGATTCCGTCTGCCATGACCGCTCCCTTCCTGTTGCGCAAGTTGCTTCCGACTTTGGCCTGCTTGGCTTATCCCGGCTTGGCCTGGTCGGCGGCGTCGGCCGCCGTGCCGGCCAAGTCTTCCTTCTTGGCCGAACTGCTCGCCATCGTGCTGCCTTTGGCCGCCGTGATCGCGGGCTTGTTCGTGGTCCTGCACCTGGCCCGAAAACGTTACGGGATCACGGGCCGCGATGCATCACTGTCGATCATCCAGGTGCTGCCGGTGGGTCCGCGCGAACGCATCGTACTGGTGCGCACCCGCGCCGGCCGCGTGTTTGCGGTCGGCGTCGGCGCCCAATCCTTGAGCCTGATCACACAACTGCAGCCCGACGATATCGCACCGTCCGCCGAAGATGTGAAAACCGAAAGCGATCAAACGTTGCATTCAAGCGAGCGTTTATTTCGCTGACGCTCGCGCCATTGGCTCCATCCCACAGCGGCGTGACAGGCTCTTTACAGAGCGCGCGCATGCAGACGGCGTGAAGTTTTCATTTGAAACTAAAACGAAGATGAACGCGGACCTACGCCGTCATCGCCCGCACACCGCGCATTAACACGAAAACGCAGCATTTCGCGTGCTATGGTGGCCACCGAAACGGATGAGGTCTGCGCCATGCGACAGTTCTCCGGATCAGCGCGCAGCAGCGCGCCCCAGGGGCTCGCCATAACGACGAACAAAGACGGATGCGCGTCTGCGCGCGCGCCGCGGTTGCGTTCTGGCGCGCGCAAGGCATACTGCACCGCCCGTCCCCCGACGGATAGTCACACATGGAAGTAAGGCTGAAGCCGTTCCGCGACCTGTTCGGAACGTTCTCCGCAACGTCTGGAGCCGGCGCGTTGAAACGCGGCAGCTACAGCGACATCGTGCTCGCGTTCGCCGCGGTGACGATCATCACTTTGATGATCCTGCCGTTGCCGATGGCGGTGATCGACACCCTGGTCGCGTTCAACATCGCGATCGGCTTCGGCTTGCTGCTGCTGGCGATCTACATCCCCACGCCGGTGGCGTTCTCCAGCTTCCCGAGCGTATTGCTGCTGACCACGCTGTTCCGGCTGTCGCTGTCGATCGCGATCACGCGTTCGATCCTGCTCGAAGCCGAAGCCGGCCACATCATCGACACCTTCGGCAACCTGGTCGCCGGCGGCAACCTGGTGGTCGGCTTGGTGGTGTTCCTGATCATCACCGTGGTGCAGTTCATCGTGGTCGCCAAGGGCGCCGAGCGCGTGGCCGAAGTGGCGGCGCGCTTCACCCTGGACGCGATGCCCGGCAAGCAGCTGTCGATCGACTCGGACCTGCGCTCGGGCCTGATCGACAAGGACGAAGCGCGCCGCAAGCGCCGCCTGCTGGAAGTGGAAAGCCAGCTGCACGGCAGCCTGGACGGCGCGATGAAGTTCGTGAAGGGCGACGCCATCGCCGGCATCGTCATCATCATCATCAACCTGCTCGGCGGCTTGGCGATCGGCGTCCTGCAGTACGACATGTCGCTGTCGCAGGCCACGCACACCTACAGCATCCTGACCATCGGCGACGGCCTGGTCTCGCAGATCCCGGCGATCCTGGCCGCGATCTCCGCCGGCCTGGTGGTGACCCGCACCGCCGGCGAGGAAGACGACCGCCATCTGGGCGAAGCGATTTCGCGGCAGATCTCGGGCGAACCGCGGGTGCTGCTGATCACCGGCCTGCTGGCGATCGGCATGGTGTTCGTACCCGGGTTCCCGAAGGGCGTGTTCGCGGTGCTGGGCATCGTCCTGCTCGGTTTGTCCGCCTGGCGCTACCGGCACGGACACGCGATGCTGCGCCGCGCCTTCCGCGTGCCCGAGGGCGAGTTGGCGCCGGCCGAGAGGAAGGCGGCGGAAGTCGACGACCTGGCGCCGCCGGCGCCGCTGCAACTGGACATTTCGCCGTCGCTGGTCGGCAGCCTGGGTGACTTGCCGATCCGCACCCGCATCGCCGAAGTCGTGCAGAAGCTGCGCGAGGAATACGGCGTGCCGGTGCCGCAGCCGACGGTGCGGATCGATCCGCGCCTGCAGGACGCCGGCGAATACAAGCTCAGCGCGTTCGGCGCCCGGATCGCTTTCGGCAAGCTGCACCCCGATGCGCATTTCCGCCCTGCACGCGCCGGCGAAAGCAATGCGCCGAAAACCGCCGGCTTCTTCCCGCCGCTGGCGGGCGAATGGGCCCAGGCGCCCGGCCCCGGCACGCTCGATGCGCTCGACACCCTGGCCGAGCATTGCCGCGGTGCCTTGCAGCGCCGGCTGGGCAGCTTCATCGGCATCCAGGAGACCTCGCACCTGTTCGGCCGCATGCAGCGCGACTATCCGGACCTGGTGAAGGAAATGCTGCGCGTGGTCGCGCCGCAACGCGTGGCCGACGTGCTGCGCAGGCTGGCCGAGGAAGGCGTGCCGGTGCGCAACCTGCGCGACGCGTTCGAGGCGATCACCGACGTCGGCGGCCGCGAGAAGGACGTGGTCCTGCTGACCGAATACGTCCGCGTCGCGCTCAAGCGCGAGATCGCCGACCGCTACGCCGATGGCGACCGCACCCTGCACGTGCTGATGATCCACCCGGAGCTGGAAGACAAGCTGCGCCAGTCGGTGCGGGTGGCCGGCGGCGCCAGCCAGCTGGCGATCTCGCCGGAACTGGCCTCGCGCCTGGGCGGGGAAGTCCGCGCCCAGCTGGCGCGGCAGCCCGAAGCCGCCCGGCCGGTCCTGTTGTGTTCACTCGACGTGCGCAGGCACCTGCGCAAGCTGATGGAAATCGACTTCTTCGATCTGCCGGTGCTGTCCTACCAAGAACTCGCCCCCGATCTGCGAATCATGCAGGCCGGACAGATCAACGCCTGAGGTAATGGCCATGGCCCGATCCCCCAAACAACGCAAGAACGAACCGCAGGCCGCAGCCGAGGCCGCCGCTGTACCGTCCGCCGGCTACACGCTGCGCATCCTGTCCGGATTGCACATCGGCGCCAGCCGCTCGCTGGCCGAAAAGGAAATGATCTTGGTCGGCAGCGGCGAGGATTGCGACATCGTCCTGTCCGATCCCGGCGTCGCGCCGCACCACGCCTTGATCGGCCTGCTCGGCGGCGCGTTCTCGGTGCGCGCGCTGGATGCGCCGGTGCGCGCCGCCGGCCAGCCGCTGCATCCGGGCGATCCGGCCGAACTGAAGGTGCTGCAGCGGATCGAGCTGGGCCAGGCCGCGCTGGCGGTCGGCGCGCTCGACGACCCGAACTGGTCTTCGCTGCTGCCCAGCTTCGACGGCGGCGCGCGCACCGCGCCGGCGCCCAAGGCCTACATGCGCAAGCTGCCCGCGGTGGCGGCCTTCGCGGTGCTGTCGCTGATGTCGGTGGCGATCCTGGCCGCGGTGGTGCCCAAGCACGAGGCCAAGCCGCAGCCGCAAGAGTCCCTGGCCGGGCTGATCCCCGAATTCGGCATCGTCGACGGCAAGGTCACCATCGACAGCAACGGCATCGCCGTGCTGTCGGGCACGGTCAAGGACGCGGCCACCCGCGACGGCATCCAGCGCCGCCTGCGCGACGAGAACATCAGCGCCAGCCTGGATCTGCGCACCGGCGAGGACATCGCCAACGACGTCGGCGAAGTGCTGCGCTCGAAGGGCTTCACCACCCGCACCCGCTGGCTGGGCAAGGGCGACGTGGAGGTCAGCGGCAATTTCGAGGACGGCGGCGCGCTGGAAAGCGCGGTCAAATCGCGCGCCATGATCGAAGTGGCCGGCGTGCGCCGGATCATCCCGCGCAATTACCAGCCGATCGATCCGTTCCAGCCGGTCGTGCCGAAAACGGCCCAGCAGATCGAAGCCGAACGCCTGGCCGGCGTGGCCATCGTGTCGGTGGTGCGCGGCAAGGAGCCGCACGTGCTCGGTTCGGACGGCACCAAGTTCGCGATCGGCGCGAAGCTGCCGGACGGCTCGACCCTGATCGGCATCGGCCCCGAATACGCCACCGCCCTGGACAAGGCCGGCCAGTTGCAGCGCGTGCAGTTGGCGCCGCCGCCGGATGCCGAGGATGCGCCGGCGGAAGCCGCCAAAGTCGCGGTCGGCGTCGAAGCCAAGTCGGCGCCCGCCGCGGCGGCCAAGACGGCCGCGGCGAATGCGAGCGCCGCTCCGGCCGTGCCGCCCGTCGCGGCGGCCTCCAAATCCGAACCGCCCAAGCCGCCGCAAACGGTGGCCAAGGCCAAGCCCGTTCCAGAACAACGGATGTGATCTTTCTGGATGTGATTCGAAGTTCCGCAACACCGCAAGTTTTCAAGCGTTCAAGGCAGTCCGGCGACGCCCGCAGCGTCATTCGATAAGGAGAAGCAACATGAGCAACGTCAACGGCCATCTGTTGAACACGTTCATCACCGATGCCAACACCCTCGAAGTCAAGAACACCAACCGCGTCGGCGGCAGCAACGGCAGCGGCGGTGGTGGCAGCGCCAGCAGCTGGTACGCGGCCATGGCCCGCGCCTGGGGCAGCACCCTGGATTCGCAGGCCGCGCGCATCACCCAGCTGTCCGACCAGGTCAGCGGCGGCCAGGATCAGCCCTCGGTGATGATCCAGCTGACCTCCGAGAGCCTGCGCATGCAGTTCATGTCCAACAACGCCGCGACCTCGCAGAACGCCGTGGGCCAGGCGCTCGAGACGCTGGGCAAGCGCCAGTAACCTCGCGCGCGGCCTCCGCACGCGCCGGCGAGTCCGGCGCGGCGCAGCGGCCGCTCAGGGACAGACCAGGAGATCGAAATGATCGAAGCCATCCAAGTCGCCACCACGGACGCCGCCAAGGCACCGACCGCGACGACCCATTCGCCGCAGGCCTCGGCCTACGACGTCCGCGAGTTCGCGGCGGCGCTGGAACGCAGCGGCGGCGCGACCCAGGCGACCAATACCCAGGTCGCCCAGCAGGTCACGCCGGCCTCGTTGCAGCCGTCCGAGGGCACGCGCGCGGTGCTGGCCGCGCTCGAGCACCTCAACGGCGGCGCCGACAACATCAACGCCATGTCGCAGGTGATGACCGCCGACAGCGCCGACCTGACGCCCGGCGAAATCATGCAGATGACCATGCGCTGCCATCAGTTCCTGTTCCAGGCGGAGCTGACGTCGAACGTGGCCAACCGCACTTCCGACGGCATCCAGCAGTTGTTCCGCCAGCAATCGTGATGCGAGGGAGGCAGGCATGAACGGGCCGAAGTATTTGCGAGCGCTGCGCGCGGCTTTCCTGGCCGCCGCGGCCGGCCTGTTGTTGGCCGGTTGCTCGGGATCGCCGTTGTACAGCGATCTGGACGAGCAGCAGGCCAACGAGGTGACCGCCGCGCTGCAAGGCGCGGGCATCAACGCCGAAAAGGCGCCGTCGCCGAAGAAGCAGGGCTGGGAGGTGCGGGTCGGTTCCCACGACTTCCCGCACGCGATGCAGGTGCTGCACGAGCGCGGCCTGCCGCGCGCGCGCTACGCCTCGATGTGCGAAGTCTTCAAGAAGGAAGGCTTCGCCTCGTCCGCGATCGAGGAACGGGCGCGCTACCAGTGCAGCCTGGAGCAGGAGATCGCCCACACCTTGTCGCAGATCCCGGGCGTGGTCGATGCGCGCGTGCACATCGCGCTGCCCGAGCGCGACCCGCTCGGCGGCAACGAAAAAGTGTCGTCGGCTTCGGTGATGATCTTCGAACGCCCCGGCGCCAACCTGCGCGACACCGAAACCGCGATCAAGGTGACGGTGAAGGACGGCGTGCAGGGCTTGGACGACATCAACAAGGTCACGGTGAAGTTCATTCCGATGAGCGCGCCCACCGGCGTCGACGCGCGGCCGCGGCAGACCGGCGGCATCACGCCGTCGCTGTCGTCGATCAATCCGCTCACCGTCGGCATCGCGATCGGCGTGGCGGTATTGATCGCGCTGGTGCTGGCCCTGCTCGGCCGGCTGCGCAGCCGCAATGCGGCGGCCCAGGCCGCGGCAGCCCAGCCGCGCGGCGTCTGGAACGGCTGAACCGAGTGACCATGCAGGCGCTGCTCGCCGAGGTCGATCCGAGCTGGTACGGCGGACTGGACCCGGACTTGCTGCCGCCGGCGCGCGCCAGCCGGCTCGGGCGCCGCATGCTCGGACGTTGGCTGGCGGCAGGACCCGCGGCCACGCTGCTGGCGCCTTCGCCGGGCGAGGGCGCCATCGCGACCGCCGCGCGTTGGACGCGTAGCGGCATGGCGGCGCTGGTCCGCGATCTGGGCGCCTTGGCTTACGCGCCGGCGATCCGCGCCGAAGTCCGGCGCGAACCGGTGCGTCGGCTGAAGCAGGCGCTGGGCAACGGCTATCTGCTGGCCTTGGACAACACGGTCTGGAACGGCCGTGTCGATCCGGCCATCGGCAAGCGCCTGGCCGCCGGCATGGAAGGCGCGCTCGCCGCGAACGACGACCAGGCGCTGTTCGCGCTGCTCGATCGCCAAGGCCGCGCCGAACTGGACGAGTGGGCCCGTGCCAGCGAACCCGCATTGGGCGAGTGGGCGCGCTTGCAGCAACCGCAGGACGCGCCGCTGGAGTCGGCCTACCTGCCCGAAAAACCCATCCTCCGCGTTTACGCCCACCACCAGGCGCGCGTCGCGGCCCGTTGAACGCCACTGGAATCCGCATGCCCGCCGCCAAGACTCCCGCCGCTTCTTCCTCGCCCGCCGGCCAAGGCGCGGTGGCGGTGTTCGAGCGCCGCCAGTTCGAACGCGCGCTCGCGGCGAACATGGTGCCGGCGCAGGATTGGCAAAAACTCGAGCAGCTCGACGAATTGCTGGCCCGCGTGAATCAGTTGTACGCGCGAGCCGAAGCGGAAATCGCCCAGGCGCGCGAACAAGGCCACGTCGCCGGTTTCGCCGAAGGCCTGGCCAAGGCGCAGCAGCAGATGGCGATGCAGTTGGCTGCGTTGAACGAGCGCCGCGCGCGCGTACTGGGCGAGGCGAGTTCGCGCGTGGCCGAATTGGCCTGCGCGATCGTGTCCCGCATCGCGCCGAGCTTCGATCCGCGCGAAGTGATGCCGCCGCTGGTGATGCGTGCCGTCGAGGCCGCGCAGGCCGAGCAATTCCTGTTGATCCGGGTCCATCCGTCGGTGCGCGAAAACGTGCAGGCGGGCCTGGGCGCGGTGCGCCAGGCGCATCCGGCCGTGGGCGTGATCGAACTGGTGGACGACGAAAGCCTGGACGCGCTGAGTTGCGTGGTGGTGTCCGAAGCGGGCGAAGTGCGCGCCGGCATCGCCCAGCAGATCGAGGCGATCCGCGCCGCGCTGGCTGGCGCCAACCTGTCCGCGGCCGCGGCCAAGGCGCCGGTCGCATGAATTCGCAGACGCTCGGCGGTTTCGATCTGGACGCGCTCAAGACCGGCGCGGCCGACGATCCGCTGCTCGATGCGCTGGGTGCGATCCACGGCATCGAGCGCGTGGGCCGCGTCGCCGAGGCCTACGGCACGCTGATCCGCGCGACCGGTTTGAAAGCGACCATCGGCGAGCTGTGCGAGCTACGCAATCCGCGCGGTGTCGGCGATCCGGATTTCAAATTGGCCGCCGAAGTCGTCGGCGTGTCCAAACAGCACACGCTGCTGACGCCGCTCGGCGCGCTGGACGGCATTTCCCACACCACCGAAGTGATCGGCACCGGCCGCCAGGCCGCGGTGCGCGCCGGCGAGGGTCTACTGGGCCGCATCGTCGACGCGCACGGCGAACCGATCGACGGCAAAGGCCCGATCGGCGCCGCGGTCGACGCGCCGATCTACGCCGCTTCGCCCAATCCGCTGACCCGCAAGCTGATCGACCGCCCGTTCTCCACCGGCGTGCGCGCGATCGACGCGACCATGACCACCGGCGTCGGCCAGCGCGTGGGCATCTTCGCGGTCGCCGGCGGCGGCAAGAGCACGCTGCTGGGCATGCTCGCCCGCGGCGGCGAGGCCGACGTCAACGTGATCGCCTTGGTCGGCGAACGCGGCCGCGAAGTCAACGAATTCATCCACGACAACCTGGGCGCGAAAGGCCTGGCGAAGTCGGTGATCGTGGTCGCCACCTCCGACCGCCCGGCGCTGGAACGCAGCCGCGCGGCTTGGGTCGCCACCGCCATCGCCGAACATTTCCGCGACCAGGGCAAGCGCGTTTTGCTGTTGCTCGATTCGGTCACACGTTTCGCGCGCGCCTTGCGCGACGTTGGCCTGGCCGTCGGCGAGCCGCCGGCGCGGCGCGGCTATCCGCCTTCGGTGTTCAGCGCCTTGCCGCGCTTGTTCGAGCGCGCCGGCAACAACGAGAAGGGTTCGATCACCGCGTTCTATACCGTGCTGGCCGAGGACGAGGACGGCGGCGATCCGATCGTCGAGGAAGTGCGCTCGATCCTGGACGGCCACATCGTGCTGTCGCGCAAGCTGGCCGCCGCTTACCACTATCCGGCCATCGACGTGCTGACCAGCCTCAGCCGCACCATGCCGCGGGTGGCCGACGACGCGCACCAGCGCGCGGCCGGCAAGCTGCGCAAGGTGCTGGCCAAGTACCAGGACATCGAACTGTTGCTGCAACTGGGCGAATACAAGCGCGGCACCGATCCCGACGCCGATCTGGCGATCGAGAAGATAGGTCCGGTACGCGCCCTGCTGCAGCAGTCGGCGGCCGAACTGGTGCCCTTCACGCAGTCTTCCGAAGCCTTGCGCAGGCTGTTCGCATGAAGCGCTATCCGCTCCACACCCTGATCAAGCTGCGCGAGCACCGCGTCGAAGTCGCGCGGCAGAAGGTGCTGGAGTGCCAGCGCGCGGTGCAGGCCTGCCGCGACGCCTGCCTGCTGATCGAAGGCGAGATCATCGCCCTGGAATTCGAGCGCGGCCAGCAGCGCAAGCGCCTGCTCGATCCGCCGCAAGCGGGCGAATCCTGGCCGAGCGCGCTGGCCCAGCGCGAAGCGCATATCGATCTGCTCGGCGAGCAGGCCGAAGCCGCGCGCCAGCGCCTGTTCAAGGCCCAACAGAAATTGCGCGAGGCCGAGCTGGCCTTGGCCGAAGCGCGCACCGCCTTCTTCCGCGCCAAGGCCAAGCAGGACGCCCTGGAGAAACGCCGCGACGTGTGGCGCGACGAACAGCACGCGCTCGCCGCCCGCCAAGAAGAACGCGCCACCGACGATTTGCTGCAAGCGCGCCACGCCGCGCCGGCGTGACGAACAGGAGGTTCCGATGAGCATCGAACGCAACCGGTCTTCAGATTCCACCCACGACGCGCAGCGCGCGCGCGAAGCGGCGCAGAAGCCCGCGGTCGAACCGAAACAGCCGCCCAGTCCGGAAACCGTCGACCAATTCCGCGCCGTGATGCGTCAGGCGCGCGAAGGCGAATCCCAGCAGAGCCTGCAGGCGCAGACGCGCCAGCAGGCGCGCGCGGCCGACGCGCGCACCGCGGTGCAGACGGCCAGTGATTACGCCGTGCACGCCAAGGGCCTGGCGGACAACGTCGAAGACAATTCGCGCCGGCGCGGCGACGAACTCGGCACGTCTTCGTCCTCGCAGCATTCCGCTGACGCAGCGTCGATGTTCCAGGCGCAATTGGCGATGCGCGAAGGCGCGGCGCAACCGCAGGTCGCGGCACCCGCCCCCAGCCCACAGGGCTTGGCCGAATTGATCGAAAAGCATGTGCGCCAGCTGGCGGTGGACGACAGCGCCGCGCGCGACAGCGACGGCCAGGTGCTGCTGCGCATGGCCGACGCCACGCTGCCCGGCACCGACCTGCTGCTCAGCCGCACCGCCGATGGGTGGGCCTTGCGCGCCGACGTGCGCTCGCGCGCCAGCTACGACGCCATCCGCGAAGCCGCGCCGGAATTGGCCAAGCGCTTCGCCGAGCGCAACCTGGGCACGCTCAGCATCGACCCGCATTTCCACGGTTGAGCCGTAGGGTGGGCCTTGGCCCACCATCGCCATTTTGCCGATCGCGGTAACCAACATCGAAACGATCGCTCGTCGGTCCGATCGTTGTCGGTCGCGCATGGAAATGGCGCCCACGGCGCGTAGGGTGGGCCTTGGCCCACCATCGCCCTATCGCCGATCGCGGCAAACAAACATCGAAACGATCGCTCGTTTCGGTCCGATCATTAGTTCGTCGCGCATGGAAATGGCAATGGTGGGCCAAGGCCCACCCTACGACGAAGGTGAATGCGCGAAAAAGGCGACGCGCGTCGCGAACTAGGGTCTTTCCTAGCTATTTCCGTGCCGAAAACCGGGCTGTAATCGTCGGGCAGGGGTGCAATGCCTTACGGCCGCATGGAGAAAACACCATGGTCCAGCCCGTCAACGGCTCCGACAACCGTCCCGGCGATCATTTGAGTCCGTCCGGGTTCGATTACAACCGCATCGACGGTGTGCAGGGCAACCGCAACGTCACGCCGGAATTCATCACTAAAGTCGAAGCCATGGCCGAGCGGCTAGGCACGCGGCCGGAATACCTGATGGCGGTGATGAGTTTCGAAACCGGCGGCAGCTTCAGCCCCGCTCAGCGCAACAACGCCGGCGGCAGCGCCACCGGCCTGATCCAGTTCATGCCGAATACGGCCACCGAACTGGGCACCAGCACCGCCGCGCTGGCGCGGATGAGCGCGGTCGACCAGCTCGATTACGTCGAGCGCTATTTCAACAATCGTTCCGACCGCGGCGATCTGAACACGCTGGAAGGCGTCTACACGACGGTGCTGTACGGCAGCCCGCGGTCGGATCCGAATTCGACCCTGTTCAGCCGGGGCACGAACGCCTACAGCGCCAACGCGCCCCTGGACACCAATCGCGACGGCCGCATCACCGCAGGCGAAGCGACATCCTTCGTGCGCGGTCGCATCGACGGCGAAGCGCCGCCGCCCACCGACACCCGTCCGGGCGGCAACGGCGACACGCCGCCGACGGGCAACGGCGACAACCCGCCGCGCAACGGCACGGTGACGGTGCATCGTGGCGATACCTTGTCGAAGATCGCGCACGACAACGGCGTATCGCTATCGGCGTTGATCGCGGCCAATCCGCAAATCCGCAATCCGAACCTGATCTATGCCGGCCAGACGGTGCATCTGCCGGGTGGCGGCGACGGCAGCGTGCGCGTGCAGCGTGGCGACACCTTGTCCGGCATCGCCGCCGACCGCGGCGTTTCGCTGCAGTCGTTGCTGCAGGCCAATCCGCAATTCCGCAGCAATCCCGATTTGATCTATCCGAACCAGATCGTGCGCATCCCGGGCGGCGGTTCGTCGACGCCTACGCCGCCGAACAACGGCGGCGGTACCGACCAGCCTGCGCCGCCGCCCAGCGGCGATACGCCGACCTATTCGCCGTACACGGTGTACAGCACCGGCGAACGTGCCGCATTCGCGGTGTCGAATCCGGATCAGCTGCAGCCGCATCACGACTATCAGACCCAGACCCGCGAAGGCCAGCGGCTGGAAGTGCGCGACGTGGTCTTGCACCACAACGGCCAGTCGCAGACCCAGCAGGCGATTCCCTCGCCGATCGCAGGCACTGTGGTCAGCGCCGGGCCGCTGGGCAATGCCGGCAATGCGGTGGTGCTGCGCGGCGAGCAGGGCCAGCTGGTCTACATCTTCCACATGTCCAAGATCGACGTGCGCGCGGGCCAGAAGGTCGCGTACGGACAAGATTTGGGCAATCAGGGATCGACCGGCAATTCGACCGGACCGCACGTGCATATCGAAGCGTCGCCGCAGGTGATCGACCGCTGGGTCAACGACCTGCTGGATGGGCGGTTCGACGGACGGCGTAACTGATTTACGTCGGTCGCGATGCCCTATAGCCCTCTCCCGCTTGCGGGAGAGGGTTGGGTGAGGGCGAGCGAGTCGCGACGGGGCTTCGATTCCCCGATATTTTTGCTTGGATCATGACGAAGAGCAGTCGAGCAGGCTCGACTCTACGGTCGCATCCGCATGCGGCATGGACGCATGTGAAAACGGCGATGGCGAAGCCGGCGCTACACTCGCCCGCATGATCCGCATGCATTACGACAAGTGGCTTCGCGCCGGCCTGGCCCTCTGGGCGGGCATCGCACTGGCTGCTTGCTCGCAAGCGACACCGCCGCCGCAGCCCGGGCAGAAAGCGCAGGTCGCCGCGAAAGCGGACGCGAACGGACAGACCGCAGCATTGCCCACATCGATCGTACGCGGGCTGGGCACCGACGAGCGCGTGCTGGATTGCGCGCAAGGCACGCAGGACGGCGTGAGCAGGTTCCAACCGGATTGGGTGGAGGCGCGGCGCATCGATCTGAATGCCGATGGCCGCGAGGATTGGATCTTGCGAGGCCGCCACGCATGTTTGCGCGACGGCGATGCGCCGTATTGGTGGGTCTACGCTGATGAAGCGGCGGGACAGCGCCTGATCCTGTCGGGAATCAGCGCCGAAGACTTACGCTCCGCAGCTACCAGCACTCAGGGCTTCCGCGACTTGGATTTGCGCGGTTCCGGCGGCGATGTTGCGGCGCGCTACGACGGCAAGGCCTATGCGCTGTCTGTACCGGCGACCGCCGCGGACGCTTCGTCCGCGGATTCGCCGAGCCAGATCGACACCGTGGCCGGTGCGTTGGAAATCGTAGAACTGCCGCGCGGCGCGCACGGCGCGGAAACCTTCGCGATCCGTTTGGCGGGCAAGGAATTGCGCCGCACCGGCGAAGGCGGCGATTTCGCCGATTTCCCGGCGCCGCGGATCCTGCAGCGCTACCCGCAGGGCATTGCGCCGTTCGACGAGGCGATCGTGTTCCAGCAGGACATGCGCGGCAACGCTTGCGACGGCGGGCCGCTGTGGATCCTGGGCCTGAAGCGCGACGGCCGCCATGCGATTTCCGATCCGATCGATTTTTGCGGCGGCAAAGCGCCGCAGCTGTCGGCCACGCGCGAGGAATTGAAGATCGTGCTGCCTGGTGGTCCGTTGAATCGCGGCCAGGGTGAGATGCCGACTGAAATCTGGCGCTATCGCGGCGGCAAAGTGGCTCGCGATCCGGCGCAATAGCTGTTTCCTCCCCCCTCGCGGGGAGGATGCCCGAAGGGCAGGAGAGGGGGCGCGATGCGGAGCGAGCGTGCTCTTGATCTTGCTTGCGGATTTCCGCAAAAGCCGACCCCTCTCCCTGGCGCTTCGCGCCTTTCCCTCTCCCGCAAGGGGAGAGGGTTTACGAACCGTTGCGTGCCCGCCGCCGCACGCCGCTCCAATCCTCGCGCCGCAACACCAGGCGCAGCGCCCGCCGCCCGAACTGCTCGGCCTCGCCATCCGGTACGAATCCCAGCCGCATCAACAACGGCGGTACCGAGCGGTTGTCCGGATCGCACATCCCGATCAGCGCGGGCACCTCGAGCGTGGAGAACGCGTGTTCGCACAACGCAGCTCCAGCCTCCAGCGCATAGCCGCGTCCCCACGCGCGCGGCAGCAGGCGCGTGCCGATTTCCACTTCGTCCGGATCCAGTTCCGCCATCAGCGAAAAGAAACCGATGAAGCCGCGGTCGTCGTCCGCGCGCCACACGCCCAGGCCCGGGCGTTCGCGATAGACGCGGTTGGCGGTGTCGATCAGCGCGCAGGCGCTGGCGACGTCGTTCACCGGCGCGTCGAGAAGCGCCTGCGACACCCGCGCGTCGCGGCCCAGGCGCTGCAGTTCGAAGATGTCGGCGTAGCGCAGGCCGCGCAGGCGCAGGCGCCGGGTGCGCAGGAACTCTTCGCCGGGGTAATCAGCGGCTTTTTCGGAGGCGGGAGCCATGCCGCCAGTATCCCGCAGCCCGCCGGCGCCGGCCTTAGGGCTTTCCCTAGGTCGGGTACGACCTAGCTTGGCGCCGCCATACGGATGCGGACACTAGGCATGCGCCCGGAGAGTCCGCTTTTCGGGCATTCCCCCAAAACATGAGGATAGGGACATGGGCAGCCAAATCGGATCACTCGTCGGCCAAGTCGTCGGCTCATTCTTCGGCGGTCCCGCGGGCGCGGCGATCGGTTCGCAGATCGGTTCCTGGCTCGGCGGCATGATCGGCGGCGACCAGAGCGGCGGCAGCAGCGGCGGCGGTTTCAACTTCGGCTCGCTGTTCAACCAGGGCCAGGGCGGCGGCTTCAACATCGGCTTTACGGGCTGACGAGCCATGCTCGACCCGACCATCCCCCAGTCCCGCGCCGAACTCGCAGACCGGCTCGCGGACTTGCGCCAGCAAGGCATCCTCGACATCGCCGAGGAGACGCGGCTGTTGGACCATTACGACGCCATGGTGCGCGACACCGAAGACGAGAAAGCGCGCCTGGAGCCGGAGTTCGAACGGCGTCGCGCCGAGGATGGCGATGAGAAGGCGGCGGCCTGGTTGCTGGAAGTGGCGACCGAAATCGGCCGCAAGCAAGGTGCGGCGACCCGAGCGCTCACCGATCAGCTGCGGGTCGTGACCGGCTAAAGCCAGCCCGACGAAGGCCGGTCCGCAGCCGCGGCCCGGCCTTCTGTGACGAAGTGCCGAAACACACGATTCATTAACGCATCCGGATCGAGTCCGAACGCGGCGTTGACGCCGCGATGAGGCCTTTCCGGCTAGGGTTGCCCCCAGCTTGTTGGCCTCTACCGGGGGCCTACACTGGATCCATCGCCCGAACGCATCCGGGCAAAGCACGCGAGAGAACACCGAATGACCTTGCGCCGCCCACCTCGTCCAGGCACTCCACCGACTGCATTGCAGCGGCCGGTCATGCTGGACCGCGGCGCGAATACGGCCACCTCGATCGCCGCCGGTGCAGGCGCGGATCTGAAGGCCGGCATGGAAGATTTCCTGCGCCAGCTCGACACCGCCCTGCGCGAAGATCCGAGTCTGGACCGCGACGCGCGCGATGCGCTGATGCAGCAGTTCGAAGGCGCCATGTCCACCGCGAACGGTGGCGTTCCGTCGATCGCCGCGCTCGCCGACCGCTCGCTGTGGGTGGACGCGGTGCAGTCGCTGCAGTCCAGCGGCGCGATGGGCGAGAGCGAAGCCAACGATCTGATCCGTCAGATCAACCAAGCCTTGCAGCCGCTGCAGCGCCGCGAATCGCAGCTGGCGATCGAATTCAGCCGTCGCCTTCAGACCGAAGGCGAAGAGAAAGCCTTGGCCTGGTTCCGCAAGGAAGCGGCCACGCTCAACAATTCCCCCGAAGCCGAGCGCGCGGCGCCGGTGCGGCCCTCGGCCGATGTGTCTCCGCTGCGCAGCGAAGTGGTGAATTCGCGCTCACGGCGCTTGCGCGGCCCTCCTGGCCTGCGTTGATCGATGCAACCCTACGAACGAAGCACTGATTGACGCAAACACATCCCTGGAGAATCTGCCATGACGGTCGAAATCAACTATAACTATTCCTTCAACCAAGCCGCCGAAACCGATCGCGCCGCGGAAGCCAAGTCCAACCTCGGCAACGGCGGCGGCTGGCTGCGCGCCATCGCCCTGGCGCTGGGCAAGATCGCCGACGCGATGGGCGAGCGCATGCTCGACCTGGCCCGCGACATCGACACCCTGCAGAAGCAGCAGAAGGACAACCCGGACGCCACCATCGACGGCAAGGGCCTGACCGAACTGAACGCCGAGTTGCAGGTCCTCGGACAGCAGCTGGGCCAGATGCTGCAGATGCTGGCCACGATCGTGAAGACCATAGGCGAAGGCAACAAGGACATCGCCCGCAAGCAGTAAGTCTTCCGGTGCGAAAAAGGGCGCCCCCGTTCACGGGGGCGTTCCTTTTTGGGAGGTAGGCTCATGGCTATGGAATATTTGCGCGGGAAAGGACTGCATGCGATCGCTTGGCTGGCGCTGGCGCTGCCCGCCATCGCTTACGCCGCCGAGAACGGCGCCGCCGCCCGTTACGCGGGCGAGCCCTACATGGGCACGGTCACCGCGCGTGTGCGCTCGCCCGACGGCGCGCTGAAGAAGACCGACACCGGCACCGGCAGCGCGCATTTCGAAAGATTGAGCAACGGCCGCACGCGCCTGGTCGTCGACGGCCTGATCAACAAGCAGACCGCAAGCTTCGTCCTGGATGGCAGCGACAACGCTTCGGGCTGGCGAGCCAGCGAAGACGGCGTGACGATGAACCTGGCCCCCGGCGGCAATTTGCGCGGCAGCGGCACGGCCGGCGGCACCCAGCGCTTGGATTTCGACGGCGCGGTGACCGATGCGCACTTCGGCCTGGACATGGAAATGGAAGTGCTTCGGTCCAAGCCTGGTGGTCCGCCGCCAGGCACCAAGATCCTGTTCCGCTACGACTTGAACCGCGACGCGACGGCATCGCGCGGCATAGGCACGCGCGCGTCGGCGGCCGGCATCGCCGCATCGCCCGTGCGCACCACGTCCGGACGCAGCGCCACGCAAAGCAATCGCCGCTGCAAGCGCACCGTCTGGCAGACGCGCAACGTGGCCAGCCTGTCCAGCGCGCCGATGATCATGACCCGCGTGCCGGTGTGCGTGCAGTGGTAAGTAGGGTGGGCCTTGGCCCACCGTCGCCGTGTGGCAGTCGCGCGGGTGTTTTGCGGAACCGTTTCGATCGTTGTTTGTCGGGGCGTATCGATGGCGATGGCGGGCCGAGGCCCGCCCTACGGTGGTGTTGGAGCGTCGTTTTCGCGGTGTTGTGCTCGATGGCGTCGCCGTCGCAGCCCGTGCATGCGCAAAGCATGGCCAGCGCGCTGGATGCCGCGCTGTCGCGCCCCGCGCCGGCGCAAGCGCCGGCGGAGGCGGTGCGCAAGCTCGCCTTCGCGCGCGACTCGGCCGTGACCGCGCGCGAGCGCGAAGCCTTCATCGCGCGCATCGCGAACCAACCCGGCAACGAAGCGATGGCGCAGGCGATCCGCTCGGGCAAATTGATGGGCGAATTCGACCGCCTGCTGCGCCGCTATGGTTATTCGCCGCAGAATCTGGGCGACGTGCTGGCCGCGTATCTGGTCATCTGCTGGGAAATCGTCCACGAAGCCGATTCCAACGACGAACCCGCCGGACAGCGCGCGGTGCGCCGGCAGCTCGCCGGCGCCCTGGCGTCGGTGCCTTCGGTCACAAAGTTGAGCGATGCGCAGAAACAAGCGCAGGCCGAACGCACCGCTTATCTGACCATGGTCGCCGGCTCCGCGTACCAGGAGTTGAAACGCAGCGGCCAGCGCGCGCGCATCGCCGAACTGCAGCGCGAAGTGCGCGCGGATCTGATGAAGTCCGGCGTGGATCTGCGCGCGCTCGACCTGACCAGCGGAGGCTTGGTCAAGCGGTAGGGTGGGCCTTGGCCCACCGTTGCCCTATCGCGCCTACGACGAACAATGGGCGGAACGGCCGATCCGTCGTTTCGTTGGTTCGTCGGCGCGGAAAGGCGGCGATGGTGGGCCGAGGCCCACCCTACGTTCCGATGGACGACGCGGCGCAGCTCAGCGGCTGCGCGCGATCTTGCGTCCCAGCCACCAGGCGGCGATCGAGCAGCCCAGGCCGACGCCCAGCGCGGGCCAGACGATGGGATTGCGGGTTTCGTCCAGGAATCCGGCGCCGCCCGGGATGAACACCACCACCGCGATCGCCAGGCATCCGTAACCGGCCACAGCCAGCGCCCAGAACAGCCATTGCAGGCGCAGCCAGCGATCGTCGGCCGCGGAGGCTTCCTGCGGCAGCGCGTCGTCGGCCTCGGCTTCGGCGGCCTTCTGCGCCGGTGCCAGGCCCATCCAGGCGGCCAAGGTTTCGATCATCTTCTTGGCCAGGCTGTCGCCTTCTTCCTCTTCGCTGCGGAACCCGCGCGCCGGCGCCGCGCCGGTATGGCCAGGCGGCGTCTGCTGGGCCATGTCGGCCTTCTGCGCGGCGCCGACCGAACCGTCGCCGCCGCTGCCTCCGCCGCCGGACGGGTGCGGACGGCCTTCGATCAGCGGGGCAGATTGCGATGGCGGCACGGCC
>DATFFH010000042.1:0-7193 GCA_035250245.1 Luteimonas sp. | reverse complement strand
TAGCGCGCCGCGGCCTGCAGCAGCGCCGGCACCACGCGATCCAGGCGCGCGCGCGCCGCGTCGGGCAGATCGCGCACGCCCGGCGCGCGCGCGAAATCGCGCAATTGCGCGTCCAGCGAAACCGCATCTCCGAAACCGGCTTCGGCCAGCGCGGAATTTTCGCCTTCATCGGGCAAAGCGCGCCAATAGGCGTCCAGCGCGGTCGGTTCGGCCGCGGCGCGACGGGTGGCCAGCAGCGCTTCAAACTCGGCGGCGACGCGTTCGCGCTGCGGATCCAACTGCGCGCGCAGTCCGGCCCAATCCGCGAAGCCCAGGCCCGCGGCGATCCGCATGCGGTCGGTTTCGCTTTCCGGCAGCGCATGCGTCTGCGCATCGCGCAGCATCTGCAAGCGGTTTTCCAGCCGGCGTAGGAAGCGATAAGCCTCGGCGAGCGCATCGCCGACTTGCGGCGCGATCTGGCGTGCCGCCACCAAAGCCTGCAACGCAGGCAGCAAGCGGCGTTGCTGCAGCGCCGGCTCGCGGCCGCCGCGGATCAGTTGCAAGGCCTGCGCCAGGAATTCGATTTCGCGGATGCCGCCAGGGCCGCGCTTGATGTCGTCGGCCAATTCCTTGCGCGCGACTTCGGCGGCGATGGCCGCTTTCATTTCGCGCAAGCCGGCCAGCGCGCCGTAATCCAGGTAGCGGCGATAGACGAACGGACGCAATCCGGCCAGGAAACGCTCGCCCGCCTCGATGTCGCCCGCCACCGGCCGCGCCTTGAGCCAGGCGTAACGCTCCCAATCGCGGCCTTCGCGCTGGAAATACTGGTCCATCGCCGCGAACGACAGCGCCACGCGCCCGGCGTTGCCGAACGGACGCAGGCGCAGATCGACGCGATGGCTGAAGCCGTCGACCGTGGTTTCGTCGAGCAACTTGGCCAATTGCTGGCCCAGCCGCGCGAAATAGTCTTCGGCGTGCAGCGAACGCGTGCCGTCGCTCTCGCCGTTTTCCGGATAGGCGTAGACCAGATCGACGTCGGAACTGAAATTCAGCTCGCTGCCGCCGAGCTTGCCCAGCCCGAACACCACCAGCCTTTGGATGGCGCCTTCTGGCGAACGCACTTGGCCGTAACGCTGCGCAAACTCGCCCTCCAGCGCGCGCAGCGCCGCTTGCAGGCAATCCTCGGCCAGACGCGTGCTGCCGGCGAGCGTGGCGCCCACGTCGTCCAGGCCCAGGGCGTCGCGCCAGATCAGGCGTGTGGATTCGGCCGCGCGGTAACGGCGCAACAGCATCGGCCAGTCGCCGCGATTGTCCGCATGCAGTTCCGGGAGCGGCGCCGGCGCAGGGCCGTCGTCGTGGGCGAGCCGGGACAGCAGATCCGGTTGCCGGGCTAGGGTCGCGACCGCGAAGTCGCTGATCATCGCGACCCGGGAGCATCGGCCGATCAACTCGTCGGTCCACGTCAGAGCGGGCGCGGCCGCACGCAGTTGCGCGAGCGCGCGATCGGCGATGGCGTCGAGGGCGGGGTCGGCGGACTGCACGGCGCGATTGTGTCATGCGGCCACATGGGCCCGCGGCGCTTTCGTTTTTGTAGGAGCGGCTTTAGCCGCGAGCTCTTTCCTCCAATCGCAGCATCGCGGCGATTTAAGGGAGAAGCTCGCGGCTAAAGCCGCTCCTACAAAAAAGCCCCTGTCGCAGGCATAAAAAAAGCCCGGAGCGGCGAACCGCTTCGGGCTTTTGCTCCCTCCCCCACGTCGGGTGCGGTCGCATCGTGAAGGAATCGTTATCGCCCTTGCACGCTGCAGTGCAAAAAAGAACTGACGGGTTCAGGAAAAACGGCTCAGGCCGCGCGCCGTGTAACCGCTTTCTTGCCGGCCATCGCGAGCACCGCCTGCGCCGCGGCTTCGCCGGATTCGCATCCGCCTTCCATGAAACCTTGCGTGTCCAGGGCGCAATGCTCGCCCGCGAAATGCAGTCCGCCGACCGATTCGCCCATCGCCCCGCGCAAACCGGTCCAGTCGCCTGGACGGAAGCAGGCGTAACTGCCGAGCGTCCACGGATGCGAGGGCCAGTGGAAGCGCGCTTCGCGGCCGCCCGCACGCGCGGCCGCGGCGCCGGGGAACATCTTGTCGATCGCCGCCGTGGCCGCATCCGCTTGCTGCTTGGGCGTGCCCTGTCCAAGCTCGACGCCGTGCCGGCCGCCGGTGAAATTGGTCAGAACGCCGCCTTCGCCGGCTTGCTTGCGCGAAGTTTCCCAGGTGGTCTGGAACGGCAGATCGCTCATCGACGCGCCGTTCGCGCCGCGTTCGCGCCAGACGCGCTTGCCGTAGCCGATCATCAGCTTAGCGTTGGTGCCGTAGGCCAACGTGTCGATCGCGCGGCTCTTGGCGGCGGGCAGTTCGACGTCGATGCGCACTTTGCGCAGCAGGGTGAACGGCAAGGCCAGGATCGCCTGTTGAGCGCGCACGTCGTGGGTCGCGCCGTCGCGGCGGAAGGTGAGCGTGTAGCCCGAAGCGTCGCCGCGCACCGCTTCCAGCACGCTGCCGGTTTCGATGGCGTCGGATAGCTTGTCGCCCAGGGCGCGTGGAATCAGGTCGTTGCCGCCGCGCACGTGGAAGCGTTCGTCGCTGCTGCCGAATACGGCGAAGCGTTCCTTGTCTTCGGTGCCGATGAAGGTGAGGAAGTTGAGCGCGGACTGCTGGTCGATCTCCAGCCCCATCTCGGTGGTGTAGGCCACGTCGATCAGCTTGTGCATCCAGCCGCGCGCGCCGTGCTTGTCCAGCCATTGCGCGATCGACAGCGCATCCAGCGCCTGCGCGTTTTGCGGATCGGCGTAGGTGATGTCGCCGTCGCCCAGTGTTGCCAGGTCTCGTTCGATCGCCCCGGCCAGCGGCACGAATTCGCGCACGATCTCGTGTTCGGAAATTGGGCGGCCGTTGAAGAACCAGGTGTCGCGGCCTTCGTCGCCGTCGAGCAGATCGTCGAGTTGCAGGCCGAGTTCGGCCGCCAACGCACGGATGCGGACGTGATCGGTGTCGATCAGCTCGCCGCCCAGTTCGATCACCTGGCCGTCGGGAAAATGGTTGCGCAGGCTCAGCATGCGCCCGCCGATGCGGTTCTGCGCCTCGTACACGCGTACTCTCGCGCCGGCCTGGCGCAAGCGGTACGCGGCGGTCAAGCCGGCTATGCCGGCGCCGACGATGGCGATTTCGTCGCCGGCCGGCGACGCGGGTTCCGGCGTCGATGCGCATCCGGCGAGAAGCAAACCGGTTCCCGCGCCCGCGCCTTGGATGAAGCGGCGGCGGGATCGATCCAACTGCAACTCGCGGCCCTGTTCGTAGAATTCGTCCAGCGGCGCGTCTTCGTGCAGCGAAGCGCGCGCGATGCGCGCGGCGCGCTGCAGCAGGTCGAACAGCGGCGTGCGTCCCATTTCCCCTCCTGGCGAGCTTGCTCTTCGTAGGAGCGGCTTTAGCCGCGAGCTTTTCCCTCAAATCGCGGCATCGCACCGATTTTGAGGAAAAAGCTCGCGGCTAAAGCCGCTCCTACGAAAGGCGAACGCCGTTCGGATATCAATCCGGCCGCGGGCCGCGTTTCAAATCGCGCAGGATCTCGCGCGCGGCGTTGCGCCCGGGCAATCCGGTCACCCCTCCGCCCGGATGCGTGCCCGATCCGCACAAATACAGATTGCCCAGCGCGCCGCGATAGTTGCCCTGCCCCAACCAGGGCCGCGCGCTGAACACCTGATCCAGGCCGAGCGAACCGTGAAATATGTCGCCGCCCACCAAACCGAATTCGCGTTCCAAATCCAGCGGCGACAGCGCGCGATAGCCGAGCACGCTGCGGCGGAAGTTCGGCGCGTAGGCGTCGACGGTGTCGATCATCAATTTCGCGACCGTATCGCGGTGCGCATCCCAGCCGCCGTCGACGTCGGGATGCACGTGCTGGCAGAACAGGCTGGCGACGTGCTGTCCCGCCGGTGCCAACGTATCGTCGAGCGTGGAGGAAATCACCACCTCGACGATCGGCGCGCGCGACCAGCCGGCGTTGTGTTCCTTCGACTTCGCATCGAAGTAGGCCTGTTCGAAATAACGCAGCGACGGCCCGATCAGGATGCCGCTCTGGTGGTGCGGCTGCAGGTTCGTGCCCGGCGCCGCGGCGAAATCCGGCAATTCGGACAAGGCGACGTTCATGCGGAACGTGCCGGAACCGCAGCGGTAGCGGTCGGCGCGCTCGGCCGTGTCGGCGTCGAGCTGCTCTCGCGGGATCAATTTTTGATAGAGCAGTTTCGGGTTGAGGTTCGACACGACCGTCTTCGCGCGCAACTCCCGCCCGTCGGCGAGGACGAGGCCTGCGGCGCGACCGCCTTCGACGATCACGCGCTCCACGCCGGCACCGATCTCGACTTCGACGCCGCGCGCAGTGCACTCCTTGGCGATGGCCTGGGTGATCGCGCCCATGCCGCCGACCGCATGGCCCCACACGCCGGACTTGCCGTTCACTTCGCCGAACACGTGATGCAACAGCACATAAGCCGAACCCGGCGTATACGGGCTGGCGAAATTGCCGACCACCGAATCCCAGCCCAGCGTAGCCTTCAGCGGTTCTGATTCGAACCATTGATCGAGCAGTTCGCCGGCCGATTTGGTGAACAGGTCCAGCAAATCGCGCCGGCCGCGCATGTCCAGATGCTTGAGCTGCTTGGCTGCGGCCAGCGAGGCGAGCCAATCGGCCAGCACAAAACGATCCGACACGTTCGGCGGCGCGCGCTGCATCAGTTCGCGCAGCACGGCGACCACGCGGTCGAGCATGGCGTAATACTCAGGCAGTCGCTGCGCGTCGCGCGCGCTCCACTTCGCCACTTCGGCCTGGGTCTGTTCGCCGCCGAGCCGGAACGCGCGTCCGTCGGGCAGCGGCAGGAAATTCGCGTACGGCCGCTCGACCACGCGCAGACCATGCTCGGCCAGGCGCAGATCGCGGATCACTTTCGGGTTGAGCAGGCTGACCGTATAGCTGGCAGTGGAATTTCGGAAGCCGGGGTGGAATTCCTCGGTGACCGCCGCGCCGCCGACGATGTTGCGGCGTTCCAGCACTTTGACTTTCAACCCTGCGGCGGCGAGGTAGGCCGCGCAAACCAGGCCGTTGTGGCCGCCGCCGATGATGAGGACGTCGCTGCTGTTCTTCATCGCGGGAGTTTAGCCCCTCCCCCCTCGGGAGAGGGGTTGGGGTGAGGGTTCGGCGAGGCGGAGCCGCTGGAACAAAGCCGAAAATCGTCGGCTGACGCCTCTGGGCGCAATAAGGAAAGCGACATCGCTTCGCCGAACCCTCATCCGCCCTTTGGGCACCTTCTCCCGGCGGGAGAAGGAAGAGCAAAAAGAAAGGCCCGCTTGCGCGGGCCTCTCGTACGACTTTGTAGCCTGGGTTGAGCGGAGCGAAACCCGGGTTGATTCGTCGCAGACGAATCAAAAATCCATCCCGCCCATACCACCCATACCACCGCCCGGCGGCATCGCCGGCTCGTCCTTCTTCGGAGCCTCGGCCACCATCGCTTCGGTGGTGATCATCAGGCCCGCGATCGAAGCGGCGTTCTGCAGCGCGGTGCGGGTGACCTTGGTCGGGTCCAGGATGCCCATCTCGACCATGTCGCCGAACTCGCCGGTCGCGGCGTTGTAGCCGAAGTTGCCCTTGCCGGCGACGACCTGGTTCAAGATCACGCTCGGCTCTTCGCCGGCGTTGGTGACGATCTCGCGCAGCGGGGCTTCCATCGCGCGCTTGGCGATCAGGATGCCGTGGTTCTGGTCTTCGTTGGCGCCCTTCAGGTCCTTCAGCGCGGCCAGCGAACGGATCAGCGCGACGCCGCCGCCCGGGACCACGCCTTCTTCCACCGCCGCACGCGTGGCGTGCAGGGCGTCTTCGACGCGGGCCTTCTTTTCCTTCATTTCGATTTCGGTCGAAGCGCCGACCTTGATCACCGCCACGCCGCCGGCCAGCTTGGCCACGCGCTCCTGCAGCTTCTCGCGGTCGTAGTCCGAAGAGGTCTCTTCGATCTGCGCCTTGATCTGCTTGATGCGGGCTTCGATCGACGCGGTGTCGCCGGCGCCGTCGATGATGGTGGTGTTTTCCTTGGTGACCTGGATCTTCTTGGCGCGGCCCAGATCCTTGATCGTGGCCTTCTCCAGCGACAAGCCCACTTCCTCGGAAATCACGGTGCCGCCGGTCAGCGTCGCCATGTCTTCCAGCATCGCCTTGCGGCGGTCGCCGAAGCCCGGCGCCTTCACCGCGCAGACCTTGACGATGCCGCGGATGGTGTTGACCACCAGCGTCGCCAGCGCTTCGCCTTCAACTTCTTCGGCGACGATCAACAGCGGCTTGCCGGCCTTGGCCACGCCTTCCAGCACGGGCAGCAGGTCGCGCACGTTCGAGATCTTCTTGTCGTGCAGCAGGATGTACGGGTCGTCCAGCTCGGCGCTCATGCTCTGCTGGTTGTTGACGAAGTACGCCGACAGGTAGCCGCGGTCGAACTGCATGCCCTCGACGACGTCGAGTTCGTTCTCCAGGCCCGAGCCTTCCTCGACCGTGATCACGCCTTCCTTGCCGACCTTCTTCATCGCGTCGGCGATGATGTTGCCGATCGACTCGTCGCTATTGGCCGAGATGGTGCCGACCTGGGCGATGGCCTTGTCGTCGGCGGTGGGCTTGGACAGGTTCTTCAGCTCGGCGGTGGCGGCTTGCACGGCCTTGTCGATGCCGCGCTTGAGGTCCATCGGGTTCATGCCGGCGGCGACCGCCTTCATGCCCTCGCGGATCAGCGCCGCGGCCAGCACGGTCGCGGTGGTGGTGCCGTCGCCGGCGTTGTCGGAGGTCTTGGAAGCGACTTCCTTCACCATCTGCGCGCCCATGTTCTCGAACTTGTCGGCCAGTTCGATTTCCTTGGCGACGGAGACGCCGTCCTTGGTGATGGTCGGCGCGCCGAAGCTCTTCTCGAGCACGACGTTGCGGCCCTTCGGGCCCAGGGTCGCCTTGACGGCGTTGGCGAGCACGTTGACGCCGCGCAGCATGCGCGCGCGCGAGTCCTCGCCGAAACGGATTTCTTTGGCAGCCATTGCACTAACTCCAGAAAATTAGAAATTGCGGATGCTTTTTGTTTTTGTAGAGTCGAGCCTTGCTCGACTGCTCTTCGGTCCGATCGCGAGAACTTGCGGGAAAAAAGCAGTCGA
>DATFFH010000041.1:0-52725 GCA_035250245.1 Luteimonas sp. | reverse complement strand
GCCGCGGCCGCGCGCGGCGACAGCTGCTCCAGCGCCACGCGCCGGTCGCGGGCGGTGCAGCCCAGCACCAGGCGGCAGTCGGCGACGGCTTCGGCCAGGTTGGGATACACGCTGGCGCCCGCGAGCACGTCGTCGGCGCCGGCGGCCATGGCTTCGGCGTCAGCGTGCGGATAGCGCTCGGGCGCCACCAGCGCCAAGCGCCGCAGGCCCATGGTCTTCAGGGCGCGCGCGGACGAGCCGATATTGCCGGGATGCTGGGTGCCGACCAGCACGATGCGCAGACGTTCAGCGGGGTTCTCCATGCGCGGATGTTAAACTGCGCGGGCCGGCCTTCGCGCCGGAACGCTCTTTACCCCCGCCAGCCCTGCCCTTTGCCCTCGGAGGCCCGTACGGCCATGCAAAAACCCGTAGTCACCATCATGGTCAAGGCGGCACGCGCGGGCGGCAATGTGCTGCTGCGCCATCTGAGCAAGTTGGATGCGCTGAACGTGGTCGAAAAAGGCCGCATGGACTTCGCCAGCGAAGTCGACGGCTTGGCCGAGGAAGCCATCGTCAAGGAATTGCGCCGCGCCTATCCCGAATACGGGGTGCTGGGCGAAGAAGGCGGCGCGCAGAAGGCCGGCCGCGGCGGCGGGCGCTACACCTGGGTGATCGATCCGCTGGACGGCACCAGCAATTATCTGCGCGGCCTGCCCCACTATTGCGTGTCGATCGCGCTGACCGAGAACGGCGAGCCGGTCCACGGCGTGATCTTCGATCCGATCCGCAACGAACTGTTCGTCGCCAGCCGCGGCGGCGGCGCCGTGCTCAACGACCGCAAGATCCGCGTCGCCGAGCGCAAGGATCTGGCGGGCAGCGTCATCGTCACCGGCTTTCCGCCGCGCGAGCGCGAACGCGCCGGCGCGCAGTTGGAATGCGTGCGCCAGCTGCTGCGCGAAGCCGAAGACGTGCGCCGCACCGGCTCGGCCGCGCTCGACCTGGCCTATGTCGCCTGCGGCCGCCTGGACGGCTATTTCGAAGCCGGGGTGAAGCCCTGGGACATCGCCGCCGGCGCGCTGCTGGTGCGCGAGGCCGGCGGCCGGGTCTGCGAGTACAACGGCGCCAATCTGGGCCGGATGGACGTGGCCACCGCCCGGATCGGCCAAATCATCGCCGGCAACGTGAAATTGGTGGAGCCGTTGCAGAAGCTGATCGTTTCGTCCGGCTACGCGAAAGCGTTCGACTGAAGCTTTTCGTAGGTGCGAATTCATTCGCACGCTCTTGCCCCGAAAGCGTGCGAATGAATTCGCACCTACAAAAAAGGCCGCGCGATGCGCGGCCTTTTTCGTTCTACTGCGACGCAGGCTTACGGCCGACGCGCCAACGCAGCCTCGTCCTTCGCCTTCGGCATCAGGTCCTGCTTGCTGACCTTCAGGAACCACATGGTCAACAGCGGGCAAGCCACGAAGATCGAAGACAAGGTGCCGATGATGATGCCGATCATCTGCGACTCGGCCATGCCGCGCAGCGAGCCGCCGCCGTACAGGTACAGCGCCAGCACGGTCAGGAAGGCCACGAACGAGGTGATCACCGTGCGCGACAAGGTTTGGTTGATCGACTTGTTCAGCACCTCTTCCGGGCTGGCGCGCATGCCGCGGAAGTTCTCGCGCACGCGGTCGAACACCACGATGGTGTCGTTGATCGAGAAGCCCATCACCGACAGCACGCCGGCCAGTACGGTCAGGTCGAATTCGTGTCCGCTGAGCGCGAACCAGCCGGCTACCACGACCACGTCGTGCAAGGTGGTGATGATCGCCGCCACGGCGAACTTCCACTCGAAGCGCGCCGAGATGTAGACCAGGAAGCCCAGCACCACGAACAGGATGGCGTACATTCCGTTCAAAGCCAGCTCGCGGCCCACCTGCGGGCCGACGTAGCCGCTGCTGCGCCGGGTCGCCGGGTTGTCGGGCGTCGACGCGATCCGGACCACATCGTCCGCGGTTTGCGCGGTGTCGGTCTGGGCGACGCCTTCCTTGGGTTGCAGGCGCACCAGCAGGTCGTTGCCGCTGCCGAGCGACTGCACCTGGGCGCTCTCGTAACCGGCCGCGAACAGCCGCGTGCGCACGCCGTCCACGTCCGCCGGCTTGGCGAAATTCAGTTCGACCGAGGTACCGCCAGTGAAGTCCAGGGCGAAGTCGAAGCCCTTGACGAACATCGCACCGATGGCGACGAACATGATCAGCGCGGCCAGCGTCAAAGACACCCAGCGCAGGCGCATGAAATCGAAGTTGCTGCCGTAAGGGAACACGTTGAAAGGTTTCATGGGCGTGCTCCGGTCAGATCGCGATCGATTTCAGCTTGCGGCGGCGACCGTAGATCAGGGTCGCGATGCCGCGGGACACCGACACCGCGGTGTAGGCCGAGGTGGCGATGCCCAGCATCAGGGTGATGCCGAAGCCGCGCAGCGGGCCGGTGCCGAACACGGCCATCGCCAGGCCGGCCAGGAAAGCGGTGACGTTGGCGTCGAGAATCGTGCCCGAGGCGTGCTCGTAACCGCTGGAGATGGCCGTCAGCGGTGGCAATCCCGCACGCAACTCTTCGCGTATTCGTTCGTTGATCAGCACGTTGGCGTCCACCGACATGCCGACGGTCAGGGCGATGCCCGCCAAGCCCGGCAGGGTCATGGTGGCGCCCATCACCGACATCGCCGCGAACACCATCAGCAGGTTCAGCAGCAACGCGATGCAGGTGATGATGCCGAACATGCGGTAGTAGACGAGGAAGAACACCAGGGCGAAGCCGAATGCATACAGCACCGCGGTCAGGCCGCGCTCGATGTTCTCTTTGCCCAGGCTGGGACCGATCACGCTCTGCGCGGCGAAGTCCATCGGCGCGGCCAAGGCGCCTGCGCGCAGCAACAGCGCCAGGTCGGCGGCTTCTTTCATGCTCTCCAGGCCGGTGGTCTGGAAATCGCGGCCGAGCGTGCTCTGGATGGTCGCCACCGAGATCACCTGCTCGTTGATCCGGGTGCTGCGCACTTCCTTGCCGTCGACGATCTTCACCTCGGGGATGCGCTCGGTGTAGACCACCGCCATCGGCTTGCCGACGTGCTGGCTGGAGTAGTCGAACATGCGCTGGCCGCCGAGGCTGGTCAGGCGCACGCGCACCGCCGGCGTGCCGCTCTGCGAATCGAAGAACGACGACGCGCTCTGCAACTGGTCGCCCGAGGCGATCACGCGCTTGTTGAGGATGATCGGCACCGGCTTGCCGTCCGCACCGATCCGCTTCTGGTAGAAGATGCGGCCTTCCGGCGGTACGTTGCCCGTCTGCACCGCATCGTAGGGATTGGTGCCTTCGATCACGCCGCGGTATTCCAGCGTGGCGGTCGCGCCGAGGATGCGCTTGGCCTGCGCGGTGTCCTGCACGCCGGGCAATTGCACGACCACGCGGTCGGCGCCCTGGCGCTGGATGATCGGCTCGGCCACGCCGAGTTCGTTGATGCGGTTGCGCAGCGTGCCGACGTTCTGCTCGATGGCGTCGCTGGCGATCTTGTCCAGCTCGGCCTGGGGCACGGTCAGGGTGATGCGGTCGCCGTCGCTGTCCATCTGCAGCGTCGGCAGATCGCGTGCGATCAGCTGCCGCGCCTTGTCCATTTCGGACGGATCGCCCAGCGCCACCTGCAACGTGTCGTCGTTGCGGCGCTCGACCGAGCTGTACTTCACCCGGTTGTCGCGCAGTACGACGCGCAGGTCTTCCAGATAAGCTTCGAAGCGCTTGTCGAGCGCGGCCTTGCGGTCGACTTCCATCAGGAAGTGGACGCCGCCCTGCAAGTCCAGGCCGAGCAGCATCGGCTTGGCGCCGATCGCTTCCAGCCAGCGCGGGGTGGTCGAAGCCAGGTTCAGCGCGACCACGTAGCCGGTGCCCAGGTCGGCCGTGAGCGCGTCGGAAGCTTTGGTCTGCCCATCGCTGCTGGGCATGCGCACCAGCAGGTTGTCGCCTTCGGTCTCGATCGACTTCGGCGCGACGCCGGCCTTTTTCAGGATCGCGTCCACCCGCTGCCGCAGCGGCGCGTCGATCGCCGAACCGCGGTTGGCGGTGATCTGCACCGAAGGATCCTGCGGATAGATGTTGGGCAGCGCGTAAAGCACGCTCAACAGCACCACCAGGAGGATGACCACGTATTTCCAGCGCGCGTATTCGAGCATCTTAGAGCCTGTTCAATGCCTCTCCATGGCCCGCGCTTGGTCTAGCCGCGCGCAGATCAAGGAGGAGTGAGGGAGTGGATGTCAATCCACGACCGAATGAGGACGCAGAGCTGCGCGCGGCTAGACCAAGCCCTTCGGGTTGTCCCGCAATGGCCGCCATGCGGCGCCGCGCGGCTTGACCTTGCAGGCCAGCAAGGCGCTGCGCCACGCGGCACCACCTGGCGGCCATTGCGGGACAACGTGGGCTATGGAGAGGCATTGAACAGGCTCTAGTTCCAGCGGCGAACCGGACGCGATGCGCGTCCGGGAGTTTCGGCCAGGCGCCCGCGGCGGGGCGCCGCAGCGATCAGGAGGCTTTCAGCGTGCCCTTGGGCAGGACGTTGCCGATCGCGCCCTTCTGCACGCGCACGCGCACGTTGTCGGCGATCTCGACGGTGACGAAGTTGTCGCCGATGTCGGCCACGGTGCCGGCGATGCCGCCGTTGGTGATGACCTCGTCGCCCTTGGACAGCTTGTCGAGCATGGCGCGATGTTCCTTGGCGCGCTTCATCTGCGGCCGGATCATCAGGAAGTACATGATCGCGATCAGGATGATCGGGAACAGCAGGCCGGTCATGCCGCCGCCGAAAAGGCCGCCCGGAGCGGCTTGGCCGGCGGCTTGGGCGTGGGCGGGGGAAATCAACAGGTCGAGCAGGCTCATCGGAAGGTCCGTGGTCGCAAAATAGCTGGGAATTATGCCATGTAGCCGCAGGCGGCGGCTTTCAAGCGGAGCGGCCGGCCCTTCCCCGGGGCCTCCCAAGGCGGATGAGGGCCCGGCGCGTCCTGTCCCGAGAGCGCCGAACCCCCATCCTGCACCCACCCCGAAGGGAGAGGGACTCAGGAGCGGGCCGCGTAGAAAGACTCGCGGAAGGCCGCGAAGTTCCCCTGCTCGATCGCGGCCCGCATGTCCGCCATCAGGCGCTGGTAGTGCCACAGGTTGTGCAAAGTGCCCAAGACCGGCGCCAGCATCTCGTTGCAGCGGTCCAGATGGCGCAGATAGGCGCGGCTGAAGCCGTGGCTGCAGGTATAACAGCCGCAACCTTCCTCGATCGGAGCGGTGTCGCGCTCGTATTTGGCGTTGCGAATGCGGATCGTGCCGGTGCGGGTGAAGTAATGGCCGTTGCGCGCGTTGCGGGTGGGCATGACGCAATCGAACATGTCCACGCCGCGCGCGACCGCTTCCACCAAGTCCTCGGGCCGGCCCACGCCCATCAGATAGCGCGGACGCTCCGAAGGCAGCTGCGGGCAGGTGTGTTCGAGCATCGCGTTGCGCTCTGCTTCCGGTTCGCCGACGGCCAGACCGCCGATCGCATAGCCGTCGAAGCCGATCGCTTTCAGGCCTTGCGCGGAACGCGTGCGCAAATCATGGTGCACGCCGCCCTGGACGATGCCGAACAGCGCCGCGTCGTTGCCTTCGTGGGCGCGCTTGCTGCGCTCGGCCCAGCGCAGGGACAGTTCCATCGAAGCACGCGCGACGTCTTCCGTGGCCGGATACGGCGTGCATTCGTCGAAGATCATCACGATGTCCGAATCCAGCACTTTCTGGATCCGCATGCTTTCTTCCGGGCCGAGGAACACGGTGGAACCATCGGTCGGCGCGGCGAAGGTGACGCCCTGTTCGGTGATCTTGCGGCGATGAGCCAGCGAGAACACCTGGAAGCCGCCGGAATCGGTGAGTATCGGGCCGTTCCACTGGGCGAAGCCGTGCAGGCCGCCGTGGGCTTCGATCACTTCCAAACCGGGCCGCAGATAGAGATGGAAAGTGTTGCCGAGAATGATCTCGGCGCCGAGCGCGCGAATCTGTTCCGGCAGCACGCCCTTCACTGAGCCGTAGGTGCCGACCGGCATGAAGGCCGGGGTTTCGACCGTACCGCGCGGAAAAGTCAGACGGCCGCGGCGGGTAGCGCCGTCGGTGCCGAGCAATTCGAAAGACAGGCGGCTCATGGCTGCTCTCCCCCCTTTGAAAAAGGGGGGTTGGGGGGGATTTGCTTTTGACTTTCGGCGAGGGAGGCAAAAGCAAAAGCAAATCCCCCCTGCCCCCCTTTTTCAAAGGGGGGAACAGCAAAAGCAGCCGTCGCGAGCGCAGTCACTTCGCACCTTCCGGAAACAACAACATCGCATCCCCATAAGAAAAGAACCGGTATTTCTCGCGCACCGCATGCGCGTAAGCCTCGAACACACGCGTCTTGCCTGCGAATGCGGAGACCAGCATCAGCAGCGTCGATTCGGGCAAATGAAAATTAGTCAGTAACGCGTCCACCGAGCGGATCCTGTAGCCGGGGAAGATGAAGATCCTCGTCTCGCCTGCGAAGGGCAGCAGTTCGCCGTCGTGCATCGCGCTTTCCAAAGCGCGGACCACGGTGGTGCCGACGGCGATCACCCGCCCGCCCGCCGCGCGCGTGCGGCGGATCTGGTCGATCAGTTCGGCGCCGACGTTCAGCCATTCGCTGTGCATGCGGTGTTCGCGCAGATCATCCACCCGCACCGGCTGGAAAGTGCCGGCGCCCACATGCAGGGTGATGTGGCCGAAGCGCACGCCGCGCTCGCGCAAGGCCTGCAGCAGCGCATCGTCGAAATGCAGACCGGCGGTGGGCGCGGCGACCGCGCCGACTTCGCGCGCGAACACGGTTTGGTAGCGCTCGGCGTCGTCCACGCCCGGCTCGCGGCGGATATACGGCGGCAGCGGCAGCCGTCCCGCGCGCAGCAGCCAGGATTCCAGCGCGCTGTTCACGTGGAAGCGCAAAAGATAGAACTCGCCCTCGCGGCCGAGCACTTCGGCTTCGCCGCCGGCGTCCAGTGCGATGCGCGCGCCGGGCTTCGGCGATTTACTGGCGCCCACTTGCGCACGCGCTTCGTTGTTGGGTAGCAAACGCTCGATCAGGATCTCGACCCGCCCGCCGCTGTCCTTGGCGCCGAACAGCCGTGCCGGGATCACCCGGGTGTCGTTGAACACCAGCAGATCGCCCGGCTGCAGCAACGACGGCAGATCGCGCACCCGCGCATCGCGCATGGGCTCGGGCGCTGTCGGCACGCACAGCAGGCGGCTGGCCGAGCGTTCGGCCAACGGCGCCTGGGCGATCAGCTCGGGCGGGAGTTCGTAGTGGAAGTCGGATTTCTTCAATGAAATGAGATGCGGGCGGATATACGCAATTGTAAGGCCCAGCATCTGCTCCCTCTCCCCCAACGGCTTCACCGTTGGGGGAGAGGGTTGGGGTGAGGGGGTCGCCTTTGACCTTGTTTTTTTGCTCCAGCCTCTAGAAGCAAAAGCGCTCGCGCCGCGGCGCTCGCCCCCTCACCCCAGCCCTCTCCCCCGCATGCGGGGGAGAGGGAGTTGGGTGCGCTAGCGCTCGAACTTCGCCGACAAAATAATCGACGACGTAGTCCGCTCCACCCCATCGATCGCGCCGATACGATCGGTCAGCGCATCCATCTCCTCCACGCTCGGCGCCACGCCCAGCGCGATCAGGTCGAAGGAACCGCTGACCGAATGCAGGGTGCGTACTTCGGGCACTGCGCGCAGAGCTTCGACCACGGCCGGCATCTGCTTCGGCAGCACGGTGATCAGGATGTGGGCGCGGATATGGCCGCGCTCGGCGGCTTCGGCCACGCGCACGGTGTAGCCGGCGATCACGCCGTCCCGTTCCAGGCGATCGATCCGGCTTTGGACCGTGGTCCGGGACAGCCCCAGCCGGCGGGCGATTTCCGCCGTCGAGGCGCGGGCGTTTTCGCGCAGCACGCTCAGGAGTTGCTGATCGGAAGCGGTGATCTTCATTTCGCCGATAATATCTGTCGATTAGACGAAATATAGCTTAATTTCGTCGAAAACGCGCTATCAATCGACGACAAGCCCGCCAATAATGCTTGTTTAGCCTCTCCGGGAGACCGCCATGGCCGTGACCGACGCCCTCGCCCCTTTGCGCGCCCACACCGGCAAGCGCCGCACCCAAGGATTGGACGACGCCACCGTCGCCCGCCTCGCCGTTGCGCATCCGCAGCTGGGCGAAGCGATCGACGCTGCCGTTGCCGAATACGCGCGGGTCCGCGCCGAGTTCCCGGAGTTGCTGAACCTGGACGAAGACGCACAGGTCCACGCGCTGCAGGACGGTTTCGTCAATTTCTATCCGCACGACGCGGTGAACCCGTACGTGGCCCTGGCCGCGCGCGGTTCGTGGGTGGTCACCCTTAACGGCGCGGTGGTCTACGACTGCGGCGGCTACGGCATGCTCGGCTTCGGCCACACGCCGCAGAAGATCATGGACGCGATGGCCAAGCCGCAGGTGATGGCCAACATCATGACCCCGAACCTGTCGCAGCTGCGCTTCGTGCGCGCGATGCGCGCGGCGATCGGCCAGGAACGCGGCGGCTGCCCGTATGCGAAATTCCTGTGCTTGAACTCGGGCTCGGAAGCGGTCGGCCTGGCCGCGCGCATCGCCGACGTCAACACCAAGCTGATGACCGATCCGGGCGCGCGCCACGCCGGCGCCAAGGTCAAGCGCCTGGTGGTCAAGGGCAGCTTCCACGGCCGCACCGACCGTCCGGCGCTGTATTCGGATTCCAGCCGCAAGACTTATATGCAGCACCTGGCCAGTTTCCGCGGCGAGGATTCGGTGATCGCGATCGAGCCCTACGACATCGACGCGCTGAAGAAGGTCTTCGCCGACGCCGAAGCCAATGGCTGGTTCGTCGAAGCGATGTTCCTGGAACCGGTGATGGGCGAAGGCGACCCGGGCCGCAGCGTGCCGCCGGCGTTCTACAACGCCGCGCGCGAGCTGACGAAGGCGCACGGTTCGCTGCTGCTGGTCGATTCGATCCAAGCCGGCCTGCGCGCGCAGGGCGTGCTGTCCATCGTCGACTATCCCGGCTTCGAAAACGCCGAAGCACCGGACATGGAAACCTATTCCAAGGCGCTGAACGCCGCGCAGTACCCGCTGTCGGTGCTGGCCGTCACCGAGCGCGCCGCGAACCTGTACCGTAGCGGCGTGTACGGCAACACCATGACCGCCAACCCGCGCGCACTGGACATCGGCTGCGCGGTGCTGGAAATGCTGACGCCCGAGCTGCGCGACAACATCCGTACGCGCGGCAAGGAAGCGGTCGAGAAGCTCGAGAAACTGAAAGGCGAACTCGGCGGCCTGATCACCAAGGTGCAAGGCACCGGCCTGTTGTTCTCTTGCGAACTCGACCCGCGTTTCAAGGGCTACGGCACCGGCTCCAGCGAAGAGTGGCTGCGCGAGCACGGCCTGGGCGTGATCCACGGCGGCGCCAATTCACTGCGCTTCACCCCGCATTTCGCGGTGCAGAGCGATGAGATCGACCTGCTGGTGTCGATGGTCAAGCGCGCGCTGTTGGAAGGACCGCGGCAGCAGGAACAAGCGGCTGCTTGATGCTTGCTCCCTCCTTTGAAAAAGGAGGGTTGGGGAGAATTTACGCCAAGCCGCAACTGACAGCTGGCGTAAATCCCCCTTCGGTCCCCCTTTTTCAAAGGGGGAGTACGACGCAGCTGCGGCATTCGCGGTTCTGCGATAGCCTTCTCGCATGAAAATCGTCGAAGTCCGCCACCCGCTGGTCCAGCACAAGCTCGGCCTGATGCGCCGTGCCGACAACAGCACCAAGACCTTCCGCGAACTGTCGGCGGAAGTCGCAACCCTGCTCACCTACGAAGCCACCGCGGACCTGGAAACCGAGGACGCGCAAGTCGAAGGATGGGCCGGCCCCGTGAATGTGCGCCGGATCAAAGGCCGCAAGATCACCTTGGTGCCGATCCTGCGCGCCGGCCTGGGCATGCTGCCGGGCGTTCTGGAATTGATCCCGGCCGCGAAAGTCAGCGTGGTCGGCATCCGCCGCGACGAAGCTTCGCTGGCACCCCTGCCCTATTACGAGAATCTGGTCGGCGGCATGCAGGATCGCATCGCGCTGATCCTGGATCCGATGCTCGCCACCGGCGGCACCTTGATCGCGACGGTGAGCATGCTGAAAGCCGCGGGCGCGGCGCGGATCAAAGGCTTGTTCCTGGTCGCCGCACCGGAAGGCCTGCGCGCCCTGGAAGCCGCGCATCCCGATGTCGAGGTCTACACCGCAGCCATCGACGAACGCTTGAACGAGAAGGGCTATATCCTGCCCGGGCTGGGCGACGCGGGCGACAAGATCTTCGGCACGCGCGTCGTTTGACGGCATGTAGATGCGAATTCATTCGCACGCTTCTTCAAGCAAGAGCGTGCGAATGAATTCGCACCTACGAAAAGCGAACCGCATGGCTTTGCCTCTCCCCTCGCGGGAGAGGGACAGGCGCGAAGCGCCAGGGAGAGGGTTCGGCTTTTGGCGGACTCCTTTCCACACGATGAAAGAGCAGCGGAGCAAGCTCCGCTCTACAAAGCTGACGATCAGCGGCGGCGATTGCGGATGATCGCAACGATGACCAGGAGCGCAAGCAGAAAGATCCCCGCACCGATCAGCCAACCCAGCGTGCTCCTGCCGACGCCTGCAGCGGGCAAACCGGCTTGCACGGCAGGCGGCGCATCTGCAGCCTGCGGCTGCAACGTCCACACGCCATTCTCCAACGCCACTTTGCCTTCCAAAGACGGCAGCGCCAGTTCGCGCCAAGTCACGCGCAGATCGCCGATCTGCGGATCCAGAGGATTCTCGGCGCTGCCCAAGCCATCGCCTTCGGGCTGGAAAGTCGCCGACAAGTTGCCAGGCAAGGCGGAGAAATTCGGCCGGAATTCGCGCCATTCGCCCAGGCGCGAAATCGCTTCGGGGTCCAGCGGCTTGCCGTCGATGCTGATGGTGGCCGGCAAAATCCGCCGGCTGGCCAGAGGAATGTCTTTCGGATTCTCGTGACCGCGGGTAAAACCGTCCGAAGCGATCGGCACCGCGCTCCAGACTTTCTCATAACCCTGCCCGGCGGCGCGCCATTGATACATCTCGACCCGCCTCTCGAGACCGAACTTGCGGCTGACCACGCCGAACTCCGCATCGCGCGGTGATTTGTCCGGCTGCGGCAACCCGGATGGCGTTTCCTGCGCAGCGGCCGCGGCAGCGAACAACAGCAAAAACAACCCGGCCAACCGCCTCATGCCATCAATGCCCGCGCTTGCAGTTCGGCGACTTCGTGGGTAGTGCCGTATTTGCCTTTGTCGTCGCGGGTCACTTGCGCCAGCGCGCATTCCGGGTCGTGGGTGAAGAACAGATGCACGTTGCGTTCCAATTTGTCTGCGAGGAACTCGCGCTTCTCGTCGATCAGCAGTTCCGGATTGCGGTCGTAACCCATCGTGATCGGCACGTGCACCCAGGGCCGTCCGGGAATCAGATCGGCGCAGAACACGACGCCGCCGTGCGGGCGGCCGTCGACGGTCTCCGGCCCGACGATTTCGGCCAGCATCAAACCAGGCGTATGCCCGTCGCTGAAATGGAAACGCACGCTGTGGCCGAGCGCGCGCGAGTATTCGCCGTCGACGATTTCCAGCCGGCCGCTGGCTTCCAGCAAACCCGGCAATTCCGGGATGAAGCTGGCGCGGTCGCGCGGATGCGGATCGCGGGCGCGATCCCAACAGGCGGCGCTGACCAGGAAGGTCGCGTTCGGAAACAGCAGTTCCAGCGCGCGGCCTTCGGCCCAGGGCGCCAGCAGGCCGCCGGCGTGGTCGAAATGCAGATGGCTGAGCACCACCACGTCGACGTCTTCGTGTTCGAAACCGGCCGCGCGCAGCGAATCGAGCAGTACGTGCCGGTCCTCGACCACGCCGTAGCGTTCGCGCAATTTCGGTTCGAAGAAGGCGCCGATGCCGGATTCGAACAGCACCGTCTTGCCGGCCAGCGGGCTGGCCAGCAGCGCGCGGCAAGCCAGCGGCACGCGGTTGAGCTCGTCCGGCGGCAGCCATTTGGACCACACCGCGCGCGGCGCGTTGCCGAACATCGCGCCGCCGTCGAGCTTCTGCGAATTGCCGAGCAGGGACCAGAGTTTCATGGTCCGATTCTAGCGCCTGGCGGCGTTAAACAGCCGCTAGCGCCGTCGTCATTCAGCGTTCCGACGGTCGGTCGAAAAATAGAAGACGAAATCGCCGGCGCTGTCCTTCTTGGCCTTGACCGGGATCGGCGCCACCGCGCCGTCGCCGACCGCGCCTTCGCCGGTTACGTCCGCCTCGCCTTCGATCAGGCGCAGGCGGCTGCCGCGCCAGCCCTTGATCGTCAATCGCGCATGTTGCCCCGGCGGCAGCCCGATCACGGTCCGCACATCCTTGGGATTGGCGATATTGCGGCCGCCGGTGTCGTCCAGATCGTCTTCGCGGAATACCAGCAGCGGCTGGCCGTCAGCTTCGATGGCGAAACGCCAGTCGGTGGTGCCGATCGAACCGTCGTGCTGCACGGCGATGCGGTCCAACTGCACCTGTAGCTTGTCCGAAAGCAGCGTCGGCGTTTTCGCCGCCTGGGCCGTTTCGGTTTTCGGCGCGAGAGTTTGCGCAGCCGGCTTGCCTTCCTTGTCGCCGCGCAGATTCACGTAGACCGCGGTCAGCGAGGCGATCAACGCCGCGGTGCCGGTCAGGATGGCCGGAACCAGGTGCGCGATCGGTTTCTTGTCGTTGTCCGCCATGGACGCCCTTTGCTCTTCGTAGAGTCGAGCCTGCTCGACTGCTTTTGCTTTATACACGCGCTATGCGACTGCGTTGCAACCTGGGCGAAGAGCAGTCGAGCAAGGCTCGACTCTACGAAAGCCGGTTACTTCGCGGACTGGGTTTCGAGCACCTCGGCCTTGCCCACCTTGTTGCGCGGATCGCTGCCGCCGGTCAGCCTACCGGCCTTGCGATCCCACAGCACGGTCTGCAGGTTGCCCCAGACATGGCTGGAACCGCGGCCGCCGGCGGCTTCGTCGCCCGGCAGATCCAGACTGTGGCCCATGGCCTGAAGTTCCTTGGCCACCGGGCCCGGGATCGCGCCGCTCTCGGCCTCGATCTCGTCCGGCATCCACTGGTGGTGGTAGCGCGGCAGCGCGGCGACGGCCTGCGCGTCCAGGCCCTGGTCGTAACCCAGCACGCCCAGCAGGACCATGGTGATGATCCGGCTGCCGCCCGGCGTGCCGAGCACGGCGATGCGATCCTTCGATTCCATGAACGTCGGCGTCATCGAGCTGAGCATGCGTTTGCCCGGCGCGGGCGCGTTGGCCTCGTAGCCCATCACCCCGAACGCGTTCGGCGTGCCGGGCTTGAGCGCGAAATCGTCCATTTCGTCGTTGAGCAGCACGCCGGTGCCGGGCGGGATCAGGCCTGAGCCGTAGGTCAGGTTCACCGTCTGGGTCGCGGCGACGCGATTGCCGGCGGCGTCGATGATCGAAAAATGCGTGGTCTCCTCGTCTTCCAGCGGCGTCGGCTGGCCGGACAGCAGATCGCTGGGCGTCGCCTTGTCCGGATGGATGGTCGCGCGCAAACCGGCGGCGTAGTCGCGGCTGGAGAGCGTGCGCATCGGGATCTTCACGAAATCCGGATCGCCCAGGAAGAAGGTGCGGTCGCGGAAAGCGCGGCGCATCGATTCGACCACCAGATGGATGCGGTGCGCTTGGTCCAGCTTCTGCAGATCCCAGCCTTGCAGAATCTGCAGCATTTCGGCCAGCGCGATGCCGCCGGACGAAGGCGGCGGCGCGGTGACGATGCGCCAGTCGCGATATTGGAAAGCGATCGGTTCGCGTTCCTTGACCCGATAGCCGGCCAGTTCCTGCGCGGTCCAGCGCCCGCCTTCCGCATGCACGCCCGCGAGGAGTTTTTCGGCGACATCGCCTTTGTAGAAACCGTCGAAGCCCTTCTCTGCCAGCAGCTCCAGCGTACGCGCCAAATCGGGCTGCTTGAACAGGTCGCCTTCCTTGATCGGCGCGCCGCCGGCCAGGAACACCGCGCGCGTGCCGGGATAACGCTCCATCACCGACCGCCGCGACGCATAGCCGCGTGCAAGCCGGGCGTAAACCGGGAAACCTTCCCGCGCCAGCTTGATCGCCGGCGCCAGCGTGGTCTTCAGCGGCAGCTTGCCGTACTTGTCCGCCACGTGGACGAAAGCGGCCGGCAAACCAGGAATGCCGGCCGACCACGGCCCGTTCTCGGCGCGGTCGCGGTTGAATTCGCCGTTCTGCAGCAGGTATTCCTCGGGCTTGGCCGCGGCCGGCGCGGTTTCGCGCGCGTCGACGAATACGTCCTTGCCGGTCTTCGCGTCGTGCAACAGGAAGAAGCCGCCGCCGCCCAGGCCGCTGCTGATCGGTTCCACCACCGACAATGCGGCCGAAGTCGCGACCGCAGCGTCGAAAGCGTTGCCGCCCTGGCGCAGCATCTGCATGCCCGCTTCGGTCGCCAGCGCATGGGCGCTGGCAATGGCGGCGCCGGGGGGATGCGCGGCAATGGGTTGTTCGCGGCGGGCATCGGCGCACGCGATCGGCGATATCAAAAGACCGGTCAGCAAAAGGACACGTGCGAACGTTCCGGCGCCTCGCTTTTCAGCCGTCATTCCCGCGAAAGCGGGAATCCAGCGACTTTGCCGTTCCCGCAGCATGCGGAACCCAAGCGAAAGGCACTGGATTCCCGCTTTCGCGGGAATGACGGCTGAGAGCGAAAGCCCGGCGAGACCGGAAGCACGCGGCCGCGGCGACGCTGGCTGAACCAAACTACTGACCATTACAGCGACTCCTTCTCAAGCCGGCGCAACTTCGCCAGCAAATCGGATTCGGTTTCCGGATGCGTCGGATCCGGATCGATGCACTCGACCGGGCACACCACCACGCACTGCGGCTCGTCGAAATGACCGACGCATTCGGTACAGCGCGCCGGATCGATCACGTAGATCGTCTCGCCCTGCGATATCGCCTTGTTCGGGCAGACCGGCTCGCAGACATCGCAGTTGACGCAGAGTTCGTTGATCCTGAGCGACATGTCTCGCTTTGGCTTTTCGTAGGAGCGGCTTTAGCCGCGAGCTCTTTCAATCGAATCGTGGCTTTCGCCTCGATTTGAGGCAAAAGCTCGCGGCTAAAGCCGCTCCTACGAAAAGCGGCTTCGCCTAAGCCGCGCGGAGGTTGTCCGCGCGGCTCCGGTATTACTTGGTCTGCACGAAAACGTAATCCACGCCGGCCGGCGACACGCCCGCCTTGACGCGCTCGTTGTCGGCGGCCGCGCCGATGAAGACGACCTTGACGCCCTTCATCGAACCCGGCTGGATTTCCTTGAACGATTCGATCACCGCATCGGCCATCTTGGCCGAGGCCGGCGAGCCGAACACCAGCATATTGCCTTCCAGGATGCCGCGGCCGACGTCGCCCTTCATCTTCTCCAGCTGGCGCTCGTACTCGCCGGCGAAATCGGGCGAGGATTCGTCGGGCAGGAAATAAGCGTAAGGCGCGCTGGTGACGCCTTCCATGTTCCGCTTGGCGACGTCCTTGATGTATTCCTGCCAGGCCTTCTTGTCGCCGGTGGTCGGCACCGCGACCGGAGCCGCGACCGCTTCCTTCGGCTTATCGTCTTCCTTCTTGCAGGCCGCGAACGGCAGCGCAAGGCAGGCGATCAGCATCAGACGGGTGGTGAGTTTCATGTGGTTCCCCCAGGTGACGGTCATGCGAGTGTGCGCTGCCATTCGGCCTGCAGCGCTTTGGCCACCGCCGGCGGCACGAACGCCGAAACGTCGCCGCCCAGGCGGGAAATTTCGCGCACCAGCGAAGAAGAGATGAAGCCGTATTGCTCGGCGGGCGTCAGGAACAAGGTCTCGACGTCCGGAATCAGGTGGCGATTCATGCTGGCCAACTGGAATTCGTATTCGAAATCGGACACCGCGCGCAGGCCGCGCAGCAGCACTCCGGCTCCGACCTCGGCGACGAAATGCGCCAGCAACGAATTGAAGCCGCGCACTTCGACGTTGGGAAAGCGGGCCAGCGATTCGCGGGCCAGATCCACCCGCAACGCCAGCGGCAGGGCCGGACCCTTGGCGGGACTCTCGGCCACGCCGACGATCAGGCGTTCGAACAGGGGCGCGGCGCGATCGATCAGGTCGATGTGACCGTTGGTGATCGGATCGAAGGTGCCGGGGTAGACCGCGATACGGGTACGCACCATGCTCATTCGGTCGCGCTCATCTATGCAAGGCTTGCCGGAGGGCCGTCATTGGCGGGTGCCAGTGTAACAGCGCCTTCATCGGCGCGGCGGAACAGTGCGTAGCGCGCCTCGCGGGTGCTGCCTTGGCGATGCGGCGCCCAGCCCGGGCCCGGCTCGATGCCTGCGTCGGCCGGGGATTCCAGATACAGCCAGGCCTGCGGCGACAGCCAGGGCGGCAACGCGGCGACGGCGGCCGTCCACAGGTTCCCGGCGAAGGGCGGATCGACGAACACAACGTCGAACCTGCCATGCAAAGGCGCGCGCAAGAAAGCAAGCGCATCGGCACGCACCACGGTGGCCTGCGTTTCGGCCTTCAGCCGGGTCACGGTCGCCTGCAGCGAGGCGGCCAATTTCGGGTCTTTTTCGACCAACAAAGCCTCGCGCGCGCCGCGCGAAAGCGCTTCCAAGCCGAGCGCGCCGGTGCCGGCGAACAGATCCAAAACGCGCGCACCGGGCAAAATCGGCTGCAGCCAGTTGAAGAGGGTTTCGCGGACGCGGTCGGCGCTGGGGCGCAGGCCCGGCGTGTCGGCCACGTCGAGCCGGCTGCCGCGCCAATGGCCGCCGATGATCCGCACCTTGCCCGGCTGGGTTTTCATGCGGGGCGACGGTCCGCGTTTGTTAACATGCGCCTATTCTCCGCGATTACCGGGCAATGGTCAGTTTTTTCCGCCGCAAGAAGCCGGAACCGGCCGCTGCCGAGCCTTCCGATCGCCAGCCGAACGAGGTCGCCGAAGCGCCTGCCGAGGACGTAGTGCCGGCGGTGTCCGCGACCGAAGCTGCACCCGCCGCTCCGGGCAAAACAGGTTGGCGCGACCGCCTGCGCGGCAGCGCCTTCGCGCGCAGCTTCGGCGGATTGTTCTCGCGCCATCCCAAGCTCGACGACGACCTGCTGGACGAGATCGAAACCGCCCTGCTGACCGCCGACGTCGGCGTCGTTGCGACGACGCAACTGGTCGAATCGCTGCGCAAACGGATGAAGGCGCGCGAGTTCGCCGATGCGAACGCTCTGCTCGCCGCGCTGCGCGGCGAATTGATCGCCTTGCTACGGCCGGTCGCGCAGCCGCTGGTGATCGATCCGTCCGCGAAACCCTTCGTCGTGCTGACGGTGGGTGTCAACGGCGTCGGCAAGACCACCACCATCGGCAAGCTGGCGCGCCGCTTCAAGGACGAAAGCCGCGGCCTGATGCTGGCTGCCGGCGACACTTTCCGGGCCGCCGCAGTCGCGCAATTGCAGGCCTGGGGCGAGCGCAACGGCGTGCCGGTGATCGCGCAGGGCCAGAACGCAGACGCGGCTTCGGTGGCTTTCGATGCGCTGCAAGCGGCGAAGTCACGCGGCATCGAAGTGCTGATCGCCGACACCGCCGGCCGCCTGCACACCCAGACCGGACTGATGGACGAGCTGGGCAAGATCCGCCGCGTGCTGGGCAAGCTCGACCCGGCCGCGCCGCACGAGGTGCTGATGGTGATCGACGGCACCACCGGCCAGAACGCGCTGTCGCAACTGCGCATGTTCAATGCGGCGGTAGGCGTGACCGGATTGGTCGTCACCAAACTGGACGGCACCGCCAAGGGCGGCGTGGTGTTCGCGCTGGCGCGCGAGTTCGGGATTCCGATCCGCTACGCCGGTATCGGCGAACGGTCGGAGGATTTGCGCGTGTTCGACGCCGAGGCTTTCGTCGATGCGCTGTTGCCGGAAGCGCTGGGCAATTGACGGCCGCTGCCGTTAGCTTTTCAAGCCGTCATTCCCGCGAAGGCGGGAATCTAGTGACTTTGCTTTTTCTCCAGAAGCCGACGCCGCTTCGGGTTCGTTCACGCGCCCTCACCCAACCCTCTCCCGCAAGCGGGAGAGGGCTTTAACGTAGCGGCTTGTGGGCACGCGCGGCAGAAATTGGCTCATCGCGGTCATAGTCTTGATCGCGATCGCCCTGCTCGCGTTGCGTTGGCTCACCCAACCCGACCGCGTCGCCGGCATGCTCTTGTCCCGCACCGGCGCAGCGCTCGGCCTGGAAATAACCGCAAGCGGCGCCAGCGAATACCGGTTGCTCGGCACGCCGATGATCGCGGTGCGCGACGTGGTCGCCAAACAACCGGGCGAAGCCGCGCCGTTGTTGCGCGCCAAGCGCGTCTATCTGACCTTGCCTTGGTCGACCATTCGCGCGCGCGGCGCCGACCTCACCGTCGAACGCATCGAACTGGACGAACCGCAACTCGATGTCGCCGCACTGCAACGCTGGCTGGCCTCGCGTCCGCCGGGCGAAACCAAGATCCCGACGCTGACCGACGGTTTGCGCATCGCCGGTGGACGCGCTTTTGGCAAGGGTTGGTCGCTAAGCGGATTGGAACTGTCGCTGCCGTCGCTGTATCCAAACCGTCCGATGCGTGCTTCGGCGAAAGGCATGTTCGCGCTCGGCGACACCCGCCTGCCTTTCGACCTGCGCATCGCGCTGACCCGACCGGCCGCGAACGCCGGCTTCGGCGCCGCGGGCTCTCTCGCCGTCGAATCCGGCGACTGGAAACTGCCGATGTCGCCCGTGCTGGGCGGACGCCTGCACTCGGGCGCGGACGGCATCGGCCTGGATCGCATGAAACTCGGTGCGAACGCGCGTTACGTTTCGGCCAGCACCGAATTGCCGTTCGTCTTAGGCCTGGCGGGACCGGTGCGTTACCGCGAAGGCGAAATCGCCATCGCGCCGCTGGGCGCGATCGTGCATGGCGAAGGCGTCATTCCGAATCTAAATTCGCATGGCCGGCTCATGTTCGGCGACGGTATGAACCTACGGCTGTCGGGCAAGCTCGCCGAATGGCCGCAAGCCTGGCCCGCCCTGCCCGCGCCGATCGGCGCATCGAAATCGCCGCTGCCATTCTCTTTGGAATACGCCGGCAAAACGGATTTTTCCGATGCCGCCGCGTTGGATCTGCAACGCGACGCGACGAAGTTCGCAGCCCGCTTCCGCCTGCCGGACGTCCTCGCCTGGATCGACGCCGGAAGCAAGGGCTCGCCGCTGCCGCCGATGGATGGCGTCATGAGCACGCCGGAAATGGAGGTATCGGGCGCGCATCTGGAAGGCGTGGAGATCGAAATGGAAGACCCTGCCATCGCCGAACCGGTGCCGCGATGAGTGCGGACGGTTTCGCATCGCGCCTGCTCGCCTGGTACGACCGCGACGGCCGCCACGACCTGCCGTGGATGTATCCGCGCGCACCGTATCGTGTCTGGCTCTCGGAAATCATGCTGCAGCAGACCCAGGTGCAGACGGTGATTCCCTATTTCGAACGGTTCGTCGCCGCGCTGCCCTCGCTGCCGGCCTTGGCCGCCGCACCGCAAGATGAAGTGTTGGCGCTGTGGTCGGGACTGGGCTACTACGCGAGAGCCCGCAACCTGCACGCCACCGCGAAGATCTGCGTCGAAATGCATGGCGGCGATTTGCCGCGCGATCTCGACGCGCTGATCGCACTTCCGGGCATCGGCCGCAGCACCGCCGGCGCGATCCTGGCGCAGGCCTGGGGCGATCGCTTCCCGATCCTGGACGGCAACGTCAAGCGCGTGCTGGCGCGCTTCCACGGCACAGCCGGCTGGCCGGGAACCCCCGCCGTCGAAAAACAGATGTGGCAACTGGCCGAATCGCATCTGCCCGATACGCGCATGGCCGACTACACCCAGGCGCAGATGGATTTCGGCGCGACGCTGTGCACGCGCCATGATCCCGCTTGCGTGCTGTGCCCGCTGCAGGGCGACTGCGTCGCGCTGCGCGAAGGCCGCGTCGGCGAATTGCCAACGGTCAAGCCGAACAAACCGATACCGGAACGCCGCGCCTTGATCCTGCTGGCGCAGGACGCGCATGCGCGGGTGTTGCTGCAGAAGCGTCCGCCCGCCGGCATCTGGGCTTCGCTTTGGTCTTTGCCGGAAGCCGAGGACCACGAAGCCGCGCGCATCTGGTTCGGCAAGACTTTGCGCGGCGATTACGACCACGGCGAAGCCCTGGAGCCGATCGCGCACGCGTTCACGCATTATCGATTGCAGTTGCAACCGTTGCGTTGGCGAGAAATCGGATTGCGCGATGCGGTCAACGACGACGGCAGCCTGCGCTGGGTCGCTTTCGAAGAGCTGGATTCGCTAGGCATTCCGGCACCGATCCGGAAACTGCTTTTAGCCGTCATTCCCGCGAAAGCGGGAATCCAGTGACTTTGCTCTTTTGTTCTCCGATAACGCCGCACTTCGTATGCCCTCACCCAACCCTCTCCCGCAAGCGGGGCTCTTAGCCTCGCCCGAGGTACAATGACCGCATGCCGCGCACGATCTTCTGCAAATACGAAAAACGCGAAACCGAAGGCCTGGACTTCGCGCCTTGGCCGGGCGAATTGGGCCAACGCGTGTTCGCGCACATCGGCAAGGCCGCCTGGGCCGCATGGCTGGCGCACCAGACGATGCTGATCAACGAAAACCGGCTGTCGCCGCGCGATCCGAAGCATCGCGCGTTCCTCGAGAACGAAATGGAGAAATTCCTGTTCGGCGACGGCGCCGAGAAGCCAGCAGGTTACGTGCCCCCAAGCCCCTAGCCTTGATGTCGGTCTCAGGGCGAATCGCCCGCAGACGATGGCTTTTTGCTTTTGGCTGGTTCTTGTGGGAGCGGCTTTAGCCGCGAGCTTTCCAAGATCGCTGCAACCTGGCCGGAAAAGCTCGCGGCTAAAGCCGCTCCCACAAAAAAACGGCGGCGCCGTGAAGGCACCGCCGCCATGCTTGGCACAGCGAGGTAGTCCGCTTACTTCGCCTTATCCGCAGCCTTCACCGCCGCCATGTCCACCGGGCGGATCTCTTCGATGCGGCAGCTCGACGGTTCGTCGCCGGTGCTGACCCGGTCGAATCCGGCCTGCACGCGGCCGGCCTGGGAGCTGATGCGGATGGCGGGCGCGCCGCGGTCGTTCTTGATGCACAGGCCGGACAGGCGCAGCAGATACGTCTCGGTCGGACGCATGGTCATCAGCAGATGGGTGTCGTCCACCACTTCCCAGCTCATCGGGTCGCGGTAGGCGAAATTCTTCACCGGCGCGCCGGCGTGGGCTTCGTATTTGGCCAGACGGGCCTCGTCGCGGGTGGGTTCCTTGGCGAAGCCGGCGGTGGCCGTCAGCGCCAGCATCGATGCGGTCAACAGCAGGGGAATGCGCTTCATGGCTTGCTCCTGAAACGGTGGTGGGGACGCCGTCGAACAGATAATGCGCCCGCCCTGCCGGCCCGCAAGCCGCCATCGGACAGGGCATTCAGCCGCGGTCCGGCTTGCCCGGGACGCCGGGTTTACGTACCATTACGGGCTCGCTCGGCCCAGGCCGCAGCAGAATGGCCGGGTAGCTCAGTTGGTAGAGCAGGGGATTGAAAATCCCCGTGTCGGGGGTTCGATTCCCTCCCCGGCCACCATTAATTCAAAGACTTACGACCGAAGCGCCGAAAGGCGCTTTTTTCGTGTCCAGCGTATGTCCAGCTGCCGTACCGCTGCGCCCGATTTGAGAATTTTCTGTTTTCTAGCATCGGGCGCATGTTGAGCCTTGGATGCAGTCGAAAGCAGGCGCATAGTCCGACCACCAAACCGGAGGTCTGTGCCATGGCCAAGTTGCCGAAGTACACGCTGACGAAGAATGAGAAGAAAGGCCGTTGGGATCTAACGAACGATGCCACTGACAAAGTAGTTGCGCATTGGGACACCAAGGTGGAGGCAACTCAAGGCGGCGTCCTCGCTGATGCGATCGGCTCTGGCGGTGGCTCTGTGAAGATTCAAAAAGGGAATGGCCGCTTCCAAGAAGAACGGACTTATCCCGGCTCGAAAGATCCACAAGGGTCGCCCGGTTAACTCTCGCCTTTCTGGTATTTGGAATCGTCAACAATGGGCGAGAAACTTGATCGAGATTTACAACGCGCGCTATTGCAACGGCTCGCGGATGCCTACCCCGACCATGTGGTTGCAAACGATCTACGAGATATAGCGCCAGGCACTGAGTTGCGCGTGAACATCGCTTACTTGAGTGAACACGGATTGGTGGACGCACAGTTTTACAACCTGCTCTCCTCTGGCCCGCAGCTAGCATCGACAAAGATTAGCGCCCGCGGGCTGGACTTCATGACCGACGATGGAGGTCTGGGAGCAATCCTCAATGTACAGACTATCCGACTCCACGAAGATTCAGTACGAGCGCTGCTCATTAAGAAGGTTGAGCAATCCGACGGCGACGCTACCGTAAAGGGGAAGTTAGTCGACCAACTAAGATCTCTCCCCGCGGAAGGAATTCGAATCGTCGCAGAGAAAGCTTTAGAAGCAGGAATTAAGGGGTTGCCGGACGCCGTTCGTTGGCTCCAAACCTTGCTCAACTGAGCACACCTTTCGACTCTCTCTCCCCACGTAGGACTCGCAAGCGGGGTCGGCCTTGCCAAAAAAACGACATCATTACGTCCCAATCAGCTACTTGAAAAGCTTCGCAAATGTGGATGGGAAACTTCTGGTTTACCGAAAGGACGCGCCAAAAAATCCGTACATTTCTTCGCCAGAAAATACAGGCTTTGAAAAGTACTATTACGCTTTCGAAAACCAAGCCGGAATTTACGACACGGATTCTCTTGAAGACGTATTTTCGACCGTAGAAGCACTTTGGCCGAACTACCTCTCGTCAATGATGAGACGCGAAGAAGATGGCAGCCATTTATCAGATATCCTTGAATTTGTCGCGCTCCAAAGGTCGCGAGTGCCGGCAACCAGGGATGTGTGGGAATACATGCACACAGACTCGCTTGGGGCCATCGCTAGATTCATGCAATCACAGGGAGCTCTTCCGGAAGCCCCGCCCAGGAGCAAAGACATCCTTGACCGGGTAAATTTTTCAATCAACCCAGAATCGTCATTAGAAGCGATCGCACGCGGGCTAAGCGCATGCGAGAAACTGTTTAATACTCTTAATTTCTCAATTTTGTTTAATCAAACATCGATACCATTCTTGACGAGCGACAACCCCGTTATTTGGTATGACCCCACTGTAGCTGACAGTAGCCTGAAGCCATACCAGATAGATCTTGATGGGCCGATTGAGTTACTTTTTCCTCTATCTCCAGAGGCAATCTTATTTGGCTCAAACCAACCCCAGAAGGAACTGCTTCATTATGGCGAAGTCAAGGCAACATCAATAGCCATGCGAATGAATCGACTGCTAATCAGATTCGCCTACAACACAGTCTTTGCACGAGACGACCAACATCAAAAGCTAATTGAACAGCACGCCGACGAGTCGCCAACAATCCGAACAACCTCTATCCCTTCTATTCGAGGTCAATACATTGTCGGCGAAGCTGTATTTGCAAAACGCCGTCAGAAGGTTAAGTGGGAAGAGTAGCCGGATGTTCCGCCCATTCCTTCAGCCTGCTTCTGGGGCATCACGATTCGTACTCTTAGTTGGATCAATCCGAGGCGCAAGCCGCAAGATCGATGGTCTCGGCTGCTATCTGAATACCCTACTTTCTCTTGTCCAAACGAGTGAAGGCGACGTTCGGAAAGTAACCGCCGAAATTACTGCTTGGCGGGCGCGTGAATATGGCTTTCGCTCAACGCCACCACCGCCACTACCATTGCGCCGAAAGACAGGAGCAAGGCTCCCGCTGCGATTCGTAGGGCCCACTTTGCGGAAATCGCGTTTCGATGCGCTTGCTCGGCCCTCGCCTCGGCTGCGTAGGCTTCCTCGCCAGCGCGGAGCTTCGTGTCGGCAACCGTGTACTTGCCATCGAAAAGTTCAGTATTCGCAGCCATGCACGATTACCTCAATCAATGAGTTTCGCCGATGGTGCGCGCCATTCCTGGACACTGCAAGTGACCATGCGGCCGGGAATGCGTCACGCATCCATCCACGCGCCGATCGCATCGAGCGCCTCGCCCAGCACCTCCGCATCCTTCTTTCCGCTCCGCGCCGGCACATGAAACGAATGACCCGCATCTTCGAACACCTGCAGCGTCGCGCGGCGGCCTAGGCTTTTGACCAGCGGACGTAGCAAGTCGAGGTGCGCGAGGTCGTCGCGCGAGCCTTGCAGGAACAGCATCGGCACTTTCACCTCGGCCAAGTGCGCGGCGCGTTCGTCGGACGGCTTACCGGCCGGATGCAAGGGAAAACCCAGGAAGATCAGGCCGCGGACACCCGGCATAGGTTCGACCGCTTGCGCTTGCGAAGTCATGCGCCCGCCGAAGGATTTGCCGCCTGCGAACAAAGGCACGTCGGGCAATCGCTTCGCCGCTTCGGCGACGGCGGCGCGCACGGTGGCTTGGGCGAGCTTTGGCGTATCCGGGCGTTTGGAACCGCGCTCCATGTACGGGAATTGATAGCGCAACGTAGCGATGCCGCGCTCGGCCAATCCATCGGCGACGGCGGCCATGAACGGATGCGTCATCCCCGCTCCCGCACCGTGCGCGAGCACGTAGCAGGCACGCGCATCCTTGGGCGCGAGCAGCAAGCCGGAGACCTGATGATCCGCGTCTACGGAAATCGTGAGCTTGCGCGCCGTCGCCACCATCATCCCGCCTTCGCAAGCCGCAACAAGGTTTCCGCGTACGGCGGCGCGGTCGGTTCGTGCATGAAGTACACGTGCACGTCCTGCCAGGCCGTGTTGGCCAAGCGTTGCGCCCACTGCGCCAGGTCATCTTCCGAATATTCCTCCAGGCGCAGGCGCAAATAGCCGGAGGGCGCGGTTTCGACCAAAGGCGGCGGCTTGTCGTCTTCGCGTTCGGACAATACCAACGACGCATCGGCGGATTTCAAAGCCGCGTAGACGTCGTCGTCGAACCAGCTGTCGTTGCGGAATTCGAACGCGGCCTGGTGGCCGGCGGGCAGCAGTTGCAGGAAATCGGTCAGGCGCGCCAGGTCCTTTTTCATATACGGCGGCAGTTGGAACAGCACCGGGCCGCGCTTGGGCCCCAGCGTTGCCAGCGCGCGGTACAGATAGGCCACCGAATCGGCCGCGGCGTCCGCCTTCAACCGCGCATCGTGGGTGATGCGGCGCGATGCCTTGATCGCGAAGCGGAACCCGTCCGGCACGGCCTGGGCCCATTGCTCCAGCACCGCTGCCTTCGGCATCTGATAGAAGGTATTGTTGATCTCCACCGAAGGCAGCCGCTGCGCGTAGAAGGCCAGCATGGCGTCGGGCTTCATGGTTTCCGGGTAGAAGCTGCCTTTCCACTCCTTGTAGGAGTAGCCGCTGGCACCGACCCAAAGTCGCGCGGTCATGGCGATCTCCGAGGAAACGAGATGGCGAAGCTCAGCGAATATTCCGCCAAGCGGCGCTTCGACGCCACCCCCGAGCCGGGGCCGGTGGTGGCCGAAGGCGGCGCCGGGCCGCTGATGTTCGTGATCCAGCAGCACCATGCCAGCCATATGCATTTCGATTTGCGCCTGGAATGCGACGGCGTGCTGAAGTCGTGGGCGGTGCCGCGCGGCCCGTCGCTGGACCGCAACGAGAAGCGGCTGGCCGTGTTCGTCGAGGATCATCCTTACGATTACGCTTCCTTCGAAGGCGTGATCCCGCCCGGCCAGTACGGCTCGGGCGAAGTGATCGTGTGGGACTGCGGCGTGTACAGCCCGGACGAAGGCGGACTGTGGCTCCACGACCGCGAAGAAGCGCAGCGCCAGGTACTGGAAGGCATCGAAAAAGGCAAGCTGAGCATCCAATTGCGCGGCGAGAAACTGAAAGGCTCGTTCGCGCTGGTGAAGACCAAGGAAGCGCGGCAGTGGTTGCTGATCAAGCACAAGGACCGCTTCGTCACCACCGACGATGTCATCGCGCAGGACCGTTCGGTGCTGTCTGGCGTCGCCGTCGAAGAAATGAAAGTGGTGCCCGCGCACCGGATGCCCGCGTCGCAATTGGTGCCTGCCGGCAAGACCACGCCGATGCCGGCGGATCTGGAACCGATGCAGGCGGAAACCGGCGAAGCGCCGTTCGCCAATCCGGATTGGATGTGGGAGCCGAAGCTCGACGGCTACCGCGTGCTGGCTTTCGTCGACGGCAACGGCGTGCGCTTGCGTTCGCGGCGCGGGTTGGAGTTGGCGAAGATATTTCCGAAGTTGGCCGACGAACTGCTCCAGCAGGCCAGCGCGGGCGCGATCCTGGACGGCGAGATCGTCGCGTTCGGCGCCGACGGCAAGCCTTCTTTCAGCGTGCTGCAGAACCGGTTCCAGCTGAAGACCGAGCGCGACATCGCCGCGGCGGATGCGGCCACGCCAACATTGTTCTTCGCCTTCGACCTGCTGTATTTCGAAGGCATCGACCTGCGCAAGCGGCCTTATCGCGACCGCCGCCGTTATTTGAGCCAATGCCTGCTGCCCTCGCCGCTCGTGCAACTGGTGCATGCGGACGAGGATGGCCCGGCGCTGCACGCGGCGGCGCTCGCCGCGGGTTTCGAAGGAGCGATCGGCAAACGCAAGGACAGCGCGTATCTGGCGGGCAAGCGTTCGCCGTCGTGGCTGAAGGTGAAGCCGACGCACAGCGCCGAATTCGTGATCGGCGGCTACACCCAGGGCAAGGGCGCGCGCGCGCCGCTCGGCGCGCTGCTTGTCGGCTATTGGGACAACGGCAAGCTGCGCTACGCCTCGCACGTGGGCTCCGGATTCGACGACGCCACGCTCGCGCAGGTGCAGGCGCTCTTGCAGCCGCTGCGCGCGCGCAGCTGTCCGTTCGCGGAGAAACCTGAAGTGAATGGGCCGGTGACGTGGGTGAAGCCGGAGCTGGTGGCGGAAGTGAGTTTCCAGCGATGGACGGAGGAAGGGTCGCTGCGGGCGCCGATTTTTTTGCGGTTGCGGGACGATATCGATGCGAAGACGGTGGTGCGGGCTATTTCTGAGAACGAGGCAAAAAACAAAAAGCGCGCGGGAACCAGGGAAAAGGCCACAGCCAAGACACTGGATTCCCGCTTTCGCGGGAATGACGGCTTAGAGGCAACGGCAAAAGCGAAGGCGAGGCGCGACGAGGACCTGCCCACCATCGACGACATCGTCGCGCAATTGCAGGCCGCCAAGAAAACCTGCGACCTGATCGCCGGCGCGAACCGCATCCGCCTGACCAACCTGGACCGCGTGTACTGGCCGGCCGACAAGGCGCTGAAGCAGCCCGATCTTACCAAACGCGACCTGCTGCTTTATCTGGCGCAGATCTCGCCGCTGATGCTGCCGCATCTGGCCGATCGGCCGCTGACGATGATCCGCATGCCGGACGGCATCCACGGCCAGCGCTTTTTCCAGAAGCATTGGACGCAGGAGAAGCCGGACTTCGTCGACACCGTCACCGTGTTCTCCGAGCACCGCGACCAGCAGCACGACTATCTGGTCTGCAACAACCTGCCGACGCTGCTGTGGCTGGCGCAATCGGGCACGCTGGAATTCCATGTGTGGCATTCGCGGATGAAACCCGGGCCCGACGCCGCGGTCGACTCCACCGACTTCTCCGGTTCGCTGCAGTCGCTGGAGGATTCGATCCTCAACTTCCCGGACTACGTGCTGTTCGACATCGACCCTTACATCTATTCCGGCAAGGAAGCGCCCGGCGACGAGCCGGAGCTCAACACGGTGGCGTTCGAGAAAGGCAAGGAGATCGCCTTCCGCCTGCGCGAGTTGCTGCAATCGATGTCGATCGAACCGATCGTGAAAACCTCGGGCAAGACCGGCCTGCACGTGTTCGTGCCGATCGCCCGCAACCTGGATTTCGACGGCGCGCGCCACGTCTCCGAACTGGTCAGCCGGCACCTGGCCCGGCTGCATCCGAAGGACGTCACCATCGAATGGAGCGTGCCCAAGCGCACCGGAAAGATCTTCATGGACTACAACATGAATGTACGCGGCAAGACCCTCAACGTGGCCTATTCCCCGCGCGGAACGGCCGGCGCGCCAGTGTCCATGCCCCTGACCTGGGACGAACTGGCCAAGGCTCACCCCCTCGACTTCCGCATGACGAATGTGGTAAAGCAGGCGGCCCGAACGGGCGATCGCTGGCGCGATGCCCTCAAAAACAAGCAGGACCTTACCCGGATATTGGCTTCCGGCAAGGCGTGAAGACCCCTGGAGTCCCGTCATGGCTGCGCGTTCGATCGGTACGTTGAGCATCTCCTTCGGCCTGGTTTCGATCCCGGTGAAGCTGTACACCGCCACCGAATCCAGCCGCAGCATTTCCTTCAACCTGCTGCACAAGGGCTGCGGCTCGCGCCTGAAGCAGCATTACTCCTGCGCGAAGGAAGACGTGCCGGTGTCGCGCGAGGACATGGTGAAGGGCTACGAATTCGCCAAGGACCAATACGTGATCTTCGAGCCCGAAGAGCTGAAGGCGCTTGAAGAAGCCGGCACCCACAGCGCCGACATCGAAGAGTTCGTGCCGATTTCGGCGGTGGATCCGGTGTATTTCGACAAGGCCTATTACCTGGCGCCGGACAAGGGCGGCGCGCGGCCCTACGCGCTGTTCGCGCGCGCGTTGCGCGAGTCCAAGCGCTGCGCGATCGGGCGCTGGTCGGCGCGCGGCAAGCAGTACATCGTCATGATCCGGCCGGTCAAGGAAGGGCTGGTGATGCAGCAGCTGCTGTACGCCGACGAAGTGCGCTCGATCCTGGACATCGACATCGCCACCGCCGACGTGAAGGACGCCGAATTGAAGCTGGCGCAGCAGTTGATCGACCAGCAGGCTTCCAACAACTTCGACGCCAAGGCCTACAAGGACGAAGTCCGCGCCCGCATCGAAACCGCGATACAGAAGAAGGTAGACGGCGAGCAGATCACGTCGATCGACCTGCCTGAAACCGGCGGCGCGCAGATCATCGACCTGATGCAGGCGCTGCGCGCGAGCCTGGACAAGAAATCGGGAGCGCCCGCCGCGAGGGCCTCGGCATCGCCGGCGAAATCCGGGCGCAAGCCGGCCAAGCCGGCGGCGGAGCCGGAAGCGCCCGCCAAGCGCAAAGTCGCCAAGCGCGCGAAATAAGGATCGATGCACTCCTACGGCGTAAGCGACGTCGAGAAACTGCTGGGCCTGCCGCGAAGCACGATCCGGTCCCTGGTGGAGGCCGGTTTCGTCGCGCCCGAACGCGGCGCGCGCAATACCTGGCGCTTTTCGTTCCAGGATCTGATCGTGCTGCGCACCGCGCGCTCGCTGTCTGCGGCCAACGTGCCGCGGCGGCGCATCCTGCGCGCGCTGAAGGAACTGCGCCGGCGCCTGCCCGATACGATGCCGCTGTCGGGGCTGAGCATCGGCGCGATCGGCGACGAAGTCGTCGTGCGCGAAGGCGGCAGCCGCTGGCAGGCGGAATCGGGCCAGTATCTGTTGGGTTTCGAAGGTGATCCGGACGGTGGCGCGCTGCGGATATTGGACGCGGCAGCGCCGCGCGTCCCCGACTCCGACGCGGATGCGCCGGACTACGACGAAGCGACCGGCGAGGAGAACGCCGAGGCCGCCGTGCGCGCCTACCAGCGCGCGCTGATGAGCGATCCCTCGCGCCTGGACGCGCGCATCAACCTGGGGCGTCTGTTGCACGAACTGGGCCGCCACGATGAGGCCGAACTCGCCTACCGCAGCGCCGATGCGGATTCGGAAAACGACCCGCTGCTGCAATACAACCTGGGCGTGCTGCTGGACGACATGGAACGCAAGCCGGAAGCCGCGATCGCCTACGAAGCCGCATTGCGCGGCGACCCGGATTTCGCCGACTGCCACTACAACCTGGCCCTGCTGTACGAAGAATTGAACGAGCCGCGTCAGGCGCTGCGGCATATGGCGCAGTACCGCCGTCTGCGGCAACGCAGGGATTGAACGCCGCCCGCCGTCACGCCCAATGAACATGCGGATCGCGACCCTGCGCCCCGCCAAGAATTCCGGAGTCGCCATGCGCCACGCGATCGCTCTGCTGCTGGCCCTCACCCTGCCCGCCTCCGCGGCGGAACCGGTGCGCTCGGTGCCGGAATTGGACATATCGCGCTATGCCGGCAACTGGCACGAGATCGGCCACCTGCCGGTGTTCTTCCAGCGCCAATGCGCCGGCGACATCACCGCGTCCTACACCCTGCGCGAGGACGGCCTGGTCGGCGTGGTCAACGCCTGCCGCACCCGCGATGGCGACCGCGATTCCTCCGAAGGCGTCGCACGGCCCGTGGAAGGCCATCCCGGCCGGCTGGAAGTGCGGTTCGCGCCAGACTGGCTGTCGTGGCTGCCGATGGTGTGGGCCGATTACTGGGTCGTCGATCTGGATCCGGGTTACCAATGGGCCGTGGTCGGTTCGCCCAACCGCAAATACCTGTGGATCCTGTCGCGCACGCCGACCATGGAGAAGGCTTTGTTCGGACAGATCAAGGCGCGCGCCGAGAAGATGGGCTACGACCTGAAACCGATGGTAATGGCCGCACCGCTCATCTGATCCGCCTTTTCGCTCCCGGTGTATCCTCGCCGCACTAGCCGATGGAGCCGAGCGATGGGCCGTTTCAAAACGCTGATCCTGATGATCGTGACCGTGATCCTGATGGCCGCGTGCGGCGGCGGCGGCATGGTGCGGCGCGTGTCCGAGCCGGCGGCAAGCATCCAACAACTGACCGTGAGGCCCGATGGCAGTTGGTCGGTGGATGTGCGGATCAACAATTTCAGCAGCATCCCGATGCGCTTCGACGCGATCGCATTGCGGATGAGCCTGGGCAGTGAACAAGCCGGCACGCTCAGCGGCAACGCGGGCATCTCGATCGGGCCCGAATCGGCCGACGTGGTGACGCTGGTCCATTCGCCTACGCCGACGGCGCGAATCGTCATGGCCGATGCGCTGGCCGCACAGCGCAGCGTCGGCTACGTGCTGAAGGGCACGATCAACGCCACGCCGGAAGAAGGCAAGCCGCTGGATTACGACATCGACCGGACCAGCAGCCTGAGCCCGGTGCCCGGCTTGCCCGGCGTGATGCGCTGATTCGACGCGCTTTTTGTCCGGCTCTTGTAGGAGCGGCTTCAGCCGCGAGCTTTTGCTCGAAAGCGCAGGCGCAACATCAAGAGCTCGCGGCCGAAGCCGCTTCCATAAATAAGCGGCCCTTCCCAGGGCGGCCTTCTTCCGACGGAACGCCATGAGCACCTATAAAGCCCCTCTCGCCGACATCCGCTTCGCCCTGTACGACGTGCTCGGCGCCGAAGAACTCTTCGCCAAGCTCGGCTTCGCCGAAGCCAGCCGCGACATCGTCGATGCGGTGCTGGAAGAAGGCGCGAAGTTCAACGAAACCGTACTGGCTCCGCTGAACCGCGTCGGCGACGAGATCGGCTGCAAGTACGACAAGGACACCGGTGCGGTGACCACGCCGCCGGGCTTCAAGCAGGCCTACCAGCAGTATGTGGATGGCGGCTGGGCCGGATTGGTATCGCCAGCCGAATTCGGCGGCCAGGGCCTGCCGCACGCTGCGGGCATTCCGCTGAAGGAAATGATCGACGCGGCCAACCTGGCCTGGGGCAATTTCCCGCTGCTTTCGCACGGCGCCACCGAAGCGCTGATGCAGCACGGCGAGGCCTGGCAGCAGGAAGTGTTCCTGAAGCCGCTGGTCGACGGCCGCTGGACCGGCACCATGTGCCTGACCGAACCGCATTGCGGCACCGATCTGGGCCTGCTCAAGACCAAGGCCGTGCTGAACGACGACGGTACCTATTCCATCAGCGGCACCAAGATTTTCATTACCGCCGGCGAGCACGATTTCACCGACAACATCATCCATTTGGTGCTCGCGCGTCTGCCGGACGCGCCGGCGGGCAGCAAAGGCATCTCGCTGTTCATCGTGCCGAAGCTGAAAGTCGGCAAGGACGGCAAGGTCGGTGAACGCAACGGCGTGCGCTGCGGCGCGATCGAACACAAGATGGGCATCCACGGTTCGGCCACCTGCGTGATCAACTTCGACGATGCGCAGGGCTATCTGATCGGCCAGCCGCACAAAGGGCTGATGGCGATGTTCACTATGATGAACACCGCTCGCCTGGCCGTCGGTCTGCAGGGATTGGGTCTGGCCGATCGCGCCTACCAGAATGCGCTGCGCTACGCCCGCGAACGCCTGCAGGGACGCGCGTTGTCGGGCGCGAAGCAGCCGGACAAGGCGGCCGATCCGATCATCGTCCACCCCGACGTGCGCCGCATGCTGCTGACCTGCAAGGCGCTGACCGAAGGCGGGCGCCTGCTCGGCTACCACGCGGCGACGCTGGTGGATATCGCCCATCACGCCGGAAGCGAGCAAGAACGCAAGGAGGCCGACGACCTGCTCGGCTTCGTCACGCCCATCGTCAAAGCCTGTCTGACCGAATGGGGCGTGGAATGCACCTACCACGCGCTGCAATGCTTCGGCGGCCACGGCTACATCCACGAGCACGGCATGGAACAGCTGGCGCGCGACGCGCGCATCACCACCTTGTACGAAGGCACCACCGGCATCCAGGCGCTGGATCTGATGGGACGCAAGGTGATGCAGCTGCAGGGCGCCGGGCTGCGCGTGTTCCTGGGCCGGATCGAAGCCTTCTGCAAACAGCACGAAGGCAACGAAGCATTGCAGGAATTCTTGGCGCCGCTGCGCGCGAAGGCCGGCGAATGGCAGAAGCTGACGCTTTCCATCGGTCAGCGCGCAGTCGCGAACGCCGACGAAGTGGGCGCTGCGGCTTACGACTATCTGTTCTATTCCGGCTACGTGGCGCTGGCGTATTGGTGGGCGCGCAGCGTGGCCGCGGCGGACGCGTCGACGCAAAGCGAGGCGTTCAAGGCCGCCAAGCGCGAGACCGCGCGTTTCTATTTCGCGCGCATCCTGCCGCGTACCGAAGCGCACGCGACCGCCATCGCCAGCGGCGCCGCCCCGTTGATGTCGCTGGACGCGGACCGCTTCGACGCCTGAGTCCTCCCATTGGCTTCACCCTTGCTGTTGCCCCGTTTGAAAAAGGGGGCAAATCGCCGCAGGCGATGGGGGATTTGCTGTTGATCTTGCTTTTTGAAGATCAACAGCAAAAAGCAAATCCCCCTCGATCCCCCTTTTTCAAAGGGGGAGAACAGCGAAGCCAGGCGCCTCTACACAAAAAGTAAACAAAGGCGTATAAGCTTCTACTCCCATGGAGCCTGACAGAGCGAAGCTTCGCCTGATCCGGACCGGGGCCCCGGCCAAGACGCCGCCGCACGCCCCGGGCCCCGCCGACGCGCCTCCGTATTTCCCCGAGCCCGCCGACAACGCCATGCCCGTGCGCTTGGACGCCGTGCGCCTGCTTTCGCTGGATGCCCACGGTCGCGTGCTGGACTGGATGAGCTGGCAAGACGCCACCTGCCTCTATGCCCGCGGTGCGGTCGCCTGGACCCTCGGCGATCCCTGCCTGACCGTGCACGGCGGCATCTGCCGGCTGACCGGCGAGCGCAGCACTGTCGACCTACATCCGATCGTCGCCGCTCGCGGCCACGCCCGCGCGCACGCGCTCGACCCGACGCCGGCGCTGACCAACGCCGCGCTGTTCGCGCGCGACGAACACCTGTGCCTGTATTGCGGCCGCGACTACCATCGCCAACAGCTGACCCGCGATCATGTCATGCCGCTGTCCAAGGGCGGGCGCGACATCTGGGAAAACGTGGTCGCCGCCTGTTTCCACTGCAATTCGCGCAAAGGCGGCCGCACGCCGCAACAGGCCGGCATGCCGTTGCTGGCGGTGCCGTACCGGCCGAGCTGGATCGAACATCTGATCCTCAGCAACCGCAACATCCTGGCCGATCAGATGGAATTCCTGAAAAACCATCTGCCGAAACGGCCGCGTCCGCGCATGCGTCATTAAGCGACGCAGCGCGTCGTTAGCGGCGCATCCGCGTCCGGAAAACCAGCAAAAACGCGCGCCTCATCGCGATTGTCCCGCAATCGCGTTGACGCACGCCGCGCGCTTGGCAACACTGCCCTTCTTCCTGCCATCGATACGAAACAATGCCACTGACCCTGGGCCTTACGGGCATGGATCCGGCGACCGAGACCGCGCTGCAGACCGCCTTCAAGCAGGCCAACGCCGCTATGAACGAGCGCTTCAGCCTGGCGCCCGAAGCCGACGCCGATTACGTGGTCGTCGACATGGACAGCATGTACGGTCCGATGAGCTGGCTGCGCCTGCACGGCGCCGGCAAGACCGTGATCGGCCTCACTTCCGCGCCCAGGACCCAGGCCGATTTCCGTCTGGGCCGCCCCTTCGACGCGGGCAGCCTGGACCGTCTGCTGCACGAAATCGCCGACCAGGCCGGCGTTCCGGTCGCCGCTGCGCCTGCAGCCTCCGCTGCGCCGCCGCCGGCCTCGCCGATCCAAGCCGAACCGGTCTTGCCCGCCGCTCCGCCCTCGGGCTTCACGCACGCGCCCGAGCCGCAAGACCGCCTGCCCGAAGAAGTGCCCGAACCCGTCGATGCCGAGATGGCCGCGCCCGCGCCCGAACCGCTACTGATGCCGGAGCCGCCGGCGGCACGGCCACCGACCGGGGATCCGACCTTCGCCGATTGGCTGGCGCCCAGCGCGCTGTCGCAAAGGCTCCGCTACCGCCGCCCCGCCGGGCCGAACGTACTGATCGATCCCAAGACCCGCCAATACCACGGCCCCGCCACGCTGAAGCCGTTGGCGGGCTATTTCGAAGGCCCGGTGCGCCTTACCGATTTCGACGCGCTCGACGATGCGACTTGGGCCCGCGAAGCCGCCGCCGCGGGCGAAGCACAACCGCTGTCGCGCCTGCAGTGGTACGGCGGCCTGCTGGCCGGCAAGGGCGAGCTGCTGGCCGGCTACGACCCGGCCGGCCGTTATCGCCTGAACAAATGGCCGCAGACCGAACGCGAATTCCCCAAGCACTTCCGCATCGCCACCGCGATGATGAAAGGCCCGGCCACGCTGGACGAGATCGCCGCCGCCAGCGGCGTGCCGCGCGGCGAGGTCGCCGATTTCGTGAACGCCAACCTGACCACCGGCTTCGCCGAAAACGTCGCCGACACACCGCCCGAGCCGAGCGAACCGGCCAAGTCCGGCGGCTTGTTCGGGCGGCTGCGCGGGAAATAGCGGCAAGAGCGCTTTTAAGTTGAATGCGTAAGGGCTGCCGCTTGCCGGGGCGGGAAGCCTCATCGCGCCCTGCGCTCATAAGGCTTTATCTGCCTCTATCCGCTCCGATCCGTGTCTAAAAAGCCGTTGCTTGCCCGCCCCGCCCCGCGGCGGGACAATGGCGAACTGGCTTCACCCGGCACCGTGATGATCGATCCGCAACGCTACCCCCGCCTTTCCCGCATCGAAACCCCCGCCGATCTGCGCGGATTCGACGAAGCCGAACTGCCCGCGATCGCTGACGAGCTGCGCGCCTACCTGATCGAATCGGTGGGCAAGAGCGGCGGCCATTTCGGCGCCGGACTGGGCGTGATCGAACTCACCGTCGCTCTGCATTACCTATACGACACGCCGAACGATCGCCTGGTCTGGGACGTCGGCCATCAAACCTATCCGCACAAGATCCTCACCGGCCGCCGCGACCGCATCCACACCGTCAAGCAGAAAGACGGCGTGGCGCCGTTTCCCAAGCGCGAAGAGAGCGAGTACGACACTTTCGGCGTCGGCCATTCCTCCACTTCGATCTCGGCTGCATTGGGCATGGCCATCGCCAACGCCCGCGCCGGCGATGAGCGCAAAGTCGTCGCCGTGATCGGCGACGGCGCGATGACCGCCGGCATGGCCTACGAGGCGCTGAACCACGCCGGCGGCATGGATCCGGAACCGAGCCTGCTGGTGATCCTCAACGACAACCGGATGTCGATTTCCGAGAACGTCGGCGGCATCACCAAGATGCTCGGCCGCATGACCGGCAGCCGCACGCTCAACGCGATCCGCGAGAGCGGCAAGAAATTGCTGGGCGACAAGCGCAGCAGCGGCACCGCGCGCTTCGTGCGCCGCTGGGAAGAGCATTGGAAAGGCATGTTCGTCCCGTCCACGCTGTTCGAGGAAATGGGCTTCCACTACACCGGCCCGATCGACGGCCACGACGTCAAGGCGCTGACCGCCGCGCTGAAGACGCTGAAGACGCTGAAAGGCCCGCAGCTGCTGCACATCATCACCACTAAGGGCAAAGGCTACGAGTTGGCCGAAGGCGATCAGATCGGTTACCACGCCGTGTCGCCGTTCGACCCTTCGTTGGGCGTGATCAGCAAACCCGGCGCGAAGAAGCAGACTTACACCGATATTTTCGGCGATTGGTTGTGCGACATGGCCGCAGCCGATCCCAAACTGATGGCCATTACTCCGGCGATGCGCGAAGGCTCGGGCCTGGTGCGCTTCAGCAAGGAATTCCCGGAGCGCTATTTCGACGTGGCCATCGCCGAGCAACATGCGGTGACGCTGGCCGCGGGCATGGCCTGCGAAGGCGCCAAACCTGTAGTGGCGATCTATTCCACCTTCCTGCAGCGTGGCTACGACCAACTGGTGCACGACGTGGCGGTCCAGGACTTGGACGTGCTGTTCGCGATCGACCGCGGCGGCGTGGTCGGCCCGGACGGCGCCACGCATGCCGGCAATCTCGATTTGAGCTATCTGCGCTGCGTTCCGAACATGGTGGTGATGGCGCCGGCCGACGAAAACGAATGCCGGCAGATGCTGTCCACCGGCTTCCGCCACGAAGGTCCGGCCGCGGTGCGCTATCCGCGCGGCACCGGCCCCGGCGTCGCCGTGCAGCAGGACCTGGACACGTTGCCGATCGGCAAAGCCGAAGTGCGCGCCCGCGGCGCGCGCGTCGCCCTGCTTGCGTTCGGCGCGATCGTGCCCGCGGCCGAAAAAGTCGGCGCGGAACTCGGCTTGACCATGGTCAACATGCGCTTCGTCAAACCGCTGGACCGCGCCTTGATCCTGGAATTGGCGAAGACGCACGAAGGCTTCGTCACGCTCGAGGACAACGTGGTGATGGGCGGCGCGGGCTCGGCCGTCGCCGAGTTGTTGAACGAAGCGAACATGCCATTGCCGATATTGCACTTGGGCTTGCCGGACGAGTTCCAGCATCACGCCAGCCGCGAAGATTTGCTGGCAGAAGCCGGTTTGGATGTGGCCGGCATCCGCAACGCCTTGTTGGCGCGTTGGCCGGAACTGCAAGCCGCGCGCGCGACGCTCACCGCCGCTTCGGGATAGCGAACGCAATCGCGTCGGGCGCCGCGCCTTGGACGCAACGTCGAGGCGTACCGATCCGATTCGGGCCTTGCGTCGTCCGTTTTCGAAGATTGTTCGCGCAACAGGCATAGAGCGACGGTGGGCTCGCGCGCCCACGGCTTTTTGTGGGAGCGGCTTGAGCCGCGAGCTCTTCGTAAAAGTTCATCGACGACCGAAAAAGCTCGCGGCTGAAGCCGCTCCCACAAAGACAAGAAGCCGCGAGAACATCACGGCGCTTGCACTTCGTAGCCTTTCGCCTGCAGCTTGGCCAAATAGCCGTTGTCCTTGAGCAATTCGGACACCGGCAGCGTCGCGAAAGTCGAAGTGTTGCTCTGCAACGCCGCCTCGGCGGCGGCCAGCCATTCGCGCTCCATCCGCTGGGCCAGATCGTTGATGCCGTATTTGCGCGCCAGCCCCGCCTCGGTGAACGCCGCGCTGCAGGCCACGAACTGATTGTTGGCCGGCAGGTCGCGCAAGGCGCCGATGTCGCCGATCGCCCACGCGTTCGCGCGCGCGGCCATGTTGCCCAGATCGCCTTGGATGCGATCCAAGGTCTTTTCGAAGCAGGCCAAATCGTCGAGCGGCTGCTCGGCAAATTCCTTCAAAGCCTGCTTGGGTTTGGCGATCGCGATTTCGACTTTCGGCTGCACGCGCGTGAGGCTGTGCTTGCGCGCCAACTTGTCCACCGCCGGCGCGACGATGCCGGACCAGGTCATCCCCGATTTTCCGATCGCCTTGTCGTACAGCTCCAGCGCGGCGAACACCGGACGCCAGCGCTCGATGCCGCGTTCGCTGCCGATGTAGCGCGCCTTCAGCGCCTGCCAACGAACGTATTGTTCCGGCGGAACGACTTCCTGCAAGGTCTTCTCGCCCGGATTGCGGCGCGCTTTCAACGCGGTGGGGATCAACGCCAACTTGCCGAAGAAACCGACGTCGGCCTTCAATTTCACCGAAGGCGAATCGATGATCTGCTGCGACTGGGCGATCGCCTGTTCCACTGCGTTCGTATCCCACTCCATCCGCCGCGGCAGCGGCGATAGCGTGCCGAGGATCCACAGCACGTGGCTGTCCTTGCTCACCTTCCACAAGCCGGGGCCGGGCTGGCTGCCGGAGACGACGACGGTGTCCAGGTCGACGATCGGCTCGGCCGGCGCTGTTGCCGGCGGGACCGACTGGGCGAAGGCAAATTGTGTCGAAACGATCGCCAACAACCCAGCGAGCAACAGGATGCGCATGCGCCTTCTCCGGACCGGAATGCGCATTCTCGGGGAAGATCGTGAACCTGCGCCGACCGAGGCCGGCTGAACCGTAGAGTCGAGCCTGCTCGACTGCTTTTTGGTCGTTGAAACCGGCAAGCAAAGAGCAGTCGAGCAGGCTCCACTCTACCGTTCGAGGCTACTCGGCGTATTTTCGGACGAAGCCGACGTTGTCCTGTTCGAACTCAGCCCGGCACACGGTGCCTGCCGCGTCGAACTCCTCGCGGGTCATCGTTTGCCGGTCGGACAACAGCCGGTAGCTGCATTCGCAGGCGGCCTTGGCGAAAGTCGTAGCGGCCGCATCGTTGCCCAACTGCCGGGTCATGGCGGGCACGCAGTCGCGCTTGATGAAGTCGTCGCGGTTGGGCATGGGCAACGCATCCTGGGCATGCGCCACAGGAACGAACAGCGTCAACAGAGCGAGTGGCAGGAGTTGGACTTTCATCGGTCATCCTGATCGATAGCTTCACGCAGCATAACGAATTGCCGCGTCTGCATCGGGTGAGCGCATCCGCAAGCGAGATGCTCTTCCCTCTCCCCTTGCGGGAGAGGGAAAGGCCCGAAGGGCCAGGGAGAGGGTTCGGCTTTTGACGGATGACGACAAGCAAGATCAAAGGCACGCTCGCTGCGCTTCGCGCCCCCTCTCCTGCCCTTCGGGCATCCTCCCCCGCGAGGGGGGAGGAAAAAACAATGCCCGGACATGCCGGGCATCGTGCAACATGAATTGGTCGGGGTAGCCGGATTCGAACCGACGACCACCAGTCCCCCAGACTGGTGCGCTACCAGGCTGCGCTATACCCCGGTGTTGGAATTATAGCTGCTTTGCCTCCCCTTCTCCCATCGGGAGAAGGTGCCCCGCAGGGGCGGATGAGGGTACGGCGGAGCGACGTATGGCGAAGATCGCGGCGTTTGTTCGCGCTTGCGGGCATCTTGGGGAGTATCGCTCGCCGAACCCTCACCCCAACCCTCTCCCGATGGAGAGGGGCCAAATCTCAACGGCGCAGCAGCTGCAGGACTTCTTCCAACTCCATCCGCACCTGCTTGACGATCTGCGAGCTCATCGCCGATTCCTGCTTGGCGCCCTCGCCGTCCAGGCGCTGGCGCGCGCCGCCGATGGTGTAGCCCTGCTCGTACAGCAGGCCGCGGATCTGGCGCACCATCAGCACGTCGTGGCGCTGGTAATAGCGGCGGTTGCCGCGGCGTTTGACCGGCTTCAGGCTGGGGAATTCGGATTCCCAATAGCGCAGCACGTGCGGCTTGACGTCGCACAGCTCGCTGACCTCACCGATGGTGAAGTAGCGCTTGGCCGGTATCGGCGGAAGTTCTCGGTTACTGCCCGGATCCAGCATAGGCTTCCACTCGCTCCTTGAGTTTTTGACCAGGACGGAAGGTAACCACGGTGCGCGCGGAGATCGGAATCTCCTCGCCGGTCTTGGGGTTGCGGCCGGGGCGCTGGTTCTTGCGGCGCAGATCGAAGTTGCCGAAGCCGGACAGCTTGACCTGGCGGCCCTGCTCCAGCGCTTCGCGCAGCACGTCGAAGAACGCGTCGACGAATTCCTTCGCCTCGCGCTTGTTCAGGCCGACCTCGTCGAACAAACGTTCGGCCATTTCCGCTTTGGTCAACGCCATCTCGTTCCCCGAAACGATTTACCCAAAACCGCGAATCTGAATAGCGGGCCGCGTCCCCTAGGCGCGTATCCGCGCGCCGTGGCCGCTTTCCATGGCGGCCTCGACTTGGGCTACCACCGCTTCCACATCGCGGTCGGTCAGAGTGCGGGATTCGTCCTGCAGAATCAAGCCCATAGCCAGACTCTTGAATCCGTTTTCGACCCCCTGCCCCCGGTACCGGTCGAACAGCCGCAGATCCTTCAGCGCAGGCCCCGCTGCGGCCCGAACAGTGTCGGCCACGGCCGCCCAGGTCACGGCGTCCGCGACGACGAACGCGAGGTCCCGGCGGACGGACGGGTATTTGGACAGCGCGGCAGCACGCGGGACGCGGCGCTGCAGCAGCGGATCCAGGTCCAGCTCCCAGGCGAGCACGTCGGCGTCCAGATCCAACTGCCGTTGCAGGCGCGGATGCAATTGGCCGATCCAGCCGATCCGCACGCCGTCGCGGTAGACGTCCGCCGAGCGGCCGGGGTGGCCCCAGGATTCGCTGGACGGCCGATATTCGAGCGCGGCGCCCGACAGCGCCGCGACGCTCTCCAGGTCGCCCTTCAGATCATGGAATTCGACCGGGCGCCCTTTCGCATCCCAGCGCTCGACGAAAGCGTCGCCGCACACGGCCGCGGCCAGGCGCAGCGTTTCGCGCGGCGCGCGGCCGGGGTCCTGCATGAAAGTCTTGCCGACTTCGAACAAGCGCACGCGCGATTGCTGTCGCGCCAGATTGCGTGCGAGCGCGGCGACCAGGCCGGGCAGCAGTCGCGTGCGCATCACGTCCAGTTCGGCGCTGAGCGGATTCGACAAAACCACCTCGCCATCGCGCGACTGCCAATGCGCGAGCAAGTCGCCGTCGACGAAGGCGTAGTTCACCGCTTCCAGATAATCGCGCGCGGCCAGCTGGCGGCGCACGTCGGCGTCGTCGACGCGCGTTTCGCTGGGCACCCGCAAGCGCGTGGCGCCGCCCGGAAGCGTTTTGGGAATCGCGTCGTAGCCGTGGATGCGGGCGATCTCTTCGATCAGATCTTCTTCGATCGCCAGATCGAAGCGGCGCAAAGGCGGCGTCGCGCGCCAGCCTTGCTCGACGTCTTCGACCTGCAAGCCGAGCGCGCGCAGGATGCGGCCGACCTCGGCGTCGGCGACCGCGGTGCCGAGCACGCGCGCCAGCCTTTCCCGGCGCAGCAGGATCGGCGCGGGCTGGGTCAGATGCTCGGGCAGCGCGGCCTCGGTGACCGGCCCGGGCGATCCGCCGGCGATTTCGACGATCAGGCGCGTGGCTACCTCGACGGCCTGACGCGGCAATTCCGGATCCACGCCGCGCTCGAAGCGATGGCCGGCGTCGGTGTGCAGGCCGAGCTTGCGGCCGCGGCCGATGATCGCGGACGGAATCCAGTGCGCCGCTTCCAGGAACACGTTGCGGGTGGCGTCGGTGACGCGCGTGTCGTAGCCGCCCATGATGCCGCCGAGCGCGACCGCACGCGCCGCACGTCCGCCCTGGCTGTCGGAGACCACCAGGAAATCCTCGTCCACGCTCACCGTGCGGCCGTCGAGCAACTTGGTCTGCTCGCCGGCGCGGGCCGGGCGCACCACGACCGGCGAAGTCAGCGTATCGCGATCGAAGGCATGCATCGGCTGGCCCAGCTCCAGCATCACGTACTGGGTCACGTCGACCAGGAAGCTGATCGGGCGCACGCCGCTGCGGCGAAGTCGTTCGCTCATCCACACCGGCGTTTGCGCGCGGGCGTCGACGCCTTCGATCACGCGGCCGACGAAACGCGGCACCTTGGCACCGGCATCCAGCTCGACAACGAGTTCCTTGTCATTCAAGGCCGGCATCGGCGTGGCATCGAATGCGACCACTTCGCTGCCGCAGGCAGCGGCGACGTCGTAAGCGATGCCGCGAACGCTGAAGCAATCGGCACGGTTCGGCGTCAGTTTCAATTCGATGCTGGCGTCGGGCAGGCCCAGGTATTCGGCCAGCGGCGCGCCGACCGGGGCGTCGGCGGGCAGTTCGAGCAGACCGGACGCATCGGCATCCAATCCGAGTTCTTTCGCCGAACACAGCATGCCGTTGGATTCCACGCCGCGCAGCTTGGCGGCCTTGATCGTCAGCTCGCCGATCTGCGCGCCGACCATCGCCAGCGGCGCGATCAATCCGGGACGCGCATTCGGCGCGCCGCAGACGATCTGCAGCGGCTGCGGGAGGCCTGCATCGACCTGGCAGACCTGTAGACGATCGGCTTCCGGATGCTTCTCAGCGGAGAGGATTTTCGCCACGACCACCTTGTCGAGCGAACGGCCCAGCACTTCGATGCCCTCCACTTCCAGGCCGATCGCGGTCAGCGTCGCGGCGAGTTCATCGCGCGAAGCGTTCGTCTTGACGTGTTGGCGCAACCAGTTTTCGCTGAATTTCATATCGTTTCCGTAGGGCGGGCTTAAGCCCGCCATTGCCATCCAACCCGCTTCCGCAAACCCCTATCGAAGCCTCTTGAATGAAGTTTGCGCTTCGCTATTTGTTCGTCGCCGCTTGCATCATGGCAATGGTGGGCCAAGGCCCACCCTACGCCACGCGATGGTTCACGCGAATTGCTTCAGGAACCGCACGTCGTTGTCGAAGAAGCTGCGCAGGTCGTCCACGCCGTAGCGCAGCATCGCCAGCCGCTCTACGCCCATGCCGAAGGCGAAGCCGGTATAGCGCTCCGGATCGATGCCGACGTTGCGCAGCACGTTCGGATGGACCATGCCGCAACCCAGCACTTCCAGCCAACGGGTGGACCCGTCCGGCTGCTGCCAGGCGATGTCCACTTCGGCCGATGGTTCGGTGAAAGGGAAATAGCTGGGCCGGAAACGCATTTCGAAATCGCGCTCGAAGAAAGCGCGCACGAATTCGGCCAGCGTGCCTTTCAGGTCGGCGAAGCTGGCGTGCTCGTCGATCAGCAGGCCTTCGCACTGGTGGAACATCGGCGTGTGGGTCTGGTCGCTGTCGCTGCGGTAGACCTTGCCCAGCGCGATCATCCGCAGCGGTGGCTTGTTCTCCAGCATGTAGCGCACTTGCATGCCCGAGGTGTGGGTGCGCAGCAAGCGGCCGTCACCGAAGTAGAAAGTGTCGTGCATCGCCCGCGCCGGATGGTGCGGCGGGAAGTTCAGGGCTTCGAAGTTGTGCCAGTCGTCTTCGATTTCCGGCCCGTCGGCTTGCTCGTAGCCCAGGCGGCCGAAGATGTCCGCCATGCGTTCCATCGTCCGGCTGACCGGGTGCAGGCCGCCGCGTACGGCGTCGCGGCCCGGCAGGGTGATGTCGATGGTTTCGCCGGCCAGGCGCGTGTCGAGCGCCGCGTCGTCCAGCGCGATCTTGCGCGCGGCCAGCGCTTCGCCCACGGCGTCGCGGACGCGGTTGATCGCCTCGCCTGCGGCCTTGCGCTGGTCCGCCGGCAATGCGCCCAGCGACTTCAGCTGCGCGGTGATGCTGCCGCTCTTGCCGAGCAAAGCCACGCGCAAATGTTCCAGCGCGTCGGGCGTGTCAGCCGCAGCGATGTCGGCCAACGCTTGTCCGTTGAGTTGTTCGATGTCGCTCATGCGTTTACGACCCCGATGTTCTTGCCGTCATCCCAGCGCAAGCCGGGATCCATTTGCACTTGCTTTAACGCCGTCATTCCCGCTAAGGCGGGAATCCAGTGACTTTGAATCCGCGAGTAAAGCGAAGGCCAAGATCAAATACCGCTTTTCGCAGGAAATGACGGCTTAAAAAACAAATGGGGAAGGGCTCGGCGCCCTTCCCCATCGATTCATCACGTTGGCCCTCTCTGCAAAGTCCGTGCGGTGTGCGCGGACTTATGCGGAGCGACCTGCGTTATGCCGCGAGCGCGCCCTTAGCCTTTTCCGCCAAAGCCGCAAAACCCTTCGCGTCGTGCACGGCGATGTCCGCCAGCACCTTGCGGTCCAGGGTGATGCCGGCCTTGAGCAGGCCGTTCATAAATCGGCTGTAGCTCATGCCGTTGATGCGGGCCGCCGCATTGATGCGGGTGATCCACAGCGAACGGAAATTGCGCTTCTTCTGCTTGCGGCCGATGTAGGCGTACTGCAGGGCCTTGGTCACCGCTTGCTTGGCGACGCGGAAGACCTTGCGGCGGGCGTTGTAGTAGCCCTTGGCCTGCTTCAGGATTTTCTTGTGACGACGGCGGGCCGTCACACCACGTTTGACTCGTGCCATGGTCTAGTCCTCCTCAGAGATACGGCAGCATGCGGTCCAGACGGCCGCTGTCCTCGGCGCGGACGTGGTTCGTCTGCCGCAGGTTGCGCTTCCGCTTGGTCGCTTTCTTGGTGAGGATGTGGCTACGGTTGGCGTGGCCGGATTTGTATTTGCCGCTGGCGGTCTTGCGGAAACGCTTCGCCGCCCCGCGGTGGGTCTTGATCTTGGGCATTGCGGATGTCCTTTCGGTTTTCTTTTACTGGCCTGGGCGGCAGCATTTGGGTGGCTGCGCTTTCCGTCCTGCCCGTGCCGGCTTGTAAGCCATTGATTCCCATAAGGAATCTCAAGCGGGTTCCTGGTGAAGCCAAAACCCCCGGCGAACCGGGCCGGCCATTATGCCGGGGTCTGGTTTTCCTTGCAAATCAGGGGGTTCGCTTTGACTCCCTCTCCCTCCGGGAGAGGGTTGGGGTGAGGGTTCGGCGGAGTGAGGCCGCTTTGAACGCATCGGGAAAATCGTCAGCTGACGGCTTCCGTCGCGAATGAGTGCCTGCGTCCGTTTCGCCGAACCCTCATCTGGCGCTGCGCGCCACCTCGCTTCGCGCCCCGGCCCTCGCGCATGGCGCAAGGGCGTTCAGGCGTCGCTCGCAAACAGCACGCCTTCACCCCGGTGAGAGAAGGAAAGAAAGGCGCGCCTTTGGCGCGCCCCCTCACCCTTTGCCCTCTCCGGCCCACGCGCACAACGCGAGGGCGTTCGTCGATGCGCGAGGCGGTGCCTCGCAAGCGCATCTCCTCACCCCCCGCGAGCGGGGCGAGAGGGGAACGGTATGCGTCCGCCTGCGGCGGACTATTTCTTCTTGGGGGCGATCATCATCACCATCTGCCGCCCTTCCAGGCGCGGCCGCGATTCGATGACGATGTCGTCGCCCAGATCGGCCTCGATGCGCGCGGCCATCTCGCGGCCCAGTTCTTGATGGCTCATCTCGCGGCCGCGGAAACGGATGTTGACCTTGACCTTGTCGCCCTCTTCCAGGAAGCGGCGGATGTTGCGCATCTTGATCTGGTAGTCGCCTTCGTCGGTGACCGGCCGGAACTTCAGTTCCTTGATCTCGACCTGCTTGGTCTTCTTCTTCGCCTCGTTGGCCTTCTTCTGCTGCTCGAAGCGGAATTTGCCGAAATCCATGATCTTGCAGACCGGCGGGTCCGCATTCGGCTGGATTTCGACCAGGTCCAAGCCTTCTTCTTCGGCCATCCGCAGCGCTTCGTCGCGCGTGAGCACGCCGATCATTTCGCCGTCGGATCCGATCACGCGCACGCGCGGCACGCGGATTTCGTGGTTCTTGCGGTTCTGCTTATCGGGGGTAGTGATGTTGCGGTCTCCAGGAACAATCGTGCCGGCCGCCGGAGCGGCCGGGCCTGCATTACGCTGCCGCGTGCTCGTTGCGGAGCCTTTCGGCGAATGCGGCGACGGTCATCGTCCCCAGATCCTCCCCCCCGCGCGTGCGCACCGCGACCATGCCATTGTCGCGCTCGCGGTCCCCGACCACCAGCAGGTATGGCACTCGTTGCAGCGTGTGCTCGCGAATCTTATAGCCGATTTTTTCGTTCCGCAAATCGGTTTCGACCCGGAAGCCTTGATTCGTAAGGGTTTTCCCGACCTGCTGCACATAATCCGCCTGGGCGTCGGTGATGTTGGCCACCACCGCCTGGACCGGGGCCAGCCAGGCCGGGAAGCTGCCGGCGTGGTGCTCGATCAGGATGCCGATGAAGCGCTCCATCGAGCCGACGATGGCCCGATGCAGCATCACCGGAGTCCGCTTCTGGCTGTGTTCGTCCACGTATTCGGCGCCCAGGCGGCCCGGCATCATGAAATCGACCTGCATCGTGCCCAGCTGCCAGGTCCGGCCGATCGCGTCGCGCAGGTGGTATTCGATCTTGGGGCCGTAGAAGGCGCCCTCGCCCGGCAACTCCTGCCACTCGACCCCGGCCGCCTTCAGCGCCGCGCGCAAGGCGTCTTCGGCCTTGTCCCAGGTGGCGTCGTCGCCCAGGCGGGGTTCCGGGCGAAGCGCGATCTTCAGTTGTACGTCGGTGAAGCCGAAATCCTCGTAGACCTTCATCGCCTGGCGGTGGAAGGCGGTGACTTCTGCCTCGATCTGGTCCTCGGTGCAGAAGATGTGGCCGTCGTCCTGGGTGAAGCCGCGCACGCGCAGGATGCCGTGCAGCGCGCCGGAAGGCTCGTTGCGGTGGCAGGCGCCGAATTCGCCGTAGCGGATCGGCAGGTCGCGATAGCTATGCAAGCCTTGCTTGAACACCTGTACATGGCCGGGGCAATTCATCGGCTTCACCGCATAGGTCCGCTTCTCGGATTCGGTGAAGAACATGTTGTCCTTGTAGTTGTCCCAGTGACCGGACTGCTTCCACAGCGACACGTCCAGGATCTGCGGGCAGCGCACTTCGCCATAGCCTGTATCGCGATAAACCTTGCGCATGTACTGCTCGACCACCTGCCATACCGACCAGCCTTTCGGATGCCAGAAGATCAGGCCCGGCGCTTCTTCCTGCAGATGGAACAAATCCTGCTGTTTGCCGATCTTGCGGTGGTCGCGTTTTTCCGCTTCCTCGATCCGCTGGATGTAGGCGTCCAACTGCTTCTTGTCCGCCCAGGCGGTGCCATAGATGCGTTGCAGTTGCTCGTTCTTGGCGTCGCCGCGCCAGTAGGCGCCGGAGATACGGGTCAATTTGAACACTTTCAGGAAACGCGTGTTCGGCACGTGCGGGCCGCGGCACATGTCCACGTATTCCTGGTGGTAATACAGGCCCATCGCTTTCTCGTCGGGCATGTCCTCGACCAGGCGGATCTTGTAGTCCTCGCCGCGCGACTTGAACACTTCCAGGACTTCCGCGCGCGGCGTGACTTTCTTGACCACATCGTAGTCCTGCGCGATCAACTCGCGCATGCGCTGTTCGATCGCCGCCAGGTCTTCCGGCGTGAACGGGCGTTCGTACCAGATGTCGTAATAGAAGCCTTCGTCGATGACCGGGCCGATCACCATCTTGGCGGTCGGGTACAGCTGCTTGACCGCATGGCCGACCAAGTGGGCGGTGCTGTGGCGGATGATCTCCACGCCTTCTTCGTCCTTGGGCGTGATGATCTGCAGGCTCGCATCGTGGTCGATACGGTCGCTGGCATCGACCAGCTTGCCGTCGACCTTGCCGGCCACGGTGGCCTTGGCCAAACCGGGGCCGATGGATTGGGCCACGTCCATGACGGAGACGGGGTTTTCGAATTCGCGGCGGCTGCCGTCGGGGAGAGTGATGGTGATCATCGAAAATTTCCGGGTTGCGTAGGGTGGGCCTTGGCCCACCATCGCGGCGCCGCAATTCGCCGCGAAAATTGAAAGATGGCATCGGTGGGCCAAGGCCCACCCTACGAAAAAGGCGCCCGAAGGCGCCTTGACGGAAGAGGCCTCGGACGGGTCAACGATGGGCGGTGGTAGTGCTCATGTCGCACGCTCGGCCGGCGTTTCCGCGGGGCCACCTCGTTTCGGAGTGTAGGGACGATTCTAGCCCGAAACCGGCCGCTGCGAACCGTAGAGTCGAGCCTGCTCGACTGCTCTTCGGCCCAATGACCGCGAACTTGCCGGAAAAAGCAGTCGAGCAGGCTCGACCCTACGGAAGGCGGGACCCGCGGGCCATGGCATCATGCCGCCAAGCACCGATCGTCCCAACCCATGGCCATCAAGGGCAAAGCCACATCGCTGGACATCGCCCACCTGGCCGGCGTTTCCCAGCCGACCGTGTCGCGGGCTTTGCGCGGCAGCCCGATGGTCAACGACGAAACCCGGCGCCGGATCCTGGCCATCGCCGAGCAGCTGAACTACAAGGTCGACAAGAACGCATCCAGCCTTCGCCGGCAGCATTCGGGCACCCTGGCCCTGCTCTTGTTCGAAGATCCGACCTCGGACGAATCGCACATCAATCCCTTTTTCCTGCCGATGCTGGGCTCGATCACCCGCGCCTGCGCCCGCCACGGCCAGGATCTGCTGATCTCGTTCCAGCAACTGTCCGACGATTGGCATGCCGACTACGCCGACAGCAACAAGGCCGACGGCCTGATCCTGCTCGGCTACGGCGATTACCTGGCCTACCAGGGCAAGCTCGAGAAACTGGTCGAACAAGGCACGCAGTTCGTGCGCTGGGGCGCGGTGTTGCCGGAACAACCCGGCATTTCGATCGGCTGCGACAATCTGGGCGGCGGACGCCAGGCCGGGGCACATCTGACCGCGCTCGGCCGCAAGCGCGTGGCTTTCCTAGGCGACGCCTCCAGCCACTACCCGGAATTCCACGACCGCTACCTGGGTTGCGATCAGGCGCTGCGCGAAGCCGGGGCGGCGATGGACCCGGCGTTGCAGGTCGATGCGGAAAGTTCGGAGGATTCCGGTTATGCGGCTGCACAGGCGTTGCTGGATCGCGATGCCCGGTTCGACGCGGTATTCGCCGCGAGCGACCTGATCGCGATCGGCGCCATGCGTGCCCTGATCGAGCGCGGCCTGCGCATTCCCGAAGACGTGGCGGTGATCGGTTTCGACGATATCCCGGCTGCGCGGATCGCGACGCCGGCACTGACTACGGTGTTCCAGGACACCCATCGCGCCGGCGAATTGCTGGTGGAGGCCTTGGTCAAGCTGGTGGACGGCGAGCCGGCGGAAAGCCTGCGGCTGGCGACATCGCTGGTGGTGCGCAAGTCGACAGCTGCGGTTGCTTAGGCTGTGCTCCCTCTCCCCCGCTTGCGGGGGAGAGGGTTGGGGTGAGGGGGCAACCTCGCGTATTTGAAGGAACAGCAACGCATTCGCGCCTGCGGCGCTCACCCCCTCACCCTGCCCTCTCCCCCGCAAGCGGGGGAGAGGATGAGCCTTAGCGTCGGCGCGCTTTTGACATCGCTTCCTGAAGAGCCGCGCGTAAATCCGGCCGGGTCGCGGGCTCGTCCAATAGCAACACTTCGACATCGTGCGCAGCCACCTCTGCCGTCAATGACGCGTCTTCTGCAACGTCGATCGCTCGACCGTCGAAAGCGCCCCGCCAGACGCCCGGTTGCAACTTATCGCTGACCGAGAACGTCGCCGGCGCATCGCCCTTGTTGAGCAGCACCAACGCGATCTGATGCGCATCGCCGCACTGATAGACGCGGTAGAACACAGCTCGGTCGCCCTTCAATTCCAGATTCAGCTGCAATCCTCGCTGCAACGCGGGCGAGGCCGCGCGCACGCGCGCGATGCGCTTTAAACGTTCGCGGATGGGATGCTTGCGCGCCGCGTCGATCCGCTCCTGTCCGAAGTAGTTGCGGTTGCCCGCATGTTCGGCGCGCCCCCGCATGAAGCCGACTTCTGAGCCGTAATAGACCACCGGAATCCCTCGCGCGGTGAACAGCCAATGGTTCGCATCGATGAAGCCTTCGTCCGTCGCGTCCAGGCGCGGCATGTCGTGATTGTCGTAGAAGGTCATCAATTCGTAGGGATTGGCGTACAACCCGTCCTGCAGATGCAGCGCCGATGCCAATCGCTCGAAGCCGGCTTGCTTCTTGCCGAAGACCTCGTCCAGGCCCTGCTTGAGCGGAAAATCGAGCACGCTGATCGAACCGTTCCCGGGCCATGTGTGCGGCGCGATCTTGGCAGCGTCGTATTCGAAGTTCTCGCCGAACATGAAGAAGTCCGGATGCTTGGCCCGGATGCGGTCCGCGAATTTCTTCCAGAACGCATGCGGCATCCAGCCCAGCGTGTCGATGCGGAACGCGGCGGCGCCCTGCCCGGCCCACTGTTCGTAGGCACCGGCCAGATAATCCAGCACCGCCGGATTGTTCTCGTCGAAATCGGACAACTCGGCCACGCCCGGCTTGGCGTTGTAGAAGCGATGCAGAGGGTTATGCGCCGGATCGAGCTTCTCCGGCGGCAGGTTCTGGTGATCGGCGATCAAACGACCATCGCGATCGTAGACCTTGCCGAACTTCGGCTGGTCGCGCGGCATCGTGTACGCGGGCGAACCATGGTTGGCGACGATGTCCAGCACCACTTTCAATCGCTTGGCCTTCATCTTCGCAGTGAACTGTGCGAAATCCAGATTCCGGCTGGGCAGATGTTCGTCGAGCCGGTAGAAGTTGACGCCCCAATAACCGTGATAACCGGTCTTACCCTGATCGGTCCAAAAGCTGCCCCAGCTTGCGGGCTTTCCGCCTGTGAAATTCTCGTCGGGATTGTCGACGATCGGCGTGATCCACACCGCGCTGAAACCCATGTCGCGGATGTAGTCCGCATTGTCGAGAATGCCTTTGAAATCGCCGCCCAGGTAGCCGATGTTGTCGTTTTCCCCGTTCGGGCCGGGAATTCGGCGATCGAACGTCGGATGCTTGCCGCCCTGATCGCGGTAATCGTTGTCCGGGTCGCCGTTGACGAAGCGGTCGGTCAGCACGAAATACACCGCTTCGCTGGCGAAAGGCTCGGCAGTGCCATAAAACTCGTCGGACTTCGCATCGTCGGCATGCGCATGGCCGCCGATCATCGCGGCGAACAGGATCGGCCAACGTCTCATCGCGCCACCGCCAACGTCGGCACGGGTTCGGGCACGCGCAATACGCATACGCCGGCCACGATCAGGCTCACGCCGCCGATCATCAGGGCTTGGATCGGTTCCCCGCCGAAGAAGGCCTTCAGCAGCAGTCCGAGCAGGCTGGCCGCGACCAACTGCGGGATCACGATGAAGAAATTGAAGATGCCCATGTACACGCCCATCTTCTCCGCTGGCAGGCTGTCGGATAACAGCGCGTACGGCAGCGACAGGATCGAGGCCCAGGCGAAACCGACGCCGACCATCGACAGCAGCAGCCATTGCGGGTCGCGGATCCACAGGAAGGACAGCAATCCGATTCCGCCAAGGCTGGCATTGATCAAGTGGCTGACGCGCAAGCCCCAGCGCCGCACCATCCATGGAATGACGATCGCCGCCAACGCGGCGAAGCCGTTGTAGGCGGCGAACAGCACGCCGACCCAGTTGGCGCCTTCGTTGTAGGCCGCCGACGCCGTATCGGCACTTCCGTAATGGACCGAAGTGACCGCCGACGTGGTGTAGATCCACATCGCGAACAATGCGAACCAGGAAAAGAACTGCACCACGGCCAAGCGGCGCATCGTCTTCGGCATCGCATGCAGGTCGCCCACGAGGGTGGCGAGCATGCCCTGCGGACGAGACCAACCGGCGGCCAGCAGAGCCAGACCATAAGCGGCGACGCCACCGGCCAGGATGTACAACTGCTTGTCCCAGTCGAGAAAATGTATCGCGCCAAGCGCCGCCAGGCCCGCGACCAGCCAAATCGTTCCCGCAGTGCGCGAGAGCGGCGTGACGCCGGTGTCGGAACGCTCGGGACGAGGCGCCGCATCGTCGAACGCTGCCAGTTCTTCGGGCGGATACTCGCGCGTGCGCAACACGGTCCACGCGATCGCCAGAAATAGTATCGCGCCGCCGAAATAGAACGCGTAACGCACGGTGTCCGGAATCCCGCCCGGTCCGGCCGTGTTGCCGACGCCCGCCTTCGCCAACAACCAGGGCAGCAGGCTCGCGACCACCGAGCCGACGCCGATGAAGAAGCTTTGCATCGCGTAGCCGGTCGGGCGCTGCCGTGGCGAGAGCTGGTCGCCGACGAAGGCCCGGAACGGTTCCATCGACACGTTGATCGACGCGTCCAGGATCCACAGCAGTCCGGCCGCGATCCACAGCGCCGGCGAATTCGGCATCGCGAACAGCGCCAGCGAGGCGAAGATCGCGCCGAACAGGAAATACGGCCGGCGCCGGCCCAATCGCGTCCAGGTGCGATCGGACAGATAGCCGATGACCGGCTGCACCAGCAGCCCGGTCAAGGGCGCCGCGATCCACAGCATCGGAATATCGTCGACTTCCGCTCCGAGCGTCTGGAAGATGCGGCTGACGTTGGCGTTCTGCAGGGCGAAACCGAACTGGATTCCGAGGAATCCGAAGCACATGTTCCAGATCTGCCAGAACGACAGCTGCGGTTTCGAGGTCATGGTCCCAGCATACCGGCTCGGCTCGTAGACGCGGGCTTTTGTAGGAGCGGCTTTAGCCGCGAGCTTTTCGACGATCCA